>JACPZP010000056.1 GCA_016195405.1 Planctomycetota bacterium | reverse complement strand
GACGATGACGTTCTCGCCGCCATTACGGGTCGCAAGACCCAGGAAATTGACGGGATTCATCGTGTAGGTGAGGAACCGCACGCCGCCGTCGGCGAACACGAAGTTCGCTCCACCTGGATGCAGGCTCCAGTAGTGGCCGAGGTGGCAGAAGTTGAAAATGTCGCCGGGCTCAAACCCACGGTAAAGGTCCGACGTGAGATTGCCGCCGGCTGTCCATGGCCCCCAGCCGTTCTGGGCCGCGGTGATGGCGCCATAGGCAACGCCGAACTTCGTGGAAATCGCAGTCATGTTGACGCACTGGTCAACGTAGCCGCCGCCGTCGTTGAAGCGGACAGCCACGCCGCTCGCCCACGGATCGACATACATGCTCGCCTCGCCGGTGCCGGCATTGTCGAAACCAGCCCCGTCGAACGCCCAACCAAACACGAAATCATTGGACGGTGGATGCTCGCCGACCAACAGCGTGTTGCTGCTGCCGTCCGAAATCTGCGTGATGCGGATCTTGGACTCGACGAACAGCACGCCGTCAGACGGCATTCGCGGCACGAAGATCTTCCCGGAAGCGTGGCTGCGGGAGTCGATCTGGCCGAAGTGGCCGGCGTTGCCCGAGTAGCTGGTGAAGCAAGTCGGAACGGCACCCCACGAAGGATTCGTTGGCGTCGGCGGCGCCGGATTCCAAATCACCACCGAAGCGACCAAGCTGCGCCAATCCGAGGGGCACTTGTAGGTGGGAACCACCGTCGAGTGGCCTGGATTGATGCCCGCGTCGGGTGGCCCGCCTATCGGCGGCTGCGTGATGTTGGTGACAAGATTGCCGGGGGAATCTTGGTCGGGGAACGTTTCGCCGTAAATGCGCACGCCGTTTGGCGGGCCGGAGTAGGTGGACCCGTTGCCGTAGGGAACCCAACTGCTTTGCGGCTGCGAGCGCGCGAACCGAATGGCCGCGTCGTAGAGGGTGTTCTGCTCAATGTAGGGCAGAATGTACGCCATCCACGTCCAGCCGAAGTTTTCGTCCCACGCCTGGTTGTTGCCCTTGGGGAAGTGCTTGACGACGTCATGGTAATTGTGCAGGGCCAGACCGATCTGCTTCAAATTGTTCGCGCATTCGGTCCGTGCAGCAGCTTCCCGGACTTTCTGGACTGCGGGCACTAAGAGCCCGATCAGAATTGCGATGATCGCGATGACCACCAGCAATTCGATCAACGTAAACGCTGACCGTCTCCATCCTCCCTTCAAGCCTAGTTTGGAACGCATAAAACCGACCTCCTGAAATAAAGTGAATGATGTGGAACAACGCCCAGTCGGTTTTATCATTCGGCGTCCACGCCTGACAAGAAATTACTTCCCCATCTCTTAGGGATTTTGCCATAAAGAAATGGGAATAATTAACTTGGTCTATCGGCCGCAGTTGATATGACGCAACTCTTTACGAAACAGCACTTTGAGGTCGCGGCGCGATCGTGTAGTTCCATTCGCCTTTCGACTCGAAATTGGCTCTTTTTGCGAGCTCCCCTTCCAGCTTTATGGTTTGGCGCGATGCGGCGCAGAAGTCCGTCGCGGAGGAGTCAAGGGCCGCACGCTCCAACAGATTCGAGGGCGCCGCATTTGTCACCAGGCTGACCACTGCCTGGCGTTTTGCATAGTGCCGACCCCTCCAGTCTTCGACAAGAAAGCAGCTGAGGCGTTGCTCAAAATGGTTCCATTTGAAGGTGCAAGGCGGAACATGGCAAATGTGCAATCGAATGCCGGTAGTGTTTGCCAACTCCTGCAGCCCCGTCCGCCACAATCGCGAGCGTGGACTCTGGGCGCCGTCGGCGGCGATCAACATTTCCCGCGCCCACGGAAACCGGTCAGCACCCATCTCCGCCCACCAGCGCCGAATGGAGCGACCGGCGAACAAAGCCGTTTCGTGATCGATGAAAGCCGCTTCCCAGCCTTGCTGATTGTTGAGGCGCTCGATCGCTTCGCCTTCGAGCTGCGTCCCCGTCGAGCCCTGCCCGGCTTGCTTTCTCTTCATTTGCAGTGCCACCACAGGCACGCCGCGCGCCAAAAGCTGCGTCACTTGCACGTGCACCCGCTCAAGCTGCGCTTTACGGTCCACGGGCGTAACCTCGAGGTGCACGCGCCTGCTCGGCTGCAAGCTGTAGCCCAAATCGCGCAGCAAAACGGCGACTGTTCGTTCCGAAACGTGATGGCCCAAGTCGTCAAGCTCTCCCGCCAGCCGGCGCGTGCTTTTGCAGGTCCATCGAAAGGGCGATTCCCGTTCGAGCGGAATCGAGGCCCGCGAATAGGCGCCGGTTTCGTCAACAGGGTCCAGAAGGCCCTCCAGGGCCACGAGCAGATCCGCGTCCAACTCCACCACTCTCTTACGGCCCCCACCGGGCCGGCGAATCCTGGGGAACGCCACGCCTTCCCGCGAGCGCATTTCACGAATACCGGTGGTGATCGTCGTGCGTGAAAGACCCGTGGCCAGCGCAACCGCCGTCACGCCTCCCCACCCCAATTCGATCGCCTCGACCGCGGCCCAATGGCGGCGCGATCGCTCGTCAATCACCGGTGAAAGGGACTGAAACTTACGCCGGATCGACTCGATATGGCTTGTGTTTCCCATCTGCTTCATCCGATCAAGGAACATAAAGTGACCAAGTTATTATTTCTCAATTGACCATTGATTCCCCGAATAGCACGCCTCGTGTGCGGTGCTTAAGTAACGATTTCCGCGTTCGCGGATCAAAAATCGTACATGTTATTTATTTTCATATGTCCAACTAGCGCGTGCAGGCTGTCCGAAATACGCCATGATACCTAGTAACACCTGCGCCGGATGACGCTTGAACGTCGCACATCTCGAAAGCAAGCACCCCGGAAATCAATGGGCAGCAAGAGTTTGTGAACCTGACGAGTTCTTAACGAATCATTAAGTTCCTCTAATTAATTAAGATTTAGGTAATTCAACACAAGATTCTTGTTGACGCAATGACCAAAACGGGCTATTCTTCTCGGATTCCTCCAGATTCTTGAAAGTGTCCCGCGGATCATGTCCCCCTCCCTTACCTTGTGGATTGCATTCCCTCGCATCGCCAGCAGTGATTTTCCCGTGCGCCCCGGTCGCCACGTCCTCGGACGGGCCGCGGATTGCGATCTCGTCGTCAGTCACCCGACGGTTTCCCGTCGTCACGCCGAATTGACGGTTGAGGGACCTTTAGTGACGGTCAAGGATTTGCGAAGCCGCAACGGGACGTTTGTCGATGGCAAGCGCATTGAGAAGTGCGAAGTGAGTCGGGGACAATGGGTGGAGTTCGGGGGCGTGCGCTTTCTATTGGAATCCAGCGAATTTCACACGGGGTGGATGGACGACGAGGATTTGGATGTGGACTCGCCGACCGAGCTGGCCGAATCGGTCGAGAAACCGCTCGCTGCCAGTCCGGAGCAAACCGTTCAGTCACTCGCCGCGCTCTCCAAAGCTCAATTCCGCGTGTACCAGCTGCTGCTTGGAGGGCTCTCCTACAAGCAGATCGCAGCGCGGCTGGCGCTCAGTCAGCACACGGTTCACAATCACATTCGGGCTATTTACCGCTTACTCAACGTCCGTTCCCGGTCGGAATTGTTTGCGCGCTTCCTGAATGATACGCTCGAGGACGGTTGAGCGGAAACCTAGGTTCGGCTTTGCAATCCGGCCGGACCATTTTCCTTCCGGACGGATTGCAAATCCGTCTTACATCTTTCGCCCGTGCCGCGTTACTTGTCCTTTTGCGGCTCCGCCTTCGCCGCCTTGCGATTCATGGTTACGCTGACCAGCGTCTTGCCGTTCGCTTCGATGATGACTGCTTCGGCGCCGTCTTTGCGCGCGGCCGCCGCGCCAAACGATTCCTTGCCCTTGGCATCCGACAGCACCGTCTTTTGGTCGAAGCTGCTCTTTTTGTCGCCGTCCACCAGGACGAACTGGGTCTTGGAGTCCACGTCAAAGCGCGTGATCTCTTCACTCGGCTTTGGCTTTGCTTTGGTGATCGGCGTGAGCACCAAGATTTCCACGCTGGTCACCGCCTCCTTTTCTTTGTCCACAGTCATGCGGACCAGGTAGGACTTGAGTGGAGCCGCGGACGGCTTTTTCTTGTCCTTGTCGCCGCCGGCGAGCGCGGGCAGCGACACCAGCAACAGCATTCCGCCCAGCCCCAGGATGGTTGCTCCCAGGAACCGAGCGCCTCGGCTTTTCATGTCAGTTCTCCTTTGAATGAGGTGAAGGAATGGAGGAATTCAAGCCCGTACGGAAGGGAATGTTAATCCAGGTTTCAGGCAAAGGAAAACAAATTCCGAAGCAGAGACTGTTTTTTTACCCGAGGGACAGTGGCAGCTCTTCCTTGCGTGCAACGTGGAGCGTGGAGCGTGGAGCGTGGAGCGTGGAGCGTGGAGCGTGGAGCGTGGAGCGTGGAGCGTGGAACGACCTAATTGACAGGCTCTGGAATCCGGCATAGAATCCGGTCAGCGAATCCGGTCAGCGCCAACCAACCCTCACATGCCATCGATAGATGCCATCGAACCCTACGACCTGCTGCACTCATAACGGCTGCGGCACGAACGAGGGTCGGCGCAAGCGCGAAAGTGAGCGATTTAAGATGTTGATTGTCCCAAAGTTTGAAAGTCTTTCGCTTACCGCTTGTCTCGGACTCCTGGTGCTCGTCGCCGGCTGCGGACGCAACCAGAGCCCGACGGACAAAGCCGGCGGACCAACCATGCCGCGCCTGACGGAAGACTATTCCGCCCTGATTCCCAAGGTGCGCTTCAGCGATGTCACCGCCAGCTCCGGTATCCGTTTCACCCACGTCAACGGCGCCTTCGGAAAGATGCTTTTCCCGGAAACCAAGAGCGGCGGCGTGGCGGTCTTCGATTTCGACAAGGATGGCAAGCCCGACATCCTGTTCATCAATTCCTGTTACTGGCCCGGATTCGAAAAGGACGGCAAGGCGCCGACCTTGGCCCTCTACCGAAACAAGGGCAACTTCGAGTTCGAGGATGTGACCGAAAAAGCCGGGCTGGCGATCACCATGTTCGGCATGGGCGTGACCGTCGGCGACTACGACAATGACGGCTGGCCCGATATCTTCATCACCGCGGTCGGAGGCAACCACCTGTTTCACAACGAGCCCGACGGCAACGGCGGCCGCAAGTTCGTCGAGGTCACCGCCCAGGCCGGCGATCTTAAGGACCAGCAGAACTGGCCGGCAGTTAAAGGCGATGACTTTCTAGCTTACGGCACGCCGATCAGCTGGCCCACCTCGGCAGCATGGGTCGATTATGACAACGACGGAAAGCTCGATTTGATCGTTTGCAACTACCTGACCTGGGCGCCGAAATTAGACTTGGACCAGAATTTCACCATCGCAGGGAAGCACCGCGCTTACGGACGGCCCCAACCCTTCACCGGCACCTTTTGCACCCTGTACCACAATGAGGGCGGCGGCAAGTTCAAGAACGTCACCGGCCCCGCCGGCATGGAGGTGGTTTCCGACGTCGGCGCGCCGATGGCCAAGGCACTGGGCGTCGTCGTCTGCGACGTGGATGAGGACGGCTGGCCCGACATCCTCATCGCCAACGACACGGTCCGCAACTTCTTCTTCCATAACAAACGCAACGGCACTTTCGAGGAGATTGGCCAGCATGCGGGGATGGCCTATCCCGAGGGTATTGCCCGCGCCGGCATGGGCATCGACTATGCCGAATATCGGCCGGGCCAGCGGGCCGCGGTCATCGGCAACTTCGCCCTTGAGCCCAACTCGCTCTTACGCCTCGATAGCCGCGAAAAGCTGCTCTTCTCCGACGTCGCCATGATGGAGGGCCTGGCGCGGCCGAGCCGCATCGTGCTTAAATTCGGCCTCTTTTTCTTCGACTTCGATCTCGATGGATTGCTCGATCTATTGACGTGCAACGGACACATTCAGCCCTTGATCCACCTGGTTCAGCCGCAGATATCGTACCGGGAGCCGGTCCAGCTTTACTGGAACACCGGCAAGCATCGGCCTTCCGACCGAAACTACGAGCTTGTGGGCCCGCAAGATGCCGGGCCGGACTTGTTTAAGCCGATCGTGGGCCGGGGTTGCGCTTTTGGCGATTTCAACGGCGACGGTTATCTCGACGTCGTCCTCGTCGAAAACGGCGGCCCGGCTCGCTTGCTCAAGAACGAGGGCGGCGCCAACAACCACTGGGTCCGCATCCTTCTCGAAGGCGACGGCGTCAAGAGCAACACCAGCGCCATCGGCGCCCGCATCATCGTCACCGCCGCCGGCAAGTCCCAGACCCGCGAAGTCACCAGCGCCCGCGGTTACCTTAGCCAGAGCGAATTTGCCGTCACCTTCGGACTGGGCAGCGCCGCCAAGGTGGACCGCGTCGAAGTGATCTGGCCCGGAATCAACGCCGGCCGAACGGTGATGGAGAATCTTCAATGCGATCGGCTTTATGAAATAAAGCAGAGCCGCAAATAGCTTCTTTCACTCTCCCTTGCTAGATTGGTCTTTTTGCTCCTTGGCCAGTCTTCGTAGGGTATTGATGATCTCACGCATGCCGGTCTGCTGAAACGGATTGGCTTGTGCCTGATAGTCGGTCGTCGGCGCTTTGCTGCCACCCACAACCTCACCCCCTGCCATCACGTCCTGGATCATGTCGAGCCTTTGTTTCGCGTCTTGCTCTTCGAGCTTGTCGATGTTCTCAAGCCCGTCAAGAGCCTTTAAGAGGAGCGCCCTCTCCTTCTCTTCTAAGACGAGCCTAGCTGGATTGGTGCGCGCATTGAGTCGTTCGAGGAGAAGTGCGAGTCGAACCGTCGAGGTGACCTTATTGTCCCCTTTGGATCCCGACTTGCCGTCTTTGTCCGCTTGCTTTTCCTTGCCTTCGGAGTCGCCGTCACCCTTTTTGTCGCCGCCCCCCTTTGCGGGCCCGGCGAACTGGTACTTGCCCTGACCAAGCAGCTCTTTGGAGTGTTTCTCGGCCTTGCTGTAGCCATGGAACTCGCCCAATAAGTAGCCTCCAGCTCCTCCAATCACGAGGGCGATGATGGACATGAATATGGCCAAGGGAATTTGATATCTCATTGAGAATCTCCTTTGCGACTTGAAATCGTGGATTAAGTGAAACCCGAACGAGGGCCAAAAAAAAGCGCCCCCCGTTTCGGGGGGGCGCTTCGTTCGATAGCGCTTGGGTGTCATGCTCCTGGCTTTGGCCCTTTGTCTTTCAGCGGGGGCATCCTATCCTTCCAGTCCTTAGCGGGCTGGACCACGTCCGTATGCCCCTCGTTTCCCCCACAGCCGGAGAGACAAAAGGCTGCCAGAAGAAAACACGCCGCCGCCAAACGGAGCATACGAGATCCTTTTTTCGGGGAGGCTACTAATAAGCCTCAAGGCCTTGGAGCAACTCGCAGCCGGCCTTCGCCAGCAAGGCTTCGTTCGTTAGCGCCTGATTGTCATCATCCTGGCTTAGGCCCTTTATCTTTCATTAGCGGCGGCGTCCTTTTCAAGTCCTCGGGGGGTTTAACCACGTCCCTGTGCTCTTCCTTTCCCCCACAACCGGAAAGACAAAAGGCTGCCAGAAGAAAACACGCTACGGCCAAACGGAGCATAAAAGGTCCTCTTTCTGGGAGGCTGTTAGTAAGACTCAAGGTCCGCGAGCAACTCGGCACCGGCTTTCGTCAGCACTGCCTGGAAAATGCTGATGACTTGGTTCGGAGGCGTCGAACCTGGCGAGATCGTCGTGCTGAGGGACATCTCATAGGCCAGGAAGCGAACCGAACCGTCGCAGAACAGTGCGTTCATGCCGCCGGTGTGAAGGCTCCAAAAATGTCCGGCATGGCACCGGTTAAACACGTCGCCCTGCTGGAATCCTTCGTAAGTGTACGGTCCGACATTGGTGCCGCCGAAGACGCCCACAGGCGTGCATTCGGGGAATGCACCGTACCATGCGGAAGTCGGCTGCACGCCGGGATACGTGACCGCCGGGCTCGGAACCGACCAGCTGATGCCGGTAAGCGTCGTCTCACCGCCGGACTCGCCGTCGAAGCCGTAGCCGTCGAACCACCAGCCGTAGAACAGGTCGAGGGTCGGTGGGTGTTCGCCGACAAGCAGCGTGCTGCTCGTGCCGTCGATGATGTGCGCGATCTTGACTCTGGAGTTATTGAAAAGAATACCGTCATGGGAGCCAGGTCCGCTGCCGGCGTTGCCGACGTAGGTCGAGAAACCCATGTCCACGGGCCCTTGGAACCCGAAGACCACGATCTTGACGGAAAGATTGCGCCAATCCGACGGGCAGTGGTAAACCTTCACGTCGACGCCCTGTGCTGGGTTGGGACCGGCATCAGGAGGACCGACAGGCCCCGGAGGAGTCTGATTCGGGCCGATGTTGTAGTAAATGGCCCCGCCGCCGCCCCATGGCGACCACGAGCTGTCGGGAGCTGACTTCGCGAATGCCTCTGCCGAACGGTACAGGTTGTCCTGTTCGATGAAAGGCAGCAGCTTCGCCATCCAGGTCCAGAAGGAATAATAGTCTGGAAAGTACGAATTCGGGGGCTGATGGGCGCCTTCGGGGAAGCGTTTGTGCGTGTCGTGATAGTTGTGCAAAGCCAGACCTTGCTGCTTTAGATTATTCGAGCATTCGGTCCTTGCAGCTGCTTCCCGAACCTTTTGAACTGCGGGCACCAAGAGCCCGATCAGAATTGCGATGATCGCGATGACCACCAACAATTCGATCAACGTAAAACCCAGCCTACGCGTGCGCACGGTGATTCCTCCCGGGATCCCCCATTCACGTGATTTCGACGCTTGCATGGACTTCCCTCCTTTTGCGAAATGAAAGTAATGACGCGAACGACGACTAGCACTCTCGTTGTACCACTGGGTACTGGTCAGATTCAAGAAAAAAAATAAAAATTGTCGTTATTTTTTTGTGACGGCTTCGTCAGCCGGCCATGTCCCGCCGCACTGAGCCAAAAAAACACCCCCAGAGGATCTGAGGGTGCGGCTTCGTTCACGCCGAGTGTTCACCGACGGGCTATTGGACGGGCTTCTTGTCCTCAAGCTCTTTCTTGAACTTTTTCATGTCACCGAAATTCTTGCCGCTCTCGACCACGTCCTTGGGCTGGTCGGCGCCGGAATTACAGCCGACGTTGATGCAGATCGCGGCCAAGAGCAAGAACAGGATCGACAAACGGCGCATGGCGGGTCCTTTCTATTGATCGATGACGACGTTCTCGCCACCGTTCCGGCTGGACATCGCTTTGAAGTTGCTCGGACTTGTACCGAAAGTGAGGAAACGCACGCCGCCGTCCGCGAAGGCGAAGTTCGCTCCACCGGGATGCAGGCTCCAGTAATGGCCTTCGTGGCAGAAGTCGTAGATATCGCCCGGCTCCAGTCCCGCATACGGATCGGTTCCTGCATACGTGCCGATCGTGTTGCCCGTGAACGGGCTAACCGTGCCGGCCCTGACGCACGGCAACTCGTTCGTATAGGCGACTTCGGCGTAGTACAGAGTTGTTGGGCTGGACCAGCCCTGCGTGTCCATGGTCACCTCGCCGGTGCCCGCATTGTCATAACCGGCGCCGTCAAACCACCATCCCAAAAGGAGCGTATTGGCCGGCGGATGCTCGCCGATCAGCAACGTATTGCTGGTGCCGTCGCTGATTTGCGTGAGGCGAATCTTGGAATCGGCGAAGAGAACGCCGTCCCAAGGAATCGGGAAATACAGGTCTCCTTTGGTTCCGGCGTTTCCGACATAGGTGGTGAAGCCCATGGGGACGGCCCCTTGCGGAAGACCGTAGTTGACCGTGGTGACCAGACTGCGCCAATCGGACGGACACTTGTAAGTGCTCACCACCACGCCTTGGGCCGGATTCGGGCCGTCGTTGGGATTGCCGGGCTTCAGGCCATACCAGGTGCCGCCGTTGCCCCAGGGCGAATACGAGCTTTGCGGATCGCTGCGCGCGAACGTGATCGCCTGGTTGTAAAGGTTCGTCTGCTCGATGTAGGGCAGGATGAACGCCATCCATGTCCAACCCATATTCTCGTCCCATGTGGAGTTGGTGCCCTTGGGGAAATGCTTGTTGACGTCGTGGAAGTTGTGCAGGGCTAACGCCATCTGCTTCAGGTTGTTCTGGCATTCGGTCCGGGCCGCGGCTTCCCGGACTTTTTGGACTGCCGGCACCAGTAGTCCAATCAGAATGGCGATGATCGCAATGACCACCAACAATTCGATGAGCGTAAACGCCGGCCGTCGTCTCACGGCGGCGCTCCCAGATGGGGAACCTCCGCTTCGGGTTCTGGATAAGTACATCTTCTTCTCTCCTTTACTGGAATGACAAAATGACATGAACGAAGCTGACCTTCATCTCTTAGCCCTAGACGGCGACGTTGATGCGAAAATTCAATGTTTTTTGATGATTCTTTGACCTTATCCGGCCGCTCTGCCGAAACGCAGACCTGTTCGCTTCCGGGCAGGCGTGCCGGATCGCTTCACGCCGGACTGTGGCCCTGGCCCTGGGCGGCGGCGTCGGTTACCTGAGCGGCTATTACCGGGGAAGCGAATGGACGGACTCGAAGGCCGCCGCCCTCGCCAAGAAGGAAAAGGAACCAGCCCAAGACGAAAAGAAGGCAGAGGAAAAGGAGAAGGAACCGGACAAGACCAGCGGTGATGAAAAGGACCCGCGAACTCAACCAAAAAAGCCCCCGCGCGCCGTCACCAGGACCGACGCCAAGGCCAAGTTCGTCGGCATGGTGGTCAAGCTCGCCTGGCTCAACAACGCCCCCAGGCTGCAGCTTGATTCGGAGCAAAAGGCCATTTTGCGGAAAGCTCTCGAAGGCGTGGAGTCGTTGGAATCCATCGAGGAGGGCGACGCCCACGATCGCTTGAACGTGGCGTTGGAGGCGCTTCTGGACTATCGGCAATCCTTGGCGCCGCTGAACCTGGGCTGGACCCTGCGGCCCGGACCCGATTTCCAAAGAGACTTAGCCAACCCGTTCACATTCGAGCAAGGCGCCGCTGCGCTTAGAACCGTCAGAAGAATGTTGGCTGACTAAACGAAAAAAACCAGGTCGGCGCTGTCCCCCGGCAGGCGCCCGACCTGGCTGGAGCGGGCACGGTCGCCCGCCCGGTGGCAAGTCTGCTAGCTCATTTGCGATTTTTTGATGTAGCCCTGGGCGCAGGAGTCGCCGCGCCCTCCTCGCGGTCGATCTCGTCCCAGAGGCCCTGGATCAGCACGTGGGCGTTCTGCGCGTTCACTTGGTCCGCAGTGATCGGCGGGGTCGTCTTTAGCTCCGCCTTCACCTGCACCTGCATGTCCTTGACTTTGGAGTCGGCGAGATTGACGCAGCCTAAACTCGTCAACGACGCCAGGAACAGCCCAACCAATAGCGTTCTCATGTCATTCTCCCCCCCGCGAGGCCGCCTGGCTTTGATTTGGCCGCCGTCCGGCAGCGCCCGCGCCTGACAAAACCTGTTGGCCCGTTCCCCCCATCAGCCGGCTTTCGAGCGCCTGCTCGTCCGGCGTCAACATTCGCGTTCCCGCCACGCGGCTGGTTTTTTGAACGTAAGCGTCCCACGCCCGTTGGTCGAGCTGGTCGGCTTGTCGGCGCAGTTCGTCATCACTGGTCTGGAAAGCGATTTCGCGCATTTTGTCGCACACTTCTTGCCGGCGCATGAGTTCCATTTGGGCGCGAACTCGTACCTGCGCCGCTGATTCCGCTTGCGGCACGTTGGCCGCGGCAACACGGGCTTTTTCATCGGTCTTGGGCGCTGCGGGTTGACGCCGGAACATTCGGGTGAACCAGTTGCCATTCGACGCAGCCGAAGCGTCGTCGTCGGCTCGCGCAAGGCCCACCGTTCCGAGGCTTACGCCGAGAGCCAGGACCCAGGCCCAAAAGCTGCGCTGGCGCATGCGTTTCCCCCAAATAAGACCCGCCGCCGGCGCAAGCTCTCATTCCCCCGCGCGCGCCAGCTTCAAGGCAGTCGAAAGTGTTCTCGAAATTGAGGAGGAGGCATATGCCAGAATTCGGCCGCGTTGTCAATACAACTCTAAAAAAGGAGCCTCCCATGAAATGCCACACCCTAGTCATTCTCCTTTCCCTCGCCGTTCCGCAGTTCAGCTCCGCCCAGGACGACCCCGGCCGTAAGACCACCATCGACTTTTTGCAAAAGTTGCAACAAGCCGACGGCTCTTTTCGCGCAACGCCTGGCACGGCGAAGGCCGAGACGCCGTCGCTGCGTGCGACCTCTTCGGCCATCCGGGCCCTGCGTTACTTCGGCGGCTCGATTCCACGCAAGCGCGATTGCGTCTTATTCGTCGCCGGTTGCTTCGACCCCGAGACGGGCGGCTTCGCGGATTTCCCCAAAGGCAAACCCGACGTCTTCACGACCGCCGTCGGCCTGATGGCCGTCGCCGAGTTGAAAATGCCGCTCGAAAAGTACGCTCCCGCCGCGAGCAAATATCTGCTGTCCAACGCCAAATCCTTCGACGACATTCGCATCGCCGTCGCCGGCATCGAGGCCGTCGATGAGAAACCCACCGTCCCTAAGAGTTGGCTTAACGAAGCGAGGACGGGCAGAAACGAAGACGGCACATTCGGAAAAGGTCAGGGCCAAGCCCGCGAAACCGCCAGCCACGTCGTTTCGTTGTTGCGGCTCGGCATCAAGATCGACAACCCCGATCCGATCCTAAACGCGCTTAAAGCCGGCCAGCGCAACAACGGCGGTTACGGCAAGGCCGACTCCGAGATCGCCTCCGACTTGGAAACCACTTACCGCGTCATGCGCTGCTTCCATATGCTCAAAGCCGCCCCCAAAAGCGTCGAAGGCATCCGCTCCTTCGTGGCCAAGTGCCGCAATGAAGACGGCGGATTCGGCGTGGCACCGGGACAGCCGTCAAGCGTGAGCGGCACCTACTTCGCGGGCATCATCCTGCACTGGTTGGCGAAAGGCCCAAAGTGAGGAGCGGGCGCGCAAGAGCAGGAAACCGGCGAAGGAAAACGGGCCGTTCAATTGGTTGCCCACGTTGAGATAATTTGCTTGCAATCCGCGAGCACGGGCCGTAAACTTGCGAGCATCGGTACGGGGCCCGTCGCCCGCTTTTCATCCCTTCACGGATTACGGCAACGAGTAGCCGCGGAATGGCCGCTGCACCGTTGCATGACGGAGTTTTCTTGGGAGGATCTTGCCATGGCGTCTTTAGTCGATTATCTGGTTAACGTAGATACGAGTGCGAAAGAAGCGACGGCATTCAAGAAGAACCCGAAAGCAGCGATGCAGGCGGCCGGCCTTTCCAAGAAACATCAAGCGATTCTCCAGAGCAGGAATCCGAGCAAGATTCGCGAAGCGGTTTTCGCGGAGAAGCCTTCCGAGCCGGCGCTCTGTCCGATCCACCGTCTCTTTGCGCCGATTTAGCGCGCCGATTTAGCCGCCCATCTATTTTGAACCTCATTTAGCCTTCTGGAATGGGCATGCGCTCGGGATCACTAACCGTCGTCGGCACAGGAATCCGACTTAGCCAAATGTCCATGGAGGCGCGAATCTCCATCGAATCAGCCGAAAAGGTTCTCTACTCGGTTGCCGATGCGGTTACGGAAACTGCGATCAAAAAGCTGAACCCCACGGCGGAATCGCTTCAGCCTTTCTATGGGCCCGATAAACACTGCTTGGTCACCTACCAGGAAATGGTGGAACGCATTCTCCACTTTGTCCGGAAAAAGCTCAGAGTCTGCGCCGTGTTCTACGGCCATCCCGGGGTCTTTGTTTATTCTTCGCATGAATCGATTCAGCTCGCCCGTAAGGAGGGGTTTAAGGCCACGATGCTGCCGGCAACATCTGCGGAGGATTGCCTGTTCGCGGATCTTGGCGTCGATCCGGCAACGAGTGGCTGTCAGAGTTTTGAAGCGACCGATTTCCTGATTCGCCGGCGGAAGTTCGACCCGTGCAGTCACTTAATCTTGTGGCAGATCGGCAACATCGGCAACTGGAAACCGGAAAAACAAGATTGCTCAAGCAATCTGCGTGCGTTGGTCGAAGTTCTGCAAGAACATTACGATGCGAAACACGAGACGGTGCTGTATCAAGCCGCTCAATATGCCAGCAGCGATCCGAGTATAGCGCGCGTCCCCCTGTCGAAAATCCCCCAAGCCTCGATTTCAGCCGTCACCACCTTGTATGTGCCGCCCAAAGACTACGCGGCGTTCGATTACGCCATGGTCGACCGATTAGGCATCCCTCGAACGCTCTTGCGCAAACCGGAGCGACAAAGCGGACGCCAGAGCCGCGCCGGCAAGCCGGTCGCGCCTCCCGGTAGACGGCGAAGGCAACGGTGAGTTCTCGCGAGCACATCGCACGCCCCAATCAATGTCCCGTGCCGGCGTTGGATTGCCGGGGGCGCCGGGACAACGACGAGCGGCTCCATTTTCTACCTACCAACAGCCAACCCACTTGAACTTCCCAGCGTGCGGAGCGAGAATGGTGCCTACAGCCGCGATTCCCTTCGCTTAGACCCACGGGGTCTTGCCATGGATAGTGTTAGCCCGCACTTCCAACTGCCGATCGATTCCACCGTGGTGCGCGCGCGCCAGGACGGCTCATGTCCGCCGTCTGAAGGAACTTTCGAGCTGCTGGAAAACACGACCGATCCTGCGCCGCTGCCGTGTCAAAAGCTGGGTCGGTTCGAGTTGCTGGAACAGGTCGGCGCGGGCGGGTTTGGCACCGTGTTCAAGGCGCGTGACCCCGAATTGGACCGCATCGTGGCGATCAAGATTCCCCGCGCCGGCAACTTGGCCAACGCCAACGACCTGGCGCGCTTCTTGCGTGAGGCGCGCAACGCAGCTCGGCTCCACCATCCCTCGATTCAGACCGTCCACGAAGCCAGCCAGGTGGGAGACATCCCCTATTTGGTGAGCGACTTTATTGAAGGTCTGACGCTGGCCGATTTGCTTGCCGTCGGGCGACCCGCGCCGCGGGAGGCTGCCAATCTGGTCGCCGACCTGGCGCACGCCCTTCAATATGCGCACGAGCGTGGCGTCATTCATCGGGACATCAAGCCGTCGAACATCATGATCAATACCGCGGATCGCACGATCCAAGAAGGGGAGGACTCGGCGTTTCTACCAGGCAAGCCGTCTCTCATGGATTTCGGACTAGCCAAGCACGAAGCCGGCGATGCCACCGTGACCGTCGAGGGCCAGCTGCTAGGCACTCCGGCATACATGAGTCCCGAACAAGCCCGCGGCGAATCGCACAAAGTCGACGGCCGCACGGATCTCTACAGCCTGGGAGTGATCTTATACCAGATGCTGACCGGCGAACGGCCGTTCCGTGGGACGAGCCGGATGCTGCTGCACCAGGTTTTGCACGACGACCCGCGGCCGCCTCGCAGCCTGAACGATCAGATCCCGCGCGATCTGGAGACCGTTTGCCTGAAAGCGATGGCCAAGGAGCCGGGCCGCCGCTATCAGACCGCCAAGGACTTGGCCGACGACCTGCAGCGCTTTCTGAACGAGGAGCCGGTCAGAGCGCGCCCGTTGACCAAATTGGAACGATTTTGGCGTTGGTGCCGCCGCAAGCCGTTGGTGGCAGCCATGAGCGCCGTCATCGCAAGCTTGCTGGTGGTGCTGGCGGTTGGAGCTTCGGTGGCGGCACTGTGGCTGAACGCGGAACGCAATACGGCAGTCGCCAATTTGGGCCGGGCGGAGGCGGCGGAAAAGGAGGTCCGGGAAAAACTCTTGCAATCGTACCTGGACCAGGCCCGCGCCAGCCGTTGGAGCGGGCGCGCCGGACGCCGTTTCCAAAGTCTGGATGCCTTGCAAAAAGCGGCTGAAATCCGGCCTTCCCTCGACCTGCGCAATGAAACGATTGCCAGTCTGGCTCTCGCCGATCTGCGCCTCGGCAAACAATGGCAGGGGTGTCCGCCGGGGACGACGGCTGTGGCTTTCGACGCCAATCTGGAACGGTACGCGCGCGGCGATGAGAAAGGGCGGATCAGCGTCCGCCGCGTGGCCGACGACCAGGAAATCGCCAATCTGCCGGGGGTTGATCTGCGGACCCAGGCCTTGAAATTCAGCCCGGACGGCCGCCTCCTTAGCGCCATCTATTCCCGCGACAACCGTGGCCACTTCCAGGTTTGGGATCTGAACGGGATGGAAGCGATCGCGAAGGTTCCCGGCGGCATTCACAACTACGCCGTGGATTTCAGTCCCGACAGCAGCCTGGTGGCGGTTGGCTTGGCGGATGGGTCCATCGTGCTCTACGATCTCCCGGCCGGCAAGGAGGTGAAGCGCTTGGATCGGGGTCCGTCGCCGCATTCGCTGGCCTTCCATCCCCAAGGAAAAAAGCTGGCGATTTCCAGTCTCGATTCCGACCTCGTGATCATCCGCGACCTTGAAACCGGCAAAGCTGCGGCCACGCTCAAACATGCGGCGCCGATCCGCGGCATGGCCTGGACGACGGATGGCCGCTACTTGGCCGCGGCCTGTGCCGACGCGCGGGTTTATGTCTGGAACATGGGAACGCCTGCGAAACAACAGGCAACCCTGGAAGGCCACGACCATGTTGCCGTCCATGTTGCGTTCAACCCGCGTGGAGACCTTTTGGCCAGCAACGGCTGGGATGGAACCTTGCGCCTGTGGGACCCGATGTCCGGAAAACATCTCCTCAGCACGCATGGCACGGGATGGGCTCTGCGCTTCAGCACGGACGGCCGGCGGTTGGCCGTGTCCCTGGATGGCTCACAGCTGGGTTACTGGGAAGTCGGCCAAAGCGCGGAATATCGGGAGCTTTGTTTGGGACCGGGCAAGAGCGCTAGTTCCCTGGATTTCAGCCCGGATGGCCTGCTGCTGGCCTGGTCCGGCGCCGATGGAACTCACCTTTGGGATTTAGCGGCTAACCGGGAAGTGGCCCGCTTACCCGGCGCGAGCATTCACACAGCCATTTTCCATCCTGACGGCAAGAGCTTGCTCACCAGCGGCAAAGGGTTGGAGCGCTGGCCGATCGCGGCCGACGGGGAAGGACGGGGCCGGGTGTTTGGACCACGCCAACTCCTTGACCCAAGACCAAACGGCCTAGCCTACCTGAGCCAGGACGGTCGCTTCTTGGTAGCACAGGCATGGTCGCAGGCCCTCGGGTTCAAGCTGGATGGTAAGGAACAACCGGTTGCCTTCAAAGGACAACCCGAGGTCCGCTACGTGGCGGCCAGTCCCGACGGCCAATGGGTCGCCACCGGCACCTGGCATGGCGCCGGCGTCAAGATCTGGGACACATCCACCGCGAAGGTAGTGCACGAGTTGCCGGCCCGAGGCAGCGCGGGCGTCACGTTCAGCCCGGACGGCAAGTGGCTGGTCATCAGCACGGGGGAAGATTTTTGCTTCTGGGAAACCGGCTTCTGGCAAATGAGCCACCGAATCCTCAGGGATCGGGGAGGAGACGTTCCAGGTTTCATGGCTTTTTCCCCCACGGGCGATCTCTTGGCCATTGCGAAATCTCCAACGCTCATCCAGATGGTCGACCCGGCCACGGGAAACGAGCTTGCCACCCTGGAACCTCCCAACCCGCAGAACCTCACCTGCCTAGGGTTCAGCCCCGACGGCAGTCAGCTCACGGCGGCTTCGGGCAACATCATCCAACTTTGGGTCCTGCGCCGGATTCGCCGGCAGTTAAGAGCGTTCCATCTCGACTGGGACCGCCCCGACTATCCGGCGGCAGAAGGTCCAGCCGATCCAACGAGTCCGCTGCGCATTCAGGTGCTGCGTGTCGAGGTGAATTTCAAAAAATGAGGATGAGAAAACACCACGTATCAATCCGGTATGGCCTGAGAGCGCCACCTGCCCGCCATCACCGCCACGCACTTTGGCGGGCAGCTCGTCGACATAAGCCGTTCAAGATCAAATCCTTATGGCTGCGTTTATGTCAGGGACCCACAGTACCAAACTCACATACCCTTGAGGCTGTGGCTCATGGTTTTTGGCGAATTCCGTCAAGCACCCGCCACCTAGCATGTAGCAGTAGGGTGCGTCAAGCCTTGCCGCACCCTACTGGCTACTGGCTTCACAACGTCCAAGCGAAATGCGGCGAGCGCTGGGAAAATCGTGAAAAAATTCGCTCGATCTGGGAAATGAATAGGTAGAACCAGAGTTCAACGGGCAATCAGGATGGTAACGATGGTGCTTGGTGCTGTTCTCCAAAACGTGCGTCGGTCTTTGGTCCGGCTCGATGACGCGGGGCAGACGGACGGCATACTGCTGGACCGATTTATTATGCGGCGGGACGAGGCTGCCTTTGCCGCTTTGGTACGGCGGCATGGGGAGATGGTTCTGGGCGTGTGCCGGCGGGTTCTGCGCAACGAGGCGGACGCGGAGGACGCTTTCCAGGCCGCCTTCTTGGTGCTGGTCCGCAGGGCCGGCGCCATTCGGCCGCGGGGGATGGTGGGCAACTGGCTCTATGGCGTGGCGCAGAACACGGCGCGGAAGGCGAAGGTCATGAACACCCGGATGCGGGCCAGAGAACGCCAAGCGGGGGCGCGGCCGAAGCCGGAAGCGGCCTCCGAGGACTGGCAAGAGCAGCAAGCGCTCATGGATCAGGAGTTGCAAGCCCTGCCCGACAAGTACCGAGCGGCCATCGTCTTGTGCGACCTGGAGGGGAAGTCGATCAAGGAGGCGGCGCGGCACCTCGGCTGTCCGCCCGCTACGATCGGCACTCGACTGGCGAGGGGCCGGAGTCTCTTGGCCCGAAGGCTGGCCCGCCGTGGACTGACTTTGTCGGGCGGAGTGATCGCGACCGTCTTGTCTCAGAATGCGGCGTCGGCAAGCGTGCCGTTGCCGTTGGTGAATTCAACCGTCAAGGCGGCGAGTTTATTCGCCGCGGGGAACGCGGCTTCGAGCGTCGCCGGCGTCAAGGTGGCCGCATTGACAGAAGGAGTGTTGAAGGCCATGTTGCTGACGAAACTGAAGTGTGCAATGTCCGTCCTGCTGGCGCTCGGGATCTTCGTCGCTGGAGCCGCTTACCAGAGTTGCAAAACGGAAGCGGCCGAATCCAGACGTGCAGCAGAATCCCAACCGATCCAGGGCGCGAACGCCGAACAGACGGCGACACAGCCTGCCCCTGAGGACGAGGCCGCGAATGCACAAATCGCCAAGTTTCTGAAGGCCCACGGGAGCGAAGACGCCCTGCGAAGACTCAGGTCCTTCACGTTGACGGTGAACACCGCCTCCGTAATCAGCTCTCAAAAGGACCAATATCAATTCTTCATCCAGCTCCCCAATCTGGCCCGGATTGAATGCAGAGCCGACGGCGATCGATCAGGAACGCTTGTTTCCGTCAAGAACGGCGACAAGCGTTGGCAAAAGGTCAATGACGGCGAGGTTCTCGAACGCGGGGTCGCAGATGGACTTTTGGAGTTCGTCGGACCACGAGCGCTCTTGAGGCTCAAAGACCCGGCAATGAAGGTGACCATGCTTGGCGAGCGCATGGCCGGCGACATCGCAGCCCTCTTGGGCGATCGTGGAGCCGTTTGCGTCGAGCTCGCTCGCAAGGATGGAAAGAGATTTGTCCCGCTCCATGCCCTGGCCGGTGGACTTGTAGAGGAAGTCCGACTGTATTTCGACAAAGCAAGCGGCCTGCTCCTGAAAGAGGAATTCGAAGATCGTAATCAGCACATCGAGATCTTTTGCACCGACTACAAGGTCTTCAATGACATCCCAGTGGCCCAGAAATTGGTTCGCAGGACTGACGGTTCGGTGAATTATCGGAGCACGGTCGAGTTCAACATCGTGGACAAGCTCGACGCCAAGCTATTCCAAAAGCCGTGAAAGCCCGCGCGTTGTCTAGTGGGGCATCTCGCCACGAAGCGCCTCCAGCATGCGCGGGTCGGCGCGCATCTTCGTGGCGGCACGGCGGCGGTCTTGGTCGTCTTCATACCACCCTGGATCCAGTTTTGCGCCTGCGCGGGCCAAGAGCGCGACCACTTCGTAGTAACGTCTGCGCTGGGCCTTCCGTTCTGTGGAATTACCCCAGACGTATAAGGCCCAGCCGAGCGGGGTTCCGTCATAATTCTTGTCTTTCGCGTCGACCGGCGCGCCGCGCTCCAGCAGCAACTTGACGGTGTCGGCGTGGCCGCTGTACGCGGCCCAGTGCAGGCCGGTCTGGCCGTCATGCTTGAGCTTCGCGTCCATCTCCATGCCTCTTTGCAAGAGGAATTCGACGACGCTCGTTTGGCCGAACTGACAGGCCCATGCGAAACCGTCCCTCATCTGTTGCTCCGTTGCAGGCGGCTTCAAGGCGCCGTCGTCCTTAAAAAAGTTTTTGACGATATCGAGCCGGCCAACGCCGGCCGCTCCTTCCAGGTCCAAGCGAGCGCCGTGGCTTGCGAAGAACTTGGCCGCCGTGCCGCGACCGTTGTGCAGACAGCCATTGACCGCGCTGCCGCCGTCGGGACCGTCGATCACGGCGCCATGGTCGATCAACACTTCCATGAGGGGAAGCTGCACGCCAGCGTTTTCCGGGTGCCAACTCGTCGCCGTCAGTCCCAGAGTCGTCGAGCGGCCGCCGTACGCGTCGGACTCCGCATTGACGTCGGCGCCGGCTTCCAGCAGCAGCTTCGTGATCTCGACAATGTTTTTGGGCGTCTTCTGGCGGAAGTCCTCGACGCCGTTAGCCGAGACATAATGGAGCAGGATCGAGCGATGTTCGCGCGTGGAACGCGCCCGCACCAACTCGGGCTCGGCGCTCAACAGCTTTTTTAGCGCTCGTAAGTCGCCGCCGACGATTGCATCGACGGCCGCCTCAAACATCGAGACCGGCGAATTAGCACGCGCCAGCGCTTCGAGGTGCTTGACGAACTTCGGCCAGCTCGCGAAGCCGTGCCCACGGGCGACGAAGAAGTGGGCGTCGGCCAGCGCGCACCGCGCGGCACGTTCATTCGTCTTCTGAAACTTGCGCCAGCGCTGCTCGGTCCGTTGCCCTTCGAAATCGATCCGACTTCGAACTTCGGGCGTGATCTTGAGGCCTTGCAGCCGTGCAAGCGCTTCGGCCCAGCGCGCGGCCCAGTCGCGGACGGCGCCGGGTTCGTTCGACTTGCAAGCGTGCTGGAAGTCTTTGGCGAGCTTTTTGTATTGCTCGAGGTTGGGACGAGGCGGAAGGGGAAGTGCGTCGGACATACGAATCTCCTTTCACGCGATGCCTGGAGTCCGCACAAGGTGTTGTCACTTGACGGATGTGTTGCGGATTTGTAGATGCTCTATGGTTCGACACATCACTTCCAATTCTCTGGAGGTTTTCACCATGATCCGCGCTGCCAGGATTAAAGTTGGCTTGCTGCTCACGTTGGTGGGTGCATTCGTCACGATTGCATCGCTGACCGCCGGGGATGAGGCGCCGGTATCAGGCTCATTCAAAGGCAACGGCAAGGAAGCAAAGCTGGCCCACGTGTCGGCAAGCAAAGGAGAGCCTCTTTCGGACAAGCCCACGATCGTCTTGGTCATGACCGAGAAAGATCATTCGAAGGAGAAGAAGCCGCAAAACAAGGCCTTATTCGGCCATTTTGGCAGCGCCCTCATCATTACGGTTTACCAGGACGGCAAGATCGTCGGCTGCGAAGTGGCCCATGCCGCACACGAAAAGGGCGCCTTCAGCGCGCTTGGCGACATCACCATGAAAGACTTCAAACTCGACGGCGGCAAGATTCAAGGCAAGCTCGCCACCAAGGGCGAAGTCAAGGCCTTCGGCCAGACCTGGGAGGTCAACCTCAAGTTCCAAGCCAAGGCGCCGTAGCGATTACGCTGAATGCGCTCGATCGAACCTCGTCAGGCTAACTTGTTCGGCGCCGGATCGCGCCAACCCGCTCCGATCCACGGGATGTCAACGCCGGAGTCGAGCCGCAAACGGAGGATCAACTGCGCGGCGTGATGCTGAATGTGCCGGATGTTGTAAACGTGCAACTCGGCCCGCGAGAAGTTTTTTCGAGGGAACTTCGCGGGCGCACATAAACTCTCCTGCGTTTCCGCGGCGAGCGTCGCCATGGCCTTTTTGCGGCAAAAGTCCAGGTACGCCTCGATCTGCGGCCTTTCGTAAAGGGATACTGGCTCGCGATCCAGAAGCTGCTCGTAGTCGCCGAAGAGATTCGGATTGGCCAAATGAAACGGTTGCTGCCGTAGCGATTCCGCGTCGGATCCCAAGTAATAGTCAGCGAAAAACAAGGTGTGAAACGCGACCTGACAGAAGGGAAATCTGGCGACGCGAGCATTCCAAAGCTCGTTGGGGCATTTTGCGACACAATGGCCCAGCGTGCAAAGACTGGCCTCGTATTGACTGGCGATCAGGCGTTTCATGGTTTCGAGCATGCGCAGTCCTCCAAATCAAAGTTGTCCGATCCACTGGCGGATGATGCTCTCCAGCGCCGCCCGCTTGGTCTTGATGTCTTTCCCGTCGTTGAACGTCACGAGGCAGCGGTCCTTGGCGAGCCATTCCAGCAGCTTCGCCGCGTCAGAGATTTGCAGTGATTTCGTGTTGTCCTTCGCCTTGGCGCCCCTGTGAAGGATGAGCCAAACGCGGACCTTACCGTCCTTGGCGCGCAGGTTGAGGGTCGCGAAGTAATCCGTCGTTCGAAAGCTGGGCGAGTTCCATTTGATGCCTTCGCGGATTTCGGGACTGACGCCGAGGATGATCTTGCGGACCGCCTCGATTTCCTTCTTCAGCGGATGCTCCAGGTCGCGCAGGAAGGCGATGACAGCGGGGTCCGTTTGCGAACTGTCAGCTTTCGGTTTTGCGATGCGTTTCTTATTTGCCATTGATGCTCCCGCTCGCCTGGCGCTTCAAATCTCTGTGGACTCATGGTATTCTATTTCCGAATGAGACTGCCTTGCGAAAATGATCTTAATAGGGTGGACCATCCATGAACAAGCAAGACCGCGTCCTTTTCTCATGTCGGGCGCTTCTCGCGATCGCCGTCGCCCAGATTCTCGTCGGCCGACTGCCGGCTGGAGACGATGACGCGAAGGTGGAGAAGGCGCTCAAAGCCATGGGAGGCCAAGTCGAACGCGACCGCAATGCCAAGGGCAAACCGATCGTAGGGGTGCAACTCAATGGTGACAAGGTGACGGACGCGGCTTTGAGAGAACTCGCCGGGCTCAAGAGCTTGAAAACCATATTCCTCGGCGACACCAAAACGACGGACGCGGGGCTTAAGGAGCTTGCCGGTCTCGACGGTTTGCTGGGCCTACACGTGTTAAGGGCCAACGTGACGGACGCGGGCTTGAAGAATATCGCGAGTCTCAAATCTCTGATTGAGTTGGATCTATTCGCCACCAAAGTGACCGATGCCGGCGTGAAAGAGCTCGCCGGGCTGACGCGCTTGCAAAACTTGGGTTTAATAGGCGCAAAGCTGACAGGCGTGGGCTTCAAAGAACTTCATGACCTCAAAAACTTGAAATCCCTGGCTCTGGGACTGACGCAAACGACCGATGAGGGCCTGAAGGAGATCGGCGCCTTCACGAACTTGACGCATCTGTATCTCGAAGAAACTCAAATCACCGACGCAGGCCTGAAAGAGCTTGCCGGCCTCAAAAAGCTGCGCTACTTGAGGCTCGATGACACGAAGATCACGGACGCGGCCGTGAAAGAACTCGTAGGGCTCAAGAGCTTGCAGGAATTGCACCTCAACAACACCAAAGTGACCGCAGCTGGGCTAGCGGAATTGAAGAAGGCGCTGCCCAAGTGCTTTATCTTTGCGAAGGACAAGTCGTAAATCACAGTTTCCCATGGTCTAACAAACGAAAGGTTACACAGTTCCATGAACAAGCAAGTTCACGTGCTTTTCTCAAGTCGGGCGATTTTGACGATTGCCGTTGGCTTACTGATCATCGGCCAACTGCCGGGTGGAGGGGATGACGCCAAGACGGAAAAAGCGATCGAGGAAATGGGCGGGAGGGTGGTGCGTCACCGCATAGGAAAGGAGACGCCAATATTTTCGGTTGAATTCAACGACGATAGGCTGACAGACGAGGGTCTTAAGAAACTTGCTGGACTCAAGAACATAAATACCCTGTGGCTCACAAGCAAACACGTGACGGACGCGGGCATGAAGGAGATTGGCCGGCTCGAAAGCTTGGAGGCCCTTTACCTTGTCGGAACCAATGCAACCGACATGGGAATGAAGGAAGTTGCCAGGCTTACGAGCTTGCGGGTGTTGAGGCCCGCGCCGAAGGTAACGGACGCGGGGTTGAAGGAACTTGCCGGTCTCAAGAAATTGGAGGCCCTTCAGTTAGGCTTCACGAAGGTCACGGACGTGGGCCTGAAAGAAGTCGCCCGTTTTGAGAACTTAAAGCACCTGGACCTCCATCATACCGCGGTGACAGACGCGGGTTTGAAGGAAATTGCTGGGCTCAAGAACTTAGAACATCTTAGCCTCACCCACACGGCAGTTACGGACGCGAGCGTGAAGGAAATCGCTGGCTTCAAGCGCTTGCGAGTTCTGCACCTTGGCGACACGAATGTATCGGACGCGGGGCTGAAGCAACTTGCCGGACTGAAGAGTTTGTACGAGTTGGGCTTATTACATTCGAAGGTGTCCAAGACGGGGGTGGAGGAATTACGCAAGGCCTTGCCGATGTGCTTTATCGGGTGGATCGCCACGCCGGCCGTTAGAGGCAAACGTTAGCAGTTGCACAATTCGATGTCATTTCTTCCGTGGTTTTGACTTGGCCTTCACGTCCCGCGCCGCCGTCTTTTCGGCGAACCGGTAGCTCGCGTGGCAATCGTAGTCGATGCCGTGTTTCTTGCGAAGTTCCTGAATATAGCGGTGCGTGGCGCGGGTGTGCGGGCTGGCGACGCCGCCTTTGGGCAAGGGCTCCATACTGTGGAGCAGCGTTTCTTCGAGCATCTCACCAAGGGTCACGTTGTTGTGGCTCGCCACATCTTGGATTAGGGCTGCGAGGCGTTTTTCGATCCGCGCCTCCAGCGGCACGCGTTCGATTTCCAGCTTGGGCTCGCGACACGGAATGCCCTGGCCGAAGCGGATCACATGCTGGTTGGGGTCGCGAACGTGAATCTCGCGCATGCCCCAAGGCTCGTCCGTTGGGCCATAGATGACCTCGGCGCCAAGCTTCTTGATGCGCTCATAGTAGCCATCCACGTCTTCCATGAAGACGCACAGCCACGTTCCCGGCTTGCCCTGGTGGCCCTCGCAGAAGAAAATCTCGATCTTATCAAGCTTGACGCAGCCGAACGTAGGAGGATCGCCCCAGTCCCAGAGCAGCTCGAAGAGCAGTTTTTGGGTGTAATACTTTTTGGCCGTTGCGAAGTCCTTCACGTAGAGAATCGGCGTCACTCCCTCGGCCGATACCTTGTCATTTCCGAGCTGTGCCATCGCCTATCCACCTTTCGTAAGCACTTTAGAGATTGCTTCAGAGGCCGCTGAATCAATTTTCGCCACGTAACCCCTTTCGGCCATTCCTGTTAGCAAAATGGTTTCGACGAGACGCTGACACTCACACATTCCTGACTGAATACGGCTTTCGCTGAATCAATATGGCATCGCGCTGAACGAATTCTGCCTTTCGCTGAATCAATCCGGCACGTTGTTGAATGAATCGGGCACTTCGCTGAATCAATGTGGCCAACCGCTGAATCAATCCGCCTTCTTGCAAATAGAATCGATCCGCATGCTCCGGGCCGGAGGACACATGGTCGGGTACGAAAGGGCGAAAACCGACCGACTCGTAAAGGCCGATCGCCGCCTGAAACACGCCGATTGTCTCAAGCTCCACGCGCCGGAAGCCAAGCTGCATCGCTCGGCCGAGGGCATGCCGCAAAAGCCGCTTGCCCAGTCCGCGACCGCGATGCGCCTGGTCGAGATACATCTTCCGCAGCTCACATCGGCCTTCACCAGTGGGGATCAAGCCAACGGTGCCGGCGATTGCGCCTGTCATATCGACCAAGAGATCGAACGCCCCGCCGGCGCGTAGGTAGGAAGATTCGATGTCGTAAAGGTCGGCATCGACCCCCGCCGCGTCCGGCGTCAATCCGTGCTCCCGCAGGACCGCGAATACAAGCTGCCGGACCGCTTCGCCATCGGCGTTCGTCGCCGGTCGTATGTCGAATGTTTGGTGCATCGTGACGTCGTTTTATTACAGCAGTGAAAATGATCCACCAACGGATTTCAGCGTCGTCTTGGCTGCAACGAATGCGGCGTGGTAGAATCAGTCAAGTACACGAGGTTCGTTGAAGGAGGCACCATGCCCATCATCGTTGAAGCCATCTACGAAAACGGCGTGCTCAAACTAATTGATCCATTGCCGCTGCCGGAGCACGAAAGGGTATCGGTTCTCGTGACGCCGAAATCAAGTTGGGTCCAAGAAACGGCGGGCATCCTCGGCTGGAAGGGAAGCGCGCAGCTAGCTGAGCGCTTCGCGTTGGACCCCGAGCTCGACTACCCACCGCCGGCGGAAATGCCATGAACTGAACGACCTCCTAGGGAACATAACCGCGGTGCGATCATGAATGGCTTGCTGAAACTACTCCGAATCCTCATTCCCGAAAAAGTAAGAACTCGAAAGCTGGCAGCGATGGTCTATGGCTTAGTCGTGGGGGTGACTTTCATTTTGGCCTTTCTGACTCTTCATTTGTTTGGACCCCGACTGGAGACGGAGTCGGGAGAGCTTGAAGAGATTCACTTGCTCAGCGAGCAAATCGAAAAGCGTGAAATCGTCATGCCGCTTGCGCGTCATCTCAACAGCAAGTACGAGAGTTGCCGCTATCAGGCGGCGTTTCATCTGGCAACTCTGGAACGGGTAGCTATGCCCGCAGTCTCCAAGGTGACAGAGACATTTGAGACCGACGAAAGCCTCAGAGTCCGGCTCGAGGCTGCGAGAGCATTGCTATTTATCCGGCCCGAGAATCGGCAACCCCTGGTCGAAATCGTCAAGATGCTGGACAATCCCAACATTGAACCAAGTTCCGTCGCCTATGTGCTTTGGAGAGTAGCCAAGAAGGGAGAAATGCCGGGGGAAAAGATAATCGCCATGACAAGGCACCCCTGGGATGACAGCAGTCGCGTTTTTGCGATTCAAGCTCTTTCCATCGAGGCGGATGACCCCGAGCCGGCTGTCAAACGTCTGGTCGAGTTGGTGGAAGACCCACTCGAAACATATAACATGAAATTGCAGGCGATCCAATCTCTGGGCCAGCTCGGCCCAGTCGCCAAAAGTGCGGTGCCTACGCTGGTGGAGGCACTAAATTCCGAATTTCAAGAGCTGAAGACTCGGGTACTACAGTCGCTCGGGCAAATTCACTCGAATGAAGAAGTCGCTATTCCCGCGCTCATCGAAATGCTAAATGCGGAAGAAACGCCCTACGAAATACAGCGTTGGGTTATTCAAGCTTTGTGGAATTTCGAGAAAGATCAACTGAAGCGCGCGATCCCAGATTTCATGGCACTCCTACGTTCAGGTCGGTCGCCGGATCTACGCCGCAGTTGTTGCGAGTTCCTTGGAATGGTAGCGGCGCGTGAAGCAGTGGATGACCTGGTTTTGACGGCGCGATCTAGGGATGAGTTCGTGTCAGAAAGCGCCCTTGCGGCTCTAGGAAAAATCGCCGTCGTCGATAAGCTGGCGCAGAGCAGATTGCTCGCCATTGCGAATGATGCCGATCCGACAATACGCGCGTGCGCTCAACCAGAGGCGGAAAAGCTAAAACAGACCTTGAAAGCTGCGAAGGGCATGAAGGCGCTCCCATGACGAAGTGAGCTGTACTCTTTCTTCCCTGGCTGCATTTATGGTCTCGTCGTGCAGTGCTTGTTGCCTCTCATGTGGATGCCGTGCCGCCTATCAAATCAACGCCAGCAGCGACTTCGGGGCAGTCGTGCGATAAGCATCCGCTAGAACGCCCGCGACTTCGGCCCAGTCAATCTCCGGCAGGTCGAGCCATAGACCCACCCAACCGTGATGGCCGACGTACTTCGGAATATGGAATCTTTCAGGATTTGCGTTGGCAAGAGTCTGACTGACGCCGCGCCGCGCTTTGCAATTAAGGGCCATGCGTCCGTCGCCGTGATGATCTTCGAGATACCAGCCGAATCGCTTGCCGCGGACTTCGAGGCTCAGGTGGCGGCCGTGCGCTCGCGCCGCGCCTTCGGGGAGTTCCTTGACAAGGTCGAAGATGGCCGCACGCCGCTTGGCGGCCTCGGATTTCGTACATTGCGCGATCGACATGACTTTTGAATACGCCGCCCTAGTCAGTCGAGCAAGGGCCGATTAAGTTCCGTGCGGTAGTTGGCCGGGTCGGGACTTGCTTCGGGGCCGGCGAGGCAGACTTCCCACATATCCGGGGCGAGTTTGTGACCGTTGGCCTTGGCCCATGCCATGAACTCACTCCATGCCGCGCCGAGGCCTTCGTACCTATGTGACTTTTTTCTCGTGACCTGGCGAGCCGGGAGCGTAAGCGACCGGAACGGGCGCGACTCGGTCCGCCTGGTTCCCTCCGGGCGCTTACGCTCCCGGCTCGCCACGTCAAAGCGGGCAGTCCAGAACGTCCCGCACTTTTCTTGTCAGAGACGGCGTCGAGAAGGGTTTTTGGAGGAAGATATCCGTAGCGTCGCCGCCTCCGCCGCGCACAATGGCGACATCGAGGTATCCGCTCATGTATAGCACCTTGAGCTTGGGGCGCCGTGGAAGGACGATCTCGGCCAATTGTTGTCCGCTCATTCCCGGCATCACCACGTCGGTGATCATGAGGTCGATGGGGCCGACGCTGGTTTCCACGATGTTGAGCGCTTCGGGCCCGTTGGTCGCCTCCAACACTTGGTAGCCGTGCAACTCGAGGATGTGGCGTGCGAGCTTTCGCACGACGTCTTCATCTTCCACGATCAAGACCGTTTCGCTGCCGCGGCGGACCGCTTGATCCTCGTGGTCCAAATGCAAAGTGGGAGATACTTCCAAAACGGCGGGCAAGAACACCGTGAAGGTGGTGCCCAAGCCTACGCTGCTGTCCACGGCGAGGAAGCCTTCGCTTTGCTTGACGATGCCGTAGACCGTGGCCAACCCCAAGCCGGTTCCCTTGCCCACTTCCTTGGTTGTGAAGAAAGGCTCAAAGATGTGGACTTTCGTTTCGGGCGCGATGCCGCAACCCGTGTCGGTCACCGTGAGGACGACGTAGTCGCCCGGCTTGCAGCCAAGATGCTGTTGGCATTGTTCGTTGTCGAGCCTGCAATTGCACGTTTTGAGGGTGAGCGTGCCTCCCTGTTGCATGGCGTCGCGGGCATTGACGGCGAGGTTCATGATGACCAGCTCAATCTGGCTGCGATCCACCCTCACGGGCTTCAGGGCTGGGTCGCAATCCGTGACCAGC
Organism: Planctomycetota bacterium; assembly: GCA_016195405.1. GTDB lineage: Bacteria > Planctomycetota > Planctomycetia > Gemmatales > Gemmataceae > JACPZP01. The sequence continues at coordinate 30,540 of JACPZP010000056.1, read as the reverse complement.
GACACATGTTCCCCAATCATGCGCCGAAGCATTTTTTCGCTGTTCGCGACAACGTCATTCAGATTCAGCACCTTCGGCGCCAGGATTTGCTTGCGGCTAAAGGCCAAGAGCTGGCTGGTTAGCGAGGAGGCGCGATTGCCCGCTTTGACGACTTCCGCGATCAGCGCCCTGTGGGGATCATTCGCCGGCAGGGAGACCAGGACCATTTCGGAGTAACAGGCAATGACCGTCAACAAATTGTTGAAGTCATGGGCCACACCGCCCGCCAGCTGACCGATGGCCTCCATCTTCTGCGATTGCCACAGTTGCTCTTGCAGTTTCTTGCGTTCTGTGACATCCCGAAGGATGCCGGTGAAAAATCGGCCGCCGGCGAGGGAGAACTCGGTGATGACTGCCTCTAGGGGAACGGTGGAGCCGTCCCTGCGCAGTCCGGTCACTTCTCTTACGTTGCCGATGATCTTGGCGATGCCGGTGCGGAAGTAGTTTGCCAGGTAGACGGCGTGCTCGCTCCGCCACGGTTCAGGCATCAGGACGTTAACGGGCCGGCCGATCAACTCGGCTGGGGCGTAGCCGAATATCTTTTGCGCGGCTCGCCCGCACGCCTGGATGATCCCATGTTCGTCGATGGTGATGATTGCATCCACGGAGTGATCGACGGACGAGCGCAGGGATTCCTCCTCCCTCCTTTGGGAGGTAATGTCCCGGACGATCCGCGAAAACCCGAGCAGCTGGTCCGCATCGTCCCTTAGCGCGAAGGTGGTAAGCCGGGCCAGAAACCGGGTGCCATCCTTTCGAATTCGCCAGCCCTCGTGTTCCATTCGGCCTTGCTCGGCGGCTTGCTGCAGGTCCCGAAGCGGACTGCCGGCGGCGGCATCGTTCGCGGGGTAAAGCGTTGCGACCGATCGACCAATGATCTCCTCCGCACGATAGCCAGTAATGAGCTCCGCGCCGCTGTTCCAGGTCGTGATGATGCCGGCGGGATCGAGCATGAATATCGAATAATCCTGAACGCTTTGCACGAGGAGGCGATAGCGGGAGTCCATCCGGCGACGCTCGATGAATTCCGCAAGGATGTTGGCTACGCTTTGCAGGAAAAACACGTCGTCCTTGCTGTAATCCCGGCGCCGGCGTGTGTGGGCGCCCAAGACGCCGAAGGGCCGCACGCTCCCGGAGATGACCACGCTCATCCCGCAGACGACGCCGTGGTCGCGCAAGAGAGCGGGGCCGGTGAACCTGCTTTCCGTTGAGAGATCGGCCACGATGACGGGCTGGTCGGTGAGCAGCGTGAAGCCCGCTTGGGAGTCCAGCTCAGCCGGGACGACGGCAGTTCCGACAAGCCCGTCGTTCCAGCCGACGCCGGCCCGTAGAAGTAGGGCTTGGCCATCGGGCCGTAGCTCCAAAACCTTGCAGAACTCATGGTCGAGGGCTTGGCTAACCGTCTCCACGGCCCGATGCAATAGTTTCTCGAATTCGGTGGTCCGCAGCGCGAACAAACCGAGATCGGCGACGGCTCGTTGCTGGCGCAGGCGGCTTTTGAGCGCTTCCTCAGCACGTTTGCGTTCGGTGATGTCGACGACCATGACGCCGATGTCGAAAACCGTCTTGCCGGAGTCGCGGACCGGGTAGTAGCTGACGAGCCAGTGGCGCTTTTCGCCGGGGCTGGAAGGGACTTCACCGGATACTTCAACGTTGGTGAGGGCCGCCCCGGTTTCCCGCACCCGGCGGTACAGTGGCCCGATGGTCTGCCACAGGTGCGGGACGATTTCCTCCACTGTCCTACCGATGTGGTATTCGGGCGGGTAGCCGTTAATCTCCGCGAGCATTTGGTTGACGTGACGATAGCGGAATTTGGCGTCGACAAAGGCGATGCCGGCAGGGGAATGCTGGATGAGCGTTTGGAAACGGGCGAGGGTTTCTTCCGCCCCCTGGCCGGCGCGCCGGGAGACCTTTTGGGAAGGGCTGGAATGGCTTCTAGGCATGCGAGCCTCGGTAACGCTCGCGGAGAGAGTTCGAGCACGCCCCTTGGTTTGTACGTTCGCTGACGCAGTGTTACAGCGTCTTGTAACGGCTGTAATGGAGACCCTGTTGCGCGAGTCAACCGGGGATTATAAGGACGAAGCGCCCGCGACGCAAGCACAAGTCAGCGCGACTTTTCGTTCCGCTGGGGCGCGGCGAGCTTGAGCGCATACACCTTCACGCTCGCTGCGTATGCATTGACGTCATAGCGTTTTAATAAGTCGGCCAAGCGGCCGTGAAGGTCGTCATCGACGCCTTGGCTCGAGCAGCAGCTTGTCGGGGCTATCGGCAATCCGGAGGACGGCAACTCGGAAGACGGCGGCGAGCAGCAACCGCTTTGGTTCTCGATCTTGGCGTAGGAATTGAGATCGGCGCCCGAGTCGATCACTTGGACGGCGGAGAAGCCGGCCTCGATTAGTTGATTGCGGTAGTCCTCGATGGCGATGGCGCCGGCGATGCAGCCGACGTAGGCCATGATGTCTTGGCTGATTTCCGCGGGAAGCGGCTTCTTGAGGGCGATATCGCTGGCCGCGAGCCGCCCGCCGGGCTTAAGAATGCGGGCGATCTCACGAAACACGGCGGGCTTGTCGGGCGCGAGGTTGATGACGCAATTGCTGATCACGCAGTCGACCGAAGCATCGGAGAGCGGCAGCTTATCGATTCTCGCTTGGTGGAACTCGACGTTGGTGAAGCGCCGGCCGTTCGCGCCTTTGGCGGCGTTCGATCGGGCCAATTCCAGCATTTCCGGCGTCATGTCGATGCCGATGGCCTTGCCGGTAGGACCAACTTTCGCCGCCGCCAGGAAAACGTCGAGGCCGCCGCCGCAGCCGAGGTCAACGACGACCTCGCCGGCCCTGAGATGGGCCGTCGCCGTCGGGTTGCCGCAGGACAGACCCATGTTGGCTTCGGCGGGAATGGACGCCAACTCCTCGGGCGTGTAACCGAACGCCTCCGCGACGGCATGGACGCCCTTCTGCTCGCTGGACAAGCCGCTCGAAGCGACCGAACCATACTTGGAACGAACGGCTTGCTCGATGTTCTGAGGCATGGAATACTCCTTAAAAGGGGACATTCATGTTTATGAGGACACAAAAGACGTGGAGAACAGGGTTATGTGACACAATAAACATGAATGTCCCCTTTTTATGCGGGCACAAAGACCGCGGCCACGCTGCCAGGGAAGGTAATCCCCTCGAACGGACTCCAGCCGCACTTTGTTTTCAAATCTTCGCGGCGTATCTTGATCGGCTTCTTCAGATTTAGGATGGACAGCGAACCCACATAACCGGGAAGCAGCCGGCCGTATTTCTCCTTGTGAAATGAGTTGACGAACGCGCCGGGATTCGCGGAGCAGATGGCGGCAATGCGCTCCGGGGGGAAGCCCTGATCCACGAGCAACCAGGTGACGAACGGACCGTAGGTGTCGAGATGCGGTTGGCCGGAGACGCCCTTCAGCTTCTCGTCAATCGTGTGCGGGGCATGATCGGTGGCGAGGTAATCGGCAGTGCCATCGCGCAAGGCTTCGAGCATCGCGGCCCGGTCGGCGCCGCTGCGCAGGGGTGGATTCATTTGCATCCAAGGGCGATTGGCGTCGGTGATGGACGCGGTGTCGAAAAACACATGGTGGGGCGTCACCTCGGCGGTCACGGGAAGGCCCTTCGCCTTCGCCGCGCGGATAAGCGGCAAGCCTTCGCTGACGGAATAGTGGCAAAGCTTCCCGGTTAGGCGATGTTTTTCAATCATCGCCAGTGCATAGCGAGTCGCGCTCAATTCGCACTCGGGCGGCCGGCGCAGCTCGTGCGTGGCGGCGTGCTTGTGCTTTTCAAGTAGAATCGGATCCTCACAATGGAAGCTGACGCTCTGGCCATAGTAGGCGGCGAGCGTCTGGTCGAGATGTTCAAGGCTTGAGAAATACAGCTCGCCAACGCTTGGACCCATGTAGGCCTTGTAGGGGACAACGCGTTTCAGCGGCTTTGTTCCGGGTCCGACGCCGGCGTAGAGAGTAAAGACGACGGGCAGCGTTTGTCTCAGAAGCAACGCTTCCTTGGCGGCGTAGGTCGCTTCGTCGATGGGCGCCACGGGGTTGTTCGGCATGTCGGCGACGTGGACGACGCCGCCGTGAATCGCGGCGGCGGCAGCCGTCGCAAAAGTCTCCTTATGATGGTCGCGGCCGCTGACGTCTTCGCGGGCATGAATGTGGATGTCGCCCATGCCGGCGAAGATCAGGCAGTCGTCGCCGAAGACGTGGTCGGGCTTGCCGAGGCGCTCGCCGACCCCTGCGATGATGCCGTTTTCGATGGCAATTTGGCCGAAGCGAACGCTGTCAATATCGGCAAGCCGGCCTTCAATAATGGACACGGTCACACCCCCTCGGCCGTTCGCTTAGACGCGAGCCAACGGCGAGCGCGAGCAGGAACGCACAGGACTCAACATTACGCGTTAGCCAGGTTCGTGAGTGCGTCGTCAGTCAGACGATATACGGTCCACTCGTTCATTGGAAGGGCGCCCAGCGACCGGTAGAAGCCGATGGCCGGCTCGTTCCAATTGAGGACGGCCCATTCGAGCCGCGCGCAGCTGCGCTCGACGGCCAGCCGCGCCAGGGCGGCCAAAAGCGCCTTGCCGTGTCCGCGGCCACGCTTCTCGGGCTGGACGAAGAGGTCCTCCAGATAGATACCAGGCTTTGCGCGAAACGTGGAATAATTGTGAAAAAATAGCGCGAAGCCTACGACTTCGCCGGCGTCTTCCGCCAAAAGCACCTCCGCATGTCGCTTCGAGCTGAAAAGGTGCTCGTCCAGATCGCTCTCGTCAAATGTCACAGCGTGAGCCAAGCGCTCGTATTCGGCCAAGGCGCGGATGAGAGCGGCAATCGTGGGTACATCACTTCGAGTTGCAGGTCGAATCATGGTAGGTTTATCCAGGGAAGAAAGGACGCAGGAAAACGACAACCGCGACGGCCAGCGTGAACAGCAGCGCAAACAAGAACAAGACGTTGGCCACGAACCGCCCGGCGGCATCGGGCGACCGCTCTTTGGGCGGCTCGGGCTCAGGGAGAAGTTCATAAGGACTGCGCGTCGGCGGGCGCTTCTTCGCGGGCACCGCAATAAACGGTTCGTCCTTGACCGGCGACGGCTCTTCTTTGAAGTTGAACACGGACCGCTCCGGTTTCATAGGCGGTTCGATGGGCGCCTCTTTGGCGCGCATTTTTTCGAAGAGTTCGGCGGCATGGGCAGTAGGAAAGCGGCGGCGCAGATCGGCGACGTAATCGCGGATGTCGCCCGATTCCAACGCTTCACGCATCGTGGGAAACGGCTTCAATAGGTGGTGGGGGTTGGCTTGAAGGAGCCGGGCACGGATCCTTTCCGCCTCTCCGCCGCGGCCGCCAGTGAGCGCTGCGTCGGCGGCCAGAACCAGGAAGATGTCGCGCTGCCGCGGCTCATGATGGTGGTCAAACCGCCCCGCCAGAGCCTCGTACAAGTTCTGGGTCTCCTCGGAGCCCATGGATTCCACTCCATCCAACCCGGCCGCAATACATCGTCTACGCAACTACAATAGAACCTATCCAAATGTCGCCGCCGAGCAAGAAAGGAATCGTGACATGCCGTTGACACCGGATGCCGTTGGTCCACTCGCGGGGGTGCGCGTCCTTGACGCGTCGCGCGTGCTTGCAGGACCGTTCTGTGGCCAAATGTTGGGCGACTTGGGCGCCGAAGTGATCAAGATGGAGCGCCCCGGCCAGGGCGACGAGACACGCACCTGGGGTCCACCGTTCGCCGGGGATCTGAGCGCCTACTATCTTTCGTGCAATCGCAATAAGAAGGGCCTGACTCTGGACCTTTCGAAACCCGAAGGGCTCGAAATTTTCCATCAGCTCCTCGACGAGAGCGACGTCCTGCTGGAAAACTTTCGTTCAGCGAGCGCCGACAAGCTTGGCCTGAGCCCAGCGAAGCTGTTGGCGCGCAACCCGCGTTTGATAGTCTGCTCGATTTCGGGTTTCGGCCGCACCGGACCGTGGAGCGATCTGCCTGGATACGATTTCGCGATCCAGGGATTGAGCGGTCTCATGAGCATCACGGGGCCGGCAGAGGGACCTCCGTCTAAGGTGGGCGTCGCGGTGACGGACGTATTGACAGGCCTTTATGCGGGAGTCGCGGTGTTGGCATGCCTGCATGCTCGGGTATCGACCGGGCATGGCTACGCCATCGATCTGGCACTGCTCGATTGCGCAGTGGCGGCCCAGGTAAACGTCGCGCAGGCTTACTTGACGAGCGGGCAGGTTCCGCCGCGGCAAGGCAACGCCCACTTGCAGATCGTTCCGTATCAAACGTTTCAAACCGCCGATCATTGGTTGATCCTCGCGGTTGGTAATGATGGGCAGTGGCAGCGTTTTTGCCAAGCTGCGGGCCGATCCGAATTGGCCGAAGAGCCGCGTTACAGCACTAACACGCAGCGCGTACAAAATCGCGCCACTTTGGTGCCCATCGTCAGCGAAATCGTGCGCTCTCTATCCTTAGGTGAGTGGCAAAAACGCTTGACGGACGCGGAAGTCCCGCATGCGCCGGTCTGGAATTACGAGCAACTTTTTGCCAGTCCGCAAGCCGTAGCGCGCGGGCTCAAGGTAACGGTTCGCGATCACGAGGGAAAACCGGTGGACCTGGTGGGCAGCCCGTTTCGAATTGAAGGTTGCACGCTGCCGCAACCGAAATTGCCGCCGAAGCTCGGGGGAGACACTGTGGAGATCTTGTGGGACACGCTCGCACTGGATACAGATCTTGCCCGCCTTCAAGATAGCGGCGTTATTTAGGGTCTACGCCGTAGGACCTGATGTCTCGATGTCATGTTTGGATTGACATTGCAACGCCTATTGGCCGAACCACGTTGCGACGGAAGAGATTAGAATGCCTGCGGCGACGAGTCCTACAAGGATTGCGATTGACCAAAAGACAATCTTGCAAAAGCTCTCCTGCCACGCAGGTCCAACGGCGGCGTCCTTCTCGTGAGTGACTGCGTTCTCGAGGAGTTCGACGGCGCGATCTTTGTCCGACTCTGCAACCTGTAAGACTCCTCCGATAAATCCAATAGCGTCTCCGGAAATAACCGCGTGAATACCGTGCGACTCTAAGACCCGCCTCGCGAGTTCCGCATCAAACGCCGTAGCGTATTTTCTTACGGTAATAAGTTCCATGGTCGGGTATCCACCCGAGGTGAAGACAATGGTTTCGAATTGCTTCATACTTCAATCTACACCAACCGGCCTTTGCAACAAGCGCCCTAATCAGAAGCCTATTCATACGCAATCGCCTCCGGAATGCGCTGCCGCACCGAGTGCAGTGCGGGGCCGTAGCCCGCAATGGTCGCGGTGATCACGGCGGCAATCGCGATGGCCAGGCCTTCCAACCAAGGGATTTGCACCGGGAACAGAAAGCCCGATTCCTCGAGAATCACGACTTCAAGGATGTACCACTGCAGGGGAATGCCGACCATGAGCCCGATGATCGTTCCGATCACGCCCACCAGAGCCGCCTCCGCCAGAACCGAATAAATGACTTGCCCGCGCGAGGCGCCGATCGCGCGCAACAGGCCCATTTCGCGGCGGCGCTGCAAGACGGAAATTAAGAGCGCCATCACCACGCCAAGCGCGGCCACAAGCATGACGACAATCTGCTGAGCGTAGGCGATTCCATAGAGCTTTTCGATGGTGTCGTCGATCTCGGCTTGGAGTTCCCGGCGCGTGAGGGGCTCCAGGCCATGTTGGGCGCCTAGCCGCGCGCTGAGCATCTCTTTGACGCTCTCGGGGTTTTGGCCTTCTTGCAGGTAGACGTCGAAAATGCTGACGAGCTTGTCGCCCCAATTCGCGATCAAGTCGCTTCGGTTGAGGATCAAAGTGCCTTTGTTCCAACTGTAATCGACGAGCTGGCCGACCACCTTTAAGTGGACTTCGCCCTGGTTGCTTAAGAGCGTCAAGACGTCGCCGAGCTTGATCTTGTAAAGGGCGGCGAAGTTTTCCGAAATCAAGACGCCGTTGGGAGTCTCGAAAAGCTTGTGGTAAAGCGCGATCTCGGCCGGCTGGGTGTGCCGGCTCTTTTCCGCCTGGACGGCATGAGCGGCGTCGATGGCCACGAGGCGAACCTTGGTTTCGCGAAAGTCGATGTCGCGGACGCGCAAAGGCAGGACCCTGGCGACGCCCGGCAGCGCTTCGATTTCCTCAGCGAGTTTGGGCTGCATCGCCTGAACCTGCCCGCCGCCGCCGGATATGCCGCCGCGGGTGACGATGAGATCGGCGGGGATCGAGTTTCGCACCCAATCGCGCAGCGCCACACGGTTGCTGCGGATCGTGCCCGCGGTCTGCACCACCAGCGAAACTCCTGCCGCCAGGGCGCCGATCACAAGTCCCGTGCGTCCGGGCGAGCGAACCAAGTTGTCCGCGGCCAAGCGCCATTCAATGCCGCAGTACGACCGCACAACCGGAGCGATGATGCGGGCGGCGAGGGCCGCTAGAAAGGGTGAGGCAACGAGGGCCCCAATCAAGACCAGCATCAGGCCGCCGTAGGTTCCGAAGCGATAGGGGACCTCAGTCCGATATAGGATTATCACCGCGCCCGCGGCCATCATGGCGGCGCTCACGCCCGCCTGGACGAACAGCCGATGGCATGTCGCCGCTTTGACGATCCTGCGAACTGACGCGGCCGGGTTCGCGCGCGCCGCCTGAATGGCCGGGGCCAAGGAGGCGAAAATTGCCGTCAGGGTGCCGAGAGCAAGCGCCAGCAGAATGGAAGTAAAGGGAACCTCGACGCTGGCGACGTCGACGGTGGTGAAAATCTTGTTGAGAATGTTGCGGACCGGCGCCAAACCGAGTTGGGCCAAGAGGATTCCCAACGGAATGCCGAGAATCGATCCTGCCAGTCCGAGGATAGCGGCCTCGCCGCCGAAAAGGCGGCGAATTTGCTCGCGCGTCGCTCCCAGCGCGAGCAGAATGCCGATCTCATGACGGCGTTCGGCCACCGTCACCGACAAGGAGTTATAGACCAGGAACAACCCCACCACCAGTGCCGCCACGCCACACAGCGTGAATCCGGTCTGCATGCCGGCCATCACGCTTTCGAGCGACGCGTTCTGCTCGATCGGCGTTCGCACCATGGCGCGGTTGGCCGCCACCTTCTGAAGTTCCGCGCGGGTAGCGGCGAGATCGGCGCCGGGTTGAAGGGTCACATCGATGCGCGTCACCTCACCGGGGGGAATGTCGAGAAGCTTGGCCGCGTCGCTCATTTCCAAGATCACCGTGAATCCGCCGAGCGCCGCCGCCGGCCCCTTCGCTTCGAGCGGTCCGCATCGGGTCACGGTTTGGGTATCGATAAGTTGGGTCTTGAGGAACAATAGTGCCGCGTCCTTCGGCAGCTCATTGTCGAGCTCTTTGCCGATGATCGCGGGAAATTGACGTGCGCTGGCGAGCAGTTGGAGCCCCTTGGCTGCTTGGAACTTCAAAATCGTTTCCGCGCTGACCTGGAAATTACTGGATAGATCGGAGTTCGAGAGAGCGGTCGACAGGTCGAGGCCGAGGACCAGCACATTGCGTTCGGGCTTGTCATTCCCCGACCCGGCGGAGACCAGCTTGGCGTTCTCAAAAACACGCGGCGCCACCTCCTTGACGCCGTGTACCTTGCGAAGATCGTCCACCAATGACGCCGGCACCCGCAAATCGCCGTTTGAGACGACGAAGTCGACAATGCCGGCCATGGGATTGGAATACGCCAGGGCGGCGCGGGCCATGGTTTCGTTGAGCGCATGGGTGGCGACGAGAATACCCACGCCCAGGGCGATGCTGGCGACCATGAGCAGGGCGCGGAACCAGCGGCGGCTGAGATAGCGCAGGCTAAGCGTGCGATAGACGGATAACATGACGCCTTTCGTCGGCAACGGCCTCTTCCGCTTCCACCAGGCCGTCGCGGATATGGATAACCCGGTCGCCGTAATTGGCCGCCTCGGCATCGTGGGTGACCATTACCACTGAACGCTTGCCCGGCTCCGGCAGGCTGCGCAAGAGCTTAAGGATCTCCGCGCTGGTGTGCGAGTCGAGGTTGCCGGTTGGCTCGTCGCAGAGGACGGCTTCGGGATTGACGACCAAGGCGCGGGCAATCGCCACGCGCTGCATTTCCCCGCCGGACATCTCGTCGGGGAAGTGGCTGGCCCGATCGGCCAGACCGACGCGGTCGAGTCCGATAAGGGCCGGCGCCAGCGCTTTGCAGCGGCCATGCCCCGCGAGCATTAGTGGCAGCGCGACGTTTTCGGCTGCCGTCAGCGTCGGGAGTAGATTGAAGAACTGGAATACGAAGCCGATTTGGCTGCGCCGCAGAAGGGCAAGTTCCTTGTCCGACAACCGGTGCAGCGCCTTACCTTGAAAGAAGACTTCTCCGCTGGTCGGCGTGTCGAGCGCGCCCAACAGGTGCATGAGCGTGGATTTACCCGAGCCGCTCGGGCCCATAATGGAGACGAACTCGCCCGCTTCGATGCGAAGGCTGACGCCGTTCAGTGCCCGCACGATCCGGCGGCCCTGCGGATAGTGTTTAGTGACGTCGCGCAGCTGCAACATGCGACAATCCTACCGACATGAGACGTTGGAGAATAGCTCACTTCGCGGACAAGCAGGACGGTTTTGCAAGCCGTCCTGCCGAACGGACGGATTGCAAATCCGTCCTACGACCCATACCCTCTCATTCGTGCGTCAGTTTCCGGTATTTGAGGCGATGGGGCTGATCGGCGTCGGCGCCGAGCCGTTTTCTTCTTTGTTCGTCATAAGTCTGGTAATTTCCCTCGCACCAGACAGTTTTGCTGTCGCCTTCAAACGCCAGGATATGGGTAGCGATGCGATCGAGAAACCAACGGTCGTGGCTAATGATCACAGCGCAGCCGCCGAAATTCAAAAGCGCCTCTTCCAGGGCCCGCAAGGTGTCGACGTCCAGGTCATTGGTCGGCTCGTCGAGGAGCAGCAAATTGCCGCCCCGGCGCAGGAGCTTGGCTAAGTGGACGCGATTGCGCTCACCGCCGGACAACTCGGAGACTTTGCGTTGTTGATCCGGCCCCTTGAAGTTGAACCAGGAGACGTAGGCCCGCGAGCCGACCTTCGACTTCCCCAACATTAAGTATTCGGCGCCGCCGGTGATCTCCTGGAAGACCGTATTGTCGCCGTTGAGCGCGTCGCGGTTTTGATCGACGTGGGCCGGGACCACGGTGTCGCCGACGCGGAGTTTGCCTCCGTCAGGCTTCTGTTCGCCGACAATCATACGAAAGAGCGTCGTCTTACCTGCGCCGTTGGGACCGATGATGCCGACAATTCCGCCGCGCGGCAAATCGAAGTTCAGGTCCTCCATGAGCAGATTGTCGCCGAACCCTTTGCGGACCCCTTCGGCGCGCACGACCAGGTCGCCTAAGTGCGGTCCAGGTGGAATCTGCAGACGCAGTTCCTCGGCGCGGTCCTCGACCTCCGTGGCCGCCAGTTTTTCGTAGGCAGCAAGGCGGGCTTTGCTCTTGGCGACGCGGGCCCGGGGCGCCATCCGCGCCCATTCCAGCTCGCGCTCCAGCGCCTTTTTGCGTGCCGACTCTTGGCGTTCCTCTTTCTCAAGACGTGTTTTCTTCTGCTCCAGCCAACCAGAGTAGTTGCCCTTGTACGGATGACCTTCGCCACGCTCCAACTCCAATATCCACTGAGCGACGTTGTCGAGGAAGTAGCGATCGTGGGTCACGGCCACTACGGTGCCCGGATATTCCTGCAAATGGCGCTCGAGCCAGGCGACCGACTCGGCATCGAGGTGGTTCGTCGGCTCGTCCAAGAGGAGCAGGTCGGGCTTTTGGAGTAGTACCTTGCACAACGCGACCCGCCGCCGCTCTCCGCCCGACAGAGTAGTCGGTTTGGCTTCGCCCGGTGGCAGGCGCATGGCGTCCATGGCGATTTCCACTTGGCGATCGAGTTCCCAGGCATTGGCGGCATCGATGGATTCCTGCACCCGGCCCAGCTCTTCCAGCAGTTTCTCCATGACATCGGGATCGAGCGGCTCGCTCAGCTTATTGCTGATCTCTTCGTGGCGCGCGAGCAGCGCGCGCGTACCCGCGACCGCTTCCTCGACATTGCCGCGAACGTCCTTGCTTTCATTCAAGCGGGGCTCTTGGGGCACGAAACCCAGTGAAAATCCGGGAGTCAGCCGAGCGCTGCCGAGAAAGTCTTTTTCGACGAGCGCCATCACACGCAACAGCGTGCTCTTGCCCGAGCCGTTGTTGCCGATGACGCCGATCTTGGCCCCGGGATAGAAAGCCAGCCAGATGTTTTTCAGGACCTCACGTTTGGCGTACGCCTTGGTGAGACCTTCGATCGTGAATATGTATTGCTCTGCCATGAACGAATACCACTGCGAATGGGTGCGAGTTCAACGAAGGTTCATTATAGTCGCATTGTTTAGCCGCGAGCCAACGGCGAGCGCGAACTTGACGCACTCAGGGAACGCGATAACCCGCGAGGGATCAGCCCGCGCTCGCCGCTGGCTCGCGGCTAAACGATGGCGGGGACAAGTCGCGTTCTCGGCGGATTGCGCTTGACATCTCAGTCATTCCGTCTTATTATTTCACTCAGACATGCTGTCTTGGAAAGGAACCCCAGCGATGGCCCGCACTCCGCAAGATATCACCGATGCCGAACTGGCTGTCCTGCAGGTCCTGTGGGACAAAGGCCCGCTGCCTATTCGCCGCATCACCGATCAGCTCTATCCCGAGGGCAAGACCGCCCAGTATGCCACCGTACAGAAGCTGCTGGAACGCCTCGAATCCAAGGCCTGTGTCAGCCGCGAGCGCGGCGGCGTCAACATCTATGCGGCGATGATCGACCGCGACGATCTCGTCGGCCGGCGTCTGCAAGCGGTGGCGGAAAAGCTCTGCGGCGGCTCGTGGACGCCGCTTCTGACCCATCTCGTCCAGGTTCGGGGGCTTTCCGAAAAGGATCGGCAAGCGCTTCGACGGATGATCGACGACTTCGACCCGCGCAAAACGAAGAAAGAACGCCGTGGAAAGGAGCAGTCATGACTTGGCTCCTGGAGGTCGGCCTGAGCAACCTGGTCGTGGCTGCGGTTCTCGCCATGGTCGCCGCCATGGCTGGCCGCTGCTTCCGGCGGCCAGCGCTGACCCATGCACTATGGTTGCTGGTCTTCCTCAAACTGATCACGCCGCCGCTCGTGCCGCTGCCGCTCGGATGGATGACGCCTGAGCCGTTTACCGAAGCGGCGCAGCATCTTGAGCCCGATCGCACTCTCACGCGGCTCAAGCCGACGGAATCTGAAAATCCCAGCGATCTGGTCAACACGCCCGATCAGGCGCTCGAGCCAATTCCGGCCCCGACAGCGGTAGGCCGCGCCCCTTCTGACGCTGCTCAAGACGGCCAAGATTTGGCCGTTCCGTTGCTGGTGCCGCCCGATGTCAACGAACATCCGCTGCGCGCCGAGCCGGTGTCCGAATCGGCAAAGGGGCTGGTCGCCCCATGGTTGGCAATGGCCGGAGGTGTTTGGCTATGTGGGAGCCTGGTGTGGTTTGTGTTGGCGGCCCATCGGCTGGAACGGTTTCGCCGGCTCCTGCGCCACGTCCATCATGGACAAACCGCCCTTCAAGAGCAAACGCAGGCGCTTGCGGAGAAGTTCGGCGTTCCTTGTCCCGCCGTCTGGGTCGTGCCGGGCCAGGTGTCGCCGATGCTATGGGTTCAGCGTGGCAAGCCACGGCTGCTGCTCCCCGAGGATCTCGTCCAACGCCTTGATCCGGAACAGCGGCGTTGTCTGATTGCGCATGAACTGGCCCACTGGCGTCGCAGCGATCACTGGGTGCGGCGATTGGAACTCGTTGTCCTGGGCCTTTATTGGTGGTGCCCGCTGGTGTGGTGGGCGCGGGCCGAGTTGGAACAGTCCGAGGAGGAATGCTGCGACGCCTGGGTGGTCTGGGCCGTGCCAGGCGCCGATCGCGCATATGCTCTCGCTTTGGTTGAAACGGTTGATTTCTTGTCCGGCGCCAGGGCCGTGATGCCGCCGATTGCCAGCGGCATGGGCCAGGTGCGCCAATTACGAAGGAGACTGACGATGATATTGACAGACAAGGCGCCGCGCGCTCTCGGCATGAGCGGGGCGCTGACGGTTATTGCCCTCGGAGCGCTCCTGTTGCCCTTGATGCCAAGCTGGGCGCAGGAACCAGTGGCCCGCGTTCCCGTCGTGGCTCAAGAGCCGGTTGTCGCCCGGCAGGCCGGTTTGCCCCAGGAAGCCGTTTTGGCTCGCCAAGACGACGGTAGAGATGCTCAGTCTCAAGACATTCAGCGCAAGCGACAAGAAATCGAACGTGCCCACGCCGACCTCCGCCAAATGCAGGCGCAGCTCGAGGTCATGAAACAGGAGCTGCAGGTCAAGGCCCAGCGTCTGGAAGAATTGGTTCGACGGATGGGCGAGGCGGAAAGGGCCAAGTCGAGAGATGAAGGGACGGATCGCCCTGGCGAAAAGCGCAAAGGCGAACCAAAGTTCACGGACCCGCTGGCGAAGGACGGTGCTGGTGTCGGTAGGTTTGGCAGCAAGCCTGAAGGCAGCGGGGGCGGCAGATTTGGCGGTGGTGGTGTCGGCGGACCCGGCGGCGACGTCAATCGCCGGCTGGACGCGCTCGAACGCAAGCTGGACGACGTGCTGCGGGAGCTTCATAACATGCGTCAGCCGCCCAGGTCCAAGACACCTGGATCTGCGCCTGGTCCGAATTCCGATTACCCAGCGGCCCCTCCGGCAAGCGTAAACACGATTCCGCCAGTTCCTCACATCGTCCCCACGCCGCCGGTTCCGACTCAGAATGCGCCGGGCGCCATTCCGCGCGCCGCTAATCCGCCGCCGGTCGATTTCGTGCCGGTCAATCCAATACCGCGGACGACGCCGCTTCCCTCAGTCCCTCCGCAACCGAACCCTGACACGGCGCCCACCGGCCCTCGTCAATCCTGAACTAGCCGATAGTTCAAGGCGCGGTCAAACAGAGCCGCGCCCGTTAGGGAGCGCCGAGCGAATCGCTTCCTGACGGGCGCGGCTCTGTTTCATTGCGCAGTTCCTCTATGCCCCATTTCCTGGCTTCGTTACAATTCGCGGCCCGAGGACAGGTGGGCCGCATTCCCGTCGGCCGCTTTTCCCGGATTTCGCAAATTGCCTGAATTTGGAGAATCGACCCATGTTTACTCACGGACGAGTTATTGGGGGAATCTTAGTTATTGTCAGTTTGGGGTTCGCTATCCCGCAAGCGGACGCGCAGACGACTCCAGCAAAGGACTCGACGCCGCCCAAAGACCAAGCTCCGCCGCCCCCGGCCCCGACGGCGGTGGCCGCCACGGTTAATGGGCAAGTGATCCCGGAATTGGCCGTCTACCGTGGGATTATCCGCGCCAATCCCAAGCAGCGCGACGAAGCCGCCAAGGAAATCCTCAACTATCTCATCGACAACGTGGTCGTCGACCAGTATTTGACGCAGCTCAAAATCCAGGTCGAGGCCAAGGAGATCGAGCAGCGAATCGATGAAGTCAAGAACGAGTCCAAGAAGGCCGGTCAGGAGTTTGACAAGCTCTTGAAAAGCCTGCACCTGACCGAGGAGGAGATGCGCAAGGAAGTGTCTAGTTCTCTGCGTTGGGACAAGTTCGTGCTGCAACAGGGAACCGACAAAGTTCTCAAGGAAATGTTCGACAAGAACAAGAACATGTTCGACGGCAGCCAAGTTCACGCACGGCACATCTTGATCGGCGTCAAAGACGCGAGCGCCGACCAGGCCAAGGCCAAACTTGCCGCGCTGCGCAAGCAAATTGAAGACGAGTCCGCCCAGGAATTGGCGAAGCTGCCGACAGGGACGGACAATTTGGCCCGCGAGAAGGAACGCATCAAAGCCATCGATAAGGCCTTCGCGGCTGCCGCCTCCAAGGAATCGACGTGTCCATCCAACAAGCAGGGCGGCGACCTCGGCTGGTTCCCCCGCGCCGGCGCCATGGTGGAGCCGTTTGCCCGCGCCGCTTTCGCTCTCAAACTCTACCAGATGAGCGACGTCGTCAACACGGAGTTCGGCTACCACCTCATCCTGGCGACCGACTCGAAGCCGGGCAAAGAGGTGAAGTTCGAAGAAATGAAGCCGTTCGTCCTCGACGTCTACGCCGACCGCCTGCGCGAAGCCATCATTGCCCAATACAAGACGAAGTCGAAAATCGTCATCAGCGAAAAGAAGTAATGGTTGGGTGAGTGGTGAGGAGTGAGTGGTGAGTGCCTGTGTTCCTCTTCTCACCACTCACCACTCACCACTCACTCATTACCAAGAATCTCCCGTAGCCGCCGCAACGCGCGCAGGTAGCGCATTGACGCGGCGGCTTCCGTCAGGCCCAAGGAGGCGGCAACTTCCTGATTGGGAAGCTGCTCGAAGTGGCGCATCAAGATCATCTCGCGGTCGTCCTCGTTCAGTTCCTTAAGGGCACCGTGCAGTCGGCGTTGCAACTCCTGTTGAATGGCGGCTGAGGCCGGCGTCAGTTCCTGGTCGAGCAGCTGGCCCGCCAGATCAAGCGAAGACTGGTCGGCCCAGCCCGGCCGTACCAGTGGTTGCTCCCGGTTCACGCCCCGCTTCTGCGCCTGGTGGTGCTTGCGGTGGGCGTCGATAATGTGGTCCTTGGCAATATGCCGCAGCCAGAGATGAAACGGCATGGTCGGCTTCTGAAGGAAGTCTTGCAGGCGGCGGCTGGCTTCAAGCAACACATCCTGCACGACGTCGCTGGCGTCCACACGTTGCACGATCGCTGGATCGAGGCGCAGATCGATCATCCGCCGCACCGACTCGCGATGCCGCGTCAACAACTCCTCCACCGCCCGCGCCTCCCCGCGTCGGGCTTGATCGAGCAAATCCAGCGTTTCCTGCGAAGTCGGCCACATCTGGTTATCCACCAAGGCTTCATCCACGAAGGACTCGAAGGCACACGAAGAAATGCAAAAATGGGACAGGGATCACCGAACTAAACGCTTCCATTCAAGCCGGCCGTGACTGCCAAAGTTAATGAGAATTCCGAGTCGCATTCCAGTAGCTTTGAGGTATTTTAACACTTGCGCATCTTCCTGACTCGTGAGGCACGAAAGGGCTTTCAACTCAACAGTGATCTTGTCGAACACCACAAAATCCGGCACGTATTTCTTCGACAACTTTTGTCCCTTGTAGTAAATGGCTAACTCCTTTTGCGGCTCTGCGGGAATTCCGCGACTTTTCAGCTCCAGTTCCATCGCTTCTTGGTAAACAGGCTCAGCAAAGCCCGGTCCAAGCTCCTTGTGCACTTCAATCGCAGCCCCGACCGCCGCATACGCTTCTTCCTTCAGGATTATTTCACTCATTACAGCGCCTTTTTCCCTTCTTTTCCTCTTCTTCGTGCACCTTCGTGTCCTTCGTGGATAATTAGAACGCTGACTCCAGGATGGTCTCCGCTTCCTCGACCGTCAGCGTTCGCGGATTGACGCGGAGGATGCGTTTGATGCCTATTGCCTTCTCAGCGAACGGACGGAGTTGCTCGCGTTTGACACCGAGGTCGCGCAGACGTTGAGGGATGCCGATGTCGTTGCGGAGCTTTTCCACAGTATCGATGGCGCGCTCGGCTGCGGCGTCTTCGCTCAGGCCCGTGATGTTTTCTCCGAGCAACCGCGCGATGGCGGCGAAAACCGGAATGCGTGCCGGCTTGTTGAAGCGCATGACGTACGGGAGAAGCAGGCCATTGCCGGCGCCGTGAGAGCAGTGCGTGGCCCCGCCCACCGGATATTCCAACGCATGCACGAGGGCGACACCGACGTTGGAAAACGCCAGACCGCCCAATGTTGCACCCAGGGCCATGGCGTCCCTGGCATCGAGATCGTGGCCGTCTTTCACGGCGCGCCGCAGGTTGGCCCCGATGAGACTAATCGCTTTCTCGGCCATGACATCGCCCAAAGGGTGTTTGCCCTGATAGACGCTGCGCTCATCCGCAGGCAACGGAAACGTCTCGTTGTCGACGGCGGTATAGGCTTCGATGGCGTGAGTCAACGCGTCGATGCCGCTGTCAGCCGTCACCTTGAGCGGGCAGGAAACGGTGAGGAGCGGATCGATGAGGGCGACGCGCGGCCTGAGGTGATTGCTGAGGATACCGACCTTCATTTTGTTGACGGTGTCGGTGAGAACGGCGGCGGCGGATACTTCCGAACCGGTCCCGGCTGTGGTCGGCACGCAAACTAAGGGCAGGATCGGTCCGGGAATCTTGTCATCGCCGACAAAAGCGCGTGCCTCGCCGCCGTGCGCCAGGAGCGTGGCACACAGCTTGGCGAGGTCCATGTTGCTGCCTCCGCCGAGGCCAACGATGCCGTCGGGCCGGAACGTCCGCGCCTGGGCCAGGCAGGCCTCCACGGCCCGAAACGACGGCTCCGGCTCACCTCCGAGGAACGCGTCCACCGTCACACCAGCGGTGGCAAGCGGTTGCTTAACGCGCTCGACGAGGCCCGCCTTATCGAGAATCGAATCCGCGACGATCAAGACGCGCTTAAGTCCCAGACGACCCGCCGCCTCTCCGAGCTGCAGGATCGCTTCGCGTCCAAAGAGAATCTGACCCGCCGAGTGAAAAGTCCACGTGGTGCGCATGACGTTTCCCGTCGTTGATGGATACCGGCTCCGAGTTCATGTTATGGTCCAATTCGTTTAGCGGGGAGCCAACGGCGACCCCGGACAGGATGCGTGCAATTGGATAGATTTTCTACACGGTCACCGGCCGCGGTCGCCGCCGGCTCCCGGCTAAACAATGGTGGCGAACAATGGGCGTCAACGCGATCAAAATCGGCATCGTCACCGTCTCCGACCGCGCCAGCCAGGGAGTCTACCAAGACCTTGGCGGCCCGGCCATCAAAGCGTGTCTGGAGGAGATCCTGACTTCCTCTTGGGAAGCGGCGCCGAGGCTCATTCCCGACGAGCGGCCGACGATCGAACAAACGCTCAAGGACTTGTGCGATCGAGAAGGATGCTGCTTGGTGGTGACCACGGGCGGGACCGGGCCGGCGCGGCGCGACGTCACCCCGGAGGCGACCGAGGCCGTTTGCGACAAGCTGCTCGACGGTTTCGGCGAGCAGATGCGGACAGTATCGCTCAAAGTCGTGCCGACGGCGATCCTGTCCCGGCAAATCGCCGGCATTCGAGGCCAGTCGCTGATCGTGAACCTTCCCGGAAAACCAAGCGCCATTCGCGATTGCTTGCTCGCAGTGTTCCCTGCGATACCGTACTGTATCGACTTGCTTGAAGGGCCGTATTTGACAACGAACGAGAGCGTCGTGAAGGCCTTTCGGCCGAAAGCCAAGTGAGGAATGAAATTTACGCTAGCTTCTTGATTGGAGTGTGGTGAACCTCCGGTTGATCGAATCGATCGTGACTCTTTAACGCGACAGGATCGCCATTCACGAAGCGACGAACAGCTTCCTTGGAAATGAGTTCAAACTCATTGAACGTGACTTCAGTTCCGTCGCCCGGGCGTTTGTCCGAGTCGACGCACATGGTGATCTTGCGAACTCCAGCAAAGACCCAGGTTGCGGGCTGTCCTCCCCATAGGAAAGTTCCGTCATCGTCACCCTCTTCCCACCGTCCACGCTCTTCAGCCTTTGCGAACGCCTTTTCTTCCGAAGCCGCGTTGATGAGAACGATGTTCTCCCAAACAGGAAACCGGGACTGTCGCTTGCCTTTGAGCTGGACCATCATCACGATATGTGCAGCATACCAACTCATGCTCCACCCTTCCTTTTGCGCTTGTTCCGTACGCCGAGATACTTCTGTGCCTTGACGACTTTCGCCTCCATGGTTTTGTCTTTTGCTTTCCTTGCATCCTTTAACATATCAGACAAGATCTCCGCGATTGGACGACCGGCTCGAGTCGCTTTCATGCGAGCTTCCCGCGTGATTTCATTTTCTCCACTCTCGCGCCTCTTGGTCATTTCGTCAGCGATCCTCAAACGTCCGATGTCGTCCCAATTGAGGAAGAACGATGACGTCAATTCGCACGAATCACCACAATCGTTGCATTATCCGTGGCTCCGCGCAGGTTAACCAGATTCAAAAGCCGACGCGCGGCTTCCTCGGCGGAATATGCCGCTTCGCGCGTCAGCATCTTCTCCAGATCGGCAGCCGGCACGTGATTCGTCAAGCCGTCCGAACAGACGAGCACCCAGTCGCCGCGCTTCAGCTTCGCCGCATAGAGATTGGGAGCCACATCGGGCTGGCCGCCGATGGCCTGTTGCAGCTCGTTCTTGCGCGGATGGTTCTCGGCTTCCGCCGAGGTGAGTTGGCCGAGTTCCACCAAGCGATTGACAAGGGTCTGGTCGCGGGTCAACTGCACGAGCCGGCCCTGGCGGAGGTGGTAAGTGCGGCTGTCGCCGACGTGGCCGACGATGACATTGCCCGCATCGACATAAACGCACTCCGCGGTGCAGCCCATGCCGCGGCGTCCTCTGCCGGGAACGCGCGCGGCGGTATAGATCTCCCTATTGGCTTGCTTCAAGGCTGCCAGGATCGTGTCTTGGCAAGCCTTGACGTTGATCGCTTCCGCGGGCGGCTCCTTGCCGGTAAGCGACGCGAACATCGGCTGGGCCAAAAGGAACTTGCGCATCTCTTGAATCGCCATGGCGGCTGCTACTTCGCCCGCTTCGTAGCCGCCCATGCCGTCGCACAAGAGCACCATGGCGTATTCCCACAAGTCGTCTTGACGGGCTTCGATACCATGGAGCACCGCGAAGGCGTCTTCGTTGCCGGTCCGAACCATTCCCGTGGTCGTCCAGGCCGCGATGTCGAGCCGCACGTTGTCAAACGTTCGCCGGCACGTCTCTAGCGAGCGGACCAATTCGGCCATTCCGCTCGGATCGGTCTTGACGGACTCATCCGTGGGAAAGCGCATGTTGGGATCGCGGACGAAGGTCTTGTTGACGAGGCGAATCAAGAGCGGATGAGCGTCGGGATAGCGGTTGGTGATCTGCTTCGGCGAAAACTGGTGCTCGAAGTCCTTGTCTTCCAGCACGTGATGAAGATATTCCAGCGAATAAAGCATGGCGCCGAAACTATAAAGTGTCGCCCGCGCGTCGGCGCTTTCGGGATTGAGGATTAACTCCGGCGCGGTGTAGTGCGTAGCCCGGATCGGCGGACTGGCCGGCAGCGGCAGCGGCAGAAGATCGGTTATGTCGGCGACCATCGCCTGTCCCGAAGGCGTGACTACAATCAAATCGGGCTGGACGCCTTCGAGCACGGCGCCGGCTTTGTGCAGCGCGTCCATTCCCTGGGCGAGTTGCTCGAGCCAGCCGTAACGCGCATTTCCATCGACATCGGCGTCGTCCCAGGCGTCCCAAAGGCTGCGTCCCTGGGGCAGTTCCTCGATAAGGTACTCAAAGTTGTTCTCCGTGAAGGCATCCACGACCGCCGGCAAAGACGGGTGGTTCGCCTTGTCGAGCACGCCTTTTTCCCAAGCGAGATTGGGCCACGCGTCGCCGGGACCGATCGGTGTGCCTTCGATGGGTTTGCCGACCGCCATCGGTTCGTCAAATCCCGGAAGAATCTCGTCCTCATCCAGCCCCGTCGCCCCATTCGCTACGGGAACGGCCACCATGGGCACATCTTCCAAGATCGGCTCAACCATCTCAGGAACCACGCTGCATACAATCACAACCGGTACGGGCGATGCAGCCTGGCCATGGTCGAGGCCGCGATACCGGCGCACGCCTTGGCGTTCGCTGATGAGGCTTGCGACTTCATAGCGATCCTTAATGCGAATGGCGGCGCTGGGCATGGCAGCGATCCTGAGTGGAGAGGCGTTGGCGAAACCGGGGAAGGGGGCTGGGCTTGCCTCGTCGGGAAACATCCAGCCGCAGTCGTCGCAGTAAGAAAGCTCCGGCTTGCGCGCGGCGCCGCAGCTTCGGCAGAATTCCGCTGGGACCGCAGTCGGTGGGGCCGGAACCGGCTCGACGAATGGTGCGGCTGCTTGATCCGACTCCACGACGGGCGCCTGAACGTCTACGAAGGGATTGGGAATCTCCACAGTCGGCGGCAGCAGTTCAATATCCCGATCTTCCTGTTCAGTTATTGCCTCGCTGGAAGAGGTTGGAGCGACCGGAGTTGGAGCCAGCGGGCTTGCCAAGGCCTCGACGGAGCCGGAATCCGCGTGCGGTTCCATCTTCTTTTTTTCTTCCTCGGAAGCCATGCTGAACAGCCGCGCCCACAAGCCTCCTGTTTTCGGTGATGTTGGTTCACTCATTTTCTGTCGGCCTTGCACTTGCTAACCACTAACTCCTCACCACTCACCACTCACCATTCACCATTCGAATTACCGTAATCGATTTCCGCAATGAATGCAGCAGCGACTTCCCATGCGATTGTACTTCCCGCACATGGCGCATGGGGTGGCCGGATCGGTGAGGGGCTCGGCGCATTTGGTGCAATAGGGAGTGCGCACCTTGTTGGTCGTTGCGCACTTGGGACAGCTAATTTCCCGGCTTACACGCTGGCGTTCCAGGTCGGCTTTGATCTCTCGGGCTGAAAAGTAGCGGTCGTTGATGTCTTCGGAAAGATTGACCTTGATGAGTTCGTAGAACCAGCGGAACTGGGCCGGCAACCCCGATTTGGGGTCCGCCAGTTGTCCTTCCAGCTCGCGGGCGGTGTAGAAGCCCTCGGGTGCCTTGCCGGTTGCCAAGTGATACAGCGTGGCGGATAGCGCGAACAGGTCGCTGCGGGCTTCCGGCTTTCCTACGATTTGCTCCGGCGGCGCGTACCCCTCCGTATAGACGCGCGTTTTGCCGGCCATGCGTTCCTTGGCGGTGCGGCCCAGATCACGGGCGGTGCCGAAGTCGATCATCTTGATCGAGCGCTGGTCGTCGAGAAGCATGATGTTGTCGGGCTTGAGATCACGATGGATAACCGGCGGCGTCAGATTGTGCATGGTTGCCAACACGTCGCACATGCTCTTGCCCCACTCGACGACCAACGGAATCGGAAACGGTTTGTTGGCGTTTTTTTCCATCACATCAAGCATGTCGCGGCCGCGGATGAACTCCATGACAAGGTGGGCCGTTTGCCCCTGATGGATGAAATCGTACATGCGCGGCACGATGGGGACGCCGTCGAGCGAGCGCAAAATCTCGGCCTCGCGACGGAAGAAATTGAGGCGGATGGCGAATTCCTGTGGATCGTTGCCGATCATGTCCTTGATGGCGACGGGGCGGTTGTTGTGCTTGGTGTCAGTGGCCATGTAGACCGCGCCGAAGCCGCCCATTTTTAGGAGCTTGTCGAGGCGATAACGGCCGGCAAGCAGGGTGCCGCCGGCGATGGGCAGGGGCGAGCCGCAGCGCTGGCAGTTGCGCTCACCCGCCGGATTGGCGACGCCGCAGGCCGGGTTGGCGCACAGATTGGGCGGGCTTTCGGATTCGGAAGGGCCGCCTTCCGGTTGGATCAAGAAGCCGCAATCCATGCAGGCAACCGCGCCTTCAAGCAAGATGGAGCCGCAAGAAGGGCACTTGTTGGCGTCGCCGGGTTTGAGCGCGCCGGCCATACGTGCGCCATTGCCGGATTCGGAAGCGGCAGGCGGGCGTGGCGGCGCCACGGCGACGGCCGGAGCAGCGGCGCGGGCGCCGCCAGTCACGGGAGTGGCCACAACCGGCGTCGCCACAACTGGCGTCGCCACGATCGGAGTTGCAACGATAGGAGCCGCCACGATCGGAGTGGCAACGACGACCGGCGCCAGGGCGGGCACGCCGAACGGTTTGCTGCACGAGGGACAGCGAACCGTCTTGCCGGCGGCGTTGTCCGGCACTTGCATCGACTTCTGACAATGGGGACAGCGAATGACTTGGGGCATTTTGCCGGTTTCCGCTTCGGAAGGAACTTACACTTCACCTTACTCGTTTCTGCCGCTCGAAGAAACGAAACATGTTCTTGCCCATGCGAATCAGGTCCCCGGAGCGCAGAGCAAGGCGTCCGCGCACCGGCTCGTCGTTAACCAATATTCCCGAAGATCCGCCTTCGCTTTCAAGGAGGTATTGACCGCTCATCGCGATGATGGAGGCGTGTTGCTTATCGACGCTCGAATCGCCGAAAATGGGAACATCGCAGAATTCCGACCGGCCGATGCTGGTCCGTTCCTTGGCGAGGATTAATTCGCGTCCGGAGCGAAAACCGGCCTCCACCTTGATCCACGCTTCCTTCAGGATAACCTGAGCCAAGCCGACGAGCAAACCGATGCACATTCCCAAGGCCACAAAGCCCAGTGCGAAGGGGCTCCATAAAGCGCGGGCATCGCCTTCTTTGAGCACGGCGGTCCACGCGGCCAGCAATACCGCCGCCAATCCGCCGCCCACAAACCCGCCGAGCGCGCCTCCAAGCAGGCACTTCACGAGTTTCTTGCGAGCGCCTGATAAATTCTCTCCCGTCACCAGGCCAGCCACGATTTCAAAGGTGGCAAGCGACACGCCGATTAGCAGGCCGGTGAGCGTCCACCCGATGATGAGGAATATGCCTGTGCCATTGGTGGCATCGTAAAGCACGTTGCCCAGGACGCCGCCAATCAACCCACCGATGGCGCCGACCACAGCGGCAACGCCGGTGCGGGCCGCGACCGGTTTCCAACGCGTTGCCAAATTCCAAAAACCATCGACCAGACCGAGCCCAAGAGCCACGAACAGGCCGAGCATCATGCCGTGGGTGGCGTCGCCGCCCAGGTCATCGCGAGGCGAGGCGGCCCGTCCCACCAGCCAACCGAGGAAGGCCGCCCAACCGCCAGACACCGCGCAATAGTAAATGAACAACCGAAACGACATGCCGGGACTCTCAGCGGTCCAGCGCCAGCAGCGAAAGCATCATCCTATTAGAAAGCCGCTGAGTCTGCAAAGTCCAGTTCGCCCCGCGCCGTTTAGCCGCGAGCCAACGGCGAGCGCGGGTGCGTCGCTCCCCTAAACATCGCGCCGCGAGAACCCGATCATGCCGGCCAGGGCAACAAAAAGCGACAGCGCCAGCGAGCCCGCGATCAGCCGGCTGACCAGCTGCCAATCGTATTGACCCTTGAGAACGTTGGGCAAGGCATGCAACGCGCGGTCCGGCGACGGATAGTTTTCGGGCAAGAGCGAGAGGACAAAGCCGGCGCAGTAAAGAACCATCCAGACGATGGCGATGCTGACAACCGTGTTGTTCGACATGGCGCTGACAGCCACGCCGCAAGTAATGACCATCGCCAAGAGCGCCGCCACCGTGGCGACCGCAACCAGGCTGCCTGTCAAGCTTAGCGTCTCACTATGTAAGAGCAGCACGGAGCCGAACAAGCCGACGATCGCCAAGAGAATGAACGTGCACAGCACTAGCGCGAGCCGTGCCGTCCATTTCCCAAGGAAGTACTGGTATCGGCTAATGCCCCGGCTCAAAACCGAGTCCGCCATGGTGCCGCGCTCCGAACAGATCGTGCCTGCCGTCAACACGATAACCAGGGTGACGCTGCCCCACGCCACCCATTGAAGAAGGTCGCCCATGATCTCGGGTGCCCCGGATACCAGCCCGCCGATGTTCTTGGCGCCATAGCGATACAAGAGATAGCCGATCGCTGCGGAGAACGACGCCAGCACCCAAACGCGATAAATCCAGCTTCGGAGAGCCTGCTTGACGTCCGACTGAAACACCGCCCAGTACGGCAAGAAGCGATTGATGGGCATCGGCTTGGCAGGAGCGGTTGCGTCCATTTTTTCTCCAACTACTTCTCCTACGCGGCTTCCGGCGCTTGGTACGCCCGGGCGAAACCGCGCGATTCTTCTTTTTCAACGAGGTCGAGAAACGCCTGCTCCGTTTGCTGTCCAACGCTGCGGATCGACACCAGCGTGATCCTATTGTCGGCCAACGTCATGAACACGTTCGCCAGGGCGGAGGCGTTGTTGGCGTCCTCGGCCATGCGCAATTCCAGACGGCGTTGCCGCAGATTGACGGAGCGAAAATCCGACAGGCCCTTGATCGTTTGCATCGCCTTGGTAATCGCTTTTTGGTCGCCTTCCAGATCCAGCTCGTAATGATTCTTACGCATCCGGCCCTTCAAGTCCTGCAGCGAGCCGAAGTAAATCAAATGGCCCCGGCTCAGCACCGCGGCGTGATTGCAAACTTCGTCGATGTCGCTCAGGTTGTGGCTGGAGACGATCAGCGTCTTCTCCCGGGCCAAGGTCTTAATCAGTTCCAACATGCTGCGGCGAGCTTCAGGATCGAGGCCATGCGTCGGCTCGTCCCAGATCAACAGGTCCGGCTCGTTGATTAAGCTGGTGGCGACCGCGAGGCGTGCCGTCATTCCGTTGGAGAAGGCGTCGATCGGGTCGCCGGAGACGTTGAGCAGATCGACGGCCCGGATCAATGATGCAAGGCGCGGTTTGCGGACCTGGGCGGGCAGGCCGAAAAGCCGGGCCATGTAGTCAAGATAGCTGATCGGCGTCATGCCGCGGGGAAACTGGGGATTGGTGGGAATGTAGCCGATGCGGCAACGCAGATAGGCGGCGTTGGGCGTCATCTTCTTGCCGAAAACTTTGGCCCAGCCGGCGGTGAATCGATGAAGGCCGAGAATGAGGCGCAACAAGGTCGTCTTGCCCGCGCCATTGGGCCCCAAGAGGCCGAGAACGCAGCCAGGCTCGATCTTGAGCGTCACGTCATTTAGGGCGATCTGGCGGTTCTGGTAAATCTTGGTGAGCTTGTACGTTTCGACCACCAGCTCGCTGGAGTTCTCCGCCACGAGGCGCACCTCCTGTAATCTATATCGACACGTGGGGCGGAATTATAATGGCGCGTTGGGATGGTTCATAGGCCAAGTGGGTAAGGGAGGAATGGAAAATCGAAAAAGGGAAATGGAAAATGGCGAACAGAGACAAAGGACATTTCAGCTCTTAGAATCGGCCTCGCCGTATGCGCATTTCTTGGACGATCCGGTACACCCCCGGGCAGGACAGCGTATTGTCGGCATGCATATAGGTCCGCCAGCTGAATCCCTTTTTGTCGGTATGCGGGAATTCTCGGCAAGCTTTTGGCCTGTGCTCGTAAATGCTGCACCGCCCATCGCCGGCGAGAAACGGACACGGCAGCGCCCGCATCCGGTAGCCTCCCTCTTCGGGATCCGTTTCGAGGTAAGTCGAAATGAATGCCTCACGCGATAACTTCAGGTGCCTGGAGATTCGCTTGAGATCCGCTTCGATCAAAGCAGGCTTCATGGTTTTGCAGCAGTTGGCGCAGCGCGTGCAATCGATCGCCGCAAAAGCTTCCTGGTGCAGGGCGCCGGCCAGCGCATCGACGCGCCGCTCGCTTGGCGCCATCCTGAGGCTGCGCAAAAAGCGAAAGTTGCGATCCTCATTTCTGGCCGCATTCTCGCGCCAATCGCGCAGGATATCGTCATGTTGATCCGGCATCGGTCTGACCCCACCGGGTTTGCGTCGCCTCGTCATTCCTAAGTTACCCTACGCTTCGTCGCCACCGGAGACGATTCTCCTTGAGGACCGGCGACCGGCTGGCTAGAATCCAGCAAGTGACAAGATCGGTCGTTTGTCGAGCAATGCGATCCCGTGGTGACCATTTTCTAGAGCCGGTCGTATGACGGATCCTCGATTTAATGGCGATCATTTGGGGCAAACTCGCTGTGATCTCTTCCAGCATGCGCGCCAAGACTTGCTGGAAGCATGTGGCCCGTTGACGCAGGCAGCCGAGGAAGCGGGTGAGGCACGGCCGGCCCATCCCGGCCTCCCTGCGGCGAATTCTGAAAATGCCAATGCCACGTATCTCCTAGTCAATTTGGAGGACGGCTGCCGGTTTGCGCTCCACGTCGGCTTGAACGCGGTCGGTCGCTGGCCCGAGAATGACATCGTACTCGATAAAAACGCTGTTTCCCGGCGCCACTGCGTGTTCCTCGTTCACAGCGACGGCAGTTGCGAAGTGCACGATACCGCATCCCGGAACGGCACTCTGGTCAACGGCAACCGAGTTTCCCACACCAGGTTAGCTCCTGGCGACGTCATCTGGATCAGCAATTTGCGATTCGTACTCCGTTGCGAAGGATGGTCCAAACCGGAGACCGGTTTAGGGCCGACAGCCGAAACGGCCTGCTTCCGGGATTATGACTCAACATGCCCTAGCGGCGGCTAATAAGACTTTGTAGCCGCCACCGCCATTTGGCATTTCGCGTTTTCCATTTTCCATTTAACATATCTCCTCCCAAAAGAAGCACGGAGGCTCGGCCATGCCCGTCACCATCGACAAGCTTACCTGCGGCGCAGGCCATCCGCTTCTCTGGATCGCGGGCCCTTGTGTGATCGAATCTCACGACCTCACCTTGTCGATCGCCGAGCGGCTCGCGGCCATGGCGGATCGCCTTAAGATTCCGCTCATCTTCAAGGCGTCGTACGACAAGGCGAATCGCAGCTCGAGCAAGTCATTTCGCGGTCCCGGTTTGAAGGAGGGGTTGCGCACGTTGGCGGCGGTCAAGCAAAAAACAGGTTTGCCCGTGACGACCGACATCCACGAAATCAATCACGCCGCGCCGGCCGCGGAAGTAATCGACCTTTTGCAAATCCCTGCGTTCCTCGCCCGGCAGACCGATCTTTTGCAAGCGGCGGCGCGGACGGGCCGGCCAGTGAACGTCAAGAAGGGCCAATTCATGGCGCCCTGGGAAATGAAGAACGTCGTCAACAAGATGGCTGACGCCGGAAATAACAAGCTCCTTCTCACCGAGCGCGGCAGCACGTTCGGCTATGGCCAACTCGTCAACGATTTTCGCGCGATTCCGTGGATGCAAGACCTTGGCTGCCCCGTGATTTACGATGCCACTCACAGCGTGCAGAAGCCCGCCGGCAAAGGCGACAAGAGCGACGGCGAACGCCGCATGATCCCCTATCTTGCCAAAGCGGCGGTGGCCTGCGGTTGCGACGGCGTCTTCCTCGAAACCCACCCCAGGCCCGACGACGCCCTAAGCGACGGCCCGAACATGATCGCGCTGGATGACTTGCCGAAGCTCATCGAGACGTGCTTGCGGATTCGGGCGGCGCTATGAAATGTAGCCGCAGGTTTCAATCTGCGAAGTTCGCAGCCTGAAGGCTGCGGCTACGGGTTTTGAAGCTTCGAATTCATCTATTGCGGAACACACACAGGTCGTGAAACGTATCTTTCATTTCTGAAACGAATTCTGCACGAAACGGTCGCCGGATCGCGGACTTCGCTTCAAGGCGCAACGATACATGGTCGATTTTCCAGACACGAGAACATGCGTTCTCGCGGGCTCGGACTTCGCGCGCACGGTGAATCTGGATCGGATCGGCGAAGCTGCGCGGGCTCTGCACTCTTTCCGCATCTTCCGCGAACTCTCTCGAATGGCCAGTTTCTCACGGCGGATCGTGGTTTTTTTGACGCTCGCGTTGGCCGGTGGCTGCGCGCATCCCGGGCCAGGGGTCAGTGGGGCGGCACAGGCCGCGCGCATCTTGCCGCCTGCGAGCGCCCGGGAAATCGCCGTTGAGCCGTCGATCACGAAGGTCGCGTCGCTCGGCATGCCCGTGTCGCAGGCGGGTTTCGTGAAGAATGGCACGGCCGGCATCGCGAGTGCGGTCGTCGAAAATGCCGATGCGATCACGGGATCGCTGACATTGGAAGCCGCGCTGGAGCTGGCGTTTCAACGGCAGCCGCGTCTGCGCCTTTTCTGGGAGCATGTCGAGCAGGCTCGAGGACGCGGCGAGACGGCGTTCGCTCCCTTCTTGCCGCAGATTTCGGCCATCGGGCAAGGGTTCAGTGGCAGAAACCCGCGCAATCCGTTGGATGCCGCCGGCTTGCCCGCGCCGGAGTTCCCGACGACACGCGGGCCACAGGATTTTGCTTTCTTGGAGATGATGCTGCAATGGACACTTTGGGATTTCGGCCGGACCTATGGCCGCTATCAGCAAGCGGAGTTGGGCGTGGCCATTACGCAGCTGCAGGCAAGCCGGGCCGGCCAGACGGTGGCCTTTGACGTGACGGCGGCCTATTTTCGTGTTCTCCAGGCTCAGGCAAACCTGCGTGTGGGCCAGGAGGCGGTGCGGCGGGCGGAGTCGATCCTGGGCATCACCCGCAAGATGCTCAAAGCGGGCTTGGTGGAGCGCGACCGTGTTCTGCGCGCGGAAGTCGAGCTAGCCAAGGAGCAGCGGGCCGTCGTGCAAGCCGACAAGACGGCGGCCGTCGCGGTCGCCGCGCTCAACCTGGCCATCGGCATCAACGTCAGCACGCCGACAACGGTCGTGGATCGGACGGACGAGCCGGCCTTCAGCACGTCGCTGGGCGAGTGCTTGGCGCAAGCCGTCGACAATCGGCGCGAGTTCCAGGTTGCCCAGCGATCGATCGAAGTCGCGCAGGAAGGCGTGCGCGTCGCCCGCGCGCATTTCTTGCCGCGCGTGTTCGCACAAGGGGCGGCGGCGGTCGCGGATGGCCGTCACGTTCTGGTCGGCGCTACCGAAACGGGCAGCATTAACCTTC
>JACPZP010000051.1 GCA_016195405.1 Planctomycetota bacterium | reverse complement strand
TGTTCTTGAATGGCCGCTGGATTCGCGATCGCTCGCTGGGCCATGCCTTGCAAGAGGGCTATCGCGGCTTGCTGATGACGGGCCGATACGCGGTGGCGTTTTTGTTTTTGGAATTGCCTCCCGATCATGTCGATGTCAACGTGCATCCGACCAAGGCCGAGGTGCGTTTCCGCGATGCCAGCGCTCTTTACTCGATGGTGCTCGCGACCGTGCGCAATCGCCTTCAGGAAGAAAATCTCACCGCCCGTCTGCAACCGCCGCCCGCGCCCAATGGCAGCCCGACGTACTTCAGTCCCAGGCCCGCGGAGTACACGCCGTCGTTGTTTTCGAAGCCCGGGTTCCCAACGTTCACCAAGAATCCGGTGGTGCAGGAGTCAGGGGTCAGTGTGATGCCGCCAAGCCCCGGGATAAGCGCAGCGTTTCCCGGGGGTGAAGAGACGCCGATCGCGGAGGAGGTCGCGGCGCCCAGGCCGCCGCTGCCCGAAGTTCTCAACGCCATTCAGTTGCACAACACCTACCTCGTGGTTGAAACGACCGATGGGATGCTCGTGATCGATCAGCACGCCTTGCATGAGCGCGTTCTCTTCGAGCAGCTCAAGGAGCGCATCGCCGCGGGGACCCTCGAAATTCAGAAGTTGTTGATTCCGGAACCCGTGGAATTGACAAACGAACAGTCGGCCCGCGTGCTTGACCATCAAAAGGACCTAGCCGATTTGGGACTGGGAATCGAAGATTTCGGCGGCGGCACCGTGCTGGTCACAAGCTACCCGGCCCTGCTCGGGCGCACCGCTCCTTCTGAAATCCTCAAAGCCGTCGTAAACCACCTCACCTCGAAAGAACGGCTGCCGACGCGCGAGCAGCTCCTGAGCGATCTCATGAGCTTGATGGCGTGCCACGCCGCCGTCCGCTCCGGCGACGCGCTATCACCCGAAGAGATCGCCGCCTTGGTGTCGCTCCGCCATTTGGCACACGACGCTCACCATTGTCCCCACGGCCGGCCGACGGCGCTCCTGTTCACGCGCCACGATCTCGATCGCCAATTCCGGCGCATCTGATATTTGACCGACGCTACGTTTAGCCGCGAGCCAACGGCGAGCGCGGGCGTGGCGGTTTAGGACGTGCGTCAGGTCCGCGCTCGCCGTTGGCTCGCGGCTAAACGGCATGCGCATCATCCCGCCATTGCGAGACGACGCGTTTTGACCGGGATGACCTTTTTGACAGGCGGACTGCCGGCGTCAATCAAGGCGCGGAAGACCTGAATATCGAGGCCTGAAGCGCTTGCTGAGGCGGGTTGCCATTGCACCCCTAATGCGAACCAAGTGTCGATCGGCGATTCGATCGCTTCGATGACGCCGTCGAGCGCGGTGCCGCCGATCTTGAAGCCGTTGGCCACGCGCTGTATCGCTTGACGGTGCTCGCTGTTGACGACGATCTCGCCTTCGCCGTAAATCTGCGACAGAATCGTATTTGGTTGAACGAGGATGGCATGACGCAAGCCGGGCTCGGGCGGATGGCGGTGTTGAAGCGCTTCGGGCAATTCCTTGGAAAGATCGTTGTAGTTGACGCCGCCGTAGGCTGCGTTCATTGCCAGCAAGCCGCGGTCAATGGCGAGGATGGGGAACTTGCGCGATCGGCACCACAGGCACAGGGACTCCATATCGCCTTCCTTGCCCCGTCCCGTTTCAAAGCCGCAGACGACGACGCCCTTGGCGCCGTCGAGCAATTCGCCCCAGGGACGGTCGCCTTTCGCAGGCGCCATGAAGACCGGCGATGCGCCCGCGGCGATGACGGCCCCTTTGTAGCCCGTGGGCCACAGGCCGACGCCCCGGCCCGGCACGCCGTTGTCGGCGCCGTAAACTGCGATCTTGACCGAAGAGGGATTGGCGAACATGGAGGACTCCTTTCCTCGGAAGGGGTGGGCTGGCCTCGTTGCCAGTTGCAGCTGGATTGCAGCTGGAGAGAATTATAATCAGCTGCGGAGGCAATACCAGCAAAAAATTGAAAAAAGTTTGAATCGTTCAGCCGCGAGCCAACGGCGAGCGCGGGCGTGTCGCGCGTCCGAATTCAGCCCGTCCGCGCTCGCCGTAGGCCCGCGGCTAAACATAATCAAGCGTAGCGCTTGCCGATGTCGCCGTAGGCGTCAATGCGCCGGTCGCGCAGGAATGGCCAGTTGCGGCGGATTTCGTCCAGCTTCGCCATGTCGCATTGAGACACCACCAACTCCTCGCGGTCATGCGAACCGCGGGAGTGCACATTGCCGAACGGATCGCTGACGAACGACCCACCCCAAAACTCGAGGCCGCCGATGAACGATTCCTCGTCCGCGGGCCCCTCGTGACCGACGCGGTTGACGGCAGCGACGTAAACGCCGTTGGCGATGGCGTGGCTGCGCTGGATGGTCTCCCACGCCTGGTGTTGCGAGACGCCGAATTCCGCTTTCTCGCGCGGGTGCCAGCCGATGGCCGTCGGATAGACGAGAAGTTGTGCCCCTTGAAGCGCCGTCAAGCGGGCGCCTTCAGGAAACCATTGATCCCAGCAAACGAGCACGCCGATTCGGACAAATCTTGTGTCGAAGGTTTTGAATCCAAGATCGCCCGGCGTGAAATAGTACTTCTCAAAGTAGAGCGGATCCTCGGGGATGTGCATCTTGCGATAGAGGCCCAGGAGCGCTCCGTCGGCGTCGATCACCACTGCCGTGTTGTGATAGATGCCGGGGCCGCGCCGCTCGAACAGCGAGGCGACGATCACTTTGCCAAGGCCCTTGGCGATCTTCTGAAGGCGTTCCGTGGTGCGACCGGGAATGCTTTCGGCCAGCTCAAAGTTGGCCGGGTCGACGCGCTGGCAGAAATACTGCGAGCGGAATAGCTCCGGCAAGCAGATGACGTCGGCCCCGGCCTTGGCCGCTTCCTCGATGCGGTCGATCGCCTTGTCAAGATTCGCCGCCGGATCGATTCCGCAGCTCATCTGCACGAGGGCCAGCGCAAAGCTTTGACGGTCATGCATCTTAGAACGCCAAGCCAAGATCGAACGTGGACGACACGGCGCGCCAGACCCACCAGGCGCACGAGCGGTACTCGCAGTGGATTTTCACCTGAGCCATGGCGCCGGGGCTGATGCTTGCGGTCGAGTCCGCATCGGCGCCGTCGAAGTTGACGCCCACCAGATACACCTGGCTCTGCGGGGAAAGCTGGTTCGGGTTGGAGTTGGGTTTGACGGCCAAAGGACCGCCGCCCTTGTTCGAAAGGGCGAGCGGAATCTCCTTGGCCTCGGAGTGCGGCATCGCTTCGGGATCGACCCGGCCCGGCCAGGTTTGGCTGCCGTGTCCTTGCACGCGTATGGTCACCGCCGGCGCCTGCTTTTTCATGTTCTCCACCAGAAGCTGAAAGTCGGCCGGCGGCACCGGCACCAGCACGCGTAAAAACTTGGAATCGCCGATGCTGCAAAACGGCGTGCTCTGCTCCTTGTCAAACCTCTTGCCCACTTCGTCGATCTGGGGCAAACCGATGACGACGCCGTCGATCGGGGCTTTCAGCACCAGATACTTCTCCTCATCCTGAAGCTGCGCGAGCGCGGTCTCGGCACTTGCGAGCTCTGATTTCGCCGTTACCAGCGTCTTGTCCAACCCAGAACGCTCCCTTTGGTCGCGTGTCTGCGTCAGCCGGGCGTTGTAAAGTTCAACTACTTTCCGTTTGATTTCAACATTGGTGCTCGCCTCGGCCATGCGAAGGGTCAATTCCTGGTTGGAGAATTCGGCGAGAATCTTGCCCTTATTGACTTTCTCGCCTTCCTTCACGCGCAGTCTTTCCAGCGTCCCGGGAACCTGAATATGCACTTGTGCTAACACCCGTGGCTGCACTTGCACCAAGCCCGATTGCCGAATGCGCGTCACTGGCAGCGGCAGGAAGAAGAACACCAATAACAGCACCGCGACGCAAGCGGCGCTCACGGTCACGCGTGTCGATTTCATGTCGGGAAGCCTCCCACGCTTTCGTGTGTTCTTGATAAGACGGAAGAGCGGCCAGCCGACCATCGACCCCAGGGCCGCGAACGCCAGCATCGTGCTGAGAATCTCCAGCTTATATGGCTTGAGAAAGGTGGCCATGAACTTCAGAATGACGAACGTGACCACCCAGCGATAGACCCAGCTCACGGCGGCGTAGCTCACGAACAGGATGCGCCGCGTCAGGTCCATGTAAGGTTCCGGCTGCACCTCAATCCCCAGGCAATGCTCCATGACGATGCGCTGCAAGTAGCGGTTGGCCTTGTCGCGCAGGTTGGGGATTTCGAGCCAATCGGCCAACACGTAGTAGCCGTCATAGCGCATCAGCGGATTGCCGTTGAATACCACGGTGCTAACCGAGCAGACAATCATCAGGCTGAGGCAAAGGTTGTTGAGAAACGGTTGATTCGGTGAGTTCCACCAGATGAAGGTCGCGATGGCGGCAATCATCAGCTCGACGTAAATGCCCGCGCCGGAGATGATGATGCGCTTCCACTTGCTCGGCAAGGTCCAGGCGTCGGAGACGTTGCAATACATGGCGGGCGACAAGCACAGGAGCAAGAAGCCCATTTCGTGGACTTCGCCGCCGAACGCCTTGCACGAGAGCCCATGACCGAACTCGTGGATGACTTTGACCACCCCCAGAGCCGCCCACAGGTAGACCACGGTTTTGAAGCTGAAGAACTCCTGGTACGACGGCAGCCGGCTCAGGAACGTCTCGAAGTGCGTCAGGACGAGCAGAACCGCGCCGAGCATGATGCCGACCGACAGCACCAAAAACCAGGTCGTGAACATCCAGCGAAGATAGGGCAGCATCTTCGACAGGATTTTCTCCGGGTCGAAGATGGGAATCTTGATGTAGAGGATGTTCGTGAAGGTTTGCAATAGTTCGGTGCGCTTCCGTTTCGCGCGTCGATCGTAAAGCTGCTGGCCGGCTTGCGGCGACTCGTTCTGCACCAGGCCAGCGGTCAAAAGCTGCTGGCCGAAGTGCTCGAGGTCCTCGAGAGTCAAGCGTTCGGGCCGGAAGCGTTGCTCGAATTGCTTTTGCGTGTCGTCGAGCGTGTGCTTGCCGTCCATCATGTGGAGCAGAAAATGTTCCTGTTCCTTGAAGCGGTAGTAGCGCAGGCTGACCGGGTCCTTGATGACGAAGTAAGTGCGGCCTTCGTATCTTTGCGGAGTGATGCCGAGGTCCACGCGCCGGCGCAGGCGGACGTGTTTGCGGCGTTCGAGATCGCTGACTGGTGCGTCGGGTTGCATGATGGGATCGAGCTCCCGCTATCGGGTTAACGCGACCTTGGAATTGTCGGTCGCGCTAACCCGCAAGCGGAGAGTTTTACTCAATGACGATGGTTACGGGCCTTCCTGGGAGCAGGTCGTTCTCGCGGTCATTGGGAACATCGACGCCGATCTTAACCTGGCGGGTGCCGGCGTCGAGGTTCTGGCTGACGTGGCTGACGCGCACTTCCGTCCGGCGGTGGTTCTGAATATCGCTTTTGGTTGGAATCGGCCAAAGGTAGACATACCCCTTGGTGTCGCCGGATACCGCATAGGCGATCCGTCCCTCTTTGTTCGGCGGGACAAAGGCGGCGCAGGTCGCCCGGCCGCGTTCCTCGGGCGTGAATTGGCGCACTTCGAAGCCACGCTCGGCGCCGATGGGGGCCTTCCAAAGTTGCAGCCTGCCCTCGGAACCGCCGCCGGTCAGAATCAGCTCGTCGTCGGGCGAGATGATCGCAATCGACTCGAAGGCATTGCCTCCCTGCGGCGCTTTGATGTAGTTGATCATCTTGCCGTGCTCCACGGAGCGGAGCTGCAGAATCTTGCTTTGGTCAAAGGTCATCCATTGGCCGTTGCCGCTGACGCCTAGGTTGGCGACGCTGCCGCCGCGGCCGTCGATGGCGTGCTTCAATTCGACGCCGTTCTGGTGCACTTCCCAAACGCGCAGGAAATTGTCGCGGCCAGCGGACACAAGCCGGCACTGCGGCGTGAACTGGAGAGTTGTGATGGCGTCGGTATGCGTCTTG
Source organism: Planctomycetota bacterium (assembly GCA_016195405.1). Lineage (GTDB taxonomy): Bacteria > Planctomycetota > Planctomycetia > Gemmatales > Gemmataceae > JACPZP01. The sequence continues at coordinate 100,671 of JACPZP010000051.1, read as the reverse complement.
TCCGCGGGGACGCCGTGTGCTGCATCGAGCGCCCAAGAAAGTGTGCAGCCATCGGTTTTCCAAATCTTGATCTGGCCCGAAGCGCTGCCCGTGGCGAAGAACTCACCGTCAGGCGTGAAGGCTTGACACGTGACGGCAATCCCGTCGTAAGCCCGCTCCTTATGCAACTCTTCCTTGGTATCCCAATTAAATAGGCGAATCCAGCCTTCCTCATCCCCGGAGAGGATCAGGTTGGCCTTGGGACTGCAGGCGAGCGACAACACTTTGGCGTCGTGCCGAAATTCCCACATCGGGCTCTTGGATTCATCGCTCCAAACGCAAACCGTCTTATCATCGCTGGCGGAGACGCCGAGAGGCTTGGTCATTGTTCCACGGGCAGGCATGATTGCCACGGCGTTAATGGCGCCGCGATGTCCAGCGAAGACCCGCAACGGCTCGGTCTCGACCGTCGGCTCGATGGAGACGAGGGCGCCTTCCTTGATGCGGTCGCGGTATTGAATTTCGATAAAGCCTTCGGCCCGAAGCGGATCGAGGCTGTAGACCTGGAAGATGGGCTCGTTTTCCTTAATCGATTCCCCGGCCTTTTTGTAAAGCGTCTGGATGATGCTCTTTCGGGCCAAATTGGGATTTCGGACTTCGTGAAATACGCGTTTCAGTTGCGAGCGCTGCAATTCTCGTTCAGCATATTTGACTTGTGCTTTTTTCACCGCAAGGTCAGCCAGTCCCTTTTTCCAGGTCGCTCGTGCGGCGCCCAAGTCCGCCAAGTTGCTGCCCTTTGCTGCGAATAGACGTTCCTCGCGATCATACCTTGTCTTGTATTCTTCATCGAGGGCTATGGCTGCATGCATCTCTTGAATGGCGGCTTCAAGTTTCGCCTCGTTTCCATCAATCTCGTTTAGCACGTTGGCCGGGTCAATCATTGCAATAAATGCGTCTTTTCCGATCGTACTGCCTTCATAATAGCGGCGGAATATCTGCACCAACTTGCGCTCGCCCGTGATGGGAATCTCCACCGAGTAATATGGCTCGGGAATAAAAGGGGCGACCCCGGCCACTTGTAACGCGCCTTGGGGAACCGGATCGCCGATCATCAAGATTTGACCCGGCATTTTTGCGCTGATGTCGATCTTCTCCACCGCCTGAAAATTTGCCAAAACCGCGAGCGGTTCTCGCCCGCGCACACGCTGGGGGCTCTCTTTGGGAAAGGCCGCGGGCTTGTAGAGCAATTCGCCAAGATTGATCGGGGGAGCCGATCCCGGTTGATCGCCGTCATGGGTCGTGGCCGCTTTTTGCCACGGCAGCAACTCAAATTGCCAAGCCACCAACCCGAACAGAACGGCACCTAGGGCCAGAGCGAAAAATGTCCGAATCATGGAAAGTCTCCTTGAAAAAGGTATCGCATTCCTTTTTCAAACTGCCGCTCAGAAAAAGAACAGAATCTTCTCGTAAATGAATTCCCAGACGCCGTAGAACAGCGAATAACCCATGGCGCGAGTGCCGCAACGGACGCGCGCGGTGACATCGATGCCCGACTGGAGCACGCTTGCTGGAATCCGCGACGATTCCGGGATGCCGTCGCCGGAAATTCGCACCCATGCCAGCACCACTGGATCGGGCTCGTTGTTGTCATCGCGATTGGGAGTGGCCTCCGGCGAGACTTTGTTCCGCTTGAGCTTGCCGCGATAAGTGCTGGTCGGGTCGTTCTTGGGAATGAAATCAATGTCCAGTTCGTCGGTCTTCAGCGTCCGGAACGCGTCCATGACCTGGCCGATGTGCTTTTGCGGAATCTTCAACAAGATTTCCCAGTCGGCGACATCGGGCCTTTCGGGGTTTGTGAAGCCGATCTTCATGAGCGGCTCGTTCGGCTTGACGGTGCGGTTAACGAGCGTCTCGCGGAATTCGTTGCTCAAAATGATGCCGTTCAAAGGGGACAAAACGCGGAATTCGCCCGCCGCATCGAGCGAATTGGTTTTTTGCTTGATCGATTCCAGTTGCGCTTGCTTGGCATTTAACTCTGTCACCGCCTCCGTAATCTTGGTATTAACTTCAATGTTTTCCGCCGATTTCTTCCCCCCCAAAACTCTGATTGTCGCGCTCGCCCTCTCTATGTCGCCTTGGAGAGTCTGGATGGTCTTTGCTAACGTCGGGCTGTAGAGGCGAAATAGCTCTTGCCCCTTATAGACCCTTACGCCAGGTTTGAGCGTGACTGGGATGGAGGTAACCGTCCCTTCCTCAGGTGCGTAGACATTCGCACGAAGCTTGGTTTGTTCCTGTCCATGCGCCTCCATCTTGAGCGGATAGGGCACGAAGATCATCGCCAGCACCAGGACGGTAAAGGCCGCCAGCGACAGCGTCCAGATCGCCTTCGCCTTGCCGCCCAGGCCGTCTTGCAGCTTGGCCAAAGGCAGCCACACGAATCGCATCGGAATGCGGCGGTATTCCGAGGCATTGTAGAGTGCCGAAGCGGCGTGCTGGCCGACGCCTTGCAACCGTTCGACCGCGAACTCCGGGGGGCTGGAGGTCTCGAAGCACTCCATCATTAGGCCGGACCGGAACTTCTTCTTTTCCTTCTTCTTTTCGCGCTCGTCCTCCAGCGGCAACACCACGAGGAGTTGACTGTTGCTCTCGGCGAGGTAGGCGTCGAGCGCTTTATGCACGGCCGGCGGCAACGCCTCGTCACGGGTGGCCCCGGAGTGGACCAGCTTCTCGCCCCAATTCATGACGGCCTCGAACAAGGCTCGCATGAGCTGCACCAAGTTCGAGCGCTTCTCGACCACGTCGGCGCCGCTGATCGCCAGCACCTGCGGCTTACTTCCCTGGCGGACCGCCACGCTGATGCGGTCGGCTTCGACCAGCCGCCGACCTTCGTTGGCCACCAGGTAGGACACTTCCAAGGGATTGAGGCTGGCATGGATCTTCTTGGCGAAGGCTTCGAGCTTTTCCCACACCTGTTGCAAGCCGACCATCTGCCGCAGCTGATGGGCCCGCGTGAAGCTTGCCGCCAAGCCCGCCATGCGCATGGCGAACTGCAAGAATCCGCGCTGGGCGTCTTGGCCGCGGTTGGCGTCTTGCCAGATCTCGACGAGGCCGGCCACCTGTTTGTCGTAGAGAATCGGCGCCAGGAGGATGACGTAATCGGTCGGGTTGCCCGGCGGAATCTTGGTCCCTTCCACCTGGCCCGAGCTGCTGTTGGGCGCGACCAAGAGCGGCGAACCTTTCGAGGCCGCGTGCCGCAACAATTCGGCGTGCATGGGCCGGGCGTGCTCGCTCTTGTCGAGGCCGACCTGGTGCATGTTGACTTGGTACTGGAGCTGCAAGTTTCCCTGCGAAGTCCGCACCCAGACGGCCCCGGCCGGCGCCGCGATCGCCTGGAGAAGCCGTTGCAGGAATTCCCCGTAGTACTCAGGCGGGGACAAGTCCATGTCGGAGAGTTGGGCGATTTCTTCGGCCAAGCGGTTGATCTGCCGCCGCGCCTGTTCGATCTGCGTAACGTCGATCTGCGGGTCTGGTCCTGCGCTCACGTGGGAATCCTCGGACGGAGGAAGTGCGGACTGAAAAGTCCTTTTATTGTAAGCAGTATGGGTTTACATCGCAAATGCCGATTCGGGGAAAAGGGACACGGGACGATCCGGGAAAGGGGGAGATAACCGTCAAGCTCAGCTCAACCGCCAAGGCCGGACAGTTAGGTCTTGCTCTAGAAACTGCTTTTGCCCCACACCGAGAATCATGACTCGGCAGACGATGATTGCGGTTTCGGGTGACTACTTTGAGTGCCACCCCCCCGACGAATTAACTCTCTGATTTGACAGAACTTACTGAAATCAGCGGTCAAATTGATTCAGGAAGATGGCTTATTGATTCACCGATGACTGGGTGCGCGCGTCACGCTGAAGCCATTTCTATAAAGCTAACAGACGCAAGGCGTTACGTGATGAAAATTGAATCAGCGTACGCTGAAACAATGTGGCGTTGGAGTTCGCCTTTAGGCGGCGCTCACTCGGCCGAAGCCGAGACTCCAGTTCGGGTTTCTTGCGTTTAGGCTGGCTGAAGCTGAGGCGTCGCTTGAGCCACCATCGCTGGCGTCACGGGCGGCGGCACCATCTCGAGGCGACGACGCGGAAAACCGGCCCTCTTGACGACCGGGCCGCGCCAAAGGTTCTTCAGCCAGCCAAAGCCCTTGGCGAACGATTGGACCAAGCCGGCCATGCCATAAATCTGGTAGAGGACCTTGTAAGTCCAGAGCGGGTCCTTCCAACTGGCGATGGCTTTGACGAAATTGAGTGGATTGTAGAACGTGGCGTAGGCGAGATAGATGTTGAGCTGCTTGCGCCAGGGCGACGGGTCATCCGTGGCGACGCAGTGGTTGCCGTCGAACTGGTAATCTTCGACTTCATGCTCGCCCGCTTTATCGATGACCATGCCCTTCTTATATGGCTCTTGGTAGCCTTTGCTGCCGACCGACGGCGTCAGGATGGTCACTTGCACGCTCACCGAGCCGGATTTGCGCAGGAACTTAACCTGGTTGATGAGACCATAAAGGTTGCCGCGGCTCTTGAGCGGTTGGCCGTCGTGGTGCATCATCATCGGCATCGGGCAGATGCCCATGCCGCTTAGGAGCTTGAACAGCGTCTTGGTCTTTTCGGGGCTTTGGCCCTTCTTGATCAACTCGGCCGTCATGTCCTCGATGCCGAACCAGATGGCCCGCAGGCCGCCGTCCCGGCACATCGGCAGAAGGTCCTGGTTCTTGTAAACGTCGAATTCGGTCCCCTCGGTGCCGAAGAAAACGGTGTCGCGGAAGGGCTTGTTGCCGACCTTCCCTTTGCTCAGGACGCTAAAGATCTCATCAACGGTTTCGCGACTGTTGAAGAAGTTGTCATCGGTGCCGAAGAAGTTGTGAATGCCGGTCGTTTCCGCGACCACTTTGATTTCGTCGCGGAGCCGTTCGGGGCTCTTGAACCGGAAAGTGAACTGGTTGTAGGCCGGGATCGGGCAATAGGAGCAGTGGAATTTGCAGCCGTGCGTGGTGACCAGCGAGATCATGCCTACGTGCCGGCGGATTTTGCCGATGGCGAGCGGTTTCGCGGAAAGATAATGACGGCGATGCGGCGGCTCGATCACGCCGAGGCTAACCACCGGGTGCGGCAACTCGTCAAGGTCCTGCACCATGCGCTGAATGCCTGTGTTGATGAGCCGCCCGAGCGGGGACTTCTCATCTCCCTCACGGAAAACCAGGCCCGGGATGTCGTCGAGCAATCCGGAACGGCGCAGACGATGGAACGTCTTGCGAAGATGTTCGCCGCCGGCACGGTATTCCATCAGGCGATCGAGCAATTCGAGCGTGACGAACTCCTCACCCGTCACGGCAACGTCGGCGCTGAAGTTCCTCTCGAGGTCGACGCCGAAGAAATCCCACGGCTCGTAAATCGCCTTGGCGCCGCCGGCCAGGATAAGCGGTCGATTGTCGCCAAGCTTGTGAGCGTCGACAATCATCTCGTAAGCGCTGGCGCTATGAATCTGCATGCTGGAAACGAGAAGCAGGTGCGGCGGCACACCGTCGATGCGGGCCTCGCTGACGCGGAACTCCGGGTTCCATTGCCGCAAGACGATGCGGGTCTTCTCGAAACCGGCGTTGATGAGTGAAGCGGCGACGGCACGCGGACCCGCCGTCAACAGGCTCATATCGGCGTAAAGGAAAGGCCCAAGCCGGGTGCGGTGATCGAAGGAATAAGCGACAATTGTCGATATCTCGGAGGTTGCAGGGCGATTGCGGAGCTGCTTTTCGAGTTGATTGTAACGGCCCGCTTTCGTATAGCGATCGTGCTTGGGCCGGCTGGGAAGTTCCATGGATCAACCTTTCTATCGAACTAATCACCGATCATTTCTGGATGAAGTAATGGAAAATCTTAAGGATTTGAGGGTTTGAAAGCAAGGCAGCATCTCACGATTACGCGATCTGAACATCACTGGACGCGCCGGCTTCGCGTTATCGCTGGACTTTGAGGCGCACCGTCACCGGAAAATGATCGCTGTAGCCGCGTTGGCCGCGCTCGTGCGCGCCGCCGAATCGCCAAGGCCGGTCAAAGCGATCTCCCGGCTTTTTCAAAGTTTGAATGACCTGCACGCTGGCGGGATCGCACGACCAGCCGACGCCGTCCAGCATCCCCGGCGTCACGATGATTTGATCGTAGATCAGCGGCCGTTTGTAGTAGTGCGTACAGTAGCGCGCGGGATCTTTGTCGGCGAAAAGGTTCAACAGCCTGAGCGAGTCGCCGGTTTGGGTCGGCAAGGCGCCGGTCGCATGGAGGCTTTCGGTGACCGCGGGATCGTCCGGACCGGTGTTGAAGTCGCCGCAGATGATGGCGTCCACCGCGGGATTGCTATGGTACATGGCATTGGCGGCGCCGTAGATCTTGTTGGCGTAATCGTTCCTGCCACGGTCGCTGCCTTCGGTGACGTGCGACGTCCAGTGCGACGCCAACACGACCAACTCATGGCTTTCGACGACGATATGCCCTTCCAAGATGCGCAGGCGATTGCCGTGGGTGCGGGTCTTGTCGCGGACCACCGGTAGTCGCGTCAGGATCGCGGGCGCGATGTGCCGTCCGCCTTTGATTTCCTTCATGAGCACATGCGTGTAATGCAGGCTAGGATCGGTCAGCCGGCTATTTAACGCCTGTTGAAGTAATTCGGCTGCCCGAATCGATTCGACCTCGCAGACGGCCAAGATGTCAGGCCCTTTGCCCTTATTGAGCGCGAGCAGGGCCTCGCTGAGCTTTTCCAATTTCAACTTCAGCATATCAGGATTGTCGGCGAACCAGGGATCGTATTCGCGATCGCCCGGACCGGTGCGGCCGTCGCGCTGGTCGTCGAAAAGGTTTTCGACGTTCCAAAAACAGAAAAGGAAATCGCCGGCGCCGCCGCCTGGAATCTGTAGCTCGGGATCCTGCTGCGGCTGTTGCTGCTCGCACCCGCCTGATAAGTACCCGAGGGTCAGCCCGACGCAGACAAGAAGGACAAGACCTGAAAGGCCACGCATTTGGCATCCTTTCGCGCAATCGGCATCTTTGCCGGACGGCATCTTTTGCCGGAATCTCCCAGCTTCCGCCGTCAGCCCCAGATCATAAACGAATAGCCCCAAATGAGCAATCAATCCCTGTTGGTATAACGCGGTCCCGATGCTATAGTCCGCCGCTCGCGGCTTCGCATTTCCTGCGAACATAATCTGCGAATGTCTGGATGGGAGGGTCGGCGCGATGAAGGATCTTTCTCGCTTGATATGGTTAGGCGTGGGTCTGATTTTGGGCGGCGTCGTGACCATCTTTTTTCTCGGTTCGTCTAAACAGGCGCGCGCGGGCAACGATCGCCACGAGGAATACATCCTCTGCACGGGACCCGTCGCGGTGGCGCCGGGCGCTCCGACCGACGGAATCTGGCTGCTTGATTACCGCTCCGGCAGGCTTCTGGGCACGCTCATCGATCGTGGCATCGGCAAAGTGATCGCCTGGGCCGAGGTCGATCTGGTCAGTGAGTTTCAGATTCAGCCCAAGGCGAACGTGCATTTCATGATGACGACCGGCAGCATCAGCCAGGGTCAGGCCGCTCTTTACGTGGCCGAGACGACCACCGGAAAGTTCGGCGTCTACACCATGGGCCCGCGTCCCGATGGCCGGCCCGGCGTCGCAATCCGTCGCCATGACTTGACGTTCTTCCGCGCCCAGGCCGCGCAATAACCGTTCGCGGCTTCGCATTCACTTCAAAGTGCTGGTCCGCGCTAACCCGCGAGCGGGCCGGCGCAATTTCGCCGCGCGCCCCCTTTCCCCTCCTATGGTCGGTGTGGTAGAACTGATGGTGAACCTGCGTACGCTCTTCATCCTTGGGGTCCGCGTCCCATGGGGATTTACGATCGCGACTACTACCGCAAGGAAGGCCCCAGCTATCTGGACTCGCTGATTCCCAGCGGCCAAGTATGCAAATGGCTGATTGGCATCAACATTGCGCTTTATGTCGTGCAACTCGCCACCCTCCCCACGCCTGGCCCCGGTGGCCAACGTCCAGGTTGGGGACCGGTAACAGAGTACCTCGAGTTGGACACCGCCAACGTCCTAAATGGGCAGGTATGGCGGCTACTGACCTACTCCTTCTTGCATTCTCCGGCTGACTGGATGCACATCCTCTTCAACCTACTCTTCCTTTGGTGGTTCGGCAGCGAGATAGAACGGATGTATGGCTCGCGCGAATTCCTTTCCTTCTATCTCATCTCCGCGGTTATTGGGGGCTTGTTCTTCGAGATGCAGGCGCTCGTGCAGGGTCACCAATTGTTTTGCTTAGGCGCCTCCGGAGCCGTGACTGCCGTCATGGTTCTCTTTGCGTTCCATTTTCCTCACAATTTGATTCTCGTCTTTTTCGTCTTGCCCGTACCCATTTGGCTCTTCGTGGTGTTCCAAGTCGCGCAGGATGGCTTTCACTTATTGTCACGCACCGACACCCCTGTGGCGGTTTCCGTTCACCTCGGCGGCGCGGCGTTCGCGACGCTTTACTACTTTCAACACTGGCGCATCCTCGGCTTTTGGAGCGGCATGCACTCGTGGCGGCGCCAGCGTTCGCGGCCGCGCTTACGCGTTTATCGGCCGCAGGAAGAACCGGTGTCCGTGGGCGCTCCCAAGAGCGCCGATCTCGATGAACATCTCGACGCCAAGCTCGACGCGGTCCTGGAAAAGCTGAGCCGCCACGGCCGCGACAGCCTTACCGACACGGAGAAGGAAATCCTCCAGCGCGCCAGCGAGATCTACAAGAAGAAACGCACGTAATCGTTTCGCCCGGGTCGCAGAACAGACGGAAGGTGCCACGCATGCCATTATTCGAATATGCCTGTCAAACCTGCCGGCATTCCTTTGAAGCCTTGGTATATGGCGACGAAAAGGCCGAATGCCCCGAATGTCACAGCAACGACCTCGAAAAGCTCCTAAGCCTCCCCGCCGCGCCACAATCGAGCACGGCGTCGTTTCCGAGCGCTTGCGGCGACCCAAGTCTGCCTCCGTGCGGAGCGCCCGGCTGCCGCCGCGTGGGCCGGTAATCGGACGAGGGCGAAACACATTTCCGGATTATGGAACAAATCGCACGCGCTTCGATTTCATTGGCCGGTTGGCCGGGTGTGCACTTGAAGACATCGGCGCAATTCCGGAAAGAAATTACAAAGAACTGCGTCGCCATGTCCCGCGCCGCAGACCGTAAGGAATTTCCGCGGCTCCGGCGCCGCGTCGAATAGTTGTTTCGCAAGGCAATACGGCGTCTTCGCATCTTTTGTCCCATGCACGATCAGCGTCGGGCCCGTACAGTGGCCGACTCTGCTCAAGCTGTCAAAACGATTGCGCATGAGCCAGGCGGGCAGGAATGGAAAACGCGTTTGGGCCACGTCAGGAATTGAAGTAAACGGACTGACCAACACAATGGCCCGATGCGGACGGCGGCTTGCCAGCTCCACGGCCACGGCGGTCCCAAGCGAGCGACCGACCACGACTATCTCCGCCGGTGCTATCTCTTGCTTGTCAACGAGCCAGTTGTACGCCGTCTCCGCGGCCTGGTAGCAACTGGTTTCGCTTGGCGTTCCGCTGCTGCGGCCATAGCCGGGATAATCGAAGAACAGGACAGAGAGACCGGTCTCTTGGTGCCATTTTTTCACTGATGCAGCAGGCCTGCAAATGCTGAGATTGGCGTTTTGGCTATGGCAGAATAACGCGACCCCATTGCTGCCTGGGCAAGGGAACCAGCGAACATGGATCGTCGCCCCCTCCATCGTGATGAATTCGTCTTGAAAATCACAATCGGATGACGGTGCCTGCCAGCGCTCAGCCGACGTGAAAGGTCGAAATACGAAGCGGTCTTCTAAGGCCAACAGGACGATAACGGTCGTCGCATAAACCACCAGCAGCAGAAACACGCCGCGAACCAGCCCTTTGCGGACCGCAGCGGATTTCTGCCCCAACGACGACAACATCGCAACCATGCGCGGCCTCCGTGATTGGCAACGTTATCAAGGATAGAAGCAGATCTGTCAAGCGAGGCTCGCAGCAAAGTCAAGGTTGGTTACAAGCTCGGCAGCCCCTCCTCGCAATGCAAGCCAAATTGTCGAGACGGTAGCCTCGTTTTGAGCACCACGTACAATCTCGGAAGATATCGGCAATTCTCTCACATGAGACAGCAGTATGATCCTGGCATTGACCGCCTTCGGCTTACTGTCCGCGATCCAGCAATCGGCTAACAGTCGCCCGCAAGAAGACGGCTTCGTCTCTCTGTTTGACGGTAAAGACCTCGCCGGCTGGAAACAGTTCGCCGGCAAGGAACAAATCTGGACAGTTGAAGACGGCTTACTCGTCTGCAAGGGCGGAGGCGGCGGCTGGCTGGGCACGGTGCGTGACTACGCCGATTTCGAAATCCGGCTCGAATATCGCCTGAAGCCCGGCGGCAACAGCGGCGTTTACATTCGCGCGCCCCAAGAAGGCCACATTAGCCGCGTGGGCATGGAAATCCAGATTCTCGACGACTTCCATCCCAAGTACGCCAAGATCGATTTCTACCAATACACCGGTTCCATCTACCATGTAGTTCCGCCCACGCGGCGAACGAGCAAGCCGGCCGGCGAGTGGAACAGCATGACGATACGAGCCCAAGGCCGCAACGTCGCCGTCACGCTCAACGGCGTCAAGATCGTGGACGCCGACCTTGACCGCTGCCTGCAAGATCCCGCCGTCGCCAAGGAGCACACCGGGCTCAGCCGCAAAACGGGTCGCATCGGCCTGCAAAGTCACACCGACCGCGTCGAATTCCGCCACATCCGCCTAAAGGAACTGAAGTAACCATGGCCGAGTTGCTCGGGCTGACCGCTGCCGAGGTGGCCGAGCGCGTCGCCCGCGGCCAGGTCAACCGCACGCCACGCTCCGAGTGGAGCGATTACCTCCAAATCATAGGCCGCAACCTGCTCACCTGGTTCAATGCCATGGTGACGCCGGCGGCGATCGCGCTGTTCGTTCTCGGCGAATACCAGGGCGCCCTCGCCGTCAGCGGCATGGCCATCGTCAACACGTCGCTCGGCCTGGTCCAGGAGCTTCGCGCCAAACGGCATCTCGACAAGCTCGCGATTCTCGTGCAGACAAGAGTCCAAGTGATTCGCGACAGCCAAACCCAGGTAATTCCTGCTGACGATGTCGTTCTCGGCGAGTACGTCCGCCTTGAAAGCGGCGATTCTATCGTTGCCGACGGACCAGTTATCGACGCACATTTTCTCGAAGTGGACGAGGCTCTGTTGACGGGCGAATCCGATCCGATTCGGCGAAATCCCGGCGATCGGCTTCTTTCCGGGAGCTTTTGCGTGGCCGGCGAGGGCATTTATCGCGCCGAAACGATCGGCGCCCAATCCTTCGCTCAGCAAACTTCCGCCCAGGCCCGGCGTTATCATCAGGCCGTCAGCCCGCTCACGCACGTGATCAACCGCATCGTCCAAGTGCTCACCTATGTTGCGGTTAGCTTGATTCTCGTCTACATGATCGCCTATTTCCTTCAAGGGTTTCCGAAGACGCTCGAGCAAAAGCGCGATTTCGTCCGGATGATCGCGGCCACAATTACCTCGATGGTTCCGCAAGGACTGGTCCTGACGGCAACCATGGCCTTCACGCTCGGCGCTATCGTCATGAGCCTGCGCGGCGCCATTGTGCAACGGCTCAGCGCCGTCGAAACCATGGCGTCGATCGACGTCATCTGCACCGACAAGACCGGCACGCTGACGACCAACAATCTGCGCCTCGAAGAAATCGTTTTTCTCGAGCCTTCGCTCGGCGAAGACGCGATCCGGCAGAAGATCCGTGCTTTCGCCTGGGCATCGATCGACCACAGCAACCGAAACATCCAGGCTTTGCGCAGCGCCCTTGGCCAAGAATCTCGGCGAGCCGGGAGCGTAAGCGACCGGAGTGCGCCCGTCGAGCCGATCGACCAAATCCCTTTCAAGTCGCAGAACCGTTACAGCGCGGTTCGCTTGCGGGACAACGATGGCGACCAAATTCTCGTAATGGGCGCCCTGGAAGCGTTGCATGAGCGCATCGAGTTTTGGCGTGACACCCCCAAGCCCGCAGGCGAGTCTTCGAGCCTGCGGGGTGCCTTAGATTCTTTGAATGCCCAAATTGCAGAGCGCCAAGCCCAAGGCCAGCGGCTGATCGTATTCGGCCAGATCACGGATGATATTGTGCTCGCGAACTTGACATCGTTGCCCATGGTCCCTCTTCAACCTCTCGCCTTGCTCTGTTTCGGCGACGAGCTGCGGCCCGAAGCGCCCAAGGTGCTCCAAGCGCTGGCGGGACAGGGGATCGCCTTCAAGGTTCTTTCAGGGGACAATCCCGACACTGTGCGCGGCACGATCGGGCATCTCGACTTGTCGCTGGCGTCAGGTGTGGCCGGGGCTGAGTCTTCGAAGCCCCGGCATCCCGCGGCGCACCAGGGCTTTGAAGACTCAGTCCCGGCCACACTTCGGGTAGTTTCCGGTCAGGAGTTATCGGAATCTGCCGACGCGGAGTCTTTGATTCGCGAGCACAGCATTTTCGGCCGAGTGACGCCGGAGCAGAAGGTGCAAATTGTCGAGATGCTTCGAAAAATGGGCCATCGCGTGGCCATGATCGGCGACGGCGTCAACGACGTGTTGCCCATCAAAAAGGCCGACCTCGGCATCGCCATGGGGGAGGGCAGCCAGGCGAGCAAGACCGTATCCGGCTTGGTGCTCGAAAACAACAACTTCGCCTTGCTCCCCGAAACGCTCGAAGAAGGCCGCGTCATCGTCCGCAATCTGCGCCGCTTGGCCAAGCTGTTCCTGGTCAAAAACGTCTATTCGCTGATTCTGATACTGGCATACGCCTCAGGTTGGTTCGGCATCCCGTTTCCATATGTGCCCCAGCAAGTGACGCTGCTCAATTGGCTCGTGATCGGCATTCCCGCGTTTGTGATTGCGCTAAGCCGCGAGCGCTCGACCCGTGCTTCGAAGCCTCGATTTCTGTTGGAGGTCGGCTGGTTCGCCTTACGGACTGGGATCGTTTTCGGACTGGCCGGAGTCGTCACGCTGTTGATTGCCGGAAAACTGCAAAGCGACGAGAAGTACCAGCACACGATGCTGTTGTCGGTGTTGATCCTCTTGGGCATCACCGCGCTCTTGCGCGCACTGCGCGACGGCGATGGCGAAAGTTTGAAAGCCGACACACGATTTCGCCTGCTTGGGGCGTTCGCGATTCCCGTGTATCTCGCGGCGATGTATTGGCCGCTGTCCGCGTGGTTCTTCGAACTGTGGCCGCTTGAAGTTGTGGATTGGGCGATGGTTTTGGCCGTGGCGGGGGTGGCGTACTTGCTGAGTTTAATAAGCGACTTAATTCCTGTTCCTAACGCCATGAGTGTCATTTCGTGGCACCAGTCGGCGTCGGATCGTGCCCGCTAGATCCCATGGAAAAAGGCCGCCGAACGCTGCTGCAGTGCCTCAAGGGAAAATACATATGGCTCCGTAAGGCACTCCAGCACCTTGCCCTCAGACAGCCACCAGAGCGGACCATACCCATGCCCATGCAACTGAAACCGTGGCGCTGAGTTCGCGAAAAGCGACTCATACCAGCGTTTCAATTCGTCGTCACGCTCCGGCCACAGGTCGAAGAACTCAACTGAGGCATCGGTAAACCACTGCTCTTGGGTGGACTCCAACGCAGCCAACACATCCCGAGACTTCCGCGGCCACGGCGACCATGGCACCGAGACAAGAACGATGGCACGCGCTGCAGATAGCATCGAATACACCTGACGCATTTTCTCAACTAAGTGTGCCATAAGCCGCCGAACCACCATCAACTCACGAGACACCAACCACGTGCCCGCTGTCGGGAGCCGTGCCTGGTTCGCCGGTTGATGGGCTCTCGGTTGGAAGGATCCAGGAGTACTCTCGGACCTCAAGTTGCATGCGGTCGATCTCCACGAGGAATCCAGACACCGCTGCCCGATAGTTCACCAAGTTGGTCTCGGTCTTGCGGAGGTGGTTTACTAGTTGTTGGAACCAGGCAATGCGTTCCAAAGTTATTTGCAGCTCCCGGTCGTTCGCGATCATGATGCTTTCCTCACAATCTCGATAATTCCCGGTTGGCCGCCTTCGCGGCGTGCCTGCCAATATTCTATCATGGTCTGCTCTCCGCCAATCGCCCCGGATCGCCTGGTCCAAAAAACGCTCGCTCCAAAATGAGCATCCGCTTGCATGTGCTGAAATACCAATACGGCCTCACCCGTCACGGACGCCAAGTCGAAGCTGTCTTCCATCAGCAGCACGATGTCCACGTCGTTCGGCTCGGCCTTGGAAGTGACGAACGATCCAAAAACTACGAAACGCGCTAACCGGCCCGTTGAGACCACTAGATCGTAGATGCGCCTCAGCCGATCCGCTACGGCACAACTCTGGACGGAGCCTTGACCGAAGTGCTCAAGTACAGTCGACAGACGCGCGCAATACACGCCAGGCGCGAGATCCCCTGCTTCGTTGAAAGCAGGCAATGTCGATAGTTGCATAATTTCGAACGCACACGGTCGCGGCCGGTGAATAGCGGCCGGTGCATTATTGTACAACTCGGTTGCTAGCCACCCCTCAGCCAGTGCCAAGCGGCGATCTGCAACGCCAGGGCACATAAATTGCCCAAGGCATGCAACACGACCGGGACGACGATGCTTTCACTCTTCAGGTACGCCCATGCCAGGAAGAAGCCGCCGATCAGGTTCTCCGGGCTGGGAATGCCTGCCACTTGATGCACGCTGCCGAACGCCAAACCGCTTACGACTATCGCCTTCCAAGGGCCGATCAGAACGGCGAGCGGGATACAGACGGTGAGCCGGTAAATGGTCTCCTCAACCACCGGGGCGAACACGCACATGCTCAAGAACGCTGCTCCAAAGTGACCGGGGGAAGTAGCGTAAACCGGCAAATTGTGGCCGGTCAGGACTAATATCCCCAGACCCACGACGATGCTCGCTGCGACGATGAGGCCGATCAGGGACGAAACCCGGATCCAGTACCACCAGCCTTGAAGAGGCGTCAGCCGGATACCGAGAGAGGCCAAGTCACCTTGGACCAGCCAGACATTGGCGACCAGCGCGATCAGGGCCAATACGTAGCTTCCCTCCGTGCTCAGCGGAAAGCAGTTCCACCAGACGAGTGCGAGGTCCGCGGCGACAACCAATGCGGCAATCGTGCTCGCCGCTGCCAATCTGCCGCGAGACGAACTCAGGCTTTGACCGATCGCTGTGTGCATGAATTCGATTTTACTCCAACGCCAATGAAACCGTGGAGCCGGATGAGCCAAATAAATGCATGCAAATCAGTACTTGATGCCTCTATCTTGATAGAGAGAAGGCACTCCGGGAGCCGAAGATGCCGCGCGAATCGCTAAATTCGGTCGTGAAATACCTTCACCGCATGATCGGCTTCGTCGCCGCCGGCGAGGCGACGGATGCCGAATTGCTTACTCGGTTTGCCGGCCAGCGCGATGCGGCGGCTTTCGAGCTGCTCGTTTGGCGCCATGGGCCGATGGTTCTGGGACTCAGCCGGCGTCTGTTGCGACACGAGCAGGACGCAGAAGACGTTTTCCAAGCCACCTTCCTCACCATGGTTCGCAAAGCAGGCTCCATCGCAAAGAAACATGCCCTTGCCAGCTGGTTGTACAAGGTCGCTTACCGAATCGCCTGTCGGCTGCGCATGAAGGTTCCGCAACTTACGAATCATCCTGCGGAGTTGGATGACATTCCAGGGCCGGAGATCGAGCCCAACTTTTTCCAGCGCGATCTGCGAACGATGCTCGATCGGGAAGTCGCTCGCTTACCCGAACGCTATCGCCGCGTGATTCTCCTTTGTCATGTCCAAGGCAAGACGCAGGAAGAGGCGGCTCGAACGCTCGGTTGTCCGAAAGGGACCGTGGCCGCGCGGCTTGTCCGCGCGCGTGAGCGGCTGCGTCTGCGCCTGACGCAACAAGGCTTGGCATATTCCACGAGCGCGTTCAGCACTGTGATCGCGGAGGAAACGCTCGCCCAAGCCGTTTCCGCGGAACTTGTGCAGTCGACAGTTCGCATGTCCTTGACTTTCGCTTCCGGAACGGCCGCAAGCATTGTGTCCGCAAAAGCCGCCGCCCTGGCAGTAGGAGCCTTGCAAATGATGTGGCTCAGCAAAGTGAAGATGATGACCTGCGTCTTCTTGGCTTTAATCCTGGCCGGGACGGGCATCGGACTGGCGGTGCGCCATGCGTGGGCTGGGCCGGGTTCGGATGATGCCCCGGCGGCACGCGCTGGGGCCCAACAACAGATTTCTAAGGCCGACCCTGAAGCCGCCGAAACGGGCGACGGCAAGGCAGAAATCCCCGCCTTGCGGGCGGAGATCGCCAAACTGCGAAAGGAGCTGGATGCCGCCATTGGTGAAATAAGGACTTTGCAAGCATTCCTGGCGGAAAGCGCCGCAATGCCGGGCAAAACTCCCTTGTACCAAGGCAAGCCAGTGGCATTCTGGCTTGAGCAATTCAAGGATGGCGATCCGGAATATCGCGCGAAGGCTGCGACAGCTCTTGGCGCCCTTGCTCAGAAAAACAAAGATTTGATTCGGGTTCTGGCCGCCGGACTGACGGACAGGGATGCCAGTGTTGCGCAGAATGCGGCGTGCGGTCTCGACAACGTTGGGCCGGATGCAGTCCCTTTCGTCATCGAAGTCTTGAAAGCAAAGAAATCCAATTCGGCCATTATTCACGCGGCCGAGGCTTTGAGACTCGCGGGAGTGAGAGCAGCAGGCAAGCCCGCCGTACCGTACCTTGCTGAGGCGCTAAAGATCGATGATTGGCAGCTTCGCAGCAAGGTCCTCTCAGCATTGGGCGCGATTGGGAAGGAAGCGAAACCGGCAATCCCCGCCATAGTTGGCGTACTTGGAGCGACTCTCAAATCAACGGACGCCAAGCTCCGCGACGAAGGCAGGAAGCCTCACGAGATCTCCATGGCCTTGATTGCGATTGATCCTGCCGTCGCAGAAGTCTTACCCAAAGAAGTTCTTGAACGCCTGATTCCCGACCGCAAGCGCTGGGAAGAAGTGTACGACGCGCTCAAGAAGAAGTACTTGGATGAAAACTAGAATCGTACGTGACCGTATTCGAATTTATCTCTCAACGTGCGGTCCGGACGGCGGCTCGGAAAACAACGACGGCTGAATCTCCGGCAATATCGAAGTTCGTCTTCGCTTTCGCTGCGGCAATTCCTTGTCGAGATGATGCGATTCAAGTTGGCGCAGCACCTCCTTGGCCCGGTCAAGCACCTCGGCGGGGATGCCGGCCAGGCGGGCGACGTGGATGCCGTAGCTCTTGTCGGCGCTGCCGGCGGCGATCTTATGCAGGAAGACAATGTCGTCCTGCCATTCGCGGACCAGCACGTTGTAGTTGCGCAGGCCCGGCAACGTTTCGGCGAGTTGGGCCAGCTCGTGGTAATGCGTGGCGAACAAGGCACGACAGCCGATCTGCGTGTGGAGGTGCTCGGCCAAGGCCCAGGCTAGCGAAACGCCGTCGTAGGTGCTGGTGCCGCGGCCGATCTCATCTAGGATCACCAGGCTGCGGGCTGTGGCGTTGTTTAGGATATTCGCCGCTTCGGTCATTTCGACCATGAAAGTGCTTTGTCCCCGGCTCAATTCATCGCTGGCGCCGACGCGCGTGAAAATGCGATCGACGATTCCAATCGTCGCCTCTTTGGCCGGCACGAAGCTTCCCATCTGAGCCAAAAGCGTGAGCAGCGCGACCTGGCGAATGAACGTGCTCTTGCCAGACATGTTGGGCCCGGTGATGAGCCAGAGAAGACCATCGTCTCGGCCGAGCTGCAAGTCGTTGGGTACGAACGTCCCCGGCGGCAACGTCTGGTCGAGCACGGGATGCCGGCCTTCGCGGATTACCAGGACCGGCTCATCGGTCAAGTCGGGTCGAATGTATTGCCGCGACACTGCTAACTCGGCAAGTGCGCTCAGCACGTCAAGCTGAGCCAGCACCTCAGCAGTCTGCAAGAGCGGGCCAGTCTCGCGGGCCACCTGGTCGCGCAGGGCCATGAACAACTCGTGCTCGCGCTGGTGGCTCTTCTCTTCCGCCGAGAGGACTTTTTCCTCATATTCCTTCAATTCCGGCGTGATATAGCGCTCGGCGTTCTTGAGCGTCTGCTTGCGCTGGTAATTCGCGGGAATCTTGTCGACGTGCGTGTGCGTGATCTCGATGTAGTAGCCGAAAACGTTGTTAAAGCCGACCTTGAGCGAGCCGATGCCGGTGCGCTCGATCTCCTGGGACTGGAAACGAGCGATCCATTCCTTGCCGCCGCGCGCGATTTGCCGCAATTCATCCAGCTCAGCATTGAAGCCGGGACGGATCAGGCCGCCCTCGCGCGGGCTAGGAGGCGGCTCATCGACCAGGGCGGCATCCAGCGCGGCACGCAGGTCGGGGCATAGCTCAAAGTTCTTCTCTAGCTCATTGAGAAGCGCGGCGCGCCGTGCGGTTATGCGAGCCTTCAGGTGGGGTAACGCTCGTAGGGTGCGGCTTATGGCGGCGAGATCGCGCGGTAAGGCCCGGCCCGTCGAAGCCCGACTCGCCAAGCGCTGAAGGTCGAGCACCTGAGCCAACTCCTTGCGCAGATCCCCGCGTAGGCCGGCGTCCTCCTTTAGCTCACCGACCGCATCGAGCCGAGATTCGATTCCACCGCGCAAGGCCAATGGCGCGAGCAGCCACTCTTGGAGCAGCCGCGCCCCCATGGTGGTCACCGTGCGATCGATGGCGCCCAAGAGCGATCCATCGCGCTGGCCGTCTCGCAAGGTGCGAGTCAATTCCAGACTTCGCCGTGTCACTTCGTCCAGCTGCAGCACATGTGCGCTGAGGTAGGGCTTGAGCCGCCGCACATGACCCAGTTCAGACTTGAGCATCTCCTGGGCGTAGAGCAAGAGCGCGCCCGCAGCGGTCACGCACGGCTGCGAATCGTCAAAGCCGAAGCCCACAAGTGTGGTTACGCCGAAATGCTTGCACAGTGCCGCCCGCGCGGTTTCCGGATCGAAGGTCCAGCCGGATCGAGCCGTCAGCACCGGCGACCAAGCCAACTGTTTCAAGACATCTGCCGTAAGCTCCAGCTCATCCTCGTTGGCGAGGCACTCCGCCGGCGAAAGCCGGGCCAACTCGTCGAGCAGTCGTGCGTTGGGAACGTCGACCGCTTGGAACTGGCCGGTTGAGATTTCGAGCCAGGCGAGACCCGCCGGCGACTCCTGCCGGCTTGGTGTGATCGCCGCCAAGTGGTTGTTGCGACGCGGATCGAGAAGCTCGTCCTCCGTGATGGTGCCGGCCGTGACAACGCGGGTGACCTCGCGGCGGACCAGGCCCTTGGCTTCGGATGCATCTTCGACCTGGTCGCAGATGGCTACGCGATGGCCGGCTTGCAGAAGGCGCGGCAGGTACTTTTCGAGCGCGTGATGCGGAATGCCCGCCATCGGGATCGACTTGTCCCGGCTGGTGAGCGTCAGGCCCAGGACTTTGGCGCCGACTTCCGCGTCCTCGTTAAAGAGTTCATAGAAGTCGCCCATGCGGAAAAGCAGCAACATGCCCGGGTGCCGCTCCTTGGCCTGCCGGTATTGTTGCATCATGGGGGTCATCGACGAATGGATCGACCGCCGGCTCTCATTTGCCGGTGAAGTGATGGCCGTTTAATGGACCGTTCAAGGCCGGCTTGCCGCGAATTTTGCTCATGGCCAAACGGTTGCCGGGAGGGTGGAAGACGACTTCGGTCATATAGTGTTTCATGAGCAAAAGACCTCGGCCGCAGGGACGCTCCAAATTCTCCACCGCCATTGGATCGGGCACGTCTTCCGGGTCGAAGCCCTTGCCTTCGTCCTTGATCAGAATGTCGAAGCGATCTCCCCTGACGTGGTAGTTAATGGTTACTTTCTTGGCGCGGTCCATCTGGTTGCCGTGCTTGATGGCGTTGACCAACGCCTCCTCTAGAGCGAGCCTGATGCTGAAGATTTCGCGATCCTCGAAGCGATTCGACCGAAGCAGGACTTCAATGTGGTCTTGGACGCGCCGCGTCTCGAGGGGATCGCTCGCGATCACCACTTCATACGAACCTTCCTTGCTCGGCTGTCGCATGGAAGCGTCTCTCACCAGGAAACGGAATAGGGCCGGGACATGCTTCAAGGTGCAAAGCTGGGGCCGAAAACAATCTTGTCAAAACGCCTGTAACGCCGCTTGCTCGTCCTTCTGAATGTTGAAGAGCTTGTCGAGCTTGGTGATCTCGAACACCTCGTATATCTGCGGATCGATGGAGCACAAGATCAGTTTGCCGCTGGCGCCCTTGACTTTCTTGTTCAGAGTAATGAACTTGCCCAGAGCGGCGCTGGAAAGGTACTCGACGTTGCTGAAATTAAGCAATAGCTTTCGCCGGCCAAGCTCGTCCACCAAGCTGAACAGCTGCTCGCCGATGACTTGGATGTTCTGTTCGTCGAGGATTTTCTTGTCGGTGAAGTTGACCACCGTGACCTCGCCGATGTCTTCGACTTCCAAGCGGCGACGCCGAGGTTGCGCGGACATGAAGCCCCTCCCTTGGTCCATGCTCCCTGCGAATGACGGCGTATGGAATGCACTTGAAAGCACTTCAGGGCTTTGGACCTGACTAGATGTTAAAATGATTGCTCGCCATGTCAAGTTATTTTCATAAGTTCGACGGGATTTGGCATCGTAAAGCCCGAAGTTTACGGTAAAGTCAACGGGGCCCAATCGAAAATCGAGCCTGACCTGCCGTCAAAGGAACCAAGGTGCACTGAAGATCAGCGCCGACGGGAGCGGTGATCGTGACCTTCGCGCGTTCCGAAACGGGCGCGTGCAACAAAAAGAATGCCAACCCGGTGCCGATCAGGTCCAACTCCACGTTACCGCAGCCCAGCGTGACCTCATGATAGCGTGGGCCGCCAAGACCTTGCGCGCGACCATGTTCGTTCGCGGTCGATACTGGAAAATCCGTGCGGAGAAGTTCAATCGCAGCCTCGCGGAACAGCACGGGCAGCGGCGTGGCCGTGGCGGCTTCGAGGTTCTCCCTCCCGCGGAACGGAGACTGAATGAGCTGGCGCGGAAGATCGGGCCCGTGCCGCAAAGCGGCGCTACGGAGAAAGCAAAAAGCCCAACCGCGCGGTCCCGGTTCGCGCCATCGCCCCGTCTGAAAGTAATCGGCGATCAATAGCGGCGATCTCTCCGGCTGAGCCAGAAATGCGCACACACGATCTTCCAGGTTCGACCAGGAATGTCCTTGCATTTCTTCGACGAGGTGAGCCAATCCCTCATTAAGCCAGCTTTCCTCGCTGTGCGGCGTGGGCAAGGGTGTGGCGCAGACCAAATTCTGCTCGCAAAACATCACTGCGTGCGTGTATTCGTGGGCAATAACCGTGCGCAGATGCGGCCCCGGCTTGAGAGCGGCATTGAGGTACATCATGTCGCAACGGTTGCTGAAAGGCGCCTGCATGTCCCGGACGAAATCGCTGCCGCGCACGAAGCCATCAACTGGCGCTCGGCCCTTTTCAAGCTTGGCGAGAAGCGACGTGAACAGGAACGTGAAGCGACCATCACGATCGACATCGACCACGCCGCCAAGGTTACGCTCGGTCCAAGGAAGAACTTCCTCATCAAATGTGCGGATCGCATCGTCAATCGTTGCCTTCAATGCGCATGCATTAGCGACTTCACGATCGACGTACGCCTGGCAGCGTTTGCCGACGCGAGCCAGATCGGCGCGGACCAGTCGGTATGACGCTGGATTTGTCAGGTCACGGTCGCCAGCGAAGAGATGGAACGACTTGCTCGCGGGCGGATTATCGAGCGGGGGATATTCCTCAGGAGCGACACGCGATCGGCGGAACCGATTCAGGGTCTCTTGCGTGATACGGATGGAGTCGCGCCATGCAGGCGTGGTCGCTACGGTTACACGCGCAATCGCTTCGGGGCCTTCACATGGCTCGCTGCGGATGTGAACGCGGGTCCGCGTGTCGGGCGCCGCGAGCGAGCCGACGATGAGCATCCACTGAGAAGCGGCTTTGGGCGTATTCAACACGAATTGGCAACGTCCTTCAGACGTCACGAGCGGAATCGAATCGGCGCTTGCACCGCGCTGGATCCAGGAAGAAAGGATCAAGACCAGGCCAAGCCAATTCCACCCGAATCCCATCGCCCACACCCTGGACCGCCGACAATCCCCTACCTTCCAGGGTTCTCCATCGGAGGAAAGTTGCCGGATACTTCAAAGATTCGTTTCTTTCCGGGCTTGCGCTGTTCATCGTAAGGGCGCGAAACCGCCGAGCGAGCTTTGAAGACGCGTGACGGGGGATACTTGCACCCACAATCACGCGTCGGCGAAGCTCACTCGGCGGTTTCGCGAAACTTAGTTCAACGATGGATTGACCGCGGGGTCAGGAACTACTTCCTGAATCGGCCGGCGCGTTTCCAATGGATCCTGGTGGAAACGCCAACTCTTCAAGTCATTGCCAAAATGATCATAAACGAACCAAGCCAATTCCGTGTCCTTCTGGAACGGAATGAATGCCACGCCTTGCACGGGGTCGAGCAGGAACACATCCAGTCCGAGCAGTTCCTGCAAGTCCTCGGCAAAACGCTCCTCGGCTTTGGACTTTTCCTCAGAGGCAAACTGCTCCGCCAAGATCCTGCCGCGGTCCACCCGTCCCGGCTCCTTTTGCATGCGGTTGACTTCCAGCCTTTTGTCCTGGGCTTCCAACCAGTGCTCCCGCAAGGAGCCGGTAATCGAATGGAGATAGGGCAATGCCTTGTTAGCCTGCGGATAAGTCCACAGCCGAATCAGGCGCATGTCATTGCGTTTTCGCTTTCGATTTCGTTTCATGGCTGCCCCTCCTTTGCAAAAGGGCGGTGGCATTTCGGGTGCTCACGAGCCCTTTACCACTATCTTAGATGAGGAACTTTGCAAAAAAGGTTCCATTGCGGGGGCACGCAGCTTTTTTTTCGGCAAAAGTGTGAAAATGTCGCGGTCTATCGCTGCAACAATCTTGTAATAAATAGGTTACGTAACGGATGCGTTTGTGCAGGTTTTGACGATTTGCCCGTGTTCGTTTCCATCTAGCGCCTAGCTCGCGAGACATTGTCGCTGTTTCGATCACTCGCACTGTCGATTAAAGATACGGGTGTTTTCGGCTTGCCTGATCGGCACCAGGGATGGGAGCAAACGATGGCCAGTGCGGGCCGCGCCAGGCTGGGGCCGGTTGCCAGTTTCGGAAACCTCATCCATCACGCCCTCGCGGCACTGGGCGACTTTACCATCTTTTCCTGGCAGACAATCGCATGGGCCTTCCGCCGCAAACCGGCGGCCGGGACTCTGCTGCCCAATTTCTTTATGGTGGGCGTTCGCAGCGTGCCGGTAGTTGCCATCACCGGAATGTTCATCGGCATGGTGATGGCCGTGCAAACGTATGCCCAGTTTCAGAAAATCGGCATGGCCACGCGTCTGGGCTCGTTGATAAACATCACGTTGGTGCGCGAGTTGGGCCCGGTGCTGGCGGCGACCATGCTGGCGGGACGCATCGGCAGCGCCATGGCCGCCGAATTGGCCACGATGCGCGTCACCGAACAGATCGACGCGCTGTCATGCCTCGGCGCTCATCCGATTCATTACCTCGTGACCCCGCGCCTACTAGCGTGCAGTCTGCTCATTCCGTTGCTCACGATCATGGCGGACTACATGGGCATCATGGGCGGCGCTTTGATTTGCACGCGGGTCTACGGAGTCGAGGCCCATTACTACTGGCAACATTCCGAGTCGTACGTGACAATGGCGGATGTGTGGATGGGGCTGATCAAGGCCATCTTCTTCGGCGCCGCCATTGCGCTCGTGAGCTGCCACCGCGGCCTCAATAGCCGGCCCGGAGCGGAAGGAGTCGGCCGGGCTTCAACCGAAGCATTCGTCGCCTCGTTCATCATTATCTTGGTGATCGACTTTTTCCTGGGAATGGCGCTCATTACCGTGTTCGAATACTTCCTTGGAACTGGTCAAGCGCGATCGCTGTTCTAAAGTATGCGCCCAAGCCCGCAGATGAGTCTTCGAATCTGCGGGGTACGGAGCCGACCCGCGAGTGGGACGTGATTACATTTGCCGACGTCGCCATGGAGTTTGAAGGACATCGGGTTCTTGAGAGAATCAACTTGGAGATACCGCGCGGCCAAACGCTGGTGGTAATTGGCGAAAGCGGCTGCGGCAAGACGGTGCTCTTGAAATTGATGATTGGACTGTTGCGGCCCACAAAAGGAAAGGTGACCTTCGACGGCAAAGTGCTGACGCAATTGGGCGATGCTGAGCTGACCCGGCAACGGCTTCGCTTCGGTTTTCTGTTTCAGGGGGCCGCC
Source organism: Planctomycetota bacterium (assembly GCA_016195405.1). Taxonomy (GTDB): domain Bacteria; phylum Planctomycetota; class Planctomycetia; order Gemmatales; family Gemmataceae; genus JACPZP01. Next base: position 76,222 of record JACPZP010000051.1, on the reverse strand, counting down.
TTATTCGACAGCCTTTCGGTCTACGATAACGTTGCCTTCGGAATGCGCGAGCAGCGCAAACTGACGTCCAAGGACATCGATGACACCGTCCGCCAGCGCCTGCAAGAAGTTGGCTTGCCGCCTGGCGTTGAGGCGAAGAAACCGGCTGAATTGTCCGGCGGAATGAAGAAACGCGTCGGCCTGGCGCGGGCGCTGGCATTGAACCCAGAAGTCATGCTCTACGACGAGCCGACTACCGGACTCGATCCGATCATGACGGACGTCATTAGCGAACTGATTTTGCAAACTCGCCAGAGGCATCCGGTGACGAGCATCGTGGTGACGCACGACATGAAGACGGCGCAGAAAGTGGCTGACCGAATTGTGATGCTTCACCCATGGTCACGCCTCAAGCCGGGCGAGAGCCAGGTGTTGTTTGACGGCACGGCGAACGAGCTGGCGCGCTGCGCCGATCCGCGCGTGCAGCAGTTCGTCGAAGGTCAGGCCCGCGAGCGTCTCAGCGAACTCAACCCGTTCGCGGGTTAGCGACCCGATTGCGGGTTAGCGCGATGTCGTCTGTCGGAGGGGAATCCGCCTCATGAACGACCAGGCCATGCGATTTCGTCTGGGAATCTTCGTTCTGGGCGCGCTCATTCTGCTCGCGGTGCTAATCACTCTGTTCGGCGGCTTTCCCAACTACTTCAAGCGCGTCGACAGCTATACGATCGTCTTCGAAGACGCCCAGGGCTTGACGCCGGGAACGCCCGTGCGCCGCTCGGGCGTGCGCATCGGCGAGGTTCGCAAGCTGCAGCTCGACAATGCGACCGGCAAGGTCCATGTCGGCATCGAGGTCGAAGACGGCTTTACGATCCGCAAGGCGGACAAGCCGACCTTGATCCGCGGCATGCTGGGCAGCGACACTTCCGTCACCTTCGCGCCGCCAGGCGCCGACGAGAAAGGCGTCGACTTCAGTGTCATCCCGCCGGGCTCTGTAATCGTCGGCGTGGTCCAAACGGATATTCAGGCGGTGGTGCAGAAGACCGGCGAGCTGATGCCGCCCGCGCAGGAGGCGATCGTCGAAATCAAGAAAGTCTTTCAGCGCCTCGACAAACTGACACCGCTCATGGAGGAGACGCTCAAGGAGTATCGCGACGTCGGCAAGGAAGTCAAAAAGTTTGTTCCGGAGATATCCAAGACCAACCAAGAGCTGCGTGAACTCATCAAGGCGACTCAGGACGTGGTTCCGGAATTCAAGAAGACCAATGCGGAAATCCGCGAACTGATCAAGGTGACGAATCAAAGCTTCACGGACTTCAAGAAGACCAACGAGGAGTTCCAGCTTGCCGCCCGCTACTGGAGCAAGGTCGGCGAGCGTATTGACGTCCTCTTAACCAACAACGAAGAGAAGATCACGAAGTCCATCACGCGGCTCGAAGAGACGCTCAAGCGCATCGGCGACGTCTTCAATGACGACAACCAAAAAATGTTCCGCGACATCCTCAAGGGCACGAAGGCCGGCAGCGACCACCTCGAAGGGATCGCCAAGAACACCGAGGACATGATCCGCGACATCCAGAAGACGCTCAAGCGCACCAACGAATCGTTGGAGAAGGCCGACAGCATTCTCTTAAACATGGACAAGGCGACCAAACCATTCGCCGACCGCAGCCCCGCCATTCTCAAGAACCTTGAGGAGAGCACGGACAAGCTGAACAAGACGCTTACCGATCTTCGTGAGGTTTACCGGGAGATCGCCCGCGGCGACGGCACCTTCCAAAAGCTCCTGAGCGACCCCGCGCTTTACAACAACATGAACGACGCCGCGACCATGGTGACCCGCATCCTTCCCCGCGTCGATCGCGCTTTGCGCGACCTGGAAATCTTCGCCGACAAGATCGCCCGCCATCCGGAAGCGCTCGGCCTGGGCGGTGTGGTGCGGCCCAGCAGCGGACTCAAGGAAAGCCCTTCAACGATCTTGCCCTGGCGACTTCCCGGACATTGAAATGAGAGTGTGTGCAATCTGATGCGCAAAGCGCATCCGGTGGGCTGGACATCGCTTGCCGACGAAAAAATCGGAAATTCGGTGGCTGGAGTGCCAAGAATTCGTTGTGTCGCCACCCCCCCACACACCCCTGGCGACGCAATCCAATTCAGAATTCTAATCTTAACTTATCAGAGAACATAGACTTACGGAAGAAATCGAACAAATTCGTCGGGGGGGATGGCCAGCGTCACTGCCCCGACACTACCTGCCGCGAACGAAGCATTTCTTCGATCGCCTTGACCTTGCGGCCAATGAAGAGCACGTTGTCCTTCTCGAAGTAATGGGTCTGAGCGCCGGCGGTGCGGACAATCAGGTCTCCGGAGCCCAGACCCAAGATCCAGTGGCGGAAGAGGTCGCTGCGCTGCTTTTGGATGGTCATGCCGGTGGTGTCGTAAGCCGTGACCGCGCCGCCGATCTCTTCGAGGACGCGTACCTGACCCGGTGTAAAGATCATGTAGATTTGCCTGTCGAAAAAGATGAAGACGACAAGCCAGAGCGCGAACAATACCAACGAAATAACCACGTATCCGCCGAGGTTGATGCGGATGTCTAGGAAGCTGAGCGATTCAAGAATGTTGTCCCACCAGCCGAGGATGGCGAAGATTACCGCCAGGAAGACCAGGAAGACGATGACGATGACCGACCATAGCCCGCGCAAGGGGATATTCGTAATCGTGATGACCAAAAGGAGGATCAGGCAGAAGAACACGCCGAGGTTTTTGCTGTTGGCGATATGAAGTTTGGGCACCAACGGATTCTTGGTCTTGAGATCCACGGGAAGATGCTTCTTGTCCGGAGTCACGAGAATGTCACGCGGTCCTTCTAAATTGGGAAGCGTCACTCCAGTCTGCGGAGTGGTGCCGTTGGGGACGACGGCCATCACCTCGCCGCTGAAGGCGGTGATTAGGGCCATAAGGAAGCCGACGGCCCAAACCGGCCACCAGTAAAAAAGCGTCGAGTGGCTGATGATGCGGAGTTCATTTTTGGCGGAGCTGGCCGGCGGAATGGGCTGGGCCGACGGGGTTTGCGGTGTGGTGGACATCGCTCGTTTCGCCTCACAGAAAAGTTAGAGGATTGTCGTGTAAGTCATCACCGGTTCGGACTCGCTAGGATTACTTTCTCCTTCACCATGTCCTCGATCTTGCGGACCACGCGGCCGACGTGAAGGACGTTGGGCATCTCGATGTCCTTGTTGAGGCTCACCGGCCGGACGATCAAATCACCGGATCCAAAGCCCAGTATCCAGTGCCGGAATAAGTCGCTGCGCTGCTTGAGGACAACCATGCCAGTGGTGTCATATACTGTTTCCTCGCCGCCGATCTCCAGGCGCACGCGCACCTGGCCCGGCGCGAAGATCATGTAAATCTGCCGGTCGAAAAAGAAGAACGTGATCAGCCACAGGATGAGCACGCCCGTGGAAAGGACGATGTAACCGCCCGCGTTGAGGTGAATCACCAGGTGGGAGACGCCGCTGAGAATGGATTCCCACATGCCGGCGACCGCGAACAGAATCGACAGCATGATCAGCACGAGCATCACCAGAACGGACCATAAGCCTCGAAACTGCACGTTCGTTATGAGAATCACCACGAGCAGGATGACCAGGTATAAGGTGCCCATGCCTCGCCGCGGCGAAATGTTAAGCGACGGCTGCGCGAGTTCTCGCTGGTCGCCGGCGCCGTAATGCAGAGGTTCCGCTTTCTCCGGTAAGACAAGAATATTGCGGTCTTTCAGATCGACGGTCTTGCCTTTGATCTGGGCCTCACCTTGCGTCGCCTTGCCGGCTTCCGTGTGCGCGGGAACGATGGCCATGTGCCAGCCGCCGATTAACGTCCAAATGCCCATGATGTAGCCGAAGAACCAGACCGGCCACCAGTAAAAGAGCGTGGAATGGCGGTAGACGGGATATTCTTCCTGGCTCGCGTCCGTCGGCCGTGCGCCTGTGGGCCGCGTGCCTTTCGAAGTGACAGGGCTCGGCGCTCCAGGCGGCGGACTCGGTGTGGCACTCGGGTCTTGGGGCATGATGGTGTCCGTATGGGACAAGCGGCGTCTATTTCTTTGTAATTCGCAATGGAACTTGGATTCTTTGTATGGAAACAAGGAACGCGGTTCAGTCCCTAAGCGGCCAGCCGAGAAGTGAAGTCGAAAACCGTCACTTTTCTTCAAACGCGGTGATTTGCACGGGAACACGAAAGCTCTGATGGCAACGGTTACAGCTGGCGGCGACGCTCCCGAGCGCGGCCCGGCTTCTTTCCAAGTCCTTTCGAGCTACCGTTTGGGCCAACTGGGTCGCTTGAGCGCGCAACTCCATGGCCCGCTCGAACCAGGTCGCTTGCCCCTGGTTTTTCGGCGGCCGCAGCATCAAGAGATTGGCGGTTTCGGCGATGAGAAGCGCCTGGCCGCGGGCGAAGGTCCACGATTTATCCTCCGCCTGTTTCTCCGAGAGAATGCGCTCGACGCCGCGGAAATTGGGATGGGCCATTCCTTCCATGAGCAGCTTGGTCTCCGCGATCGGCTCGAGCTTGGGCCTTGATTTGGGCTGGGGCTCCTGGGGCTCCTGGGAACCGACCGGGACGGCCAATGCGGAGAACCCAATCACGAATACCATCGCCAAGCGTAGAGTATGCGGCACGATCGATCTCTCCGATGTTTAGCCCCGGTTCGCAGAACCGGGTTGTGCGTCAACTTCAACTTGAATGTCTTCGCCCTCCACGCGGACCGGATAGCTGCCGATCTTGATGCGTGGGTTGTCGGCCCAGGTGCCGTCGGTGATGCGGAAGCGCCACCCGTGCCAGGAACAGGTGACGATATCGTTTTGGAGGCAGCCGCCGGCGAGCGATGCGCCCATGTGCGGGCAGACGTCGTCGATGGCAAGAATCTCTCCATCCCGGCGAAAAAGCGCGATAAGCTTGGTTCCGACGCACACCGTCTTGCCTTCGCCCTCCGGCAAATCTTGGATTTTGCATACCGTGTGAAATAATCCCATGCGCGCCTCATCTAACCCCAAAAAGAGACTGGCCCTCGTGGTTCTTGACGGTCCTCGCTATTTTACATCAGGGAGACTGGGAGCGCGCACGAAACCGCGGAGCGAGCCACGCGAGCCAAGTCGTGGGTTGAAGATAAAACCGGCGAAGGATCATGGTCATGGTCGAGATCGAGATGAAATTTCCCGTGAAAGATTTTGAAGAGCTGATGAGTAAGCTCGAGAAATGGGATGCCGAGGCGCAGGCGCCGTTGGAGGAAGCGGATCATTATTTCAATGCCCCGGATCGAGATTTCGCGCAGACCGACGAAGCGCTTCGTTTACGCCGCGTTGGAGAGAGCAACATCGCCACCTACAAGGGGCCGAAGGAGCCGGGGCCGACCAAGACGCGAACGGAAATCGAGGTGGCGCTCGCGTCGGGCCCCGGTGCTGCGGATGCCTTCTGCCGCATGCTGACGCATCTTGGCTATCGAGCGGTTGCCGTCGTGCGTAAGCGGCGCATATGTTACGCTTTCGGGCGCGACGGTTTCGCGATCCAAGCCTGCCTCGACGAAGTGGCCGAGTTGGGCCGCTACGTGGAGATTGAGATCGTCGCACCGACGCCGGAAAAGGAACGGGCGCAGCGGGCACTGCTCCTGGTTGTTGGCGAGCTGGGCCTGAAAGACGCGGAACGGCGCTCGTATCTCGAAATGGTGCTCGCCGCCCGGCTGGCCGTTTAGCACCTCTCAGGCGTAGGACGGTTTTGCAAACCGTCCAGTCAACGGACGGATTGCAAATCCGTCCTACGAGTCAAACGCATGGTCGTTGTTGCAACTACGATCGAAGAGACCGGAACGGCGATCAGCGATGCCCGCCGCCGCGGACTTTCCCTCGGCCTCGTGCCGACCATGGGGGCGCTGCACGCGGGCCACGCCAGCTTGATGAGTCGGGCTCGCAGGGAAACGGGTTTCGTCGTCGTATCCATCTTCGTCAACCCGACTCAGTTTGGACCCCACGAGGACCTTTCACGCTACCCGCGGCCTTTTGAGAAAGATGTCGCCCTATGCGATGCCGAAAGCGCGGACCTGGTTTTTCATCCGAGGCCGGAACTCATGTATCCTCCGGCCTTCAAGACTTATGTCGAAGTTCATGAGCTTCAAGACATGCTGGAGGGTGCATCGCGGCCGGGACATTTTCGCGGCGTCGCCACCGTGGTGCTAAAGCTATTCAGCATCATCCAGCCCGAATTCGCCTACTTCGGACAGAAAGATGCCCAGCAGGTTCGCGTCATTCAGCAAATGGTCCGCGATCTCAATGTTCCAGTGAAGTTGGTGGTTTGCCCGACAATCCGCGAAGCCGACGGCCTGGCACTGAGTTCTCGCAATCAGTATCTAAGTGTCGAAGAAAGAAAGAATGCCGTCGTCATATTCAACGCCCTTAGCGACATCCGGAAGCGTGTCGAAGCCGGTGAGCGTAACGTCCCGGCGCTGATCCGGGCCGCTCAAGAACGAATCGACAAAGTCGCGGACGCGCGTCTTGACTATTTGGCCATTGTCGATCACGATACCCTTCAACCGCTGCAAACATTGACCGGCCGTGCACTCGTGGCCATCGCCGTGTTCCTCGGCCGCACGCGGCTTATCGATAATATCCTTCTCGAAATCCCTTCGTAACTACCTCGCATTCAAACAGGTACGACAATGGTGCACTTACTGTTTGGTCCGGAAGTTCGCTACATGCTTCAGGAGAACGAGACGGACGACATGAAGGCTTTCTTGGAGACGCTTCATCCCGCAACGGTGGCCGAGGCGCTTGCGGGCGATCTTACGGTCGACCAGGTTTGGAAGTTCTTGGAAAACACCAGTATCCGCAATCAGGCCGCCATCTTCGAGTATTTTCCCATTGAATGGCAGGTAAAGTTGGTCGAGGGGACCGGGCGGGAGCGGATGGCCCACTTGATCGAGCAGATGTCGCATGACGACCGCGTCGATCTCTTGCGGCGACTGATGCCACGGGTGGCCGAGAGCTTAATGCGGCTGGTGGACGAGGCGGACCGGCGCGACATCGCCACGTTGTACCGGCAGAATCCCACCACGGCCGGCGGAGTCATGACGACCGACTACGCCTGGCTGCCGCCCAACATCACCGCGACGGAAGCGCTGGACCGCATGCGATTGCAGGCGCCCTCGACGGAAACCATTTACTACATCTTCGTACTCGACGAGCAGCACCGGCTCGTGGGCGTGCTTTCGTTGCGCGACCTGATCCTGGCGCCGCGACATGCCGTCATTAAAGACTTGATGGAGGACCGCATCGTCTCCGTGCGCGTCAACGAAGACCGCGAGAAAGCCGCGGTGGAACTGGCGCGCTATGACCTGCTGGCGTTGCCCGTGGTGGATGACCAGAACCGAATGGTCGGCATCATCACCCACGACGACGTCATTGATGTGGTCGTGCAAGAGGCGACCGAAGACGCGCATCGCATGGGCGCGGTCGCACCGCTTGCCGAGAATTACATGAAAGCGAAATTCGTGACGGTATGGCGAAAACGGGCGTTCTGGCTGGCTTGTCTTTTCCTGGCGGAGCTGTTCACCTTCACGGCGCTGGCGCACTTTGAGGACGCCATCAATCAAATGGTGGTTCTGAGCCTGTTTGTGCCGCTCGTCATCTCAACAGGCGGAAATTCGGGCTCGCAGGCTGCGACGCTGATCACCCGCGCCATGGCGCTCGGACAGGTTCAGCTCAAAGATTGGTTCCGCGTCTTTCGCCACGAACTCGTTCTCGGATTGGCCCTTGGAGGGACTCTCGGGGTCATCGGCTTTGTGCGAGCGTCGTTCACGCCGGAGGACGTGCGCAGCAGCTCGCCGCCGCGCAATGAGAGCTTCGAAGTCGTTTTGCCGGCGGGCGCGACCCCGTTGAAAGTCGAAAATCACATGGTTGACATTCCCGCGGGCGCCCGTCAGGAGCTGAAATCGGAGGGCATTTCCCGAGTGCGGCTGCCTGAGGGAAAGGAGCTGGGCGCGCCGGTGGAGCGTGATGGCACACTCGTCTACGAGTTTCCGAAGGATTGCACGATGCCGCGGCCGCCGGTCGCTCTGTGGAGGTTGGCGCTAGTGATCGGCCAAGCTGTCGCGAGCATTTGCGTGTGGGGAACTCTGGTGGGCTCGATGCTGCCTTTGATATTCAAACGTCTCGGCGTCGATCCTGGGATTGCGTCGAGCCCGTTCGTGGCAACGTTCGTCGATGTGACCGGGATCATGATCTACTTCACCATCGCGAGTATTTGGCTGCTGGCGCCGCTTACTTGACCAGGGGATTTTCGGGGACTTCGTTCTCGTCGCCGTTCGTGTGGAGTTGGGCCAGCCGGCCGATCAGGGCGACGCCGCCGGTGATGGCGGCCAGGCTGACGACGCCGGAAACTACCCACACCGCCAAGCACACGGCGAACAGGTTGGAGGTGATGGTCTCCAGCTTGGAGGTGGCCAGAAAACAAGTCACGGTGCCCGCGGTGATCACCACGACCATCGGCACCAGCATGGCGGCTCGGCCGGCGACGCGGGCGCGGTCGTCCTCCACCGGTACGTCCTGGCCGTTCTCAATGGCGCGCATGTGCTCCAGATGGATCATTTCCATCTTGCGGAGATGGGCCCGAAGCAATTGGGGCACGACGATGACGAGAGTTACGACCACGATGATAAACAGCAGCAGAATCAACAATTCGCCGCTGTGCTTGTCGATGAATTCTTCCACAAATAACTCTCCAAAGTTCCGCAAGGATCGCGGTTCGGGGGCTTTTCAGCCTATTCTAACAGGGCTTGCAGACATAGAACGCGGAGGAACGCTGATTTAGCTGATTTTCGCGGATCGGATTGTTCCGCGCGCCTCCGTTGCATCCGCGTTAATCCGCGTTCTATTGGAACAGAGAAAATTATGCGGCTTTGTGTGTTTTGCGGGTCGAGTCAGGGAAGCAACCCCGTTTATGCGAACGAGGCACGGGCGCTGGGCCACGCTTTGGCGCAGCGCGATTGCGGACTGGTTTTCGGCGCGGGGCACATCGGTTTGATGGGCGTGCTCGCAGACGCCGTATTGGAAGCCGGCGGCGAGGCGATCGGTGTCATTCCGCAAGCGCTTGTCGACCGCGAGCTGGCTCACGAGCGCCTTACCGAGCTGCGGATCGTCGGCAGCATGCATGAACGCAAGGCCCTCATGGCCCAACTCGCCGACGCCTTTCTCGCATTGCCGGGCGGTTTTGGTACCGCGGACGAATGGTTTGAGATGCTAACCTGGACGCAGCTCAAGATGCAATCGAAGCCGATCGGCCTTTTGAATACGCTGGGATTCTTCGATCCGCTTCTCGCTTGGATCGACCGGGCGATTGCGGAAGGGTTCATCCAAGCGAAACACCGAGATCTTTTCACGGTTTCAAGGAAGCTCGAATCCCTGCTCGAGCAACTGCTCATTCCTTGAGGTCGAAGTCGGCAATGTTCCTTCCCGCCTGCACGCGCAGTTGGAGCGAAGAGGTGGCGACGTCGCTATAGCGGCTGGGAATGGCAACTGTCGCCGTCTTATCGGGCGCGTTTTCGAAGAACACTTTGTAGGCGCCTGCAGGAATCGGCGTACGGAACGAAAACGCACCGTCCTTTTGGACAAACGTGGTGAAACTGCGGCGGTTTTCACCAGTCACGGTCAAATACACGACGCCGACGGGTTGGCCCTTGTAAAGCACCTTCCCCGATACTTCGCCAACAGCTTCGTCCTTCTTGGGAGCATCCTTTTTATCGTCCTTGCCGCCGTCCTTGCCATTGTCCTTCTTGGCCGGCGGCTCAACGATATCTTGCCGCGTGCCGCCCACCAACTTGAGGACGGCGTCCACTTCCGCAGGCTTGGCGCCGTTGTCTACCAGAGCCTTCTTGAGGTGGGATGCCGCGGCGTCGAATTCGGCATTGGTGATTCCCATTCCTTTATGGGCGTCCTTCATGGACTTGCCGATGTATTTGAGAGGGCCGCCGGTCACAGAGCTGACAAAGGTCACGAGCTGGGCCTTCAAGAAGCCGACGTTTACGTCCTTGTACTTGCCGTTGCGGTCGAAGTTCACTTTCGGATCCTTGCCCGCGGTGCGGAGGAAGTCATCCACCACCTTTTCAACGTTCTTTTCGCCGCCGAGACGAGCCCACAAGCTCTTCAGTGCATCCTTTTTCACTTCGTCTTTCTTCGGCTCCTCTTTCTTGGGCTCATCCTTCTTGGCTTCTGGAATTTTGTCTTTCGGGGCCGCCGGGACAGCACCGCGGGCGTGGTCGCGGATGGCGTCGATGGCGGTGCGCAGCTCGAAGGCCCGGTCGGCCATGCTCGGCATGCGCGCGGCGTTGGCGAGGGCGGCGTCGACCTTGGTCTGCAAATCACTTGTTAGAAAGGGCCGAACGGATAGGAGCGCTCCCTGATACAACCGGTAGCAGCCGGCGTAGTCGCGTTGGTTGTTGAACAGTTCGGCGCCGTTGTTGATGACGTCTCGTAAGGAGTCGAATAGGGTCTTGGCGTCGGCTTTTTCCGAGCCGGATTTCTTGTCTTGGCCCGACTGGGCGCCTGTCGCGCAAAACACCGACAACACGCTCAAGCAAAAAAGAGTCACGCATCGTCTTTTCCATCGACTCATGATCCGCTCCTTTACTTTTTTGGGTCTCGGGTAGCGCCGCGCCTGCCCGCCGGCTTGTTTGATGATAGGCGGATCGTGAAGGCAAGGCAAAGGAGTTTTTCCTGGGCTTGCATCGTTCGCCCGCCATCTGGATAATACGCGACGCGGAAAGTTCGGCTTGGCCACCGTACGCTCGACCAAATCGTCTTGCCGCGCGAAGTCGCCATGCCATGGAGGGCTTCTTGGCCGACCAAATCCAAGCCCTGATCCTAAGCGCGCTAAGGCGTGCGCTGGCGGCGCCGGCAGGCTTGCCGCTGTTGGCTGCGCGCAACGGGCTCTTCGCGGCGACCGCTGCCGGCAAGAAAGCGGCCCAAGATTGCCGTGCGCGGGGACTGATCCGCGTTGTTCGCAACGACGCCAAAGGAAAATCGGCCCAGGAAATCGTCACTCTCTCCGACGAGGGACTAGCGCATTTGCTGCGGGAGACGAGTCCTCGGCCGGCTCTGGAGGCCATTCTACAAGCCATTCAGGAACGGCATTCGGAACTCGAAGTGCTGGTGCAATATGCGCGGGAGGCGCAGGCCACGCTCGGCGAGCTGAACGCACAGGCGCGCCGCCTTTTCGATCATTTTCAGGAGCATCGCGCGCGTCCGGACACGAGCTTGCCGGCAACAAACGGCAAACACGTCCCTGAACCTGACGGCGCGGTCCTAGCATGTCTTGGGCATTGGCACGAACGTGACCGGTTAGAGGATTGCCCGCTTCCCGAGTTGTTCCGTGCTTTGCAAGCGGCCGATCGATCCATCACTATAGGCCAGTTTCACGACAGCCTGCGCCGCTTGCGCGGGCAAAAGAAGATCCATCTGCATCCCTGGACGGGCCCTACGTACGAGATACCGGTGCCGGCCCTCGCCGTCATGATGGGTCATGAAATCGCCTACTACGCCAGCTTGAAAACCCCCGAGGTCTCTTGAAGCCCAAGGGATTGCTTCCTTTTAGAGGATAGACTTATGACCGCCGTGGCTGATTTGTCCGCACACGAACCGGCGCTCGAATTGCTCAAGGAAGCCGGCAATCCGTTCCGCAATTACTTTGCGCGCAATCCCGACGACGACGTATGCGCCCGCTATCACGTCGCGGAGCTGTTCGCGCGCGAACGCAGTCAGCTCTTGGGCGTCGTCGATCTGTACCGCCAGACGCCGCAGATGCCCTGCGAGATGGTGCCGATCCTGGGAAACAAGGGCGCAGGCAAGACGCATCTGTTGCACTCCATTAAACACGGCAGCGACGGCGCCTGGCAGCTTCTGGTCACGCCTGGTACGTACCAGAAGGACTCCGACTTCATGGAGTACCTGCTGTTCCAGGTGATTGACACGCTGCTTGGCGGCGGCAAGCAGAAGGGACGCAGGCCGCTCGAATATATCAGTGAGGAATTGGGCCGCCGGCTTTTGCTGAAAGCGTTGACCACGGCCACTCCGGAAGAGCAGCTCGGGTTATTTCCTTCGCCCGCGCTGGGCTGGTTGACGCGCAAGCTTGGACTAGGGTCCGGCCAAGCGCAGGAGCGAACGCAGTGGCTCGTCGACAATCTGTCACGGCCCCGCCAGTTCCAAGGCGGGTTCGCGCAGTTACGCCGATTGTGCGCGGAGAGCCATCTTGACGGCGAGCGCGCCTCGGAATTTGTCTGCCGGCACATCGACAAGACCGAGGAAGAGCACAACACCGCCGGCCTCATGCGCCGGCACCTGCACCAGGGCTTCGCCCGCGCCGCCATGGTGGGAGACGAGAGCGAATTGGCCAACTTCCTCACCTACGGCTTCGCGGAGCTGGAAGTCAAGGTGCAGCCGACGCGCCAGGATCTAGTGCTATCTCTTTTCAAGGTGCTCTTGGAGGTGTTTCAGAGCTTGAATATCCCGGTGGTGGCTGCATTCGATCAGCTCGAGGACTTGCTGCTCGCCCGCCGAGCGGACGACGGCCATCGCACGGCCGAGGCATTTTTCGCAGGCATCGTTCAAGCGATGCATCAGCTAAGCGGCGTGTGTTTTCTGGTGTTTGCCGAGCGCGGGCTTTGGAACCGGTTTATCCCTTCGCTCGACGGTTATATCCAGGATCGACTCAACAATCCTGTACACGTTCCGGGGCACGGCACGGTCAAAGCGCTGCGACTGGAAGCGCCGCCGGCGGAGTTGGTTCGGCGCGTGACTGCTGCGCGGCTGTCGGGGCTTTTCGACAAACTCGGCGAAAAGGAAGAGTTGCCTGCGTTCTTCCCGTTCACTGAGGAACAAGTCGACCAGGTAGCCCGGACCGAGCCGACCCTGCGCGACATGCTGCAACAGTTCCGGCACCTGTTCGATCACCTGGTCTATGGAGAAGTTGAGAAGACGGCGTACGACGAGAGCCCGCCGCTACGGGCCAATCCGGTACCCAGGTTGCGCATCGCTCCGGTTGAGGAGGAGCCTGCGAGAATCAAGTCGGTCGTCATGGTGGAGACGCCCGCCAATTCGACGGACTCCACCGGCCTTACGATGGCCGGCGCCGGCGAGGCCTGGGACCGCGCCATGGCGGAGGCGCAGGCGAAGCTGGGACCGGAAGGCTCGGTCACGGGAGCGACGCGGGAACTGCAGGCGGGACTGGGATCCTTCCTCCGAATTTGCCACGAGCATGGCGTCAAAGTCGGCCCGTGGCGGCTGCAACATGTCGTGCCCGAATGGTCCTTCGGCGAGCATCCGACCTACGGCGTCATCAGCATCGCGCATTGGGTGTGCAAGGATGGCCAACCGTGGAAAGTCGGCGTCGGACTCTTCCTTGGCCGAGGCGCCGGCAAGCCCAAAGACCTTGAAATCAAGCTATCGTCGCTTGAAGCCACGCCGCCGATGATCGATCATTTGATCTTGCTGCGGCCCGACGACGACCTTGCCCTGACCGGTAAGAGCAAGACGGTCTGGCAAGACGCGGAGAAGCGCGGGCGACATGCACGGCTGGAGCCGGTCAGCGCCGAGCATTTCACGATCTTGTACGGGTTTCCGCGCTGGCTGACGGCGCTTGGTGAGGATTTGCCGGCCGGCCAGCCGTTGCCTAATCTCGCCGACCTGCTTCAAGAACGCTGTGAAAAGCTGCTCGAGCAAGTTTGCATGCCTTGCCCATAATCAATTCAGCTTGATTGGCGGGACGATTTTCGAATCGACCATCGGCTGCAAGGCCATGTCTTCTGGAATGCCAAGTGAGGGCATTTCGGGCGGCGGCAGGGGGTCTCGCTTCGGCTTCGGCTGGTAAGTGGGCATGACGGCGGCCGGGAGAAACGGATTTTTCGCGGGCATCGGCTGGGGTTCGGGCAACGCAACCGGCTCTTCACAGGATTCGAGACCTTCGCGTTCCTCGAGCGGCACGAGGTGAGGCAGCTGCGGCCTACCCACCGCGGCCGGCATCTGAACCGGCGCCACGTTTTGACTCGGCCAGGCCAGGTAATATTTGTGGCTGCCGATCGTCAATTCATCGCCGGGCTTTATGTTTCCCTCTTGGATGCGAATGCCATTGACGCGAATGCCGTTGGTGCTGCACAGATCGCGAACAACGACGTGGCCATTGACCTGTGCGAGGCAACAATGACGGCGCGACACCTTGCGGGAGGGGATCTGAATGTCGCACTCCTGGTGTCGGCCGATCAAGACAATCGGCTTGTCCAAGAGTATATCCGGACCCTCAGTGATCGCGATCAGTTGTGGAGGCATGACCGGGGAACAAGCCACGTGCGAGTGCCTTCCAAGGATCCGCCAAAATGCGCGAACCATGGCGGAGCGAGAATCTCTTTTGGCAATGCTATAATATAACTGCTTCGCCCGCAATAGGTTGACCACGAAAATCGGCAAGTCACGTAGCGCAGAATTCCAATCTTGAGCACCTATCCCACGGCTCAATCAGCTATTGATTTGTACACATCCCGATTCGTGCAACCGGCCTTGTTTACTCGTAACAACCGCCGCTATACTCCGCCCGCTTTGGCGGACCGGAACCCGCCGGACAACCTCCCCTCGCGCTCCATGCCAAGGAGGAAACTGGAATGCGCCATCCGAACAGGCCGCTCATCGGCGTGAATGTTGATTATTTCCCTGCCAACAAGCTCACGCGCGAGCATATACGCTTGAGCGCCGGCTACTTCGACGCCGTTCTCGCCGCGGGAGGCCTGCCCATCTTGATGCCTCCTTATGGCAAAGAGGCGGAGATCAGCGCGTTTCTCGATCGCGTAGACGGGTTCGTGCTGTCGACCGGCATGGATATGGATCCGCGCAAGCAAGGGCTGCGCACACACGCCTCGGTTCAGCCGATGGCGGAGCGCCGCGAAGACAACGACCGCGTGCTGGTGCGTCTCCTGATGCACAGGCAAATGCCTGTTTTGGGAACTGGAGTCGGGATGCACCAGCTGAACGTGGCTTGCGGAGGAACGCTGATCCTGCACATTCCGGAGGAGATGCCGCGGGCCTTGCCGCACTGCGATCCCTCCTGCAGCGGCCCGCATCGTCACGCGGTGCTCTTGGAGCGCGGCACGCGGCTCGAAGAAATCTATGGCGGCGAAGAAATTCGCGTCAACAGCAATCATCATCAGGCCGTCAAACAAGTCGGGCCGCGCTTCCGCGTTTGTGCCAAGGCGCCCGACGGAGTTATTGAAGCCATTGAAGCGACCGATCCCAACTGGTTCGCCATCGGCGTGCAATGGCAGCCCGAATCGGAATCGGCGTCGGCCCTCGACATGCAACTGTTCGAGTGCTTCCTGCAGGCCGCTGTTCGCGCTGGCATCGATCAAGATGCGGTCGCCCGTCCGCGTGCAGCCGCCTGAACACGGCTCGCGGTTTAGCGCGACCCGCTTGCGGGTTAGCGTAACTAGGATTTTTCGGAACTTCAAACCATGTCGCAGCGCTGGATTGTCGGACTTTCCTCCGGCTCAAGCCAAACAGGGGTTAGTGCGGTCCTGGTGGAGTCCGCAGGCACGGGCATGGAATGGCGTTGTCGAATCGTGCATCATCTGCATCAACCGCACGCGCGCGAGTTGCGCGAATGGTTGCTGCGCGCATCGGCCGGTCAGGCCCTCAATCCACGACAGGTCGTTCTGTTGCACCGCTATTTGGGCGAGTCCTTCGCCGGCGCGGCACGGACGGTTGTGGAACAGGCCCGTTTTCCCATGCAGCGAATTCTGTGCACGGGCAGCTCAGGGCACACGCTATGGCATCTTCCCGAAGCACGGTATCCTGCCGTGTTGGACCTCGGCATGAGCGAGATTGTCGCTGAGAGGACAGGCATGAGTGTTGTCAGCGATTTCAAAACGCGCGATCTGGCCGCCGGGGGGCACGGTCTGCCGCTAACGCCGCTGATCGATTACCTGCACTTTCATCAACCGAACGAGAACCGTCTTTTGCTCCATTTGGGCGGGATCGCCACGATTGTTTGGCTCCCGAAAGGAACGGACACACGGCAAGTGATCGGCTTCCCAGCAGCCCCAGGCACGCTCCTTTTGGACGGTCTGATGGGCCTGCTCACCGGAGGCCGTGAAATGATCGACGCGGGCGGCACCCATGCGGTGCAGGGCCGCTGTATCGAGTCCTTGGTCGAGCGCTGGCTAACGCATCCTTTCTTCCAAAAGCAGCCGCCGCGCCACTTGTCGGCGCAGGATTTCGGCGGCGAGTTCATTCACCAGGCGGCTCGGCAGGCCACGCACGAAGGCCGCAGCCTGCACGACCTGCTCTGCACCGCCAATCACTTCGTGGCCCGCGCGATCTTACAAGCGATCAAGCAGTTCCTTCCCAAGCCGCCCGATCGGGTGCTGCTGAGCGGCGGCGGCGTTCGCAACGGACTTCTGTGGCGCTTGCTTGAGCAAGGCATTGGCGCCGTCCCCGTGGAAAAAACGGATGCGCATGGCGTGCCGGTTGATGCGCGCAACGCATTAGCACATGCCGGATTGGCAGCGCTGGCCATGGATGGCGTGCCGGCCAACCTGCCGAACGTCACCGGCGCGGCCGGCCCACGGCTCCTGGGGCGTTTTACGCCGGGAAGCAGCGCGAACTGGGCGCGGTGCCTGAATTGGATGGCCGCCCAAAGCGCCCCCCTAAGTCTGGCCGCGTAAGTCTTGGTCAGGGTTGGACTTTACATGCCGGTCTTGCTGCAAACCGTTGTGCTCCTCGTCCTGTCCAATGTGTTCATGACCTTGGCATGGTACTGGCACTTGGGCGGACTGCGCGAGAAACCCTGGCTCATCGCCGCCCTCGTCAGCTGGGGGATTGCCTTATTCGAATACCTTCTGCAAGTGCCGGCCAATCGCGTCGGCAATTCCCAGTTTTCGCTTTATCAGCTCAAGATTCTGCAAGAGGGAATCGCCCTGACCGTGTTCGTGCCGATTGCCGTGCTCTTTCTCAAGCAGTCCTTTCGCTGGGACTACGTGTGGGCGGCCCTGTGCATTTTGGGCGCGGTCTTCTTCATGTTCCGCGGCTTGCCAAGTACACAATGATCCTTGACCATGCTTAGCGCGAGCGGTATAGTCCGCGACCGTAGTCCAATTGCAGGAGGCCGGCGATGGGCAGAAAGAGAAAGATTTGGTGGACAAGCCTTGGCTGTGCGGCAGTTCTTGGCGCGCTGCTCGCCTTCGGTCTGTTGATCAAGCACGAACCAAGCTTTTACCGCCGCGCTGCCGTCGGCCAGGGTCAGGACCGAGTCAAGCTCAGCAACGAATTCGTGGGCAACATGGCAAAGTTGCATGTATTTTGGAAGGAAGGCAAAGGCGGTTGGGAAATCGGCTTTTCGGAAGCGCAAATCAACAGCTACTTCCACGAAGGCTTCCTTCGCTTTGGAGAAGCCGAAACGCTTCGCAAGCACGGTATTTCCGAGCCGTGCGTCAGCTTCGAGCAAGATCATTTTCGTCTGGCGTTTCGCTACGGCACGGGGCTGTGGAGCACGGTCGTTTCCTACGATCTCAAGCTTTGGCTCGCACCCAAGGAAATGAACGTGGTCATGATCGAGATTCAAGGCCACCACGCCGGCGGGCTGCCGATTTCCTCTCAATCGCTCTTGAATGAGATTTCCGAGGTGGCCCGGCGCAGCAATCTCGATGTCGCCTGGTATCGCAACAACGGCAACCCCGTGGCGATGGTCCGCTTCCTCCAAGAGCAGGCGCGCCCATCGGCGAAGCTCACCGGCTTGGACACGCGGCCCGGACTGTTGGTGTTGAAGGGAAATTCCAATGAGCCCCAAACTCTCGCCGAACCCAGGGCGCTGACGCCTTCCGGCAACTAAGAACAGAAACGCACGGTCATCTCCGCGTCCATGACCGCCCAGCCCTGGAGCTTTCCTCCCCTCAATTGCGCGCGCCAACCCTTGTCGGTCGGCTGACCGTCGTATTCGCCGCCGTCCCAGCGCTTGACCGTACCACGGCCGCCACTCACCGGGCCTTCGTAATCGAGATAGAGCAGACGATGATCGGGCAGCGGCGTCGCGGCAATGGCGTCTCCGTCGATTACGGGAGGCGAACCAAGACGCCAGGTCTTCAGAATTCCATCCATTTCGAGCATGAAATCCCAGTGCAATTCTGGGTGGTCGTGCTCCAGAATGACGAACCGCGGCATCGCTCACCTGCCCCCGCACATGGTTTCAGGAGGCAAAAAATCAATTTTTCAAGCGCAACCCTATTCAGATCTTTAGCTTAGAGAAATGGTTTCAGCACGGCGCTGGGACAGATGCAATCCGGCACTCTGCTGAATGAATCCGGCCTTCGCGTGAAGCAATTCGGCATATCGCTGAAACAATCCGGCATGGTGGTGAAACACCTTTTATCCAATGGATTGCATTGCGCTGCGGCGCGCGCGCCGCGCGCGCGCTCCAAACAAGAAGTGTAAGCCCTACTTTTCCTTCGGCAGCTTCCAGAAGTATATCGTTCCCCGGGGCGGCGACGGTCACTCCGTCGGGCGAAAACGCGAATGAGTGAAGTCAACCCGTAGGGTTCGTCAAGCTTGACGGTTTCGCAATCCGTCGGCTTCGACGCCATTCCGCGATAGCTAGCACGCCGCCCGCTGCGGCCAAGCCGGCGAGAAATGCCTTATGCCACCGCACGGGCGGATGCGTATCCCAAACCTCGATAGCGTCTCCGCTGCCGGTATGACAAGCGAATCGGCGGCCATCCGGCGAAAGGCGTGGAGGATGGCCAACCAAGCGTGGTAATTCGTGGCGCGTCTGGCCGGTTGCCCGATCCACAAAACGCACGCTCATCGGCATACTGTAGAACGGTGGGAGCTCTAGGCCAAGCTGCTTATTGAACCAAGCAAACCACGGACTCTCTTTCGACAGTTCATCGCGCGACGCGATTCGGAAGTAGCCGACGCAGTCGGAGCTATCCATCCAACTTCCCGTTTCGCCTTCGATGGCTTCGTCCCATTGCAACAACGGATCTTTTGTTCCCTCTCCCAATAGATCTTGATCGGTGTCAAACCGGCAAGTGAACCAAAACCGCTTACCGTGCGGACCTTTTGGCTCCCTGGCCACTGCGTCAAAATAGCGGCCGTCCCAGTTGTCGTATCGTATCCACGGTCCCGGCGGCAATTGGAAACGGCGTCGCTCGCGGCCGGAGGGCAACTCAATGATGCGAATCGTGCGCGCGTCCTGCTCGCGTTTGCTTTTGTTTCGAATCAGATCCACAGCCGCGGTCATGCCGTCGTGAGCAAAGAGACAGGTTCCCGCACGGGAGTCGCCGTGTAGTCCAAAAAGGTGATCGCCCGTGTCGGCAGAATAAAAATCAATGCCGTCGGAGCCGTCAAAGCCCGCACGCGTCGCGCCGCGTATTCCCCAGAACCCGCGTATTCCCCAGAACCATCGACCATCAGGGGAGAACGCGCCCTCGTGTTCAAGCATTGTCAAACCGGCGAATGGACCTGCGAGTTGCTTTCCCGTGACTGCGTCGAAAAGCCGCAATTCCCCTCCCCTGAAGGTTAAATCTTGGGGATCGGGGTTCATTTTTGGACTTTCGCCCAATACCGCCCTGCGGCCATCGGGTGAGGGCCAAAACGTCCCAGGATTGCCCGGATAGGCCCGCGGAAATTCAACTCGACTGAGCAGCTTTCCTGTTGCGGCGTCCCAACGGCTGACAAATGGAATTCCAGACCAGGACCAGAGATACGTGACAACGAGTTGCCCGTCCGGGCTGAAGTCTAGCAGAGTTCCAGCATTCGGTCCGCTTTGCCACAACGGTTGCACCGGCCAGCACCACACCGCCGCGGCAGCCAAAGCGGCCGCGAGTGTCGCCAGGATGTAGCGCCCTTTCAACATCGGCGGGCCACTCCTCTTGGGCGCCCTAGCACAATCATTCGAATGACGACGAAGTGTTCATGGATTTCTTGCAACACCCGGCGCACTAGATCGAGTGACATAAGCAACGGGTAGGGTGCGTCAAGCGTACTCGCGCCGACGCACCGGAACGTTGGCAGTATGTGGCCCATGAATCCGCGATGTAAAATAGAGTACCATCCGTAGCGGCGGGCGCCCAGACTCCATCCGTGGCCCCGCGGTGGAGCGGTGCGTCGGCGCGAGTACGCTTGACACACCCTACTTCATTACAGCAGGTTCATTTTCGCCTCTACAATACTTCCATTAAAACACCAGGAGCTGCGCCATGAAAGCCGCCTATCTCGAAACGACCGGCCCCGCGGAAGTCATCCAATTCGGCAACTTGCCGCAACCCACGCCTAAAGCGGGCGAGATACTCGTTCGCGTCGGCGCCGCCGCGCTTAATCCCATTGATACCTATATTCGTTCCGGTCTCGTGAGCATGCCTTTGCCTAAACCGTTCATCCCCGGCTGCGATTTGGCCGGCACGGTGGCCGAAGTAGGTCCCGGGGTCAAGAGTTTCCGGCCCGGCGATCGCGTGTGGGGATCCAACCAGGGGCTGCTTGGGCGACAGGGCACATTCGCCGAATTCGCATGCGTCGGTGAGGAATGGATCTATCCAACTCCGGATAACGTAAAGGACCAAGAAGCTGCCGCTTCTGCACTTGTCGGCATCACGGCACATTTGGGTCTGTTTCGCTGCGCACATCTCAAGGCCGGCGAAATCGCATTCGTCAACGGCGGCACGGGCGGCGTCGGCGCCATGGTCGTGCAGATGGCTAAGGCCGTCGGCGCCAGGGTTATCACCACGGTTGGTTCGCCGGAGAAAGCTGATCAATGCCGTCGCTGGGGAGCGGACCTCGTTCTGAACTACAAGACCGACGACATCTCGGCCCGCATCAAGGACTACACGAAAGGGCAGGGCGTCAATGTTTGGTACGAAACCCAGCGCGAGCCCGATTTTTTTAAGACCATGGATTTGCTCGCCTGGCGTGGACGCATGATCGTCATGGCCGGCAGACAGGCGCAGCCGCTTTTCCCGGTGGGGGCGTTTTACACCAAGGACTTATCGCTCTTCGGTTTCGCGATGTTCAAAGCCACGCCGGTGGAGCAGCGCGAATGCGCCAATGACATCAACCGCTGGCAATCAGAAAAGAAGCTTCACGTCCAAATCGGCCGCACATTCCCATTGGCAGAAGCAGCCGCGGCGCATCGTTTCCTTGAAGAGAACACGCTGCACAAAGCGGGAACTCTGTCGGGAAAGGTTGTGGTGTTGCCGTAAGAATTAACTCCGTGCGGATGCCACGGGCGGCGGCGTGCCGGAGTTTAGGATTTCGCCAACGCGGTGCGGGCCGAGAATGATCCAACCTAATGCCGTCAGGCCGAGCAGTCCCGCGGCCAGGCCCCATTTGAAGACGCCCAAGCGGCGCTGGAAACGCGACTCGAGTTCCGGCTCCGCCTGCATGCGCTCCAAGAATGCCACGCGCTGGGCGATCGTGCCGTGTTGCCAAGACGACAGCCAGCCCGGCCGTTCGCGTGGGATGCCGTTGAGGACGGCTACTTTTTCCAGAGCGCTGATGAAGCTTGGGGCCGAGACCGTGCGGCAGCCGAAGATATCCGCTTGACGTTCGCAACGGCGCGACAGGTAACCAAACACGACCACCATGTACACGGCAAACAGGAGCAGTTGCGGCAACACCGAATGGAGCTGAAAGAAGGCGGTCCAGCCTTCCGCCTCGGGCAAGAGCCATTGACCCAGCGCCAGCACGCCGAACCAAGCGAGGCCCAGGGCAATCAAGCTGGCCATCAAAAAGACCATGTAGAACGTCATGTGATGGTGCTTGATGTGACCGACCTCGTGTCCGAAAACGGCTTCGATTTCCTCCTCCGTCAAGTGCTCCACCAAGCGATCGCTGACGACGATGTAGCGAATCCACGGAACGACGCCCGTAACCATGGCGTTGGCGATGGTCGAACGCGTATTCCAAAGCAGAATGTCGTTGTAACGAAAGCGCAAGCCGCGTGCCGTAGCTTCGAGGCGGTCGCGCAAGGGGCCCGAAGGAAGCGGCTTCAAGCCTAGGAACCAACGCAGCAAGAGGGGGATGCAGAAGAAAGCGATCAGCAGGATGCCGATCACCATGTACAACGTGAATGAGCTGTCGGCCTCTAAACCGGGGAAGGCGGCGAAGATTGCATGCTCCACGACGATCACGAACAACGGCGGCACAATGAGGAGCAAATTGTGGCGTGCCTGCAGGAGAACGTAACCCCAGCGGCCCACGAAGGGAGAGTCGTCGGGGAAGACCGCGGCTTGGTGCGCCGCGCGTTCCAGGTCGTAGTAGTGTGTCCAGCACACCAACAGGCCCATAAAGATGGGCGCCAGCATCGCCAACTCGATGCTTGGCTGAGCCCACCGCGCACCAGCGAGGGTCTCCTTGATCGTCCAACCCCAACCCAGAAAATAGAGTGCGCCCAGGTAAAAGCACAAGAGCGCGAGAAGATGATAACGCTTCCAAGCCGCGAAACGCCGCATCCAAAAGCCGCGCCTCCCCGGCTCTTGCAACAGGCGGCGTCGAAAGTGAAAGCTGCCCAAGGCGGCGGCCAACCACAACACCACGATCCCGACCCAAGTGAGGATCGCGCAGCCCAGCGAGTCCAATCCCAGCCAATCCGGCCTATTCCACTGCGGCTGCAGGCGCGTCAACGAAAGAAGCAACAACAGGACAAAAGGCATAGACTGATCCTACGTCGGCGCATCGAGAGTCGGCGCATCGAGAGTCGGCCCATCGAGCGGCACTGAACCGTCATTGTAGGGCAAGGCTGCGGAGAACGCGACCTCTCTTGGAATGGTAGCATGACTCCTGTAGTCACGATCGCCGGCGACGGCATTGGCCCCGAAGTCATGGCGGCCACGCAGAAACTTCTTGGCGCTGCCGGCGCCCGCATTGACTGGATCGAAGCCCCGGCGGGCCTCGGCGCTGTCGAAAGTCACGGCGAACCGCTTCCCAAGCTGACGCTGGATCTTATCCGCAAGCACCGCGTCGCCCTCAAGGGACCGTGCACCACGCCGATCGGCAAGGGATTTCGCTCCATCAACGTCCGGCTTCGCCAAGAATTGGAATTGTTTGCAAGCATTCGACCCGTTCAGACGTTGCCCGGCATCCATGTGCCCTACACGAACGTGGACCTGGTGGTGGTCCGCGAGAACACCGAAGGACTTTATGCGGGCCTCGAGCATTTCGTAGTTCCCGGCGTCGTGGAAAGCCTGCGGATTGTGACCCGGGATGCAGCGCGGCGCATTATCCGTTACGCTTTCGAATTAGCGAGGACGCAGGGCCGCCGGCATTTGACGGTCGTTCACAAAGCGGATGTGCTTCCCTTATCCGACGGTTTGTTCCTCGACATTGCCCAAGAGGTGGCCGACGACTTCCCGTTCCTGGAATTCAGCGATAAGCCTATCGACCGGCTCGCTCTGGAACTGGCTCTGGACCCGGCGAAATTCGACGTACTTGTAATGGAGAATCTATTCGGCGACGTGGTCAGCGACCTTTGCGCCGGCCTGGTCGGAGGACTCGGCATCGTTCCCGGAGCGAACATCGGCACGCGCTACGCCCTGTTCGAAGCGGTCCATGGCAGCGCCCCCGACATCGCCGGCAAAGGCCTGGCCAACCCGATCGCCCTGGTGCGCTCCGCGGCGTTGATGCTCGACCACATTGGCCAGCGTCAACCCGCCCGCAGGATCGAAGAGTCGGTTCGCCGAACGCTACAAATCAAGAAAGGACTGACACGCGACCTCGGCGGCGACGGAACAACCGCGACCATCACCGAGGAGCTAATCGCGAATTTGCCGCATTAGCGAGTGGAAGTGGAATCATTCATGACGCTTCGTGTTACTTTGATCCAAGGCGGCGGGATCGGCTACGACCTCATCCCGGCGGTGCGGCGAATCCTTGACGCTGCCGGTGTCGCCGTCGAGTTTGACGAGCACCTCGCCGGTCAGGAAGCCGTTGCGAAGGGGCTCGACGCCTTGCCGGCCGCCATGCTCGACTCGATTCATAAGACCGGCTTGGCACTCAAGACCAAGCTTCTTTCGCCGCCGAGTTCGCCGCACACGAACCACAACGTGCTGCTCCGTCGCGCGTTAGGCTTGTTCGCGTCGGTGCGGCCTCTCAAGAATATTCAAGGTTTGCCCGCCCGATTTCAGGGCGTCGACATGCTTGTCATCCGCGAGCTGACCGAGGATCTGTATGCCTCGGTTGAGCATCAGATCGTTCCCGGCGTCGTGCAGAGCATCAAGGTGGTAACGGAAACGGCCAGCCGCCGCTTTTTCCAGTTCGCCTTCGAATGGGCCCGCGCTGCCGCGCGCAAGACTATCCATTGTGTCCACAAGGCTAACATCCTCAAGCTCGCCGACGGTCTCTTTCTCGATGCCTTTCGCGCCGTCGCCAAGGACTTTCCGGAGATGCAGCCAAAAGAAATCATCGTCGACAACTGCTGCATGCAAATGGTTTCACGGCCCCAGCAGTTCGACGTGCTGGCAATGGGCAATCTCTATGGCGACATCGTCAGCGACCTGGGGGCAGGCGTGGTCGGCGGTGTCGGCGCCACGGCCGGCATCAACGTCGGCGACGGCATCAAGGTGTTTGAAGCGTTCCACGGCGGCACCCGCGAGAGCATCGGCGCCAACCGCGCCAATCCGCTGCCGCTGATTCTGCCGGCAATCGACCTGTTGGAGTGCGTGGGGCAGAAAGAGGCGGCAGGGCGAATTTTTCGCGCGGTCGAAAAGGTTCTGACTCAAGGGAGCGTTCGCACGCGCGATCTCGGGGGGGACGCGAGCACTTCGGAGATGGCCGAGGCGATTGCACGGGCGCTGTGAGCGCGAAACCGCCGAGCGACCGACACGACGCAGCCGGTGGGACGCGTCCCGTCTGTTGCGCAGTGTTGCTCGCTCGGCGGTTTCGCGCGCTCAAGCTTCAATCGCTAATTCATACGGAAAGCCGGTCACGCGTTGGTTTCCCGCGCGCGCTCCGCGAATCCGCGCCGTCGTGCGGAAGACGTCCACCGCCTTTCGCTCCGTGGCATCGAAGCTGATGACGCGGCCTCGGCGCATGACAAGCAGCAGGCCGCGCTCATCGCCGATGGCCCGGAATTGACTGTCGCCGCCGCGGTACTGTTCTAGCGCGACCGACTCGCGCATGCGTTGAACGGCCGCGGCGACGTCATCGACGACAAACGCGACCTCACTGGCATAGAGGATGTCGCGGCTCTCGAAACCGCCGTGTGCGCGGTTGCGCAGATCGTGCCGGGCGATATACTCGACGACGTTCTGCGCCGGGTCGAAGAAGAAGATTGAATGAGCGTTCCAATGGCTATAGTTGACGACGTCGTTGGGATAATCGGCGTGGCGCAGTCGTTGGGGAATCGGTAAAAGCGGCGAGCGCTCGCGCTGCCAGTCCCGCGCTGCTCGAATCTTGTTTTCCGGGATGTTAAAGGCAAAGTGATAGAAAGGCTGACCCGCGTCACTCGGCGCTGGGACGAAGGTAATGTTGGTCTGGCCACCCGCAATCGTGAGCCTATCCCGCCGGTCTTCGACGACCCGCAACCCGAGAGAATCGTGATAGAACTCCTTCATCCGCGGCAAGGGTGCCGCGGTCAGAAGTTCCAGGCTGAGAATTCGCGGCGCGTCAGGCGATTCCGAGCCGTTCGCCTTGGATTTCGCTTTCTGCCCTTCCTGCGTAGTTCCGCCGCCTGCGCCAATTTGATGCGCGGCCAGCACGGCGCCGAATGCGGATGCGCCGGCGAGAAAACTCCTGCGCGAAGTTCGAGGATTTTGGCTGGACATGAAAGCTCCCTGTACGGCGGCTGGTGGGCGTGCATATTGCGTTGCCCCTTAAGTCCGACGCCAACCGTACAGGGAGTATTCGCGCGCACCGGTCGGGGTGTTCAATAACTGCTCTTCAACCGCTCGTACACTTTGCGGCCGTTGGCATAGGCGGCCTGGATAACCTGGATGTTGCCGCCCTTTTGGTTGCTCTGAAAGCCGCCCAGCTCGGGATTGGGATAGGGCATTCCTTTGTGAGCGGCGGCAATGTAACAGCGCCTTTGCATGTGATCGTCGGGAATGTTCTCCACGACCCAGCACCAGTGATAGTAGGCCCAATCAAGGTCCTTCAAGAAGAAGCATGCCACGCCGGCATTGAAGTGCATCTCACCCATGCGCTTCGAATCTGGATGCGCCTTGATGTGCTTGTCCAACAGCGCGCGCACTTCCTCGTACTTCTTGTCGGCAAGGAGACGGTAGGCGCGTTCCGTGGCGACGTCGCCTTCGAGCCCAAGGCGCTTGCCGGCATTCTCTTTTTCGGCGATTGCGAGAATTCTCTCCAAATTGTCCCACTTCTTCTCGTAACGCGCCATGCGAGCCAAGCCGCGATGGGCGTCGGCACGGGCAGCGCCGCCGCCTTCGCCATCCAGTATTCGCTGATAATACGGTCCCGCTTCGGCGTAACGGCCAAGTTCCTCAAGCAACTCGCCGGCGGCTAGTTGCGAAGCGTCGTCCTTAAGATTTTCCTTGGCGGTAGCAAGCGTTTTCTTCTCGGTCTCCGTCATGTGATCGAACTCAGGGTGTTTGCGCAACAAGCTCATGAGAAAGTCGAAGATCCCATCCTTGTCGGCGTAAACCTCGCTTTCGTCGAGTGCCTCGCCCTTGCCGGTGAAAGCCGTGAAATGCGCCCACTTGTTCTTGACTTTCCCTTTGACGAAATCGGCGGCCGCCTGATCTTTGCCTAGTCCAGGTCCGCCGGTGTTGAAATAGAACGGCACAAAGCGACGATTGAGAAGATGAATGACCCGCAGCTCTGCGAAGCAACCTGCTCGCATCGGTTCGGCGCCAGGTCACCAGTTTCCTTTAGTGGCGCACTTCGCGCCGACCGCATCAATCCCAAATGAGATTCCCTTCACCATGAGGATTCGCTTCGTCTTTTCCGCGTGGGCGCGAGCCTCCTCGAATTGACCGGGCAGAAACCACCGAATCGCGGAGGTGTTCTGACAGGTGAGGCGCTCCTTCTGCGGATCGTCCGCCATGGAGGCGCCGATGCACCAAGGCAACAGTCCAAAAGCCAACAGCATGCGACGCATGACTCCTCCTCGAGCATTAAGTTGGCGAGCCGGGACAGTTGGCGAGCCGGGAGCGTAAGCGACCGGAGAAACCCGAAATCCATTCCGATCGCTCGCTCGCGCACCCGGTTCGCCGTACGTTGATTACTTTTTCTCTCGTTTCAGGACGGTATACGACACGCCTTCCTTGCCTTTGCTGGTGAATTCCGTTGGCCGTTCCGTGGCCGCGTAGTCGATGCACATGCGTAAGGCGTCGCCCTTGAACTCGTATATCCCAAGCAACTTCTTGTCGTTGGCGAGTAGGAGGTCTATGGCTCGAGGCCTCTTCGTTGGGTCGATCTTAAACGAAATCTCTTCGGTTCGATCGGTGACAACAAACTCGCCGCCGCCCTGTGCGAGCCCGCCCACCATGGTCAACTTCTCGGTGGTGAAGCTCTCCTTGAGTTGCTCGGCGACTTTCGCGGGCACCTTCTGTCCGCTGAATTCCATTTCGACGATCTTCCAGTCACCCACGAATTTCTCCAGTTCCTTTTTGATCTCGTCGGCGCCCGTTGCCTTCTTCGCCCCCTTCGCGAGTTGCGCGACCTGGACGGGAGCGGAATCATCCGTGCCATCGGCTGCAAGCGCCCGGTGCCAGAAGAGCCCCGTACCCACGCCGATGCCTAAGAGCAATAACGTCGCCCAGGCACCGTATTTCAATTTGGATAACCACATGGCCCACAGCACTCCTTTCGACAAGAGTTGCACCTGTTGAGACACACCCGCGCCCAAAGCAACTTTGACCGCGCCTTGAACCAGCGCCGGCGTCACGGCTGCTTGCGCCTGGCTTCCAAGCAGTCCGCCCAATGCCACGGCCGACAGTTCCGTTCCCCGGTGCGCCAGGCGACGCTGCAATTTCTCTCGCGCTCGCGCCAGCCAGGTCAGCACCGTGCCGCGCGGACGATCGAGCGCCTGGGCCGCCTCGTCGGTCGTTTTGCCCTCCAGATAGCAGAGCACCACGGGCCGGCGATATTTCTCAGGCAGCCGGTCGAGTTCCTCATCCAATACCTGACGCAGTTCGGCCAGGGTGAGCGGATCCGGGCTGCAAGGCGCTGCGCGTTCAACCATCGTTGGCGAGCCACCGTCGCGCCGCCGCGCTTGGGCCTTGGCTTCGAGCGCAATGCGATAGGCGACCCGGTAGAACCATGCCCCGACGGAAGCGGCTTTGCTGATCGTGGACGCCTTCCGCACGAAAATCAGGAAGGTGGCCTGGAAGGCATCCTCAACGTCAGGCGGATGGCGCAGGATTCGCTGGCACACGCCCAGCACCAAGCCGCCGTGCCGCCAAACCAGTAGCTCGAAAGCCGACTCATCCCGCCGCGTCAACCAGCGCTCCAGAAGCTCCGCATCGGACTCTCCCGCATCGGGGGGCCCGACGATGCCGCGCAATTGAGCGAGCAATGTGTTCGAATGTTGGCCAGCCATGCATGTCTTCCCACAGGCAAAAACGATCGCCACCCATTAAGAGGGCACGGGAAGACGATTGATTTCAACTTTTCGGACGGGAGAAGGAAATGCTCGAATTGAGAATCGCTCAAGTATTGCGACAGAACCATCGCCGGCCCAAAAACGTCAAATTGGCGGTCTCGACAAAGCGCATTTCGAGGTGCAGCACCCGTCTCGCCAATTCGAAGCCGAGCTGGGATTCCTCAAGCAGGGTGCACATGTAACGGTACAGGTACGGCGCCTTTGACGGGCAAACCTCGGCGAAATAGTCGCGCAAGCAAGTGTCCATCGCGGCCGCAGTGTGCAAGCCATGTTCGTGTGCGGCGTGCCACAAGGAGATGGCGCCTTCGGCCCGAAGTACTTTTTCCGCGAACGTGTCCGCATTGCGGCGCAAGTGGCCGCCGGCGTCGAGCAAAGCGAGCGCCTGGTAAACCCATTGTGCTGAAAGCGCATCGATCTCGTAAGCGGCGAAATCCTCGACTAGAACAAGGCCGTGAGGGTGAAGCATTTCCTTCGCGCGCGCGACCGCGCGCGGCAGTGGATGAATGTGATGCAGTGACCGCGTGAACAGGAGCGCATCAAATAACCCGTCGGCGAAATCCGGCCATGACGCGACCGTTGCATCGACGCCGCGCCCACGCGCTTTCGCGACTGCCGTGTCCGAGCAATCAACGGCAACGACCTGATAACCTAATTCCTGAATGCGAGCCGCGAGATCGCCGTCACCACAGCCGACCTCGAGAATCCGCGCGGGAGGAGTCCGAAGCTGAGCACGTAGGAACGCAAGAGTTTCGGCAATGGGAACATCACTTGGGAGCATGGCACGGAAACCTCATTTCAGGCAGCCGACTTTGCGACATTGACGAGACCCAACCGAGACGAGAATAATGTTCGAAGAGATTTCTTATGCGAATCAAGATCATTGGCTGGCTGATCCTGTGGTTCGTCGCTGCCGGCGCGTTATTGTGGTTCGGCGAATTGCCCGGAGACGTCGGCCATTCCATTTACGGCTATTCGCTTTGCGGTCATTGGGGCTGTCTGCCGCCCTTACAAGCGCTAGTGGCGATGCACGGGCTTTGGATTCTCGTCCTGCTTCCATTTGTGGCATGGGCCGCGCGCACGTGGAGGCCGATTGCCATTCGCATCGCCGGTTACTCGCTCCTCGGCCTCGGCATCCTTGCAATCGCCGGCCAATGCGTGCACGAGTTGCTGACGTGGTACATGGATGTTCCCGCTGATCTGCGGCGATATATCTGGCAGCGGATGGCTTACGCGCTGGCGTGCAATACCGATTTGCCGGCGGTGCAGATGTTGGTCGCGGGCGTGGTTCTGCTTTTCGTCGCTCGTAAAAGAGGAAACCAGATTCGGCTAGGAACGGCGTCGAAATGCGTGTAAGTTGAGCAGTGACTTTGTGCAATGACGGAGTATGAAATGCGAAAGCGGCTGGGGCGTTACATTGTTGTTGACTCGGATATATGTCACGGACAGCCAACATTTCGTGGCACTCGCGTGCTCGTGCATGACGTGCTGGAACAGGTGGCCCAGGGCTTGCCCTGGGAGACGATTTCGGAACAATGGCGCGGAGCCGTGAGGCGACCGGCAATTGCGGAAGCGGTTCGTCTGGCTGGGAAAGCTTTAGAAGTGGTCGCATCGAACGCGTTTAAGATTCCTTTAGAATTGCGGGAAGAGTTGGCGGCGTGGCAACGGGCGAGTGCCAATTCCCTTGCCTTGGTCGAACATCTGATTCGAACTTCATGAGCGGGCATGAAACCGTCTATAAGAGTTTATGCCTTGGCGCGTCAATTGAATGTGGACTTCGAGTCTGTCTTGTCTGTTGCGCACCGGTACGGACTTAACATTCCTAACGCTTTGAGCACGATTAGACCGGAAGACCGTGAGATTATCGAACGTGCTATTAAGCGTAGCGGCCCGGAACCGGATGGGGAAACGGACAACCCCGTAGTCGTTCCTCGGACTCCACCACGTGGTTCGGGCGCCGCTTCAGCAGAAAATCCACCTCCGGATTGAGGTGTAGTCCGCGATTAATGAAAATCCCGTGACTTGGTCATCAATCCCCGTAGCGACTTCGACAAATCCTCCATCTTCTGCGGCATGATGTGAATCACCCGTGATACCCGCTCGATCTTGCCCTGGGCCAAAACTGCGACGGCGCTGCGGACTAGGGGACGGAAGCGCTTCCAGACGTGCGGCCAGATCACCAGGTTGATGGCGCCGGTGTCATCTTCGAGCGTCATGAAAATTGTGCCTTTTGAAGTCGAGGGCTGTTGCCGGACCAGGACCATGCCGGCGACCGTCACCGATGCCTTGTCGGGCATATTCGTTAGTGCAGAAGCGGGCGTCACGTTGAGCTTCGACAATTCTTCGCGCAAGAGGCCAATCGGATGTGCTTTGAGCGATAGGCCCGTCGTTTCATAGTCGGCGCGGACTTGCCGGTCCATCGGCATTTCGGCAAAAAACGGCGTTGGCTCATTATCCTCATCCAATTCGGCGAAGAGCGGCAACTCTTCTCCGAGTTCGAGAACCTGCCAGAGTGCCGTGCGGCGATTCAGGCCGAGCGAACCAAACGCATCGGCCGCGGCCAAACGAGCCAAGAGCGGCCGGCCCACGGACGCACGCCGTTTGAGATCGATCAGCGAACGAAACCAGCCGCGTTGACGCGCCTCGATGATTGCCAGCGCCTGAGCGTTCGGCATGCCGCGAATCAGCCGCAGGCCGAGCCTCAGCGCTTCGGGCTCAAACTCCAGCGTGCAGTCCCAATCACTTTCGTTGACATCGGCGGGATGAACCGTGACGCCGTGTTCGTTCGCATCGCGGACGATCTGAGCCGGCGCGTAGAAGCCCATCGGCTGGCTGTTAAGCAACGCACAAGCGAACGCGGCCGGGTAGTGGTGCTTCAACCACGCCGACACGTACGCCAAGAGAGCGAAGCTGGCGGCGTGCGATTCGGGAAAACCATACGAGCCGAAGCCGCGCACCTGCTCGAATAATTGATCGGCGAATGCGACGGGCAGGCCGCGAGCGAGCATACCGTCGCGGAGCTTCGAGCGAAACTTATCGATGATGCCGAGCCGCTTCCACGCCCCCATCGCTCGGCGGAGCTGATCGGCCTCGCCCGGCGTGAAGCCCGCGGCAACCATCGCCAGCCGCATCACCTGTTCCTGAAAGAGCGGCACGCCGAGCGTTTTCGCCAGCACTTCTTCGACCTCGGCGCTCGGATAAGTCACCGGCTCCTCGCCGTTGCGCCGCCGCAGAAACGGATGCACCATGCCGCCCTGAATGGGTCCCGGCCGCACGATCGCCACTTCGATCACCAAGTCGTAGAAGCAGCGCGGCAACAGGCGCGGCAACATGCTCATCTGCGCTCGGCTTTCGATCTGGAAGACGCCCACCGTGTCGGCCCGGCAGATCATCTCATAGACCGCGGGATCCTCGGCCGGCACTGTTGCCAGTTCCAGTCGCGTCCCGTGATGCCGGTCGATCAGGTCGAACGATTTGCGAATGCACGTCAACATGCCCAGCGCGAGGCAATCGACCTTGAGGATGCCAAGGGTATCGAGGTCGTCCTTGTCCCATTCGATGACCGTGCGCTCCGGCATGGCGGCGTTTTCGATGGGAACCAGCTCCGAGAGCGGGCCGCACGTGATGACGAAGCCGCCGACGTGCTGCGACAGATGCCGCGGAAAGCCGATGAGCGCGGTCGCGAGTTGGACAAGTTGCACGACGCCCTGAGAACGCGGATCAAAGCCGGCTTCACGGATGCGCGCCGGGATGTCTTCGGCGTCGGACCATTGATCGAGCACCTTGGCGAGCCGATCGACGCCGTCCAGCGACAACCCCAGCGCCTTGCCCACGTCGCGCACCGCCGAGCGCGGCCGATAGCAGATCACCTCGGCAACGATGCCGGCCCGGTCGCGGCCATACTTCTGGTAGATGTACTGCAACACTTCCTCGCGGCGCTCGTGCTCGAAATCGACGTCGATGTCGGGCGCTTCGTTGCGCTCGCGGCTCACAAAACGCTCGAAGAGCAGATCGGTGCGGTCCGGATCGACCGAGGTGATGCCCAGGCAATAGCAGACGGCGGAATTGGCAGCCGAACCGCGTCCCTGGCAAAGGATGCCGCGGCTGCGCGCGAACTTCACCAAATCCCAAACGGTGAGAAAGAACGCCTCGTAACGCAGCTCTTCGATAAGGTTCAATTCGTGGCGGAGCAGGGCGACGACCTTGTCGGGAATGCCGCCGGGATAGCGCAACTTGGCCGCGTTCCAAGTAAGTTCGGCGAGGTGCCGGCTGGGCGTCGTTCCCGGCGGGCACAATTCCTCGGGATATTCGTAGCGCAATTCATCGAGGCTGAAGGTGCAGCGGTCGGCGATGTCGATGCCATGGGCCAGGGCTTGCGGACAGCGGGCGAACAACTCGGCCATCTCGACGGCCGATTTCAGATGCCGCTCGGCGTTGGCGAAACGTAACATGCCCAACTCGGCGACCGTGGCGCCGTGGCGAACGCCCGTCAATACGTCGTGGAGCGGCCGGCGCTCGGGATGATGATAATGCACGTCGTTGGTCGCCAGAAGCGGCAGCCGCGCTTGCCGGGAAAGGGTTATCGAGCGTTCGAGCAGCTCTGCATCACGCGAGCCATGATGCAGCGAGACGGCAAGATAGCAGCGATCCTTGAAGATGTCGCGATATGCGGCAAGGACGCGCAGTTCATCGTCCAAATGATCGTGTGTGATTTTGGAATGGCTGAGATCCGCCCCCCTCTCCCTCCGCCCGGAGTGACATGGCAGCGTCAGTGACTCGATGGGCGGAGGGAGAGGGGTTGGGGGTGAGGGTGGCTGTCCGCTGTGTTGTCGTGTTCCCCACTCACCCCGGCCCTCTCCCCCCGCCAACACATGCGCTGAATCATTTGTGTTTCGGCAGGCGGGGGGAGAGGGGGACAATATTGCGGCGATCAGACCATCCGCATGCTCGGCGACATCCTCGAAGGTGAGATGGCACTCGCCTTTCTTCGCCGCCCGCCGGCCGCGCGTGATAAGAGTGGAAAGCCTGCGATAAGCCGTGATGTCGGGGGCGTAAAGCAATACGCCGGGTGGGCTGGCATCGCCCCTCACCCCTAACCCCTCTCCCCTGAGGGGCGAGGGGAAAAGCTGAATCTCCGCGCCGATGAGCAGCTTGAGTCCCGCCGGTTTGGCCGCCGCATGGGCCCGCACCACGCCGGCCAGCGTGTTAACGTCGGTGATCGCCAGCGCGTGATGGCCCAGCTCGACGGCCCGCGCGACCAGTTCCTCGGCATGCGAAGCGCCGCATAGAAACGAAAAGTTCGTTTTGCATTGTAACTCGGCGTAGCGGTCTTGGCGCGACATGTCTTTTTGAATCAATCAAAGCATCCATGCAGAAACCAGCGGCCATCGTCCAAGCGGCGAAAGATCCAGAAGCGCGTGCCTTCTTCGGTTTCGATGACGTAGTAATCGCGTTGGATGTCCTGCCCGCGCCACCAGCCGGTCTCGATGCGCTCCGGCCCCCAGGAACGCTCGACGGCGTGTTTTTCCGCTCCACGCCGAATGACGAGCGGAGCGCCGCCGGGAATGACCGACATCACTTCAATCGGCGCCGGCGCCGGCAACACCCGCAACGGACGCCGCCCAAAATATCCCCCACTGTTTAGCCGCGAGCCCACGGCGAGCGTGGGCGGGATACCGGGCCGGCGTGGCATCCCGTCCGCGCTCGCCGTTGGCTCGCGGCTAAACGGGTAGCTAAACACCGCCGGCTCAAAACGGCACGCATATTCCGGCTGGTGATCGGCAACCAACGTGGCGAACGTCACCGCGTCGCGGCCCAAGTGGCTGGTGAGCTGGTCAATGAGCGCCGGCAGAGCATGAACGCTCGGCGCCTCATCGCTCTCGAAGAGATCGAGCTGATGCTCGGCAATCGTTTCCACGATGGGAACGCGCAGACGTAGACCGGTGACTGCTTCCTCCAATCGGATCTGCTCCAGCCGGGTGCGCAGCAGCTTCCCTAAATAGCGCGCGGCCCGGCCGGGGCGAAACAAGCCGACCTCGATCCGCAACGGCGCCGCCGTCTCGTGATAGAGCCAGCACTCCAAGCAGCGAGCGCCGACGTGACGCTTCTGCAGCATTTCCTCGATCTGTTCCAGCAGTTTTTCCAAAGCCCGACAGACGGCTTCGTGTCGCTCGACGGGATACTCGAACGAGCAACTCGCCTCCACATCCGGCAACGAGCGATGGGGCACGATCGATTCCGGCAATTGGCCGAACATCTGATCGAGCCGCTCCACCACCAGCGCGCCGAAACGGTCGGCGATGCTAGGACGCGGCAATTCCACGAGCTGCCCGATGCGCTCGATGCCGAGATCGGCCAAGATCTGGATGGTTTCGTCCGGCAAGCGCAAAGCCGCGATGGGAAGACTCTTACATGGCGAGCCGGGAGCGTTAGCGACCGGAGGAAGCCCGTCACTATTCCTCCGGTCGCTTACGCTCCCGGCTCGCCAGTCTTGGTAATGTGCCAATGCCCACGCCGCGTTCATGGTGCCGGCGATGGCACTGCGGGCATGCCAGCCTTGCGCGCGCAACTCGTCGAGCGCCTGCTGGCCGAGCCGATCCTCGCCGTGAAAGCAGGCGGCACAACCGGTGATGTCGAGAAACAAGCTCTCCGGCCTCGGTCCTTCTTCCAAGGCGACGATGGGGCTGTAACGCTCCGCCCAGGTCGCCAGTTGCCGCAATGCCTGAATATCTGCGGCGGGCTCGTCTTCTTCGACGAGAAGATGCGTGGCGATGGTACGAGCCTCGGCCAACGTCATGCCGGGGCGAACGCCGGCCTGAGCCGCACGAGCGGAACAGTGGATCACGATCTTGCCCCGCCGTAGGGTAGGTTTCCAACCTGCCCGAATGGGGCCGGCAATCCTTCCCACGGACAGGCTGGCAGCCTGTCCTACGACAATGGCCAGCGGTTTATCCCGAAGCTCGGGCCGATCGCGCCAGCGTCTTTGCAGCGGCCAGCCGGGCAGATAAATGCACATCACCCTTTTCATCGTCGATCTCCACCAGAAACGATCGGCCAGCCTTGGCGCCGCGGAAGCGCACGATCTCGATCCGAACACAGCGCACATCGTTTAGCGGGGAGCCGTAGGCGACCGGAGTGTTCGACCTTGGAGTCCTCCGGTCGCTTACGCTCCCGGCTCGCCAGGGTGTCACCAGCAGGCGCACCGCGGCGAACGACGGTTGACGCAGCACCGACGCGGGCCGCATGAGGAAGCTGATGCCGCCGCCAGTCTCGGCTGCCAGCTGCAAGCGCCGGAACGGGACAGCTGCCAGGCCGTCAAAGGCGCCGATGGTCGCTCCCACCGCCGGGCAGCGCAGCGATTGCACCAGTGCGGCCAGCGCCTGGGCTTGGCGATGAGGCCTGATGACGATGGCGCGGCGAAGATCAATGCCCAGCTGAGAAGCAGCGGGGGGATAGAAACATTTCTGTCCATCGTGGACCACCAAGACCTTATGTTCGCCGCACGCCTGCCGGGCCATAATCAGTGCTAGCGTCCAGGCGCCGGCGCCTTCGTGAGCCGACAGAAACTCAACGATCGCTCCGGCCGGCAACTGGCCATCAGGCAAAACCTCCTCCAACCCCGGAACGGCCAACGGGTTCGCCGCCTGGTGAAGATGATGCTCCTCGATCTCGATGTCATGGATGCGTTGAGCCAAATCGCGCAAAAGGAAGTCGCGTTTCATGGGAATGCCTCAAATCTCCAGCTGCGCAGCTGGGACCACTCCGCGCCAGGCTATATGTACATACGTTCAGTTAAGAGGGTTTGTCAATAAAATTTTCGAAGTGTTGGAATTGGTCCCAGCTTTTGGATTTGGGTAAACGTCAGAGGGCAGAGGAAAGAGCAGCTAACAATACCACGCGGCGTTAAGGGACATATCGAATCTGATCACGCCACTCATCGTCGCTTCCCAAAGGCAAGTCTTCAGAGCCGCCAACTCGGATAAAGTCGATCGGATAAAGCCCGCGTGTATTATGCCGTTGGATTGCGCGATTCAAACTACCGGGCAAGTTCTCATCGCCGACGAATGCCAGAGGCAACTCTCAAGCTCCTTGCGCCTTGCTGAAAGATGCCAAACGCCGCCGCAGCTCTTCAACGTCCGGTCCGACGCGAGGCCGCGACCTTGCCTCTTCCATCTCGCGCTCAAAACTTGCAAGATACGCATCCACTTCTACCTGATTCTCAAGATAAAAAACGATCACTTTGTGGATCAGCGCCAACGGCAGTGTCGGGTATTCACTCCAGAGCATCTCCGGCGAATAACCTTCCTTGTAAAAATGAAGCACATGCTCCAGACCGATCCGGCCCCCCGAAATACGAATCGCTCCAAACTCATCCTGCGTGAGAAAATCGGGCAAAGTCATGAAGCCGCTCCCTTTTGAATCGCGCAATCAATTCTACCACACACGTCGCAATTCACCGCGTACGCTTGCAAACCTCAATTCGCCGCCGCGGCCGCCTGCGCCTGCAAATGGTGGATGTACGCCATGTAATCGGTGAGAAATTGCGTCAGCTCTTTTTCAATCTCTTCGGGATTATCAAAGAGCGTCCGGGCAGGCGCGGTGTCGGGATTATGGGCTTTCGGCAGCCCCTCGACCGCGGACAGGCGCTCGCCAATCGTTGGATGCGACGCGAACAAGGAGCCTTTCTCTTCCAGGATCTCGCGGTACATCTTTTCCTTTTCATCGGCACTCAACTGTTGATCGCGGAAGCTCTGAAACGAATCGTACATGTTCACGAAGGCTTGCTGCTCGGCCAGCAGCTTGCTGATGTTGTCGTAAATCGTCTTCTCGAACAGCGTGCCGTCGGTGCTGACTTTGATGAGGCCGGTGGCAAAGACGTCCGAGCCGTAAAGCGAACAGGCCATACGGTCGGCTAAAAACTCGCGTGAACGTGAGAACCCGGCCGCCAAGAGCGAATAACACTTGTAGTACAGAAACAAAAACCAATAGAACGGATTGACGTAATTGATCACTCCGCCGGACGTTCCCATACCGTACAAAGCGCGCTCGATCGACATGTGCACTTGGTAAATAAAGCGGCCATAGAACGTGTCGTTGTGGCTGAAATGAGCGTATTCATGGGCAAGGATGGCCTTCAGCTCCGCGACGGAAAGATAGCGCATCGTCGACAGGCCAAGTGTCAGCACCCGCCGCTTGACGCCGAAGATGCCGAAGGGGCCTTTGCCTTCCTGGTGGACGCCGATGGCCGCTCCCGGAGCGATGAACACTTCATTGATCGGATCGGTGTTGACGCGGCCGGCAACTTCGGCCAGCATCTGATGAACGCGCGGGCATTCCTGAGCGGTCTTGGGCAAACCGAAAGCGCCGGACACCGGTTTCGAGAACACGCTCTTCAACACGGCCCAAGCGCCGCCGATGCCAACCACCACCACGATGACGACGAGCTTGACGGGGATTCTGCCCATCAAAAAGATGAGCTGCAACAGCCACCACGTCACCATGATCAAACCGCCGATGATGAATGGAATCGCCGCGTAGAACAGAACCAACCCGGCGACCAGCGCGAAGCCGTAAAGCTTGGCGAGGCCGCTTTCCCCCGTAATGCGCGCGACCTGCCCGGCGGACACCAGCTCGCCTTCCTCGGGGCTGAGCAGGTCAAGGGCCTTGGCGCCGCGCGTCCGACTGGCGAGCGCGACGCCGACCAGGGCCATTAGCGCCATGACCACGGCATAGAATCCGGTGAAATAAGCCAGGATCCAGAGAAACCGCTCAGAGAAACCCGGCGTGCCTTCCTCTTCGATCTTGCGGATGACGTCCGGTGGAAAAAGCCCTTCGGGATCCACGCCGAGACTGCGCGCCCGCCCCAGTTCCGCGGCCGCTTGCCGCATTTGGTTGTCGCGTGCCAATGCGATTCCGTGCAGACAGGCAAGGTGGCCGTCTTGTGGGAACAGTTCGACGAACTCGCCGATCTTCGCAGCGTGTACACCGAGGTTTCCCTGACGCAGCACGATGGCATAGGACCACAACAAGGCGACGCCCGGCTCCTTGGTTCCGCCCTCCCAGACCTTTTGCAGGAGGCGCTCCGCTTGATCGAACCGTCCTTCATGCATGGCCAGCTCAGCCTCGAATTCGCCAAGCGGCAATTTGGGATCGAGCTTGGCAGCCCGAGTGAGTTCTTCTCGAGCGGCTTGGAGTTGTGGGCTGCCCGGTTTGTTGCCCCTATCCTGAAACATCAACGCCACTGCCAGGTTGCGATGGGCGCGGGCAAAGCCGTCATCCAGCTCGATTGATTTGCGCAGGGCAGCCTCCGCTTTGCCTGCGTTCCGCGCCGCCGCGTCGCCCTTCGCATCCGACTTCAGATAATAATTTCCCAAGAAGTACCAGGCCAGGGGATCGCGTGCCAACTCATCAGTAAGCTGACCTTGGGCATCCTGCTCACTTTTCATGAAATCAGCGACAGCCTTGTATGCCTCATCCGTCTGATGGCTGCGATCATCAAACCACTTCAAAAGCCGTTCGCGCCAAACGGGCCAAGTCGGCAGCGTGATCGGCTCCTTCTGCAAAAGAACTCTGACCTCGGCGGGGCTGGGAAGCTTTTCCGGTTGCTGGGCCAAGCTCGCGGAAAGTGTGAGGCCGATTAAGGAAATGACGAGAAAGAATGAGCCGCACGCTCTCCCGGTCTTTAGAATCATGGCGACACCATGAAGGGGGTTGGCGGAAGCGAGTTGGGCCTTTGTCGCGGCCCAACGTCGCCGATCGAGAAGGAGAATTGGAGCCGAGGGGGATCGAACCCCTAACCTCAGCATTGCGAACGCTGCGCTCTCCCAGTTGAGCTACGGCCCCTGAGGATTGTAGAATTCTACAGCGGGGGTTGGGCGCGGACAAGGAGAGCGAACGGCCATGAAGCAAATCATTCCTCATTGCCTTTGGATTGGGCACGCCGGCGATGGGCGAGATTTCAAACAGGTCCATCAAGCGGGGATACGGGCCATTGTGCAGCTAGCGATCGAAGAGCCGCCCCTGGCTTGTCCGCGCGAATTGATTTACTGCCGATTTCCTTTAGTCGATGGCAGCGGCAACGACAATAATCTTTTGCTCCTGGCTGTTCATACGTTGGCTAAGCTGCTCGAAAACAGGATTTCGACTCTGGTAATATGTGGCGGCGGCATCAGTCGCTCGCCCGCTATATCGGCTGCGGCACTCGCGATGGCCTTCAACTTGACTCCTGCAGACGCCATCGCGACGGTCAATTCTCATGCTGGGTTAGACGTGTCGCCGGGCTTATGGCGTGACCTTCAACTGGTGGTCAAACAGCCGATTGAAGGTTCGTCCTAGTTTTTCCGACTTGCATTTTCGATTGCCTTGTTGGCATGCGCGAAACGTGAACGGCATTGCGCTTAATCGTTCATGCGGCGGTCTTCGTCGGGTGCTGAGCTACTGAAGTAGCGCGACATGTCACGAGCAATCTTGTTCATGAATATCGCTCGGAACGCCTGACAGCTCGAGTCTGTCGCGGAAATCGGACCGCGCGAGCCGGGGTATTCGCAGCTATAGATCTTTGGACCCCAAATCCTGGCTTCGCCGTTCGGTTTGGCGATTTCAAACACGTTGACGTTGATCTCCGTGTTGCCGCGATACAGCGTCTGACTGCTGCCGCGCTGGTAGAGAGTCATGTTGTTAATCTCGAGGCTGATCACGTAGTCGGCCTTGAGCTGCTTGCCGATCTCGTGCGGCGATACGGCTTGACCGGCGGCGTTGACGGCGCTCTTCACCTTGGCGGCGGGGATGATCTTGATCTTTTCCTTGTTGTCCTTGCAGCGTTCACGCAAAGTCTGGGCGAGCTTTTCGCTCAATTCCATTTCGACGGGAAGCAGCTCAGGTTGGGTCTGCAAGTAGGCAAACGTGGTCATGATGGCGACTTGGACTTCCTTGTCCTTCGACGCCAATTTGCACTCCGGCGGCACGCGGTCGTCGGAGAACGGCATCAAGAGGTAATTGAGGGTGGCCGGGTTGCAGCCGATCACAAGCCACGTCAGGCCCAGGATCGCAATAGTCCACAATTCGAAACGCCTGATTTTGGGCTTTGCGGCGGCCATGATCACTCCTCCATGAGTGCGTTAAGGTCCGGCTCGGCTCGCCGGACCTACTCCAAACCGGACCTATTCCAAAGTCGTTAGGGCGAGCACGACGCCCCAGCGGACAAACATCAGAACAAAGAAGCCGAGCACCAAGCGGATGAGCCAAACGTCCCAATAACCGATGCCCAAAAGCCGTCCCTTGGCGGCGGACAAGAATCCCCATGGGATATAAGCTAGGGCCACCAGGGCGAGCAAGGTGCCGACGAAGTTGGCCCGGAGCGAGTTCCACACGTTGCCGCGAACCAACCAAGCAAAGCTGGTGGTCATGCCGCACGACGGGCAAGGCAAGCCGGTCAGCGACTTGAATGTGCAGTCAGGCAGTCCAAGCTGCGTGTGTGTTTCATTTAGCCAAACCCGATCCCCTTGATTCGGGTTAAGCCTGAGCGCGATGCCGAAAACAACCACCAGTCCCAGCGCGATTCCCACTAATGCCAGGCGCACCCAAAGCGCTAGGCGCCGCCGATGGGCCTGAACATGTTCATATTCCGACACGGGAGGGGGGACGATAGCGTCGAACCTTTCGCGATGCAAGAGCAAACAGACGGCACCCTTCGTTAATCTAAGGCGATTTCCAAAATGGGTCAAACCGACTCATCGGTTCGCCACACGTTCCGCTATTTCGTTGATGCGGTTGAGAGCGGCTTCGACGGACAGGCGAAATGCTTCGAGTTGCTTTTTTTCCAAGTCCGTCGGAATGGCGATTGGCTCCGCCGCCAGCGCCCAACTTTCGCTGAAGGGGCGGGGAATGGCGAACTTGTCCCAGGTGGGCAAACGCCAGGGCTTGCGGTAACCGATGCCAACCGGAACGATCGCCATGCCGGTGCGGGCGGCAAGATAAATCAGCCCCTGCTCGACGTGGCGGCGCGGGCCGCGCGGACCGTCTGGAATGACCGCGATATGGCCGGTGCGGCCCACGTCGATCATTTGGCGCAAGGCTCGGGCGCCGCCGCGCGTCGTGGAGCCGCGAATCGTGCTAAAGCCTAAGTGCCCGCAAACGCGCGCGATCAATTCGCCGTCGGCATGTTGGCTGATGAGGACGTGGATGTTCCGCCGCGCGAACAGCGAGCACGGCAGCAGGATGCCTTCGTGAAAAAACGCGTAGATGAAACGGCCTTCAAGGTTCTTGTGGCGCGGATCGAATTCGCCAACGAGAGATCGAACGCGAACGCAGATCGTGCCCATGTAGACCTTGATGAGCCAGGCGCCTAAAAGGGAGATCCACTTGATGACCAAAGGACTGCGAATCTTCATGATTCAGAATCTTCATGATTCAGTGAATCGTCCTGATTTCAATCCGGCCACTCGCCGCTGAAGATCTCGACTGCCGGGCCGGTCATATAGACGTGGTTGTCGCTCTCGGACCATTCCAGAAGCAGGTCGCCGCCGCGAAGATGCGCGGTGATTTTCCGTTGCGTGCGGCCCGTCAAAACCCCGGCGACACAAACGGCGCAAGCCCCCGTGCCGCAGGCGAGCGTTTCGCCCGAGCCGCGCTCCCATACGCGCATGGTGATGTCGTCGGGCCGGTTCACCTTCACGAACTCAACGTTGGTGCGTCGCGGGAACAGAGCATCGACCTCAATATTGGGGCCTATGCCGAGCACCATCTGATCGGTGATCTGGTTCACGAAAGTGACACAGTGCGGATTGCCCATCGACACGCAGGTGACGCGAAAATCGAAACGCGGCAACGGCGCCTCGCGCGGCGGATTCCCGGACAGTGTCGTCGGTATCTTAGACCCTTCGAGAATCGGCTCGCCCATGTCGACGCGGACTTGCCGAACCTTGCCGCCGCCAAGTTCCAGCTCCAGCGTGAGGACCCCGCGGCCGGTCTCGATTGTCAGAGTTGGTTTCTTGGCGATACCGTGATCATACACGTACTTGGCAACGCACCGGACGCCGTTGCCGCACATCTCCGACTCGCTGCCGTCGGCGTTGAACATCCGCATGCGGGCGTCGGCTTGGGTGGATGGACAGACGAGAATCAAGCCGTCGGCGCCCACGCCGAAATGGCGGTCGGCGATCTTCCGGCTCATTTCCGCGGGGTCTTTGGGCGGCGGATTGTGGATGCAATCGAGGTAAATGTAATCGTTGCCCGTGCCCTGCATCTTCGTGAAGCGCATCTCTCGTCCTAAAGCAATTCCGTGATCGGTTCGCGGTCGTCGAGAACGTACATCGGCCGACCCGTCTGATTGGGGAACGTGGTGGCCGGGTCGATTCCCAGAGCGCGATAGACGGTGCTGAGCAGGCGCGGGGCGGTGACG
The DNA here is from genome assembly GCA_016195405.1 of Planctomycetota bacterium. Taxonomy (GTDB): domain Bacteria; phylum Planctomycetota; class Planctomycetia; order Gemmatales; family Gemmataceae; genus JACPZP01. Next base: position 33,222 of record JACPZP010000051.1, on the reverse strand, counting down.
CGGCCCTCGCGCGGAACCTCGCCGCGGGCGCTGGAAGAGCCGATTGCTTGGCCCATGCGCAAGCCGCCGCCGGCGACCATCGCAGACATGACCGGCGACCAGTGGTCGCGGCCGGCGTTGCCGTTGACGCGCGGAGTGCGGCCAAATTCACCCCAGACCACGGTGACGACGTCGCGATCCATGCCGCGGTCGCACAGATCTTGGATCAAGTTGGAAAGGCCGCGGTCCAGCTCCGGAAGCTGGCGGCGCAGCGTCACGAAGTTGCGGTCATGCGTGTCCCAGCCGCCGTAAGCCAAGGTGACGCAGCCCACGCCGGCTTCGATCAGGCGGCGCGCAGTCAAGAATTGCTCGATCCCGCGATAGCGATCGCGAACGCGCGGCTCTTCGTTGTTGAGATCGAGCGCTCGGCGCGCCGCCCCGGAAGCGACCATGTCGAACGCGCGAACGCTAAACGCATCCAAGCCGCGCATCGCGCCGGAGGCATCGATGTCGCGGCGAACATCGTCGAGGCTGTCCAGCAAAGCGCGGCGATCGCGGCTGCGGTCCATGGTCACCCCGCCGGGAAGGCTTAGGTTGGCCTGGCCGGGGCCATTCGGCGTGAAGGGGCGATGGGAGACGCCGAGGAAGCCGGGCTCATTGCCGATCGTCATGCCGTAGAGGCTCACGAAAGGCGGAATGTCCGGGTTGGCGCTGCCGCGCATCCGCGAGACGACGGCGCCGATCGACGGATGGTGAGCGGTGCGATTGGTGTTCTCGCTATATCCGGTCATGACGAGCGAGTCGGAGTGCTCGTCGACCGAGACGATCGAGCGGACGACCGCCAACTTGTCGAACATGCGTGCCTGCCGCGGGAAATGCTCGCAGATTTGCACGCCCGCGACGTTGGTGGCGATCGGCCGAAATTCACCGCGATATTCCGCCGGCGCCTGCGGCTTCAAGTCGTACATATCCATGTGCGACGGACCGCCGGGCAGGTAGATCATGATGGCGGCTTTGTTGGTCGATGTCGCCGGCGCTGTGTTGTTTTCGGCGCGTGCCTTGCTCCGCAACATGTCGGCCAGGGTCAAACCCGTGCCGAACGCACCGATCTTCAAGAAGTTGCGGCGGGATAGGCCGTCGCAAAACCTCTGCTTTACGCCCCAGATGTTGAACATTATGGAACCCCCCAAGAAAAACAGGCAACTCACCGAACACGCCCCATCCTAAAGGTGAGGTAAGTGAGTCGCAAGCAAAATTATAACTTTCATCTTATATACCGGCAATAGAGTTGAATCTCACGTCCGGCGGGACGTTTACTTGCGGGGAAGTTCCAAACACGCCATCCCCAAGTGATTGCGCACGAACAGTTGCTGTCCAGCGAGGGCAGGAGTATTCCAAGTCTTGCTATTGAGCACTTCCAACTGGGCGAGTTCGCGGAATTGGGTCGGATCGGCCGCGACCAGATGGACCGTGCCGCTTTCATCGCTGATGATCAACGTGTCCCCCGTGATCAGCAGCTGGCCGCTGCCGTAGTCGCCGTCCTTCCACTTTTGGACGCCCGTGTCGTCGGCCAGGCAAACCAGCTTGCCGTTCGTCAAGCCATAGATGTGCCCGTTGTGAGCGACAGGGTTGGCGAAGCGTGAATACATCCGCCTGTTCTTCCAGACTTCAATGACAGAAAACTTACCGCCGTCTTCGCTCACCTTGAACATCGCGCAACCGTTCGTTGTTTCCGTCGAGATGAACACGCGATCGCCCGAGAGAACGACCGGCTGGACGATGTTCATGTCTTGGAAGGTGTGCCAGAACTGCTCCCAGAGCCTCTTGCCGTCTTTCGGACTGATTCCCGTGAGGGCGGCGCCGTCGAAGAGCACAATCTGCTCGACCCCTGCGAGTTTGGCTAGCTGCGGCGAACTGTAGCCAGCTTTGAGCGTCCCGTTGGCCCAACGAATGTTGCCGGTTTTGCGATCGTAGGCGACCACCGCCTTGCCGAAGTTCTTTTCCAGCGCGATGCCCGGATTCACGATCACCATGTCGCCCACGATCAACGGCGAACCGGTCATTCCCCAGGTGAGGATCTCGGCTTTCGCGTCGTCGAGAATGTTGGTCTTCCAGCGCGGCTTGCCGGTCGCCCCTTCGAGGCAGACGAAATCGCCCTTGGCCCCCAGGCTGTACACGTCGCCGTCGGCGATGGTCGGCGTCGAGCGCGGACCGTCGCCGCCCATGTTTGGCGTCTGCTCGAACGACGCTGGATAGGCAAACCGCCAGCGTTCTCGTCCCGTGTCCCGGTCGTAACAGATCACAGCTTCGTCGCCGCCAATCTGTTCGATCGTCACCGCGACATTGCCGGCCACCGCGAACCCCGAGTAGCCGCCGCCGCACGGCTGCTTCCAGAGCACCTTCGGCGGCTGGGACACCCAGTCGGTAGCCAGAAAAGGAGCGTAAGCGTGGCCATCGACGTTCACTCCTCGATAGCGAGGAAAATCCTGCGCAGAAATCGAAAGGTCGATTGCGGGAAGGCCGTCTTGCTCTCCTCGTGGAGCCATGCTCGACCCAAAGTGCGCGCCCGGGCTGTCTTGCCAAACGAAAAAGAAAACCGGCGTCATGTTTCCCTTGAAATCGACCTTGCGAATGATACGGCTGGCGCCGATCGGAACCGCAAGGATCACGCAGAACACGCTTAGCCGGGTCAGCCAAGAGAAACCGGAGAAGAACAGCCACCAGATCACGATGACAACAATCGCCAGCAACATGCTAAAGAAGAATGCCATGCCCAACGGCATTTGAGCGGCCGGATCCCAGTCGAACCGATCCCAAAGGATCAGCAATACGAGGAGGAATATCGGCACCGTCAGCGCGATCAACGGCGCTGCAAACCGCCGCTTCCAGGAACGCTTTTTGGGCGAAGATTCAGCAATAACGCTGGACATGACGGGCGCCTCTCTGTCTCAGATTCCGGCTCGGACGTTCACTTTCGCTTCCATCCGTTTGCCGTCGCGCAAGAAATCGGCGACGACCGCGGCGCCGGGACGCAGTTGACTCGTGGCGATGTACGTATCGACCACGCTATCCGTCCATCGGCTATCGAGCGTCAGCAGCCGATCGCCCGGCTTCAACCCTGCTTTAGCGGCGGGGCTCTCGGCAAGCACTTCCTTGATGGTGACCCCGGGATCCATATCGTCGGCCTTTTTCTCCACTTGGATGCCGACCAGCACCATGGGAGCGGCAACGCGGCGTTCTTGCCGGCTAAACATGATCATCTTCATCATCGCTTCCATCATGTCCACCGGCCGGTAGTTCACCGGCACGAATGACATCGTCTTTGCTTGGTAATCCAGCGTCATCCGGTATTTGGCGAAAAACGTAAAGCCGACGATGCCTTCGATGGGACCCAAGGCGTCGGAGATCGCTTTGACCGTAGGATGATCCATCACCATGCAGTTGAGGTTTTCCGCCTTCAAATCGCCCACTTCAAGGCTGCCGATCTTGAACTGTCCCATCGAGCCGAAGAATGCGAAAGGCGGCGCCTTGAAGTTCTTCGGAAAAAGACCCGCTTCCTTTGCGACTTTGTTGTTGAGAAGATTGATCGGCGCTCCCGTATCGAAGATGAGCCGGTACGGACCCTTGCCGTTGATCTTCGCCTCAACCACCATGTGCTGCGTCTTGAGAAGCTCAAAAGGGACCGTGACCGGCTTGACTTCGGGCTTCGGATCGTCGCTTTTTTCTTGGCTTCGGACATTTGCGGACAAAAGTAATGTCGTGGCAAATGTCAGGAATATCCATTGTTGCTTCATCACAGTCCCTCCCCCGCTTTGATTTTGATTTCTTTTTTCTCTCCATTACGCAGTACGGTTAACCGAACCTCCTGACCTGGGAGCACGCGGGCGGTTTGTTTTTGCGCGTCCTGAAACGTGTTGATATCCTTGTCGCCGATGGCCACCAAGCGATCGCCCGCTTTGACGTCGGACATCCCGGCCGGACTCTGCGGGAGTATCGCCTTGACCTCCACGCCGTCCTTGGCTTCCGCTAATTCCAGGCCGACGAAGCCGCGCGGCAGCGGCGCCTCAGCGGGTTTCATACCAGCCATGGCGCCGAGGAACTTCATTAAGCCCCCAAGTATTTCCAATCCCGCGGTGGGATTGCCCTTGCCGGCGATTGCTTCGGGCGGCGGCGGTTTGAAGTCGAGGGCGGTCCAATTCATCTTGTCCTTGGTGAAGTCGAATTCCATGCGGTATCGGGCAAGCAGCATGTAGCCGAGAATGCCGTGCAATTCGACCCCCGCTAGGCCCATACCGTTCATCCCCTCAAGTTGAAACGGCGAGGTCACCAGGCACTTGAATTTCTCCTGCTTCAGCCCGCCTTCCAATTCCAGCGTGTCGACAGTCGCCCAACCTTTGGCGTCAGTTTCCAAACCGAGCTTCTTGGCGATCGGCGTCGAAATAATGACCATGGGAGCGCCGGTATCGACAATGAAGTTAAACGGCCCCTTGCCGTTGATCTTGACGCGCACCATCACATGCTGCGTGTCGGTCAGCTTGTAGGGAACCGGCGTCGGTGTAGCTTTGGCTTCCTGTCCCCAAACAGGTCCAGCGAAAAGAAATGCAAGCAAGGGAAAAGACCAACGGAACGGTCTCATGGTGTTCTCCGCGGAAATTCGTAGGTCCCGCGAGCCGAGCGGGACCCGTTCACCTCGGCCTCCATGGGTCCGGCTCGGCTCGCCGGACCTACTGTAATGTAAAGCCGCCGTCGACGATCAGCGTCGCGCCGGTGATGTAGCTGCCCGCTTCCGTCGCCAAGAGCAACGCGGGGCCTACCAACTCCTTCGGTTCCCCCCAACGGTTCATTGCGGTCATGCGGGCGAAATTCGCTTTTTCCTCGGCCGAAAGCAGCTTGCCGGGAAGATCAGTCAGAAACGGTCCAGGCGCCAGGCAGTTGACAGTGATGCCGTGCTCGCCAAGATCCAAAGCCGTCGCCCGCGCGAAACCGAGAAGCCCCGACTTCGTCACCGAATAGATATTGCGGCCTCCCTTGGAGACAAAGCCCATGACGGATGAGATGTGGATGATGCGTCCCCACCGCCGCGTCTTCATTTGAGGAACGAGGGCGCGCGTCAGCACCATGATCGAATTCAAGTTGATCTCCATGACGCGGTCCCAGTCTTCATCCTTGATTTGATCAATCGGCTGCGGAACGTTGGTGCCGGCGTTGTTGATCAGAATGTCGATCTTGCCCATCTGCTCGAGGGCCGTCTGCGCCAGCTTGCGGACATCGGCGCGCTTAGCCATGTCGGCAACGATGAAGCGCCCCTTGCGGCCGGTGTCGCGGACAATTTCGTCGAGGGCCGGCCGCAGTTCCTCCTCGTGCCGACTGGAAATCACGACGTCGGCGCCCATTTCCGCCAGTCCGCGGGCCATCGCCTTGCCAAGCCCCTTGCTGCCGCCCGTCACCAGAGCCACCTTGCCGTTGAGATTGAAAAGCTCCTTGAACATGATTGCCTCCAGGTGTTAGACGCATTCCAGAATTCGTAGCCGCAGGTTTCAACCTGCGGAGATTCGCAGCCTGAAGGCTGCGGCTACTAATCTTCAATACCCTCCAATCCGCAAGCCGGGTTCTCCCAAACTACCAGAATCGCGGACGCAGACAAGCGGTTTGGCCTTGACCGCGCTTTCACGCCGCGATATGGTCCTCCGCCTTCATTTCCAAAATCGGGGGAGTGCGGAAACCTTTGTGACCAAAAGTTCTTGGCTGCGCGTTGCGCCTTTGTTGTTCTTGGGTCTCGGAGGCTGCGCCGTCTTGCAGGACACCAGCAAGGCGACGAGCTGGCTCAAACGCACGCGCGCGCCGGCGCTCGACGCCAATGTCGTGCAGGTCGACGTCGCCCTCATCGAACGCCCTCTCGGCGACGATTTCCTCAACAAAGAGCTGTGGACGCACACCGACGAGATGATCGTCGACATCGAGCGTAAAGGCGTCGTCGAGGAAAACGGCTATCGCGTCGGCCAACTTGTGGGCGGCACGCCGGCCGGATTGCAGACACTGCTCAAATCGCCGCGGGCCTGCATCAATCCGCGCCGCCGGCTGGTTCTCTCCGGTCATGCGGTCACGCAAATCCTCGGCGGCGACAAACTCCAGACCACGTTCACCGTGCATCAAGAATCGCGAGCCCAAGAATTCACGCTCATCCAGGCCCGCTTTTGTCTCGACGTCACCGCCGTCCTTACTTCGGACGGCAAAACACGATTGTGCTTTACGCCTAAAGTCGAGACGGGCGAGACCATGTTCCCCTACCAGCCCGATCCGGATAAATCGACATGGACGATGAACGTCGATCGTCCCTGTCGAACGTTCAAGAACGTGAGCTGGGAAGTCACCGTGGCCCCTGGCGAGTTTCTCGTCATCGGCGCCCGGAACGAATGCGAGAACACGCTCGGCCATCGCTCGTTCGTGGAGGACGAAGGCGCCAATCGTGTGCAACGTCTGCTAGTGATTCGCACGAGCCGTTCGCCGGCAGGCGGCGACACCGGCGAACCGACGCTCGAAGATCTGGCTCGCGCCAGCCATAGCCCCTGCCTCGCCGTCCAAGCCGGCATGACTTCTGTTCGCGCGAGCGGCCAGAAATAGAACGCGGATTGACGCGCATCAAGCGGATGCGCGCGGATCCGAAAAATCCGCGTGAATCAGAAAAATCCGTGTTCATCCGCGTTCTATGGCGAACTTCACCGGTAGCTGACACGTCCTGGTATCATGGCCAGCATGATCGAACTCGATGGTTCTCACGGCGAGGGCGGCGGGCAGATTCTGCGCACCAGCCTCGCGCTTGCGCTCATCACGGGCAAGGCGTTTCATCTTCGCAATATCCGCGCGCGGCGGTCAAAGCCAGGGCTGCAACCGCAGCACCTAATGAGCGTCCAAGCATCAGCCGCCATCGGTCAGGCGAAAATGCGCGGCGCGAGCCTTGGCAGCATTGACCTCGTCTTCGAACCCGGCGCGGTCGTTCCCGGAACCTATCACTTCCCCATTCGCACCGCCGGTGCAACGGCACTCGTCCTCCATACCGTCTACCTTCCGCTGGCCCGCGCCCAGGCGCCAAGCACCGTCATGATCGAGGGCGGCACGCATGTCAAAGCCAGTCCGTGCTTCCATTTTCTCGAAGTCACTTGGCGCGCGTACTTGGCTCAACTCGGTATCAACATCGATCTCCGTCTGCATCGGCCGGGCTTCTTTCCGCGCGGCGGTGGACTCATCGATGCGAGTATTTCACCGAGCGCGCGGATCGGCGGCCTTCAACTGGAGTCACTCGGCGAAGTGACTCACATTACCGGCCTTAGTATCGCTGCCGGATTGCCCGCAAGCATCGCCCGTCGCCAGGCCGACCGCGCGCGCCAGCGGCTTTCACGCTATAAGCTGCCGGTTGATATTCGTGAAGAGGCGTGGCCGCACGGTCCGGGAACGGTCCTTTTTCTGGAGCTGAACACGAAGCCGGCGCCGACTTCTTTTTTCGCTCTCGGCGAGCGCGGCAAACCGGCCGAGAAAGTCGCCGATGAAGCCGCCCAGCAAGTGGAAACGTATCTCGACGCGGAGATTTTGGGCGTGGATGCGCACAGCGCCGACCAGCTTCTTTTGCCGTTGGCTTTGGCGCAAGAGCCTTCAAGGTTTCCGGTTGCGTCCCTTACTCAGCATTTCTTAACAAATGTCGAAGTCATCCGTCGCTTTGTCGCTACAGAGGTTCGTGTTGAAGGCGCCGAAGGGGAAGCGGGCCGTGTTGCGATCACGCCGCAGACTGCGACTGAATCTACGCCTGAAAAAGTTTGAAACGAATCATTGTCCCGTACGTCTAAAAGCCTAAACCTATGAAAAGGTTTGGGAATGATCCCGTAACTCCAATTCCACTAGGAGGCAAGGTTTACGATGAAACATCGCTTAGCTGTGGGGGGCCTCATGCTCGCCGCGCTGGTGACAGCCAGCGGCTGGGCAGGAGACGCTCTGAAATCTGGCCTGCAAGTCGGCGAACACCCCACGCCGTTCCACCCGCTCAATTTGACGGGGTCGCAGGCCGGCAAGAAGAACTGCTTGGTCTGAAGTTCCGGCGGAAGCCCGGTCGCTATGATCTTCGCGCGCGAAGCCAGCGACTCCTTGACCAGTTTGGTCAAGAAGATTGACGCCGCAACCGTTGAGAACAAGGACAAGAGCATGTGCAGTTTTGTCACCTTCCTGACGGACGAGGAGGGGGCGGCCGACAAGCTCAAGAAAGTGGCGGAGAAGGCAGGCCTCAAGAAACTGGTCTTCGCCGTTGACAATGTCGCCGGTCCCAAGGATTACAAAATTGCCAAGGACGCGGACGTCACCGTCGTGCTTTACAACAAGCGCACCGTTGAGGCGAACCATACGTTTCGCAAGGGCGAACTCAACACCGCCGCCGTCGAGAAGGTGGTGGGGGATTTGAAGAAAATCCTCAAGTAATTCCGCCCGGGTTTCTCACTCATTCGATCGGATCATTCCCAACGGACGCCGTCGCAAGTGGAGCGACGGCGTTTTTTTGTTTCCGTGGCAAGAGGGAACGCGGATAAACGCGGATCGGGCGGAAGCGCGCGGATCGAACGAGTTGTTGTGATCCGCGCCCGTCCGCTGAAACCGCCTTCTAGTGAAGACGCCCTGGCGCCAAGGTGGTGTCGCGCTCGAGATGACGCGCGCCGAGCAGCCAACAAATCCCGCCGACCAAGAACATCGCCGTCACCGCCATGAAGCCGACGTTCATGTTCCGCGTATAGCCATTGATTACCCCCAAGATTGTGGGGGAAACAGCGTCGCCCAGAGCATGGATAATGAAGATATTCAGCGCGAATGCGCTGGCGCGCACCGCCGGATGGGTGACGTTTGCCAATATGGTGTTGGTCGGCCCGGTGTTGAAAAACAAGCAAAAACACGCCAGAAATACAAACACCCACGCCAGTGGGAACGGCAACGCAAGCACCAGCAAAACGAAGGGCACGCCCAAGATCATCGCGGCCCCCGAGACCAAGAAGTAAGAACCGGAAAACCGGCTGCGCAGAGCATCCCCCAGCCAGCCGCCGGCGATAGTCGCGGTCAAACCCGCGATGGCCACGATGACGCCGAAATGAAAGTTCACGTCGGCGAGGATGTCCGCTTTCTCCTGTACGGAAAGAACTGTTCCAGCAGACTCAAGCGGATTCACAATGCGATCTCGGATGTAACGCGGCATCCAAAAGCCAATCCCGCCCAAAGCGAAGGCCATGGCGGTCATCCCAGCGGTATTGAGCGCATATGAAGGCGTCTTCAGGATCATCAAGTAATCCTTAATCGTAACTTTCTTCTTTGGCGTGGCGTCGTCGGACTGCCCGCGCGGAGGATCGCGCATCAGAAAGCACCAAAGACCCAGCAAGATTCCAGGCGGCACCACAATGTAAAATGCCCAGCGCCAATCGTTCGTGAGCGCAAAGGTCCGGCCACCCAGAATGTAGCCGCACGCGCTGCCGACAGGGATGGCCACATAGAACCAGGCAAGCTTCCGCCCGCGTTTTTCGACTGGATATAGATCGGCGATGATCGTGGGCGCCACCGGTCCGTATGCCCCTTCGCCGACGCCGACGCAACAACGCGTGAGAAAAAGTATCGTAAAGCTGCCGGCCAGGCCCGAAGCGCCGCTGGCCGCCGTCCACATCAAAACGCCGATGCCGATCAACAGCCAGCGGGCCATGCGATCGCCCAGAAAGCCAAAGATCGGCGCGGCGATCATGTAAGAGATCATGAACGCAAGGTTGAGCGAACCCAAAGCGCCCTCGATCATCGCGCGGGTGACATCGTCGTTTCGGTCGTATTCGCCGGCTTGAAAGAACGTCTTCTCGATCTCGGACTCCACGGCGGCCAATACCTGACGATCCACGTAATTGAAGAAGTTGATCGCCAGCAGCAAAATCAAAGCCAACCGGGCGCGATTTCCCGAGGTTCCTTCCGTCGTCAACATGGAGCAAGCGTACCAAGAAACGAAACACGGCGACAGATGGATCACTACAAGCCCGCACGCGAGTCTTCGAGCGCGCGGGGTACCGACAGGATCCCGCGCGTTCGAAGACTCGCGTGCGGGCTTGTGCGTATCCGGTTCATCTGCGTTCCATTCTTGCCTCACGACAAGCCAAGCTGTACATTATCGCTTTGCATCTTTCTGGAGGTTCCCGCATGGTTCGCAAGAAGCTGGGTCGTGGCCGCAAGAATCGGTGCCGGTTTTGCACGAAGGAAGGCTGTCCGCGGCCCGCGTTTGTCGATTACAAAGACGTCCAGGGCCTCAAGAAGATGTGTACCAGCCAGGGCAAGCTCTTCAGCCGCAAGCGCAGCGGCAACTGCGCCGCTTTCCAGCGGGCGGTCAAAGACGCGATCAAGCGGGCCCGGTTCATGGCGCTGATGCCGTACGTCGGCGAATAACCGCGCAAATTCGAATGTCGAAACGCGAAATCCGAAACAAATCCGAAGAAGATAAATCCAAATCTGGGAAACCAAAGAGTCCGCCAAGCACACCAAAGGCCGTCACTATTCTCGGCGACCTGAAGTGCCGGCTCGGGCTCGGTTTATTGCGCCTTTGTACGGAGGGCCGGCCTTCCGAAGCGGACGCCGTCGCCGTCATTCACTTCGCGCTTGACTACGGCATCCGCATCCTCGACACCGCCGACGTCTACTGCCTCGACGAATCCGATCTCCACTACGGCGAACGCCTCGTACGCGCCGCACTCGACTCGTGGAAAGGCCCTCGCGACGAGGTCCGAATTCTTACGAAAGTCGGCCTCGCCCGCCCGAAAGGCCGCTGGATGCCGCGCGGCAAACCCGAACAGCTCCGCAAAGCCGTTGACCGGAGCTTGGAAGCACTCGGCGTCGAGCGCCTGTTTCTGCTGCAACTGCACGCGCGCGATCCACAAGTGCCTTTCGAAGAGATTCTTGCAACCCTGGCGGAATTGCAGAAACAAGGCAAGGTCGAGCACCTCGGACTGTGCAACATTGGGCCCGGCGAGTTTCAGCAAGCGATGCGTCACTTCCCGATCGCCGCTGTGCAAAACGAATTGAGCGTGCTCAATCGCAAGTCGGCCACCGATGGCATGGTCGAGCTGACGCGACAAAAGGGCGTTCCCTTCCTGGCGCATCGCCCGCTCGGAGGCTATGCGAAGGTCGCCCGTCTTGCCAAGGACAAGGTTCTCGCGCCGCTGGCTGAACGCCACAAAGCCACGCCGCACGAGATCGCGCTGGCGACGCTGCTCGATGCCGCTCCTCATGTCGTGCCGCTCAGCGGCGCCACGCGAGTCGAGAGCGTTCGTTCGTCGCTGGCCGCACTTGGAATCAAGCTGGATGTGAGCGACCGAACCGCACTCAGCGTGAAGTTTCCGTTCACGCCGGGTCCCGACGCCGTGAGCGCCTTAACACCAACGGCGACGCCTGTTGGCCTGCCGACTCTAGGAGCGGGCGCAGGGCCGGGAGACAAGCCTGAGGTCGTCATCCTCATGGGCATCCAGGGCGCGGGCAAATCGCAGCTGGTCTCAGAGTACGTCGACAAAGGCTACGTCCGGCTCAATCGCGACATCGAAGGTGGCAAACTCGACGATTTGATTCCACGCCTCCGCGAGCACTTAGCCTCCGGCCGCAATCGAGTCGTTCTCGACAATACTTACCCAAGCAGGCTCTCACGCGCTCCGGTGATCGCGGTTGCTCATGCGCACGGCGTTCCGGTCCGCTGCCGAAACCTTCAGACCCCGCCCGGAGAGGCTCGGATCAACATCGTCATCCGTATGTTGCGGAAATACGACAAGTTGCTCGGCCCCGACGACATGAAGGTACTGGCAAAAACCGATCCGAATTTGCCGCCCCCGGCAGCGCTGGCGCGCTGGATTGGAAGTTATGAGACGCCCGCCCTTGACGAAGGATTCTCGGCCGTCGATCCAATCCCGTTCGTGCGCCAAGTCGATCCCGGCCACACGCGCAAAGGCTTGCTCTTGGACGTGGACGGCACCTTGCGGAGAACGCGGAGCGGTGAAATCTATCCCCGCGATCCCGATGACGTCGAGCTGCTCCCCGGCCGGCGCGACACGCTGGCCCGCTGGATCGATGCCGGCTACCTCTTGTTTTTCGTCTCCAACCAAAGCGGCATCGCTTCCGCAAAGCTGTCGCGCGAGGCCGCCGACGCCGCTTTCCGCCGCACCGTCGAGCTGCTCAAGCTGCCGGTTGCCGACATCGCCTACTGCCCCCACCCCGCGTTCCCGGTCGGCTGCTTCTGCCGGAAGCCGTTTCCGGGGTTAGGCGTAATGCTCATGGAACGTCACCGCTTGGCACGCGACCATCTGGTGGTGGTCGGCGACATGAAAAGCGATGCGGACTTCGCGGCGGAACTGGGAGCGAAATACCATGACACGAGCAGGTTTTTTGACTTGAACGGGCCGAATCCCTGTTAAGGAAGCACATTCAGGCGTTTCATCATCATCTCACGTCACACCACACGCTTAAATCTAACAGATGTCCAACTTATGAGATTCAAGAAACTCGAGAGAGCCAAGGGAGCCAAGCGACTCGAGAAACCCAAGAGATTTGTGAGATTCATGAAATGCAAGCGATGTTGACCCTCGTTAATCGGGTCTGCGTCCCCTGTAGAGAATTTCGAGTTGCCGGGTACTCCGCAACAACAGCGCGGTGGGTAAAGCAGCAAGAATCCAAGTAACGAAGGCCACGATTAAGAACGCGAGAATGTTCACCTCGAGAAAATAGGGCAACGGGATAAACGTCCGCAATCGATAAAGAACGAACAGGGCTGCAATCAACGCGACAGATAGACGGACGAGGTTGAGGTCCAGAGCATTCCTATACGTAAGCCATGATGTGCAATGCGGGCACCAGATTCGAATGAGCGGATCGGCGAAGAGGACCGCCCAAACGCCGATGTCGCGATCGCAGTTCGGACAGTTCCTGCCTGCCGTTAAGCGCTGTGGATGCCTGATCCCATATATGATGCGCCGTCCGTTGAGTGTCCGAACTATTGTCAAGGCGACGAACGAGAGAAGGATCAGTGCTAAAGGAAAGATCGCGTACTTAAGAATTATTCCAAGAGCAGCAGCGCCCATAGCCGACTCCAAAAGAGTCACCCGGGTCGCGGAGCGATCACTTCGCCGCGCTGCCCGTCGCCATCTTCTCCACCGCGGCGACGATCCGACCCACGTCCGCGTCGCTCATCTTACCCGGTGCGAAGGCGAAGTTGGCGACTACCTTGTGACGTTCGTAGAGCAGCACCGTCACCTCGGCTTTAGGATTGATGTTGTAGCCCTTCGGCCCTTCCGGGAGGAGGCAGCCGACGACCAGGGATTTCAGCTTCTCGGTGCGGGCGGAATGGCGTTTGACCAATTCGTCGCGGGCACGGGCTTCCTCGACGAGCTTGGCGGCATCGGTCTCGTCGGGATTGTTGGCGGAACTCTTGGCATCGGGGCTGAGGATGATTGCGAAGGCGCCCAGGCTCTCATCCGGATGGCGCTCAACGACTTCGTCGAGCTTCGAAAGAAGTGCGTTGAGCGGACCGTCTTTGCCTTCGCCGGGCTCGCGCGCGAACACCGCGACGGCGGGATTCAGCCCGTGCTCGCACACCAGGCAATGCTGCCTGCCCTTGTATTTGCCGTTAATGATGAGGCTATCGAACGAACCCGGCAAGATCTTGCCCACGCCAAGGCCCGACGCGATCTTGTCGCCGTCGTCCTGGGCAAGGATCATGCTGCCGATGAACAGTATCGCCAGTCCCGCAGAGATTTGCCGCATGGCCGTCGCGCTCCGGTCGAAGTGAGAAACAATAACCCACTTCCACAATGCACGGGCCATTGCCATTCGTCAATGGCGCGTTTAGCCGCGAGCCTGCGGCGAGCGCGAACCGGACCCGTTGCATGACGCAAATCCCACGCAAGGGGCCCGGTTGGCGCTCGCCGTTGGCTCGCGGCTAAACGGTTGTGTGGATAATGCCGTTTCTAACGGATCTTGACCTGGAAGGTGACGATGCCGCTCTCGCGCGGCAACAGCGAGCCGGAGAACTCCCAGCGCAGCACCAGGGAGCCGGCGTCGTTGATCTGGGTGGTGAAGACGGCATCGCGATCGGACTTGGCGGTGCCGGGCATGTATTCCAGGCGGTTGGTCAGGCTGTCGGTAAGGACGACGGTGCTGATGGGCCGGCCGCCGGTATTGGTGTATCTCAGCGTGAAGTTAATGATGTCTCCAACAATGCCGCCGCACTTATCGGGCCATTTGTTGACCAGGAGGCATCCCTCCGGCGGCTCCGGCCCGAGCTTTTGGCATTGGGCGTCGATGCCGCGCGGGCCGCTCAAGCTGCCTCGGATGTCCACGCCGTCGATGCGGCCGGTGATCGCGGTGCCTATCGTCTGCACCGTGCCGCTCGCGCGGTTGCGGCCGCCGAAGACTTCGAGCATCTGCCGTTGCGATTGTTCCAGCACCGGTTGCCGGGCATTGAACATTGCGTGGGCATTGAATGCGTGGGTGTCGCCGACGCCGAGCAGGGCGACTTGGGTGGAAGGAGCGATTTCCGCCTTGATGACAATGAAACGCGGCACGCACAAATGCACTCGGTTGGAGCACACCAGCCGCCGCGTGCCCTGGCTGTCGGCGAAGGAGGCCACGGTGTCGCTCGGATCGAGTCCGAAGATCTTGCCATTTCGCGTGACCCCGGCGGGCAATCCCACGTCGCCGCCGTCGGGAATCGCCATCAATTCCGCGGGGCTGATCGGGCCCAGTATCGGATCGGACACCGGGTAGCAGTTCCACGGCAGGCACGGACCTTGTGTCGGCATCCCCAGCGTCTTCTCTCCCGGAAGCAGCAACGATCCGGGCACCGTTTCGGCGGCTAATTCTTCCGCCGAAAACCTCCGCTCACCCATGTTGAAAATCAAGAGCGGCGCCCCCCGGCCACGCGCCTCGACCATCGGATCGCGGTTGGGCTGCACGTTGACTTCGAGCGGGTCGTCGGCTTTGCTGGCCTTCGGGATCGCGGTCTCGGGACGCTCCAGAACGATCACCCTCTTGAGCGAGATGTCGGAGCGGACCTTGGCGAAATCGTCATCGATGAAGACAAGCGCGGCGGGGAAGTCGGCGTTGCGAACGCCGTTGGCGAGCATCAAGCTGCCGTGGACTTCAAGCGATGCGAAGAACACCTCTTTACCGAAGCCGGGAATGCCGCTGACTGCGAAACGGCAGCAATACCCGGGTCGCACACCGATCGTGCATGGCAAGTCAAAAGTCTGCGGAGTGGTGGTGCCACGATAGAAAGTCGTCTGCGTTCCCTTGGGGCCGATCAATTTCACATACAGAAGCGGCGGCAATTGGACGGCGGGCTGTGGCCGGGGAGGGAACGGCTGGCCGGGCGTTTGCGCCGGGGCTGCGCTGACGGTGGCGAAGAGCCCGAGGACGCTCAGGATGGCAACGATTGGTCGCATTTGCCGAGTTCCCAAACTAGAAGTAGGACGGTTTTGCCAACCGACCTTGGATGGACGGAGCGCAACTCCTCCTGAGGTGGACGGATTGCAAATCCGTCCTACGAGATGTATCGGAACGAACGCGGCCCGATCCGTAGCGGGATCGGGCCGATTCGTTGACAGATTCCTTAACGTGACTGGCCGGCGCCGGTCGCAAGCTGGCTCGTTGTCGGCATCGTCGCCGGCAGGCTGCTCGTGGGCGGAGGCGGCAGCGGCATTGGCGTCGTAGTCGGCGTCGTGCTCGGTGCGGGCGGTGGGAACGCCGGCGCCGTGGAATTATCCAGCGAACCCTTGCTCGTCGGCACCACTGGGACGCCAGGGTTCACTGCATCCACCGGCGGCGCCTTCGGCAGGTTCAGGCCATTGCCGGAGAGCGGCACGCTGGGCACATTCGGAATCGACAGTGGACTCGTGGCGCCCGACGGCATGTTGCTGCCCTGAACGTTGCCGCCGTGAAGCAGCGGATGACTCGGAGCGTTCGGCGGCGTTTGGGGCACGCCGTAGTACGGCACCTGGATGCCCATTCTCGTTCCCGGGATGCCGACGCCGCCTGGGATTCCGCCGCCGCCCGGAGGCATCATCATTTGCGGAATCGCAGAAGCGTTCGGACCCGGAGCGTTCAAGGGCGGCGTGTTCGGGGCTTCCTGATCGACGTTGCCCATGCGGATCACGAGCAGGATGCTGCCGCGACGCAGAGCTTCCTGGATCGGATCGGCGCCCGGCTCGAGCCGCGTCGACAGGATCTCGTCGGTGCCGGTGCCCGCCAAATCCTGGAATTGCGGATCGGGCAGGTAGATGACCTTGATGACGTAGTTGCCATCGGCGATCTGCTTGAAGTCCTCGGCGGTGAACTCGACTGGGACGGCGCTGTGGGCCAAGAATGCCTCGGTCTTCGGATTGCACGGCACGACTTCCATGGTCGGGTAAACTTCGAGACCGGGCCGGCCTTCGATGTTGCTGAGCTTGAGCCGATAAATGGCGGCCTGGGAGAAGTTGTAACGGCCGGGGGCTTCGATCGGCGTGGTCGAATACATCGGCCCGCCAGGACCTTGCGTGAACCAGGAGACTTTCATGCCTGTAGGACGAGTAAAGCGGACCTGTGTGCGCTGCGACTGAAAGCGAACGCCCTGTGCCGTCGGCGCGGCGCCGGGGCCAGCCTGAGCGAGTTGGATGCCGCCCTGAGCCATCATGCCGGCGGGCATGTTGGCGTTGACGACGCCGCTGCCGCCGTAGGGATTCTGCATGAAGCTGGCGGACGTTACCGCGGGACCGGCGGGCACGCCAGGAGCGTACGGCATTCCTGGAGGCGACAGCACACCGCCGCGCGGCAACATGGTAGGAGGCATAGCACCGCCCGCGGCGCCAATGCCGCAGTTCGGGCCGTTGCAACCGTTCATCCGAACCATGTCCAGAGGCACGCTGTGTGCCATCATCTGTTGTGCTTGGTAGTTCGAGGCCGGCGGGACCAGGTTGTAAGGCGCCGCCATAGCCACGGGCTGGCCATACGGGCCAACGAGGCCGGGCACGTTCGGTGGACCGTATTGCTTGCCATTATGGGCCATGAAGCCCCCGCTCGTTTCCGGTCCGGATGTACATCCGCCCAGACCCCCGAGGGCGGCCAACATAACCCAGGCTGCGGCTTTTCGCCTCATGGAACGATCCCCCTATTCGGCTTTATCCCTTCGTCGCCTGACGTTATACTCGGCCAGCCTCCGACGGAACTTTCGTCAAATCCGGAAAATCTTCCCATGTCCCGCCTTCACGCCCTCTTCGTCCCGCTCGGCGCCGTGACGTTGGTGCTGGCGACCGGCGGCCTCAACTTGCAAACTCAATCGTCATCCGCTCCCGCCTCGGTTGCCTTCGTTGCCCAAGCTGTGCTGTTCGACAAACGGCTGGATGGACTGGAAAGCCAACCGGAGAGAATCCTCGAACTGGCGATCGAGACTCTCGATCCACGAAAGACGCCGTGGCAATCGATGAAAATCCTTCAGCGGGCGCGGACGGACGACATCGCTTTCGAAGCCCTGAGCAGCCTGGTCCGCGGTCCCAACCATTGCGCGCGCCTTGAAACCACGCTGAAAACGGGAGGAATGCCGGCCCATGTTCTCATCGTCAGCGATGGCACGCTACTGGGCCACGCGTTGCGACGTCCCGGTCAAGAGCCGCAGACCAACGGCATGACGCTGCCGCCTTTCATCGAGTCCAACAAGGCGGTTCTGGAAGAACGCGAGCGCCTGCTGGTGGAAAAGGGGTGCGGCGGCCCTCATGCAATGCTCGCCGATCTGAAAGCCCGCATCAAAGAGCCACAGCTAATTTCGGGCCTGCTAAATGGGAGCGCGGTGCTTCGAATTAGCGGCAAACTTAATGGCGAATGCGCGTCCATCCCGCAAGCTTCACGGCTTGCGAGGCCCGCGCAGACCTGCCACCTCTACCTCGACGCGCAGACGCTCCTGCCCGTCCATTCACCTTCGCACCGAACTAAGTTTAGCCGCGAGCCTACGGCGAGCGCGGGCCCCGCGCTCGCCGTAGGCTCGCGGCTAAACGGGAAACTTGCTACATTAACTTGCGAACAAATCTCCAGAAAGGATCCGGCATGCCTGACGGCGAACGCGCGTTGGCCGTGTTCATCGACTTTGAGAATCTGGCCCTTGGCTTTCAGGGTCGGCGGGATCGCTTTGAGATCGCACGCGTCCTCGAGCGGCTCGTCGAAAAGGGCAAGATCGTCGCCAAAAAAGCTTACGCCGACTGGAGCCGGTTCGGCCAATACACCGGCCCGTTGCACGAAGCCGCCATCGAGCTGGTGGAAATCCCCAAACGTTCCCAGACGGGCAAGAACTCGGCCGACATCCGGCTGTGCGTGGACGCGATGGACTTAGCATATTCCAAAGAACACATCGACACGTTTGTCGTCGTCTCCGGCGACTCCGATTTTTCGCCGCTCGTTTCCAAGCTCAAAGAGAACGGCAAGCACGTCATCGGCCTGGGCATGCAGGAATCGACCTCGGACCTGCTGCGCGACAACTGCGACGAATTCATCTACTACGAGGATCTCGGCAAGACGAAGACCCTCAGCCCATCCATTAGCGCGCAGGTGCCGGAGGGCAAGCGCAAGGCATTCGAACTGCTCTTGGAATCGCTCCTAGCTCTGCGCCGCGAAAATAAGGAGGTGCTTTGGTCGTCGATGGTCAAAGACACGATAAAGCGCAAGAAACCGAGCTTCAACGAAGCCTACCATGGCTACCGCACGTTCAGCGAGCTATTGGAAGACGCCGCCAAGGAAGGGTTGTTGGAATTGGACACCGATAAGCGCAGCCGGACCTACGTGGTGACGCGCTTTGGCTCGGAGATGGCTGGGCCCACCACCGCGGAAGCGGCGCCTGCCAAGAAAACGTCGCGCGGCCGGCGGCGGCGACCCGCGCGGCCGAAACCGACGGGGCGAATGCTGGTCGTGAACCGGGATATGGATGACGGCAGAGAGACGGCCGCGCCGGCTGAACCAAAGGACGAAAGCGGCCCGCCCGAACAAGACGTGTCTTAAGGAACACGGAAACGGCCGTGATATTCTTTTCATTTCACGCACACGCACGACGTCGTGAAACGCATTCCCGCTCGTGAAATCTATGAAACGCATTTGAAGATTCCGCCGTAAGTTGGATCTCTGTTTGCAGGAGATTCGTTTCGTTTTACGACGGCGATCACGTCGTGAAACGTATTCCCGCGCATGAAACTAATTGCCGCTGAGGCGTTGCGTCGTCTCCGGCGGCAAGGACGGCACGGTGCGGTTTTTGGTCGCTGCCCGAGGGGAAGGCCGGGAAGTGACAATTCTCCGCGCGCCGCTGCCATGTTTTCGGGAACCGCCGACGTCGAATGCATCCCATGATGCACACTGGTTGTAAAATGTGGAAAAGGCGTGAATAGGCTAGAGTTGTTAACAGTTAACAGGGGTGACGAATGAAAAGCCTTGCTGACGGATTACCAATTCATATTGCTCAACAAATCCATCCCGACTGGCGCAAGCACGAGGCTGAATACTGGGCCGTCCGCGACCAGCTGCTCGCTCAGTACCAAGGACTTTGGATCGGCTTCGCCAATGGCAGGATTATCGCCTCTGGCACCCGTCCCGTGGTCGTATTCCATGCTGCCCATCAGGTGGCCGAACATCCCTACATGATCTGTGTAGGGCGCGAAGAAGAGCCGTATCGCATGCGTCGTGCCGGTTCGCTTATGACAGCAACTATCCAGGCGAAGCATTGTGTTAAACCGTGAGGGCGACAGAATATCGATCGTAATGTGAGGCGACAAATGAAGGCGCTGTCCGACGAACCACGTTTTGACCAATGTTATAAAATCGCGCCACATGCGCCAGTGTACAGGCCGTCTCATGAAATCCAAGCCGACGAGCCCATCAATACGGTCCCGAACATGGCCTTCCAGGTTCCGACGCCGATTCAGAGCCACATTCCTTCAATTAAGCGAACGGTTTACCGCGCTAGCCGCGCCTATGGGATCATTGCTCTGATCATCGGGCTTTTCGTATCGGAGATCGGGCTCGCTGCATTCATCCATATCGGTTTGGAGTCGTGGTATTTTTTCGGCCTATTCATAGCGGGAGGCGCTTTCGTGGTAGCGCTGGGATGGCAAATGCTCCTGTCTCCCAGCGTGGAGTTGGACCAAAACGGCATCACGTGGATTCTCTGGTTCGGAGTACGTAAGCACCACATGGAATGGGATGCGATTGAATGCTGGCTAGTTTCGCCGCGAGAACTAACCGCGAAACATGAAGAGGAAGTTTGGGCAAAACTCTACCCCCGAGACATGCCAATACTGAGGCCCGGTTTTTTGGAGCGTGCTCAATGGGACGGTCCGGTTCGGCTGGCGATCTTCAAGGTCAGGGGCAACCGCTGGCCATACGCCATCGACGCGTCCGAGGTATGCCGACCCGGTTTTGATGCTTTCATCGGCGACGTACGCACTTACGCGGGAGACAAAGAAATGGTCATTCAAATTCTGCAGAATCCAACCTCGCAAGAGCAGAGCGAGGGTAGGGTATATCACTCCGTCTCCAATCGCACTGCGTAAAACCCCGTCTCGCGATCTTGCAGCCGGGACGTGCCGGCAATGGCGCTGCCGTCGCCGGTGAACATGAAGCCGCTGTAGTCCTGAATCGTGCGCGGAAAGGTGACGCGGAACTTGATGGTGTAGGGTGGGTTTTCGACCTTGCCGGCCACCTCGTATTTCTGCCCATCCTTGCCCGAATAGTAGTAGCCGCTGACGATGCCGTCGTCGGTTACCGTCAGCTTCAACGTACCGGAGCGCCGGCCGTCGTCGTGCAGCTTGTAAGTACCGTTGAAAAAGCGCGGCTCGAACTTCTCGCCGATCGTCGGCCTTGGCGACTTCTTCGGGTTCGCTTCCGGCAAGTGCTTGGTGACGAGAAACATCTCCGCCTTGCCGACAGGTTCGACGAACATCTCGCCGTTCTCGATGCCGATGCGGATGTCGCCGCCGGCTTTTTCCGGGACTACCTGGCCCATGTCGAGGTTGAAACGAAAACCGTCGAAGAGGCGGACATTCTCGCCCTTGGCGTGAACGGTCTTTTCCTCGCCTTCGCGGAAGGTGACGTAGCGCTCGATCAGCAGAATCGGCGCCGACTCTTCCGCGGAGATTTTCTGCTTGGCGGGCTGCACTAGGAGCTTTGCAAGCCGGCCTTCGTTAGTCTTTATCACCACGAACGCGGCGGTCATGCCGGGCAGAGCTCGGGAATGCTCCACCATGGCATCGGGAGTGAGTTTCTTGATCGACTGCGTTCCCTTGGAGGCGGGAACTTTGGCGAGAATTGGGTTCGTGTAGTTGTCGAAGGAATCGGCGCGCAGGGCCGTTGCAAGAAAGCCGAGAGCGAACACCGCGGCGACATGGCGCATCATCGAGAACCTCCATGGCTCATGGGATTCCTCGGTAGCCGTGTTCACCAGAACGCGGGCTGCCCGGGCGACCCGCACTTTGACAAGTGCGGCTACGTATCAAACTAGCGCTTCTTCAGCGTGTAACTTAGGCTCATAACCGCGAAGCCGGTCGCCAAATCGGGGTTGTCCTCGGCGAAGGTTTTCTCGCCGGTGTTGCGCCAGCTACCATTGGCCGATTGCCGATTTTTCAGCGCTTCAAACAGTTCCCTGCGCCAATCGTGCTTCTTGCCGTCGTTGCCGGCAAAGCGCTCCTCGCCTAAGGCATCCATCGCCTTGGCGAACGTGTGATAATAATAGTACAAGCCCGCCTTGCCCATGCCGGGGTTCTCATCGAGCGTGTAATGTCGGCGAATCCAACCGATCGCCGCCTTGACGCGCGGATCGTCCTTACTGACGCCGGCATACAGGAAGCTTTTCAGGCCGCCGTAGGTCATCCCGCCCAGCGAACGCAAACCGCCGGCTTCGGTTTTATATTGGTTCTTGTCGTCTTCGAAAGGATGATAGGTGAAGCCTCCCTCATCTTCCTTGGTCGTTTTCTTGGCGAACGGCTGATCGTTGGTCTCGCCGGGCAGATTCTGGCATCGACTCATGAATTGGATGGCTTTTTTGATGGCCGGATCGTCCTTGGGAATCCCGGCGGCAATCAAGGCTTCGACGGTGAAGCCCGTGTTGGACAGGTCGGGCCGGCTCTTTTTGTCGTAGCCGAAGCCGCCGTGCTTGACGTCCGATTGTTCCGTTTCCTGCTGCAAGCCCTTCAGAAAGTTGCTCGCATTCTTGATGATGCCGTCGTATTTGCCGTCGGCGTTCGTTTCCTTGAAGGCCATGAGGGCGACGCTGGTCGTGTAATTGGCGAGAAATTTGTTGTAGATGCCGCCGTCCTTGTTTACTTGCTTCTCCAGGTATTCCAATGCCTTGGCCATCACCGGCTCCTTCGGACTAACGCCGTTCTTGGCCAGTCCCGCGACGACCACGGCGGTGATGCCAGGCCCGGCGAGCTTGGGCGAAAAGCTGCCGTCGCTGCCCTGGCTCGATTTCAGGAACGCGAGCGCCTTGTCGAGTACCTCACGAACGTCCTTCGCGTTGGGGCCAAGGTCGTTCTGCCCCGACTGGCTCGGGTTCACAAGAACGATCGGCAGCGCGACGGCGGCAAAGAGGACGGCAGCTAAGCGGCATTTCATGGAACATCTCCCATCAAGATTGGATGTCGTGGTCATTGTAATCCGGGAGCAACCGCTATGCCGCTGTTTCTTTCCGTTTGTGTTTCGCGTTCGCGGGCCTCCTTCCGGTGGGCTTCCTTCCGGTGGGACGGGCGTCTCGCCTGTCTGGACCGGCGGGACGCCGGTCCCACCTCTCCTCATGGCATGGTTGATGAGCTCTGGGCAAATGGTGACCAAGCGCGGTGATTTTTTGGGCGGCTCGGGGAAGATCAGGCGCTCGAGCCGGCCGCGCTCGATGACCATTACGCCGAGTATCTCGTGGCGCAAAAGGAGCCGCTTGTCGTTGAGATCCAGGATTTCGCCGTGTAGAATGTCGGCGGAGATTCCCGGTCCTGAGCGAAACCAAACTTCGGTTTGAGCCGCAGTTTCCTTTTGCGGACGAAAGTAGATTCCGCGAACGCGGCTCCAAGAGAATACCTTCTTTCCAAAGCGATTCTTCAAAGCGATGTCGCTGGTGCTCGCTTCGACGATTTCGCCGAAGACCTGATCGCCGGTGTCGAGCCAAATTTCATCCTGATCGTCGACGCCTAGAGGCCGTGGCAGTGAATCCGCTTTGGCGGCGATCTGCAAATCGTCCACGCCAAGTGAATCGGCTTGCCTCGACTTGTCTTTCGTGACAGCGGCAAACGCGAACACCGTTGGTCGGCAATCCTCCGCGTGACGCCGGTGTGCAAGCAGATAATCGTCCACGAAGAGCTTGAATTCACGGTCTGTCCACTCCATCAGCAACTGATGCCAGCCGGCCGTCGCTTTGATCGATTGGCCGTCAGAAGCATCCGCCCGGTAGGAAACGCTGTTCCCCGTCAGAGCCACGATGCCCGTGGACTTGTTACGAAAAGCGATTGTCCATTGGCCGTCGCGTAAGTCGCCGGGGTCACGGAAACATAAGCTCACGCGCCCACAGCGCGCCAGGCGCTTTTTCCACACGAAGCGGACTTCCTCTTGCCCGGCCTCGAGCGTCAGGCTCTTTTTTCCCGTGAATGCTTCGCGATCCGCGAATGCCGGCTTGGCGCCTTCGCGCTCGAAGGCCTTAACGTCGTTGAGCCCATCGATCACGAGAGACAAGTAGTCGTCGGCCGAAACGACAGCGGCCGCCTTGTTACGAGGAACCCGCAGCGTATCTCCCCAGGCAGTGCGGAACGTGAAATGTTTCTCGTCCAGACGTATCAGCTCTCCGGCAATTCGCTCATCGCTTGAAAATCGCAATTGATGGATTATGCGGCCTTTCCCCGGCGCCAGGACTGTCGCTTCGGGATATCGCACCCAAGCGAGCGTGCTCAGCGGCTGCTTTTTCCCATCGGGGCAGATAAACTGGCCGCCTTGCGCGGAAAAAGCGAGATTCCCGTTGAGGCGGCGGCCGTCACGCGTCATGGCTTCCTCGGCGACGCCGAAGAGGGGATTCGCGAGGACGACTACGATTCCGAGAAGCACCAGCATGGTCTGCTCGTTGCGTGCGCGAAACTGCCGAGCGAGCGCGATTGCGCTGCCGATGCGCCAAGATTCCACTTGCTGTGTCGGCGCGCTCGCTCGGCGGTTTCGCGCACGACTCGGTATCATAACCGAATCCTCTCTGTCTTGTTTGGGACGTACAGAACTATTATAATTGGGAAGATTTTCACGAACCCGCCGGCGTGAACCCCCGTCCTCGTGGAGAGAGCGTTGCCTGAGCGACCGTGTAATCCTCTGCCAAACCGGCCTGCCGAATCGATCCTCGAAGTCCTCGGCGAAGGCGTGGCGATTCTCCATCCCGACCATCGCATCGCCTGGGTCAACGCCACATTCGAGAAATGGTGCACCGGCGACCCGATTGACCGAGATTTCTTGCAAGCCCTCGGCTCACCTCTGATCACCGGCCCCGAATTACCGCCTCCACCGACATTTCCAAGTCAAAGTTTCAGCACACGTCTCAACCGCCGCGACAATAATCAATATCTCGACCTGCGTTTGACTCCCTTCTTTGACGCTGTCGGACACGTAGAACGTCTCGTCGCTCTGTGCCGCGACGTCACTGCCGAAGTGCAAAAGCAACAAAAGCTCGATGCTCTTCACGATGCCGGGCGTGAACTCGCCTCGCTGAGCGCCGATCAACTGGCTGACATGAACGTCGAGGAACGCGTCGAGCTGTTAAAGCAGAATCTTCGCAAACTGACTCACGACCTACTGCAATACGACGTGATCGAGATTCGTCTGCTCGACGGCAACACTGGCCGGCTCGATCCCCTTCTGGCCGAGGGCATGATGCCGGAAGCGGCCCAGCGGGTGCTGTATGCGCGCGAACAGGGAAACGGCGTCACCGGCTACGTCGCCGCCACCGGTAAGACCTATGTCTGCGCGGACACGGCCGGCGATCTGCACTATATCGAAGGCGCCCAGGGCGCGCGCAGCTCGCTTACGATCCCGTTGAACTGGGGCGAGAAGGTCATCGGCACTTTCAATGTCGAAAGCCCGCAGCCCAACGCCTTCGGTCCCGAGGCCGTGCAATTCACGGAGATCTTTTGCCGCGAACTGTCCTCGGCATTGCACACCCTCGAATTGCTTCTCGTTGAAAAACGCGCGACCACCAGCCAATCAATCGAGGCGATCAGCCGGGAGGTCGCCCTGCCGGTGGACGAAATCCTGACCGCGGCGACGGCAATCTTGGATCGCTGGATCGGGCACGAGCCTGAAATGGCCGAGAAGCTCAGGAAGATCTTGGCCGGCGCCCGATCCATCAAGCAGAGCATTCAAAAAGTTGGCGAGGACCTGATTCCGGTTGCGGGTCCGCTGGCGGCGCCGACCGTTGAGACGCCGAGCCAGCTCCGCGGCATTCGCGTTCTGATGGTGGACAACGACGAACGCGTGCGCCGATCCGCGCATGGACTTCTCGGCCGGTTGGGATGCATCGTCGAGACCGCCCGCGACGGCAAGGAAGCTCTGACGATGGCCCGCCTCAGCAACTACGATGCGATGCTGGCCGACATCCGCTTGCCCGACCTCTCCGGCATCGACGTCTATCGTGCCCTCCGCCAGGCTCAACCCAAGGCGCGCGTGATTCTCATGACCGGCTACGGCTATGATTCGTCGCACTCGTTGGTGAAAGCGCGCCAAGAAGGACTGCGCTTTATCCTTTACAAGCCGTTCCGGGTCGAGCAGATGCTCGATGCGTTGCAAAGCGCGCTCCAAAGCACGGATGCCCGGGATGCGGGCGCGAAAACGCATGAACCCGCCGCCCGAAAAAAGGAGAGCCTCATCCAGGGACCCGACGACGCCGCAAGAAAGCCGGACAACGCGCGCGCGGATTCTTCGAGCTTGCAAAAAGTCAGCTCTGCCGCGGACTCTTGATTCTTGGTAACATCCATTTGCATGACCGGCCAGTCGATTATTACGTTATTGCAGTCGCTGGAAGCGGCGCTGCCCGCGTGGCTTTTGCTCGCTGGGGCGTGCATCGGCCACGGTTTTCTCATGACTACCGGGCTCAACGTCCTGTACGCTTGGCCGCTCTCTCACAATGTCCTGCGTTTGACGCGCAAGATCGACATTCTCGTCATCTTCCTTGGGCCGGTGCTGTTCTTCTACGCCCTCGACTTCTTCGACACTCGGACTCTACAGTGGCGGCCCGATTCTTTGCGCGGCTACTTGGCGCCGTACGTCATTTTGTGCTGGATCGCGGGCTTCGTTCTCGCTCCTCTCGCCCAGGTCCTCTATTGGTTGCGACGCCAGGCGCCTCAAGTCGCCGGCAGCGCGAGACGGACCGTCGACGTTGCCCGCGAATTGGGCTTCAAGCCGGTGGGCCGCGGCAAACGCCACGCGCTGGCATCGCTCCCGGGCAATCAGGTGTTCGAGGTGGATTTTCACGAGCTGACTTTGGTGCTGCCGCAACTGCCGGCCGGATGGAACGGATTGTCGATCCTGCACCTCACCGATCTCCATCTCTGCGGGACGCCGGATCGAGCGTTCTACCAAACCATTTTCGAGCGGTGCATGCGCGAGGGCGTGCCGGATTTATTGGCGCTTACAGGCGACGTCGTCGATTCAAGCTGGCACCATCGCTGGATCGTGCCGCTTTTGGGTCGGCTGCGCTGGAACATTGCCGGCTTCGCCATCTTGGGCAATCACGATGCCTGGCGCGACGCCAAGGCCATCCGCCGACGTCTGGCGCGAACCGGCCTCGACGTCCTGGGAAATTCGTCTCGCCGTATCGACGTGCGCGGCCACCCGATGCTCGTGGTCGGCCATGAAGGGCCCTGGTTTACACCGAATCCCAATCTGGAGGATAGTCCGGCGGATGCGTTCCGGCTCTGTCTCAGCCATACGCCGGACAACATCGCGTGGGCGCGTCGCAACAAAGTGGATTTGATGCTGTCGGGCCACGTGCACGGTGGACAGATTCGCCTGCCCCTGATCGGCTCGATCTTTGTGCCGAGCCGTTACAGTCGCCGCTATGATTTTGGGACGTTTTTCGAGGCGCCGACGGTCATGCACGTCAGCCGTGGCTTAGCGGGGCAGCACCCTTTGCGGTATGGTTGTCGACCAGAAGTGACACGGATCATGCTGCGAACTCATTCGGATAAGAGCTTGATCGGCCTTTAACTAACGGTGGCCCCGGCCAAATAGCCGCGCAGCTCGCAATAGATTTGATTGCAGCGTTCGCGCCACGCCTGCGTTACCGCCGTTTTGCGATCGATGGCGTTCATGACGACGGTGATGCGCAAGAGGCTTTGCTGTGTCGGATTGTTGCGTTCGAGATGAAGCTCCATTTCGACGAACTCGGCCTTCTTTTTGTTGGTGAACCACGAGAGCGGGCCGCCTCCGCCCGAGCCGGGACCGCCGATTTGCACCTTAATGAGCCCTGGAACGCTCTCGATGACCTGGCCGCCGAAGTCATGAACGAAGCCTCTGAGCTTATACGAAGCGATGGTGTCGGGCATCCAAGCTTCCATCTCGTGGACGATAGCATGCGGATCGTGAACTCTGATTGGCGGCGTAATAAGGGTCGCTTCCCGAGGAATGTCGGGCGGCGTGTTGGTCGTCGGGGACGAGACTTCCCCACGCGCGCGTTCCAAAGCGGAATCGAAGCGTTCCGCCAGATCCAAAGCGCCGGCGGGCCTGTTCGCCGGATCCTTCTCCAGACATGCTTGCACGACTTCTTCGATCTCGGGCGGCACCCAGCTGCCGGCACTTACGTCCTCGAAGCGCGGCGGCGGTTCGGACGCATGGGCCAACAGCACATCCATCGTATCGTCGCGCGTGAACGGCAAGCGCCCCGTCAACAGCTCAAACAGTATGATGCCGACGCTGTACAGGTCGCTTCGGTGATCCATCTCCGCTCCCTTGACCTGTTCGGGAGAGATATATCCGGGCGTGCCGACGGCGAAATCCACCCCGGTATCGCTGGGCTTCTGAATGAGAGAGACCCCGCGGGCATCGACCAGTTTCGCCAGGCCGAAATCCATTACCTTTATTTTTTCATAGGGCGTGTCCGGGTCGACCACCATCAGGTTGCCCGGCTTGAGATCGCGATGCACGATGCCCTGCGTGTGGGCGGCCTGTAAGGCCTCGCACAGCTGGGTCAAGAGCCTGCCCACGCGCGGCGGACTCAGCCGACTGTTGCGCGTCAGCAAGGTGTCGAGGGTGATGCCTTTGATGTATTCCATCACGATGCATGGACCCTGCGGATCGTTAAGAGAGGCATCGTACAGCGTAACTACGAATGGATGTTGAAAGCGGGCCATCAGCAGCGTTTCGCGTTGAAATCGTTCGCGAAATTTGGGGTCGGCCGCGATGTGGTCATGCATCACCTTGACCACAACTTGCCGGCCCAGGTCCATTTGGCGGGCCAAATACACCCTGCCCATGCCACCCTCTCCGAGCAGACGGATGGCCTCATAGCGGCCCAAGAAGATACGGCCCACCATACACGCTCACCTTTGGCGAAAAGGGCGATTGAGGTGCTTTGATGAAATGTAGGTCACGAATTGCGGGGACGAATGAGGTCGTGCGCGGAAACTTATATGTACAAAAGTTTATATCGACATGCGGTGGCGCCTTAACTCTCCAAACACAGGGCCCGCAAGACCTGATCTCGGACCGATGTCATCGGAAAACTGCCCTCTCCAGGCGGTGCGCCGTCGCCAATGATTACGGGCTTGTCATCTTGCTCCGAAAGCACCAATCCGTGGCTTCCTTTTACCAGGTTCGCGTCGAGAGGGACCACATCGAAAAGCGTTCGAAACCCAAACTTCTTCGCCAGAAGCTTTCGGATCGCCCGGCCTTTCGCCCACAACAGCTTGGGATCGAAGAACAACTCGCACGGATCGTATCCGGGCTTGCGATGAATATCGACGGTGCGGGCGAAATCCGGCGCCGCGCGGTCGTCGAGCCAATATGGATACGCGAACCACGCTTTGGGCTTGGAAAGAAGAACCAGATCGCCTGCGCGCACATGGTCCAGGCCGATTTCTCCGCGTTCATGTCCGACAAAAATGCGATCCACGCCGTCGAGGCTTGCAAGCAGGTCGCGCAAACGTGGCCCATCCGCCTGATCCTGCATATAAACGTGCGCCATTTGGTGGTCGCAAACGGCAAACGCCCGGCTTGCAAAGGTATCGAGAGTTTCGCCGAATGGGCCCGGTCTCCCCACGAGCCACCCGAGCTTTCGCAACGCGCGATTGATTAGAACAGGTTGAATGACCTGGACGTGACTGTACTCGTTGACGACCCAGACGCGAACGCCGAGCTTGCGCGCGGTTTCCAGTAGCGGCTCGCAAGCCGCATCAAGGTCGCCGACGAGCTTGGGCCAGTCGCAATTCTCCGGGCCGTTCCGCTGCGTATCGTAATCGAGATGCGGCAGATAAACTAGCGTCAATTCAGGCGGGCCGCCCTTGCCGCGCAACACCTCCGCGGCGCAACGCGCGATCCATTGCGTCGAGGGCAGTCCCGCCATCGGCCCCCAGAATGATTGAAAAGGAAAGTCGCCCAACGCCTTCTTGAGACCCGCGGCAAGACCGTCAGGGTAGGCGAGGATATCGAACGCCTTGTTGCCGTCGGCGCCGTAGTGGGGTTTTGGCGTGATGCCGATGTCTACTGCCGCGCCCTGGTTGAACCACCAGAAGAGCTTGGCGCAACGAAAGACTCGCCCCCGGCTTGCGGCGCGACGCCTGGCGGTGACGTAAATCGGCTCGGCCTCGAGCAATCGGTTCGACTGCTGCCAGAAGCGAACCTCCATCGTGTCGCGGAAGAGCCAGCCGTTGCCGACGATGCCGTGCTCCTGCGGAAGCTTGCCGGTGAGCAGAGATGCCTGTGTGGAGCAGGTCACGGCGGGGACGATCGAGTCGAGCGGACGTTGCCAACCGGCTTGGGCCAACGCTTGCAACCGCGGCGCCAGCGCGAGACGCCGTTCCGTCAACCCGACGGTGTCAATCAACAGCAGGGGTTGCATGCGCGCTAACCCGCGAGCGGGACCTCAGTTCTTCGCCACGCGTTCCGCTACGCGCTCTGTCTCGCGCAGCGCCCGCAGGGCGTTGCCGCCGAGCACCTTATGGATCGCCTCGCGGTCGTAGCCCCGATTGAGCAATTCCTGTGTGATGTACGGGAAGCAAGAGACGTCTTCGAGTTGTCGGGGCACCGAACCGATGCCGTCGAAATCCGAGCCGAGGCCGACATGATCGATGCCCGCAACCTTAATGATGTGCTCGATGTGATCGACCACGTCATGGACGCTGCCCTTCGGCAAAGGATTCTGTTTTTGCCACTGACCGAACGCTTCCCAGAATTCCTCGTTCTTGGGAAACTTCGATTTCAGCTCGCGCCACACCGGGACCATCTCCTTCGTGATCCGTGCCCCCTCCGCGGTGACGAAGCCCGGAAAGAAGTTGACCATCACGACGCCGCCGTTCTTGGCCACGCCTTTGAGGACGTCGTCCGGCACGTTGCGCGGATGGTCGGCCAATGCGAACGCTGACGAATGTGAAGCAATTACCGGCGCCTTGGTGATGCGCAAGACATGCCGCATGGTGTCGGCGGAGACGTGCGAAATATCCACCAACATTCCCAGACGATTCATCTCTAGGACGACCTGTTCGCCAAAGGGAGAAAGGCCGTTGCTTTTCGGCTTGTCGGTGGCCGAGTCGGCCCAATCGAGCGAATCCGTGTGAGTCAGCGTCATGTAGCGGACGCCAAGGCTGTACATCATTCGCAAGACCGCCAGCGAGTTGTCGATCGAGTGGCCGCCTTCCACGCCGATGAGCGACGCAATCTTGCCTTCCTTATGAATCCGAACGATGTCGTCGGCCGTGGACGCCATGGCAAAAGTGTCCGGGTACGCCTTGACCATGCGATGTATGAGGTCGATTTGGGCGAGCGTGTCCTTGATAGCGGTTCCGATCTTGGCAGTCTCCGCGGCGACATAGGCGGACCAGAACTGCGCGCCGACGCCGCCTTTGCGCAGCCTGGGAATGTCGGTGTGCAGCTTCTTTTGCGGCTTGGCGATGTCGATCTTCTTGAAGAACGGATCGTTGCCTTCTCGCAGTGCGTAGGGTAGGTCGTTGTGGCCGTCGATGAGCAAGGCATCACGGTGAATCTGGAGGGCTTTTTCGGTAAGTTCAACTGGCTTGCGTTTTGAGGCATTTTCGTCTTGCGCAAGCGCCGGCTGCGCCGAAAGCAATAGTGCCAGCGCTATGCCTTGAGCCCGAAGCGCTAGCGAGAGCAGGCGTGAATTACTCCCGATCGCTCCTGTCCTCGCTGGCGCTTCGGGCTCAATCGCTTCGGGCTCAATCGCTGCATGCGCTTTCATTGTCTTCTCTCAAATGGAATGGAATGGGCTGGCCATTGTCGCTTCCTGCATATTATGACTCCAGACGCCAACAAGAAGCACCTTCGAGGAAGCACTGATGACTTTTCGCACCATCCGGCGCGCCTTGCTGAGCGTCAGCGACAAGACGGGCTTGGTCGAGCTGGCGCGATCCTTGATCGGTTTCGGCGTGGAATTGATCTCGACCGGCGGCACCCGCAAGGCGCTCGCTGACGCCGGACTTTCCGTGCGTGACGTTTCCGAGGTCACCGGCTTTCCCGAGATCCTCGATGGCCGAGTCAAGACACTGCACCCGCGCGTACACGCCGGCATTCTCGCCGTCCGCGACAATCCGAAGCACCAGGCTGTCCTTAAGGAACATGAGATCGCGCCCATCGACCTGGTCGTCTGCAACCTCTATCCTTTCGAGGCGACGCTCGCCAAGCCCGGTAGCACGCACGAGGACATCGTCGAGAACATCGACGTAGGCGGCCCCTCGATGGTGCGGGCGGCGGCGAAGAACTATCACGACGTCGCCATCGTCACCGATCCGAAGCAGTACGATGATGTCGTTTTCGAAATGCGCACGAACAAAGGATCGCTTAGCCTGGCGACGCGCGAAAAATTGGCAGCCGCGGCATTCACGCGCACCGCCGCTTATGACCAAGCCATCGCGGCCTACATGGCGAAGCGCATCGGCAACGGCGCCGAATTTCCGGCAACGCTGTCTCTGTCGTTCCAAAAGAAGCAGGCGCTCCGCTACGGGGAAAACCCACATCAGAAAGCGGCGTTCTATGTCGAGCCGGGACTGATTTACGCTTGTGTGGCTAGCGCAGAAGTCTTGCACGGAAAAGAGTTGTCTTATAACAACATCCTCGACCTTGATAGCGCGCTGAACCTTGTGCGTGAGCTTCACGAGCCTGCCGCCGTGTGTATTAAACACAACAATCCGTGCGGGGCTGCGACAGAAGCCTCTCTGGCGGAAGCTTTTGCACGGGCTTACGAAGGCGATCCCCAAAGCGCCTTCGGCGGCATTCTTGGCTTTAATCGCGAAGTTGACGAGGCAACCGCCACACGAATCACCGAACCGAACCGTTTTATCGAATGCATTATCGCCCCCGGATACTCACAAGCGGCGTACCAACTCCTAACCACCCGCCCGACCTGGAAGAAAAACGTTCGCATCCTCAAGTCTGGGAAACTAACTGGAGTCCCTCCACATTCCCTGGGCCTCCGCCAAGTGGACGGCGGCTTGCTGGTCCAGAGCCGCGATGTGGGAACCGATGATTTCAAGGAAGCCAAGGTGGTTACGCAACGCAATCCAACTCCAAACGAAATGGCCGACCTGCGCTTCGCCTGGCTGGTCGCCAAGCACGTCAAGAGCAACGCCATCGTGTTGGCCAAAGGCGGCATGGTGGTGGGCGTCGGCGCGGGGCAAATGAGCCGGGTCGATTCCGTGCATCTCGCGGTGCGCAAAGCCGGCGAACGAGTCAAGGGAAGCGTCCTGGCTTCCGACGCCTTCTTCCCTTTCCGCGACAATATCGACGAAGCCGCACGCGCAGGCGTAAAGGCCATCGTCCAGCCCGGCGGCTCCATGCGCGATCAGGATTCCATCGATGCCTGCAACGAGCACGGCCTAGCGATGCTCTTCACCGGCGTGCGCCATTTCCGGCACTAGAATAAAATCAAGGCGCGGCACCACGGGTATTGTTGGAGCGGCGATGGCCCTGGCGACGGAAGGCTTATTGAAATCGATTCTCCGCAGCGGCTTGCTCGACCGCGAGCAGCTT
>JACPZP010000050.1 GCA_016195405.1 Planctomycetota bacterium | reverse complement strand
GACGGGGACTTGTTCCCTTATCGTTTCCGCCAACACAAGCTTGGCAAGCTGATCGGCAAACGAAGCTGGGGCGGAACCATCGGCATCCGTGGCTCGTTGCCGTTCATCGACGGCGGCAACCTCTTCAAACCGGAGTTCGCATCGTATGAAGTCGACGGCAAGAAGTGGGCCATCGAAGGCCACGGCGTCGACCCGGACATCGTCGTCGACAACGATCCGGCGCGAGAACACGCCGGCATCGACGATCAGCTCAACCGGGCCATCGAGGTGATCATAGACGAGCTGCGGACCTCGGAACGCAAGCTGCCGCCGCCGCCGCCTTTTCCGAAAAGATAGGAAACTATCAATTACCTTGCTGGAATCTACTTCGAACCTACAATGAGAACCATAGTAGTTTTCTCGAACAAGGTGTTAAGCGCCCTGGGAGGTTTTCATGGCGAAGGCAAGCAAGGAAAAGGGTGAGAGCGTGATGGGTTATTTTCGCGGAGTCTTCAAGAGCAACCCTAAATGGCTCCGCATGCGCAGCAACGACGCGGTGCTCCAGTGCTGGCTGCGCGATCACCCAAATTTCTCCGAAGTCCCCAAACAGATCAAGAACACCTTGGCCAACGTCAAGAGCGTGCTCCGCCACAAACGTCGCGGCCGAAAAGCACGGGCGGCAGCGGCGGCCAATGGCGGCCCCGGAAAATCGTCAAGAAAGCCGATCTACAAGGGTCTGGAGCTGCTCGAAGTCCAAATCGACGATTGCCTGAGCATGGCCAGAAGCTTCGACAGCGACGGTCTCGTTGAAGTAATCCGCGCCCTTCGGCACGCGCGCAACCAGGTCGTCTGGAAGAGCGGCCAATCCAAGTAGTATTGATTGGACGAGCACCGCTTTGGAGCTTCGATGATTAAACTTGCCGCCGCGTTGGCTGCCAGTGTCGTATCGCTTGCACTCGGCCAAGTTCCGGCCCCCTCAAGAGCTGGGGGTGATCGGAAGCCGGAGGCTATCGCGCTTTGGCCCGGCGGCGCTCCCGGCGCCACGGGCAAGACGGAAAAGGATATTCCGCAAGTCATCGTCTATTTGCCTCCGGCCGACAAAGCCAACGGGGCCGCCGTGGTCATCTGCCCCGGCGGCGGCTATGCCGGCTTGGCAATGAACCATGAAGGCCACCAAATTGCCCAGTGGTTGAATCAACACGGCGCGGCGGGCATTATCCTCAAGTATCGTTTCGCCCCCTACCGACATCCCATCCCGCTTGAGGACGCCCAGCGCGCCCTGCGCTACACCCGCGCCCATGCCAAGGAATGGCGCATCGATCCGCAGCGACTCGGCATCCTCGGCTTTTCGGCGGGCGGCCATCTCGCATCCACCGCGGGAACGCACTACGATTCGGGAAATAAGGATGCGACAGATCCCATCGACCGCCTTAGCAGCCGGCCCGATTTCATGGTGCTCCTCTATCCTGTGATTACATTGACCGGTCCGTCCGCGCACACTGGTTCGCGTCACAACTTGATCACCAAGGACGCCGACGCGAAACTAATCGAGAGTTTGTGCAATGACAGGCAAGTGACCAAGGACACGCCGCCGGCATTTCTCGTCCACACTTCGGAAGACACCGTCGTGCCGCCTGAGAACAGCGTCCTGTTCTATAGTGCGCTCACGAAACACCGTATCCCCGCCGAGTTGCACCTCTACGAGAAGGGCCGGCACGGTTTGGGGCTCGGTCCGGCCGACCTGCCTTTCTCATCCTGGCCCGATCGCTGCCTGGCTTGGTTGCGCGGCCGCGGCGTATGGAACGGCCCATCTCTTCCCAAGTGACGTCTATCCGAGGAACGCTGATTCGTCGTGCCCGGTTTCGTGCGGCCCTTGTTCGGCGACTTGCCTTTGTCTATGCCCGTTCTTCTTGGACTGGTCGTCGCCGCTCTAATGGGATTGGCGCTCGCTTGGCAGATACTCGGCCTCGGGCCAAGGCGGCGGCGCGGCCTGAAACGGGCGCAGCGCCGCCTGCAGGAAGGCGCCTGGAGCGATGCCTTGGAGCGCGTGCGCAAGCTGCGCGCGCGCAAGCTGCACGCGCGCGGCTCGCCTTCGGCGGTCTGGCGGAAGCGATTCAACCAATTCGAGGCGGATTGCTTGCTGGCAGCGAGCCGGGCGTTTCTTCAGGATCGAAACTATGAACGGGCGCTGGAGCACCTCTCCGGGGCCGCCCAGCTGCGCGAACAACCCGACATCGAAGCCCGCTTGACCGTGCAAGCAGCGATGCTCGAGGAGGTCCGCAAGTTGTTCGCGGCTCAGCCTTCCCATGATTCTCTCGCTTTGACGCCGCGGCCATCTCCGGCAACTGGAAATCCATCGAATGACGCAATTCATGATCTGATTGGTCGAATTCTGCGTATCCAGGCGCCGTGTCGAGAAGCGTCATTTTGGCAAGGGCTGTGCTTTTTGCGCGAGCACGATCCCGATCGAGCCATGACAGCGCTGCAAGCCGCGCGCACCGGCGACGACACTGCCTTCATCGATCCGCCCTTGTACCTGGGAGCGCTTTTGCTTGGGCAAGGAAAGGCGAAGGAGGCATTGCGGCATTTGACCGAGGCGAACCGCATCGACGCGAACTGTCCCTTGGTGACCTTGCAACTCGGCTCAGCGATCCTCGTGGCCGGCGGCGACACGAATCTCGCGGTGCGCGCCTTGCAGCGTTCACTTGGCACCAAGGGATTGCCTTCGTGGGACGGGAATCCGCGCCAGGGCTGGGTCGAGGCGTTTCCAGAGGGCCGGTCGTACGTTCGTAAACTCGCGGGTGTCCATTCCTTCACCTGTCCATTGTGGGGTGGCGATTTCACGCTTCTCATTCGCCAGGGCCAGCTGGCGCTCGCTCAAGGACATTACAAGCTCGGCAACTTCCGCGAGGCGGCCGATCTTTACGGCAAGGCGATCAAGGAGGGCGCGCCGTC
The DNA here is from genome assembly GCA_016195405.1 of Planctomycetota bacterium. Lineage (GTDB taxonomy): Bacteria > Planctomycetota > Planctomycetia > Gemmatales > Gemmataceae > JACPZP01. The sequence continues at coordinate 42,795 of JACPZP010000050.1, read as the reverse complement.
GCTACCCGTGATTCGCGGCCTCGGCCTGTCGCTGGCCAGGCTTGGGCAATACGACGAAGCCTTCAAGCATTTGCGCATCGCTCACGAAATGGAAGACCCGAAGGATCGCCTCACCGCCGGCTACCTAGCCTTGTGCGGCGCCCGCGGCACGCCGACCCGTCCCGAGGATAAGGCCCGCAACATCGCCTGGGCCATCACCCTGGTCACGCAGTTCACCGCACCGGGCGACAAGGAATGGGCGGCTCTGATCAATGTCCTCTTCGGCGAGGCGCGCGCTGAAATCATCCCCTTGTCGCTCGACGATCAGCTTTATCTTTGCGAGCACCTTTGGTCGGTGCATGAAAGCGATCTTCTGGCGGCTCAGGCCTTCCATCATTTGATGGCGAACCATCCCCGAGCGGTGCGACCCGAATACGCTTGGCTTTATTGCCGGGCGGCTCAACAACATCATGCCGGAGGCGAGCATGCTGTGGAGTTGTTCGCGTTGACGTTCGCTTCGCGCGTCTCCGCCGAGGAGTTTTTCACGCAGCAACGATGGGACTTTGGCGAAATTGAGTACGTCTACTTAGAGCGCGCCGCCGCGCTGGCGTCTGGTCGATTCCCGGAGGCGCTGGGACCCGACTACCCGGCGCGCGGCGAAAGCCTGCTGGTCGCCCGTTCGCTCGAGGAAGAAAAGGCGGGACGGCTTGAGGCAGCGCTGGCCGCGGCCAACGTCCTAGCCAAGCTCGCGCCGGCCAATGCGCAGGCGCTCGATCGGTTGGCGGCTTTGAGCTATCGCCAGGGTCAAGCCGACCAGGCGGTCGCCACCCTCGAGAGCTGGCATGACGCGCATCCGGGCGATCCCTTGCCTCTGGTCCGCTTTGCCGTCCTTTTGCACGAGCGCGGTTTGCTCGAGGAATCCCAGAATAAATTGCGCGAGGCGATGGCGCTTGCCCAGGGAGTCGTGCGGGGACGTATCGCTTTTTTGGCCGCTCGTCTCACCTTGCAATCGCTGCTGAGCCGAGCGGACGAAGAGAAAGAGGTTGACGCCGGAAATCTTAAGGCTGCTCAGCAATTTCTCGAGGACTGCCTGCACGACCAGCCGGTCCATGCGGACGCCCAATGGCTGTTGGCGGCAGTGCGCTGGCTCAGGGGCGACGAGGCGGGCCTCGCAAATCAGCTGGCCGCACTCGACAATGAAGCCGTCCGCGATCCGCGTTTTCATTTCATGGCGGCGCTGGCGCGCTGGTCAAGCGGGGATTTCGCCGGGTCGTTAGATGCTGCCGGTCGCAGCCTGGCTTGCGCCGAAAGCGACGAGCGCGTTCATTGGCCCAGCGAGAATGCTTTCTTGATCGGCTTGGCCCGGCTTGGCCTGGAAACGCCGCGGGCAGCGGCACAGTCGCTTGAGAGGACCGCGAAATCCCAAGAAAGCCCGTCGGCCAGGCACGCGCAGGCGCTATTGGGGCGTCTCGAATTCGAGCACGGCCACTTCGAAGAGGCGAGCCGATGGTGGCAATTGCTCGACGCCAAAACGCGCGCGGCGTGGAAGCTGGCTGAGCCGTTGGCCGGCGCGAACTTCCTGAGCGCTCTGGAGGCGCTCCAGCTGGGTCGCTTCGAGGAGGCGGCCGAGAAATTCCGCGCCGCCGGAAGGCTTGGCATGCGCGATCGCCGCTTGGGCGGCCTGCTGGTATTATCACTGTTCAAAGCCGGACAGAAAGCAGTTTATGGCGCTTTGTAGAATCGGTTTCAAAACGGGGTCAGGACCTCTATAATCACAGGTCCTGACCCCCTATTGAAACCGATTCTAGCGAATCAGTGATGAGCGAAATGAAAAAACTGGCGGCGGAGTTGTTCGGCACTTTCGCGCTCGTGTTCGCGGGCACTGGCGCTATCGTCATTAACGATGTCACGGGCGGCGTGGTATCGCACGTCGGCATTGCGGTGACCTTCGGCCTCATCGTGCTGGCGATGATCTATGCCGTGGGCGAAGTGTCGGGCGCGCACTTGAATCCGGCAGTCACGATCGGCTTCGTGGCGGCGCGCCGATTTCCGGTTCGCAGGGCATTGCCCTACATCGCCAGCCAGTGCGTCGGCGCCTTGTTGGCCAGCCTGTGCCTTTGCGTCCTTTTTCCGCAGCACGAATCGCTGGGCGCGACGCGTCCCTGGGGGCACCCGATCCAGTCCCTTTTGTTGGAGGCAATCCTGACGGCACTTTTGATGTTCGTGATCCTTTCGGTTTCCACCGGAGCCAAAGAAAAAGGAATAACCGCGGGGATCGCTGTTGGCTCGGTCATTGCGTTAGAGGCGATGTTGGCCGGGCCAATCTCCGGCGCGTCCATGAATCCGGCTCGGTCACTGGCCCCGGCCGTCGTTTCTCTACAACTGGATAACCTGTGGATTTATCTCCTGGCGCCGGTTGTAGGCGCCGCCGCCTCGGTCGCGGTATGCCGCTGCATTCACGATGAGCGCTGCTGCGGCCGCAGAGCTATGGAGTCTTGCGAATGAAACGTGTTGTTTTCGTATGCGTGGAAAACTCCAATCGCAGTCAGATGGCAGAGGCGTTTGCCAAGATTCATGGCGCCGGCGCGGTGGAAGCTTACAGCGCCGGCTCACGGCCTTCGGGTGTGGTAAACGCCAAAGCAATCGAAACGCTCGGCGAACGGGGGTACGACCTGACCACGCATCGGTCGAAGTCACTCGACGACCTTCCCGATATCGCATTCGACGTTGCCGTGACCATGGGCTGCGGCGACCAATGCCCGCTTATCCACGCCAGGAAGCGCGAAGATTGGGCGATTCCGGATCCAAAAGGCATGACGGCAGAGCAATTTCGCGAAGTGCGCGACACGATCGAAGCAAAGGTGCGGGAGCTGCTAATGCAGCTGCGCGAGGCATGAGCGATTCTTCATCTTGCGCCTTTCTCCATCTCGTTTTCATCAAATCCTCAAACCCCGTCTTTAGAGTAGCCGCTTGTTTTCCCAAATTCGGCTTCGTCGGAGAAGACCCATGTTGGCCAGCCGGGACAAGACGCCCCGCGGCGGATTCACTCTCATCGAACTGTTGGTGGTGATGGCGATCATCGCCATTTTGATGGGCCTGTTGCTGCCGGCGGTCCAGAAGGTCCGCGAGGCGGCCAATCGCACCACTTGCCAAAACAACCTCAAACAGCTGGGGCTGGCGAATCTGAACTTCGAAAGCGCCTTGAAGAAATTCCCGAGTTCCGGCGAGGGCATCGATCCTCAGGCCCCGGCGAACAGCTACTATTCGCGGCACTCGTGGTTCACACACCTGCTGCCATATATCGAGCAGGAAGGCGCGTTCCGGGCCATCAGCCTGGACCTCTTTTACAACGACCCGGCGAACAAAGCGGCATTCCAAACGGATGTACCCATTTTCAAATGCCCCAGCGCGGCAGGAATCCAACCCGATCCCGCGGGTTACGGCCAGACTTCCTACATGCCGATTGTCTACACCGACATCGACCCGGCCAACGGATTGCGGAACCCGGCGACGCGCGTCGCCGGCGCCCTCAAGGCCTACACCAACGATTACGTGTTCGACAAAAACGGCAAGGCGTTTTCCGTTTCGAGTGGGTTAGGGCAATTCCGGGCAAACTATGGGACCATCAGGCAGTGCATCGACGGCACCAGCAACACCATCATCGTCACCGAAGATGGTGCGTTTCGCAATCATCGCTCCGTCTTTCCGTTTCTAGCGTCGACCGCGCTCGATCCCGCCGCGGTCGCCGGCATCATCTCTCCCGCGGACAACGAAAGCGACGGCTTTGGCTTTCGGGCCGGCAATCGCTGGGGTGATCCTGAAAACGCCAACGGCGTCTCCGGGCCGCCGACTGCGGACCCGGCCAGTCCGCTCTATAGCGGCAATCCGACCTACTCCGGGCCTTGGGTCAACCAAGACATGAACCCCATTGGCGGTCCCGCCACGTGCCCCTGGTTCGCGGTCAACTGCGGCCCCAACGATGAAATCGCCAGCTCGCATCTAAGCGGTGCCCACGTTTTGTTCTTGGACGGACACGTGCAATTCATGCGACAGGACGTCTCCGGGCTTACCCTGCGGCGCATGATCGACCCGGCCGACGGCAATCCGGTCGACATGTCCGACGCGTTCTAGCGCATCCTTGGCAACTTCAGTGCGGCGTTAACGACCCCTGCCGGCTCGTCCGGCAGTTGAAGTAGGTCGCAGGCTAATAGAACGCTTGCCTAGCCCTCGACCTCGTTCACCTGCCGCACGAGGCGGCAGGGGTCGTACCCTCGCCTGCATCTTATTTTGTTTTCCATTTTGTCTTCATCAAACGCACAAATCGGTTCTCTAAATTCCCCCTGTTGTCTTTCTTCCAGGTTCGGCTTCTTTACGGAGGAGACCAGATGTTGACGAAACGGGTCACGACGTCCCGGATGAGGGTGAGCCGCACAGGCTTTACGCTCATCGAGCTGTTGGTGGTGATTGCGATCATCGCCATCCTGATCGGCCTGCTCGTGCCCGCGGTCCAGAAGGTCCGCGAGGCGGCCAATCGCACCACCTGCACGAACAATCTGAAACAACTCGGCCTGGCGGTCCTCAACTTCGAGTCGAGCTTCAAGAAACTGCCGACTCCCGGGGAGGGCATCGACCCGCAAAACGTGGCCAACAAGATCTACGACAAGCACTCGTTCTTCATGTACATGCTGCCCTACATCGAACAAGAGGGGGCGTACCGGGCGATCGACAGGACCAAGTATTACAACGATCCCGTGAACAAGGCCGCGTTTCAGACCCAAGTTCCCGTCTACCTCTGCCCGACCAACGAAGGCGTGCAGCCCGACCCCGCGGGCTACGGCCAAACCAGCTACATGCCTATTTCCTACACGGACATCGATCCCGTCACCGGTCTGCGGAACAAACCCGGTCGCGTCGCTGGGGCGCTCAAGGTCTACGAAAGTTGGAACGAGCTGACCTCCAAGGCGGGCACGACGTTTTCTTTGCCGTACGTGAAGGCCAATTACGGCACGCTGGCACTCGTAATCGACGGCACCAGCAACACAATTATCGTCGGCGAGGACTCGCCCTGGCGCAACCACCGCAGCATTTTCCCGTTCCAGTCCTCGACGGCGCATGATCCCGCCGCGCTTGCAGGGATTATTGCCGCCGCCGACAACGAAAGCGACAGTCTGGGCTTCCGCGCCATCAACCGTTGGGGCGAGCCGGAAACGGGCAACGGTGTGTCCGGTCCTGCAAACATGGACCCCACTGACCCTCTTTACACGGGCGCCTTGAGCTACGCGGGCCCCTGGGTGAACCAGAACGCCACGCCAATCGGCGGTCCCGCCACCTGTCCCTGGACCGCCAACAATTGCGGGCCCAACGACGAACTTTCTAGCGCCCACCCGGGCGGCTGCAACGTGCTCTTCTTGGACGGCCACGTTCAGTTCCTAAGGGATACCGTGAGCGGCATCACCCTCCGCCGCATGATTGATCCGGCCGATGGCCTCGCCGTCGACATGTCGGATGCGTTCTAACGCCTGTTGTTTGCTTCACCCCTCCCCCGGCCAGAGCAAGCCTACCGCCGCTTGCGCCTGGCCGGGACTATTCAAAGGGAACAATCAACATGCGCAGCGTTCAGGTGCTATCGCGCCTCGCACTCCAGCGAATCCTGGGCTCCAATCTCCCTGGTGGAGATGAGGAGCCTGGAGCGTTGGAAAGCGACCTGCTCAGCTGCACGCGCCACGTCGCCCGCGCTTTGCGTCAAGCGAACGCCCGCGCCTGGGCCGCCGTGGAGATCCTCTTGGCCGGCGAGGAGTTTTGGGAACGCGCCCAGCTGTTTTGGGAGCGCGATCTCGAAATCGAGTTTTTCCAGCCGATCCGCTTCCTTCTCGACACCGTCTCTCTTGGCCCCGTCGACCGCCTCGGTCCGGACGCGCGCCTGCGAGCCCGGCAGTCGCTCGAAGCGGCCCTCAAGAGCGGTTTGTTGACTACCGGCGCACTGGAGCTTGCGGACCTTGTCCCGCGACTGGTCAGCAGTGACAACGGCGCAGCCGAGCCACTCGCGGCCGAGCCGCTCGCCGAGATGCCGGCGATCCTTCGTCTGACGGCGGATTTGGAACAAGCCGGCTATGCCGACTTGGGCGCGCTTTTTGAATTGCAGTGCGAATCGGACCGTTCACTCTTGGTTTTCCTTGTCGGCGAGATCCTCCGGCTCGCGGTGGAAGACGATCCCGACCTCTTCGGCGCCATGGCGGAACTCTTCATTGACGGGAATACGGCGGGAGTTGGCGCCGAGCTGCGCGGCGTGGCGACGGCACTTCACCGTTACGTCGCTCGAGTTGACACGGTCCTGGAAGATATTCGCCAGACGCATCCCGCGCCTGCGATCACCGCGGCCGGCGCGCCGCCTTTGGCGTCTTTCGGCTCGGGGCGATCCGATTGCATCTCCAACGCAGAACTCATCCACCGCGGCGACTCGCACCGGCTTCAAGGCAGTTACGCCCAAGCCCTGGCGGACTACAGCCAGGCGCTGCGCGTCGATCCGTCGAACTCCCTCGCCCTGGTTCAGCGCGGCCAGGTGTACTGGCTCATGGGTCAGAGCCAAGAAGCGATCGCCGACTATAGCGCCGCCCTGGAACTCGATCCGAAGAGCGCCGTCGCCTGCTACTACCGCGGCAAAGCCCTCGCCGACAGCGAAGACTACGATGCGGCCGTCGTGAACTTCAGCGAGGCGCTGCGCCTCGATCCGCACCACGCCTGGGCCTATCACGATCTGGGCGATGTTTATGCCGCGCAGAAAGCCTACGAACGCGCCATCGCCAACTACTGCATGGCCATCCGCCTCAATCCGCTGGCGGCATTGACCTATTTGCGGCGCGGCGAGGCCACCGCGGCGCTGGGGGAATTCGAGCGCGCCATTGCCGATCTCGACAACGCGCTTCGTCTCGATCCCCACAACGCCGTCGCCTATATGGACCGAGGCACGGCTTTCCGGGAATTGGGCAGGCACGAACAAGCCGAAGCGGATCTATCGCGTGCGTTAGAACTCGACGTCACCAGCGCCAAGGCATACTACGAGCGCGGCGTGCTCTTTCAGCAACAGGGCAACCAAGAACGGGCGGTTCGCGACTTCGACGACGCCTTGTACCACGATCCCAAGAACGCGGACGCCTTTTGCCGCCGCGCCCAGACCTTTGAGGCGCTTGGCAAGCTCGATCGGGCCGTCGAGGACCTTACGCAAGCCGTGCGGCTCGAGCCATCGCGCGCAGCGGCCTATTCCAGCCGCGGCCAGGTCTACATGCACAAAGGCGAGCTGGATCTCGCTCAGTCCGATTTCAGCGAAGCAATACAAATCGAGCCGACGCTTGCGGTGGCACGGCTCAACCGCGCCAAAATCCTGGGACGGCTTGGCCAGCTGGAGGAAGCACTGGCCGATTGCCATGAGGCCGTGCGGCACGAGCCCCAGCTGGCCCAGGCCTATCTCGCCCGCGGCAGCATCCTGGCCCAACAGCGCGAATACACGGCTGCGGTCGACGATTTCTCGCAGGCATTGCGGTTGGAGCCTCTGGGAGCGCAAACGTACTTCCTGCGCGGCGTGGCTCAAAAGAAGCTGGCCAACGCGCCCCAGGCCGTCGCCGACTTGACCGAGGCGATTCGCCTCGATCCGCGGCTCGACCGCGCCTATCTGCATCGCGCCGTCCTCCGCAACAAGGGAGGACATTTGGATTTGGCCCTCGAGGATTTGGCGCACGCGACCCGGCTCGACACGCAGCACGCCGCGGTTTATTGCGGGCAGCTCGGCAACCTTCATGCCGCGCGCGGAAGCTACGAGTGCGCCGTCGCCGACTACACGGTGGCGCTCTTGCTCGACCCGGACAACGCCACCGTGCGAGCCGCCCGTGACCAGGCGCTGCAAAGCCACGAGGCTAAGCCGCGTCCAACCCCGTCGAAGAGGCCCGCCGAACCGCCGGTGCCCGTCCTCGTCTCGGAATCGGCGGTATTCCGGGCGGACGTGGCGCCGCCGGCGGCGGCTGTCGATATGCCCCGCGCGAAGATGACAGCGCCAGCCGCGGAAACCATCGACGAGAAGACCGGCCCCAGCACTCCCATTCCCGCCCGCGCCGAGCTGGTCGCCGCCGCAACGAGCGAACGTTCCAAGAAAAAGCCTCCGGCGGCCGCACTAACGGAAGGCCCGAAAACGCCGGTGCCGTTGTTCACGACCGACGAGCCCGCGCAGTTCACGCTGTCCAAGGGCTACAACCGCGGCCGGGAGGAGCTGCACGACCTCATCGTAAACATCGAGGAGGACGAGAAAGTAAAGGACGACGAGGAGACGGAGAACGAGACGGAGAACGAGACGGAGGACGAGGCGCTCTGGCGAAAAGAGCAGGACCAAATCAAGCGGCAGGATCGAGCCCGCGAAGCGGCCCAGCGTGCTAGTATGGCTGCGGAGAGGGCGAAGAAACTGACCGAGCAGAAGCGCTCTAGGATGTTGAGCACCCTCGATGCTCAGATTGCCCGAGCGAGAGTCGAGGAAAGCGACGATGACGACGATCGCATGCCCCTGTGGAAACGCAGCATGCTCGCGGCCGCCGGACTCTTTCTTTTCTACCTTATGGGCTCGGCGGCGTGGGGTTTTTTTGTCAACCGCGGCAGCACGTCGGCGCCGACAACCTATCCGGTGACCGGCCAGGTCGTCTTTGCCAACGGGCAGCCTTTGCCCGGTGGCTTCTTGCGCCTCCATCCCAAGGATCCACCCTCACGGGAATGCCACGCCCGATTGGACCGCGACGGCACCTTCAAGGTGAGTTCGTTCGGAAAAGACGACGGCGCCCCGCCCGGTCGATACATCGTCACGATTGACCCGCCGCCAAAGATGGACGGTGCCATCCCCAAACAGTTCTTGGAGCCCGAAACATCACCGTGGCACATCGAGGTCAGGAGCGGCACGAACACCCTGGATACTTACAAACTTCAATAACCGGCGGTTCCATGCAAAGGCGTCCGGTGGATCGCAGTCTTATCGAGCAGTCCGCTAATCCGCAAAATGAGCTATCGGCGTCTAGGTGTTTTGGAGGGGGTGTCATACATCAAAACGTGCAAGTCGAGGGAAGTGTCCTAGCATAACCTGAATGGCGACAATGGTTTGCGGATTTCGTGTCGACGTGCACGTTTCGCCCCCGATCACTTCTTTTGCCGGCTGTTGGTTTGCAAACTTCACAGCTTTCGCATTTCCGCTTTACCAGGCCTTTGCCGACGTGTGCGATAAATGGGGCATGAGGACCCGATTGAATTCGCACCAAGGAGGTTCGCTATGTCTGGAACATCCGAGACCTTGTTCACATCCCTCGCCTACCATTGGTTTCTGTCGACCAACCCCGAAGCGCCGCGCGAAGAAGCGTGGGAGTTCGCCCACGAGCAGTGGCAGGAACATCAGACTGGGTTACAAATGCGCGACCAGCGTGGCCCATTCAACGCGGCTCGGGCGCGTCCAAAAATCCTAAAGCGGCGACAAATCGCCGCACTCCAAATTGAGGAGGTCTCTTAGCGATCGGGCGCCTTGAGATAGGCGTCGATCGTTTCGCGGTCGGGGGCTCGAAGCGTCATACTGCGAGGACCGAAACATATGCGGATCGGCAAGCTGGAAAACTGCCGCCACATCGTAGCCGCCACATCGTAGCCAGGTGTTATCCAAATCGGCCTGTGATGTAGTCGTTGGTCTCGCGCAAGTGCGGATTGGTGAACATCGTGCCTGTCGGTCCATACTCAATGACGTGGCCCAGGTACATGAAGGCCGTGAAGTCGCTGGTCCGGGCGGCCTGCTGCATGTTGTGGGTTACGATGAGGACCGAATAGTTGCCTTTCAATTCTTGGAGCAGGTCCTCGATTTTGCTGGTCGCGATGGGATCGAGGGCGGAGCAAGGCTCGTCGAGGAGCAAGACCTCCGGGTCGCCGGCGATGGCGCGGGCGATGCACAACCGTTGCTGCTGCCCGCCGGAAAGGGCCAGACCGCTCTCATGCAGACGATCCTTGACCTCATCCCACAGGGCGGCGCCGCGCAGGCTTCGTTCGCAGACCTCGTGGAGAGCACGGCGGTCGCGCTCGCCGTCGATCCGCAGCGGATAAACGACGTTTTCATAGATGCTCATGGGAAACGGGTTCGGTTTTTGAAAAACCATGCCCATGCGCTTGCGCAGCTCAATCACGTCGACGGAGGGGCGATAGATGGGATCGTCATTGAGCTGCATTTCGCCGCGCACGCGCACCGTGTCGATGAGGTCATTGAGCCGATTGACCGAGCGCAAGAGCGTCGATTTTCCGCAGCCGGACGGACCAATCAGCGCCGTCACTTTGCCGCGGGGAATGCATAAGGAGACGTCGAAGAGCGCCTGTTTCTTTCCGTACCAAAGGCTGAACGATGTGATGCGAAGCACCGGATCCGTTTGGGCGATTTCGGCATGGACGTGCGCTGGCGCGGATTGGCCGCGAGCGATCTTCTCCAACCGTGATTCTTCCGAGCCGGGGTGGTCCAGTAAGCGGGGGTTGGCGGGCTGCTGCGGCATGGGCAGAAGGGGGGTTGGGCGGCTCTCGAGAGCGGCGCTTGCAGGATGAGAGACGGTCATCTTATCACTCCCCATCAAAACTGGCTGACCAGGTAGCGGCGCCGCAACCGCGAACGAAGCCACACAGCCATCACGTTGAGCAAGGCGACAATGCCGATCAAGAGAAGCGTCGTGGTATATACCATGGGCCGGGCCGCCTCGCTATTGAGGCTCTGGAAGCCGAGGTCGTAAATGTGGAATCCCAAGTGCATGAAGCTGCGCGACGGGTGAAGATAGGGGAACACGCCGTCCACGGGCAACTCGGGAGCGAGCTTCACGGCGCCGACAAGCATGATTGGAGCGACTTCGCCGGCCCCGCGCGCCATGGCCAGGATCATGCCGGTCATGATGCCGGGCAAGGCTCGGGGAAGGACGATGCGCCGGATCGTTTGCCATTTGCTGGCGCCGCAGGCGTAAGAGCCCTCGCGCATCGAATTGGGCACGGCGGCGAGAGATTCTTCGGTGGCCACAATCACCACCGGCACCGTCAACAATGCTAGGGTCAGCGAGGCCCACAAGACGCCGCCCGTTCCAAAAGTTGGACTGGGCAAGTTGGCTTCGTAGAATCCGCTGAAATAAGGCGTGTGCACGACGACGTAGACGACCGGTGCAAGACTGAGCAGCCACAGAGCTACCGCGAACCTCCCAAGGTAGCGACCAAAGCGAGATTCTTTCGCACGGTCGCGCGCTCCGATCAGGCCGACGAGGAACGCCGCCGCTCCAACGAGCACCACGGCGAGCATCGCGAGCCACCACCACGCCGGCGGCATTGGCGCCACCTGAATGTGCTGGGGTCCTCCGTCAATGAATTTCCCGACCAAGTAGCAAAAGAACCCCATTCCGAACACGCCGAAAACGATGCTGGGAACGCCGGCCAAGTTATTGATGGCGATACGCACCACGCTGATGATCGGTCCCGATTTGGCGTACTCACGCAGGTACAAGGCCGCCAAGACGCCAAAGGGGACAACAACCAGCGACATGAGAAGCGTCATGGCCACGGTGCCCCAGATCGCCGGGAGGACGCCCCCCTCGGTGTTGGCTTGGCGCGGCCGCTGGGTGAGAAACTCCGCCCATCGCGAAAAATATATACCGACCTCGTCGCCAAAGCTCAAACGATTGGCGGGGTAAGCGCGAACGATGTCAGCAAGCGGCAATATCTTCTCTTGTCCGTCAGCAGTCACCAGGCGCAATTGAAAGCGATCGTTTTCCTTGTTGAGCGTGTTGATTTCACTCTTGATCCGCGCATCTTCTTCTTTACATGCGCTTTCGACCTCGGCGAATTGTTTGTCCGCAACAGCGTACTCGGAAGAGCTTTTGCCGTAGCTGATCTCCGCTTGCTTTCGAGCCAGTAGTGCGGCGTTTTGCTTGCGGCTTAACGCGCCAATGCCGTGGCGATTCAGATCCACACTCCGTGAGAACCGTTCCGCGACCGCGTCGTGGTGATTCACGAATTGGGCCCAAATGTCGTCCGGGTCGGAAGCTACTTCTTTGCCATCCAAGAGAAAGGCGGTCGGCGTGCCGTAAAAGTTGCCCCATGTGAGGCGCTCGACTACTAAGCCCCACTCCGGCTTAGATTCCTCGGCAATCTGGAAATCGCTGACCCATTGGTGATGAAAGCCCGTCAGATCGTAGTTTCCGGTGCGCAAGAGGCGGCGTCGAGCCACGCCCGCCGCTTGCTGCACGGCCTCCCTCGCGCGGTCCCTCTCTCGCGGCGGCAGTGAAGTGAAGACTTCCGCTTCGGGCCGATAGGTCTCTTCACGGGTCACTTCCCCAAGATAAACCTTGCCATCGACGGTGCGAATTCGCACCAGGTCCATAGGCCAAAAGGTCACCGCTCCCTGAATGAGGACCAGAACGAGCAGACCGACGATCATGGTGATCGCCACGACCAAAGCCCCGCCCGTTCCCCAAATCGATGGCTCACCCTGGGCCAATACAGAGTTTCCCTTGCGGGGTCGGCGCGAGCGGCCGGATTTGCCCCCGGGTGTATTTTCCGTGACTGGAGCAAGGGAAGACGCGTTCATAGCTGGTAAGCCCTCCGGCGAAAACGTAAGCGCACCAGCTCAGCCAGGGAATTCAGCACGAAAGTGATGGCGAACAGCGTGAGGGCGGCTAAGAAGAGCGTGCGGTAATGCGTACTGTTCCGGACTGCGTCGGGCAGCTCCACGGCGATGTTGGCCGACAGAGTGCGAAACCCGCTAAAGATGCTCCAGTTCATAACAGGTGTATTGCCCGTGGCCATGAGCACGATCATGGTTTCTCCCACGGCCCTGCCCAAGCCGATCATCACCGCGGAAAATAAGCCGCTCATGGCGGTGGGAATGATGATGCGAATGGCAGTCTGCCAGCGCGTTGCTCCGGTTGCCAGGGAGCCGGCGCGGAGGTGTTCGGGGACCGATGACAGGGCATCCTCGGCGATGGTGTAGATGATGGGGATGATCGCGAACCCCATGATGAACCCGACGACCAGAGCATTGCGCTGGGAATAGGGCCCCAGGAAAAGGCCGCGGGCGTCGAAGCCGAAACCATCCAATATCAAGGCGACCACCCAGGCCAAGAGGACCGTGCCGGCACACGCGCTTTGAAACTTGCCGAAATCCACCAGGGCGGTCTTGAGCCGGTTCAACCCAATCGTTTGACGACGCACCCAAGGATTGACGTAACGTCCCATCAGAAGCACGGACACGATGGCGCTCAGTGGCAGAAGCACCAAGACCCAGCCGCCGACGGCGCTGCCTCCGCCGCCGTCCAACCAGCGGCGCAGGTCGCCGTCAAAAAGCACCTGCTCCATCAGTGCGCCGACCGGAATGGCTGCGAGCAGGCCGGGCGGCATCACGAGGCAAATGAACAGGAAGCGCCCGCGCGCGAGCACTTGAGCCAATCGATCCGGCAGAAGTTGCCAGAAGTAAGCGCCAACAAGAAATGCCAGCGGCACGGTGAAGAGCGAGGCGAGGACCGTTGGGACGATCCTTTCAACAAACTGGGCGAAGACTAGTCCGGCCAAGAATCCCAGCACCACGCTCGGCAAACTGGCCATTAATTCAATGGTCGGCTTGACCACAGCCTTGCTCTTGGGATGCATGAATTCGCTAGTGTAAATTGCCGCCAACAGCGCCAGCGGCACGCCAAAGAGCAGCGAATAAAAGCTGGCCTTGAGAGTGCCAATGATGAGGGGCACGAGGCTGTACTTAGGTTCGAACGAATCCGTGCCGCCTGTGGATTGCCAGACGAACTCCGGCTTCTCGTGGGTTTCGTACCAGACTTTGCTGAACAGCGACTTGAATGTGATTTCAGGATGGAGCGGGTCGATCGTCCATTGCCAAATGCCGCCGGCAGCTGCCGCCGCCAAGCCGTCGTCCTTGGGAGCCAACACCAAGCTTTTCGGGATCTGACCCGAAACGTCGAGTTCAGCCATGACCCGATCGCTCGTTACAAAGAGCAACCGAATCTTTCCGTCGCGATGGGCGACCGCTGCCGACCGGGAACGGTCCGACACCGCGAGGGCCGTCACTGCGGCGCCCGTGCCTGGAAAATCATGGGCGCAGACGACGCGGCCCGCCTCCTCCGCGGGTACATAGAACCAGGCCCTAACACGCCCCGAAGAATCTCCAACTAGAAAGGTCCCCTTGCCAAGGAGGCAGCGCACTTCTGTGACTTGCAAGGAGCCGTTCTCCAGAACGTCGCGAACCTCAGCCAGCATGGGTTTCGCTTTGTCCCGAGCATCGATGCGGACTAGGCGGCCGTCTTTCCAGAAAAGATAAATCTGGTCGCCCAAGGCGGACATGAAGAGTTTCAGCGGAGGATCCGTGCTCGCATACTCCGCGTACGGCAGGTCAATGCCGCTCAACTTGTAAGTTGTCTGGCCAGTCAGTAAGTTGTTTTTTTCGAGAACCGTGTTGAGCCGCAACTTGCCGTCGGCGGTAAGCACGGTGACCACTTGCCCGGTAGTGGTTTTGCTCTGGTCGACGAGCAGCACCGGAGAAGGTCTGGCGGCCTTGGCCGGGTCCTTGATGTCTACTGCCAACTCCTGGAGCCGATATTGTCCTTGGGGCGTGCGCAAGACCATGCCGCTTTTGACGCGCGCGGCTTGTCCGACTTCCAAGCCACGCACGTCGTCGGGCAACTCATCGGGATCCAGGAAGCTGGTGTCGAAGCGAATCGTTCCCATACGCACCGAGCCATCTTCGAATCCCAGCGCCGTCGTTTCGCCGCCGGGAGTAAACGAGACGGCGGTCAAATGCTGGTCGGGGAAAAGGTTCCGCTTTTCCAGAAGCTCACCCGTATCCAAACGCACCAGTTGCAAGGAGCCGTCGGGAAACAACGCCCAGCACATGAGCTGGTCTTCGTCCATCCCCATCTGCAGCGGCGCGGCTTGAGCCCAGTCGATCTCCGCGTGAGCTTGCCCTGTCACGGAAGCTGACAGGAAAAGGTGTCCAACCACGTACAGAAGGAACACGAAGACGGTTACAATCGCGACAATGGTCCCGATGCCTCCGGTGGTGATGAGGCGCCGTGAAGCGAACTCAGCGAGCCAAACCGAGCTGCGCGTCTTGCGCGGCCGGCGCGGCCGGCCCGTGTAAGTCTTTTTCGGTTCCATGAGGAGTGCCGAGCCGTCAGCGTTTTAGGCCAACACTGGCGAGCGCCTTCGTGGCGATGACCTCGCCGATGGGTAAATAGCCGCAGCGAAGCACGTCGGATTGGCCTTGCTTGCTGTAGAGATAACGCACGAATTCCCTGCGCAGTGGATCGAGTTCGGCGCCCGGTTTTCGGTTCACATAGACCAAGAGCATACGAGCCAGGGGGTATTCGCCGGCGTAGGCGCGATCCGCCTCGGCCGGTACCGCTTCCGATTTGCTGTCCGGGGCGAGCGGCACGGCACGTACGTCCGCAGTCTTGTAGCCGATCCCGCTGTACCCGATGGCGTATTTGTCGCTGGCCACGCCCTGCACCACCGATGAGCTGCCTGGTTGCTCCTTGACCTCATCTCGAAAATCACCGTTGAACAGGGCGTGCTCGCGGAAGTAGCCATATGTTCCCGATGCGGAGTTACGGCCATAAAGTGCGATCGGCTTGTCTTTCCATTCGCCTCCGAGTCCCAAATCGCCCCAAGTGTTGATGGCTTTGTCAAAGCCCCCTTTGCGTGTCCGGGAAAAGATGGCATCCACTTGCTGCATCGTCAGCCTCTTGATGGGATTGTCCTTGTGAACGTAGACGGCCAACATGTCGATGCTGGTGGGTAAGGCGGTAGGAGGAAAACCGTGCTTTTTCTTGAAGTCGTCGATTTCTTTGCCTTTCATCGGTCGGCTCATTGGAGCGAAGTGTGCGGTGCCGTCGATCAACGCGGGCGGACCGGTCGTTGAACCCTTGCCCTCGATTTCCGCTTGCACATTGGGATAAAACTTCAAGAAGCCCTCGGCCCACAAGGTCATTTCGTTGTTCATCGTGTCCGAGCCGATGCTTTTCAGGTTTCCAGACACGCCTTGAGCCGGCTTGTATTCCGGCAGCTTGGGGTCCAGCTTGGTTTGGGCCCAGGCCGGATAACTCATGACGGCATAGATCAAGCACGCCAGGCAAACGCGCCTGCAAGTTGAATTGCGGCCACTCATTGTCACCTCCCCTCGCAAACCTTCGATCAATGGAATGCGCCGTGGTCAGTTTAAGACCATAGATGGGCGTCACTCTTAAGATCAGGTGAAGATTAGATGAAGAAAGGCCAACTAATTGAAGCGCGCGTCAGATTGGATATGGAGTTGACGAGGGCCGGTTAGCGAATTCATTTATTCAGGACACACAGGCAGTTCCTGAAATGAATTTTTCGTTTTTGAAACGAATCCTGCCGCGCCGCGCCCAGCACAGCTCGCGTTCGCCGCACCTAACGCACACGCGGACAACACTTTCCGCGCCATGATGCATTTCAAGGCGGCGCTCCCAGCGGTGCTCTTTGCATGGTGTCGCATTTTCGGCGCCTTTCATGGTGACCCTCATGGTTGAGTGCAGCGACCGCGTCCGGAACTGTGTCGCGGGCCGACCTATTCTAGTGGCTTGCCGCGTGGCAACCAATCTTTTGCAGCTGGTCGCTGTCCGCCGGCGTCGTCCGACTCCTACAACAGCGATATGTGGCGTTCACGAATCTTCTGGCGGCTTTTCTGCGCGTATTCCCTTTTGGTGACGTTCGCCCTTGCGCTCTTGGGCTGGGTCTTGATCGGCCGCATCGAAAATCACACGCTCGATGAAGTGCGGCATGGGCTCGAATTGAAGACGGTATTCGTCCGCGAGGTGGCCGCGGGACAAAATGCAAGCCAACTGCAAGAGACCGTGACGCGCCTGGGCGCCGACACCGACGCCCGAATTACCCTGATCGCCTCCGATGGAACGGTTCTCGCCGATTCTCGAGAAACTCCTGAGAACATGGAGAATCACAAGACCCGCATCGAGGTGCAAGAAGCAGAGGCTTCCGGCATCGGCGCTTCCACGCGCTTTAGCGGCACGGTTCACGAGCCGATGATGTATGTCGCCCGGCGCATCGACTCAGGAACAGTCCGCTACGTGCGGGTTGCCTTGCCTTTGAACGCCGTGGCGGCCGAGATCGGCTGGTCGCGCCGCGTCGTTTGGACGACGATTGGCGTAACAACCCTTTTCACTCTGATCGTGAGCGCCATCATCGCCCGCCGGCTGACGTCTCCGCTCGTGGAGTTGGCACATGCCGCCCGCTCGATCGCCCGCGGAAACTACGGTCAGCGCGTGCGCATCTCTTCCAGCGACGAAGTAGGCGCCTTGGCCTCCTCGTTCAACGAAATGAGCGAAGCATGCGCGGCCCACATCGCGCAGATGGACCAGGATCGACAACAGTTGCGCGCCGTTTTCCGTGGCATGGTCGAAGGCGTCTTGGTCATCGACGCCGACCAGACCGTGCAGTTCCTCAACGACGCCGCCGGGCAGTTTCTCGCCATCATCCCCGACAATGCCGTTGGCCGCAAGCTGTGGCTGCTGGCCCGCCACCGCCAGCTTGGCGAAGCCGTTGACAGGATCCTGGAATCCGACGCGCCGCATCATTGCGAGCTGGAGTGGAGCAGCACGGAGCCTAAGGTCTACTTGATTCACGGCACGCGGCTTCCGGGCGAGCCGTTGCGCGGCGCCGTCCTGGTGTTTCACGACATCACCCCATTACGCAAGCTCGAACGCATTCGCCAGGATTTCGTGGCCAACGTCTCGCACGAATTGAAGACGCCGCTGGCCGCCATCGGCGCCACGGTGGAGACATTACTTGACGGCGCCCTGCAAGATCCCGAGCACAACATCCATTTCCTGGAGCGCATCCGCGAAAACGCCGACCGGCTGCATCGTCTGGTGCAAGACCTGCTGACATTGGGCCGGATCGAATCCGGACAAGAGCTGATGGAGCTGCAACCGATCGCGCTGGGCGAAGCCG
Source organism: Planctomycetota bacterium (assembly GCA_016195405.1). Lineage (GTDB taxonomy): Bacteria > Planctomycetota > Planctomycetia > Gemmatales > Gemmataceae > JACPZP01. Next base: position 24,801 of record JACPZP010000050.1, on the reverse strand, counting down.
TCGAGGCTTGTATGACGCGGCAGCGCGATCGCGCCAAAGCCAAGGAATTGCGACTCGAGCAAGCGCCCGCGGCGGCGCCCGTGATCGCGCTGGCCGACGAGGAAGCGGTGGCAGAGATCCTCGATAACCTTCTCGACAACGCCATCAAATACACGCCGCCGGGAGGCCGGATCACGCTGCGCTGGCGCGCGGAAAGTGGTGAAGCGGTGCTCGAGGTCGCCGATACGGGTGTCGGCATCCCCGAGAAGGATTTGGCGCGCATCTTCGAACGCTTCTATCGCGTCGACAAGGCTCGCAGCCGCGAGCTGGGCGGCACCGGCTTGGGACTTAGCATTGTCAAGCACATGGTCCAGGCGCTCAACGGCACGATCGCGGCTCACAGCGAGGTAGGGCAAGGCAGCGTCTTTACCGTGCGGCTGCCCCTCTGGCGCATTTTCCATAATTCACATGGTGGCGAGGTCATTCACGCGCACCTGAATACTTGATGAAAGGGGAACCGCCATGTTTCGCAAGACCGTTTCGTTGGCCTTTTTGTGCTGCTTTCTGTGCAGCCCTTTTTTGACGGGCTGCGGGTCTTCCAGCCCCGACAATCCCAAGGTGACAAAGGACGCGGGCCAGCGGCCTGGCCTTACCAAGGGCGAAGACGAGAAGCCTGACGACAAGAAAAAGCAATAGCCCGTGACCGATCCCGGAAGAAACCCGCTGCTTTCATCGCCTTTCATCGCGCTGAAGTCGGCCGGGGTGATCGTCTGAAAATTGATTGCGTTTCCGCAAGCTAAGTGGTAGGAATAAGGAACTCCTTATAGCGCGGCGTCTGTAGGATGGACATTCCTGTCCGCCTTCGCCGCCTAGCCCGGGAGGGGCTGCCATGACGCGAATGAGCAAGGAATTCTCGTTGGTGCTTCTGGGCGCCGGCATTCTAACGGCCGGCTCATTCTTCATGCCCGAGGAAAACCTCGATGCCCGCGCCGACCAAGCCGCCGCCCAACAAGTAGGCGCCCACCACGCCGGCACAGGCCATACGCGCTCTCACGGCTTGCTCTTCATCCACACCGGCCGCTGGGCCGGCGGAGCCAGCGCATCGCCCGCTCGCGCCGGCATTAGCCGCAGCGGCTTCGGCAGCATCGGCCGCAGCGTGTCGGTGAGCAGCTGAGGGATAATCAAACCAGTCGGCATCCCCATGTTCCGCTACACCCTCGAGCCCCGGCCCAACTGGCAGAAGCGCGTCGAAGCTCAGGGGCTCATGTTTCATACGCTGCACGGCGAGAAATATTGGGATGAGTCCGCGGCATATCAGTTCACCGCCCAGGAAGTCGACAACATCGAGCTGGCGACCAACACGCTCCACCAGATGTGTCTCGATCTGGTGCAAGAAGTGATCGACGAGAAGCGGTTCGATCTTTTCTTTATCCCCGAACAATTCCGGCCCTGGATCATTCAAAGCTGGGAGGCCAGCGAGCCGTCGCTATATGGGCGCTTCGACTTTGCTTACGACGGCAACGGTCCGCCCAAAATGCTGGAATACAACGCCGACACGCCGACGGGCTTGGTCGAGGCCGCGGTCGCGCAGTGGTATTGGCTCAAGGACATCGACGAGCGCGGCGACCAGTTCAACAGTATCCATGAGCGCCTGATCAACGCCTGGAAGGGCATCCGCGCCCGTTGGGACTTGCCGGTGCATTTCGCCGCCCTCGGAGGAGTGCCGGAGGACTACATCACCGTCGAGTACTTACGCGACACCGCCATTCAGGCCGGCTTTGAGACGAAGTACCTTGACGTCGAGCAGATCGGTTGGAGCGACGCCATGGTGCGGTTTGTGGACATGTCCGGCAATCCGATTCGGACGCTTTTCAAGCTCTATCCATGGGAGTGGATGCTCCGCGAAGGCTTCGGCCCGCGCATTCCCACGTCCCGGACGCATTTTCTTGAGCCGCCTTGGAAGATGCTCTTAAGCTGCAAGTCGATCTTGCCGCTGCTTTACGAGAAATATCCCGACAGCCCATTCCTGTTGCCGGCGTGGTTTGAGCCGCCCCGCTGCGACCACGTGCGCAAGCCGCTTCATGCGCGGGAGGGAAGCAACATCCAGGTCGTGCAAGGTGGGCAGGTTCGAATGGAAACGGGCGGTCCTTACGAAGGACCGTACATTTATCAGCAGTTCGCTCCGCTGCGCTCCTTCGACGATCGCTACGCAATCCTGGGTAGTTGGGTGGTGGACGGCGTCTCGTGCGGGATGGGCGTGCGCGAAGACGATACGCCGATAACCACCAACTTGAGCCGATTCATACCGCACCAAATGGTGTGAGTTTTCGCTATGACCAAAACCTTCATTTTCGAAGAACTCGATGATGTTACGCAGAGCTATCTGCGCAAGGCGCGCGACAGCAAGGGGTTACATATGACGGGCGTTTTCGCCCTGCAGGGATCGTATTTGCCGTGGTTTGGGCTGTTCGGCGGCTTGGCGGTCATTATCCTGGCCTTCTGGTTTACGCTGCCGCCACTGGGCGAACCCGTCAAGGCGGCGATGTTGCAGGCGGCGGGGCTGCTGTTGGGAGGCTGGATGATCGTCGCCGCGGTGCGTGTCTGGAGCAGCCGGCGCAGTCTTGGGAACTTCGTGTTCGCGGACGGCGTCCGCCTTTGGGAAGGCCGGGGCGAGGCCCTGCGCGTCACCGACCTGGCCGGGCTGGAGTGGGTCGATGCCAAGGACAACTACAACGAAGGCAAGTACACGGGCACCGCGTTCACCCTGAATCTTGAGGGCCGACAGCGCTCGTTTTCGATCTCCAACGGCGACAAAGCGACGCAGATGTACGAGTATCTGCAGGCTTTGTCGAAGGAGCCGGGTTTCGGCTCGGATGCCGCGGAGGATTTTCAAGACATCGCCCCGGGCGAGCAGGTTCACGCCGGCGCGGCGTCCAAGGTGACGGTCGCGATCGCCGAGCACTCACCAAGCCCGGAGCGCGTTCGTCAGGCGCGGTCCGGCATCATCGCCTATGCCGTCATCGTGCTGGCTGCAGTGGTCGGCGTCATTCTGCTCACGCCGCTGAACACTAGCTGGCGCGACGACGCCATCTTCGATCTGGTGAAGACCCAGCGGCCGCCGTACTTGCGGGACGCCTACCTAATCGACCCCCGCAACACCCGGCATCGCGAAGAAGTGGAGGCTCTTCTCGCACGATTCTACGCGCCGGTCATCAAAGACGTCCAAGACCACGGCGGCGACAAAGATTTGAGCGGCAAGTTCGTAGCGGTGTTGGAGAAAATCAAAACCGCGCCGCGGCCTACCGTGTCCATTCGCGTGCGTGACGAGTCCAAGAACCAGCATGAACTCACCCGCACGGCTCGCGCCGATAAGCTTGAGAAACGCTTCGTGGACGCCATGAGCGCATTCGTGAGTGATGATATGATCGAATTCGTCAAAGCGCCCGACGAGGCACGGCCGATCTTCGAAATCGAGTTCGCCTTCGAGCCGACCAAGGATGACGCCCGAAAGTCTCAATTAACCTGGACCGTGCGAATTCGTCAGAGCGTGGATGAGGAGCAAGCACTCGCCAAGACCTGGACTTCCGAACGCCATTGGTTGGACGAGGAACAAGAGGATGCGATCCGGGACCAGACCGCTACGATGCTGAAAGGTCTGATCGGGGTGGACAACCCACTGCCGCGTTTCATCCCGCAAAGGGCGCCGGGAGACTTTTGATGTGCGGCTCGTCCCCGGTCGCTCGCCGCTCCTCGGCTCGCCGCTCCTCGGCTCGCCGCTCCTCGGCTCGCCGTGCTTCATGCCACCCTCCACGCAATCTTCACGGAATCTACACAAATGGGTCGTATCGTAATCCCCGGTTCGGAAAAGTTTCATTAGGTTTGGCGGAAATGTCAATCCACCTTCATCGTGACCTGGAGAACCTGCAGCGCCGTGTGTTGTCGCTGGCCTCGGCGGTTGAACAAACCGTGGAAAAAGCCATTCGCGCCCTTTTCGACCGCGACGCCTGGCTTGCCAGAACCTTGGTGGAGTCGGACACGCTGATCGACCTGGAAGAAAACCAGATCGAGGAGGATTGCCTCAAGATACTTGCCCTGCACCAGCCCGTGGCCGTCGATCTACGGCGCGTCGCCTCAATCCTAAAGATCAACACCGATCTGGAGCGCATGGCCGACCTGGCCGTCAACATCGCTGAGCGGGTCGTGGCGTTGGCGGAAGGTCCGGAGATACCGGTGCCGGCGACGTTTCGCAACATGACCGACGTGACCAACACCATGGTCCGCGAAAGCCTCGACGCCTTCGTAAACCTCGACGGCCCCTTGGCCAAGCGGGTGTGCCGGATGGACGACGAAGTCGACCGCTGCAACCGCGAGATCATCGACTTCGTCAGTCAGTTCATGAAGAAGTCGCCGGAAAATGTAGACGGCGGCCTACAGCTTTTTTCCGCCGCCCGCCACCTGGAGCGCATTGCCGATCACGCCACTAACATCGCCGAAGACGTCGTCTACCTAGTGGAAGGCAAAATCATCCGCCACCACCCCGAAGCGATTCGTTGAAGAAGATCTTAACCACGGATTGCACGGATGACACGGATAAGAAAAAAAACGGGAATGACCAACGGTCGAGCTCCGTCGCGCTCTGCTTTCAATTCTTATCCGTGCTATCCGTGAAATCCGTGGTTCATAACGCCGCATCGCTGAGAGACAAGCATGGGGAAAAGCAAGATTTTGATCGTTGAGGATGAAGCGTCTCTGGCCGAGGTGCTGACTTACAACCTTCAGCGCGAGGGCTATGAGCCGGTGGTGGCGCGCGAAGGGCGGGAGGGGTTGCGCAAGGCGCAGACGCATTTGCCCGACTTGGTCATCTTGGACCTGATGCTGCCCGGCATCGACGGCTTGGAAATCTGCCGGCAATTGCGGGCCTCGCATCGCACCGCCAAAATCCCCATCCTCATGTTGACAGCCAAAGCGGAGGAGACCGATCAGGTCATTGGTTTCGCGGTCGGCGCGGACGATTACGTCACCAAACCCTTCAGCGTCAAGGTGCTCTTGCAGCGCGTCAAGGTACTCCTTCGGCGGGCGTCCGAGCCAGAGGCGGACAGCGACGTCATTGAGTCCGCCGGCATCCGCATCGACAAACGCGGCCACGAAGTTTCGGTCGAACGCGAGGCACTGTCGCTGACGCCGACGGAATTCCGGCTCCTGGAAACGCTGATGAAGCAGCCCGGCCGCGCTTTCACCCGCCACGACCTGATGGACTCCGCCGTCGGCGACATCATCGTGCTGGAGCGAACCATCGACGTACACATCAAATCCCTGCGCCGCAAGCTCGGCGACGCCGGCCAGCGCATCGAGACCGTGCGCGGCGTCGGCTATCGCTTTCGCACGGACAAAGCCTCTGAGTGAAGCCGATGGACGGCGGCTCGTATTCCAGATAGATTGCATTGCGCGGCGGCGCGCGCAGCATATTTGCGCGCGGGGCCTACTCCGGACCTTTCCGATTTTGCGATCTGACGCTGGGTCGGTTACGATGAAATAGATTGCATTGCGCGGCGCGCGCGCACCCTTGAGGCTCAAGGCACACGTTGAGAACACGCGAATGCCGCACACTCCTCGACTGCTGATTTCGCGCCGTTGGATTGGCTGGACGCTGTTCGCCGCCTTCCTGGGCTTGCTGGGCTGGGCACTCTACGCCGTTCTGCCGCCGCAGCCGCGCTGGACGGTCGGCACCGATCACCACCTCTACAACTTTCTCAAGGACGGCTCGGGGGTAATTACCACAAGCATTCACAGCGACGGCCCCAAAGCCGCACTCTACTCGGTCGAAACCGGAGAACTGCGTGGCGCCGCGTTGGCCGAACATCGAATGGTTTGGCGATCGAGCCATTATCACAACGGCACCCTCTTGGACACGGGCGGGAGGAAGCTGGTTTACGGTCATCTAGAGAACAGCAAAGAATGGACCGTGATATGGCCGGCATTGCCCATGCCCATTGCCGAGTTTTCGCCTGAAGGTGATCTGGTGACCCTTCAAGGCCCGAAGGAAGTCTGGATCATCGAAGCGGCAACCGGCCTTATGCTCGATCAGCATACAGCCGACTACGAGTTGGGGCGTACTTTGATATTCACACCCGAATATGTGGTTACCAATTTGACCAAGGACCAGGGCTTGCGGCTATGGAATCGGAAAACGTTGCAGGCGGAGGTGCGCCCTGTCAATGGACGGCCGCGCTTCGCCAGCAAGAACGGCCAATATCTCATCATGGAGGCGCCGAAGGGATGCTTTATGCTGTGGGACCTTCCGAATTTCAAGGAGGGCACGCACTTAGGGACTTTTGAGTCGTATCTTGGCGTGGCATTTTCCAGCCAGGGTGTCATGGCGGTATGGGACAGGGACGAGAATAAACCGTGCCATTTGGAGCTTTGGGATTTGGCTACTCGGACACGGATCGCCCGGATTGCCATCCCGCCCGCATGCGGTAGTTGGGGTGTCTTTTCCCCGACCGGAGATCTGTTCGCTTTGGACGGACCCGGCTTAGCCGTCTACGGCGTTTCGCAAGGCAAAATCCTTTGGAGCGTTCAGGGCGAGAAGAACTCTCATCTTGAATTCAGCAGCAATTCGCGCTTCCTGGTCTGGTATATAATGAGCAAGAAACTTGCATTGTTCGACGCGGAGACAGGGGAGCCGTACCGCACTTTTCAGCCGTCGGTCGATGGGCCGCCCGTGAGCCGCGTGGATGTCGGGAACCTATATGCCTTCGGCTCTAATTATGCCGTGATGATGGAGGAAATGAGCGGAGAGGCCGGCTGGCTGGAAAAGCTTCTGCTTTTGCTCCCAGGAGGAATTTTTCCGGAAGGTTGGACACGGGTCACCGTCATCGATCTCAACAAGGGCGAGGAAACGTGCCGCTTCGATCTGCCGAACGGCCAGCAAGGACATTGCGCCATCATAACCGAGGACGGCCAATCCCTGGTGACCCTGCGCGACGGCATCTCGCCGTGGCTCTTGCAATGCTGGGACGTGCCGCCGCGCCGGTCGTGGGCGTGGATCATCGGCGTGCCGGCGGGGTTGGGCGTGATCGTCGTCGGTTGGCGGATGTGGGGGAATCGAAAAGGCGCACTTCGTACCGCGGGTGATGCAGTCCGTGTTTAGATGTGACGACGGCTATCGCGCCCCATGCGTTTTCAGCAGCCGTTCGCATTCATCCCAGCCTTCCGTCGGCAGCTTGATATTCGACAATTGCTCGACCAGCCCCGGGAGCTTTACGCCCATCGACTCCATCATCGCCTGAGCTTGGGCCAGACGGTCGAGGGTCGCACGGCTGGCGGCCACTACTTCCAGCGGCGTTTGGCCCTGAACATTACGGGAATTCACCTCGCCGCCGCGGTCGATGAGCAACTTGAGGAGTTCCACTTCGCCGGCCCCGGTGGCAGCATGAACCGGCGTGCCAAAGAGCGGATGGACACGATTGGGATCGGCCCCGGCGTCGAGAAGCCGCTTGGCCGAGCGGAGCCGTTTGTTGGCGACGGCGGCCAAAAGCGGCGTCATCGGGATCTTCGGCGCCCCGCCCGGAAACAACTTGCCCAGGCCGGCCCCCGGCTGAGCACCGGAGAGCGGCGCCGGCGCTTCCGCTTCGATGGCGACGCCGGCGGTCAGGAGGCGATCGATTTCGTCCATGTCGTCACGCGCGGCCGCTTCCACCAGGGCCGCCACTTGTGGATCGGCGGGGGCGCTGCTTGGGTCGGCCCCGAGCATCTTAACCATTCGGCTTGCCAAGTCCGTGGGCAGCGGCAGGAGGTTCGGGCCACCGTCATTATCACCGCCATCTTCATCATCATCATCGTCGGCGCCGCCGGGCCCGCCGCCGCCAGCAACGTCCCGGTAGTCGGCGAGCGCCCGTTCGGTTTCAATTCCCAGCGCCTCCGCGAGCCGTTCGATGACGCTCTCGGCGAATACCGTCTCCTCGCCGAGGATAGCCTCGAGTTGGTCCTGCCGGACACCCTTGCGGCAATAGCGCAACAAAACGTCCGGATGGCCGCCGGACGGGCTCGTCGGTCCGTCACCCGTAGCATCCGAATCGAAGTAATCGGGGCAGGAGTTGTATTCATCGAGCAGCCGGCCGTCGTCGAACAGCCAATAACAGGCGATGTCGCTGTCGTGAACCATAAAGGCGATGGCTGCGACGTGCAGGTCTTGCGAAAGGCCGCCCGCGAGGTCGCGAATCCGCGCGTCGTCTTGATGCGACGCCCGTTCTTCGTAAAGCGAAGTCCACCCTCGCTTGGCGGGGAAGACGCGGCACCGGCTGACGCCGCGTTCTTTCAAGGCCGCCGACAGGGCATGGTCATCGGTGGTTCGAAAATGCAGGTTGGCGCAGAAGAGGCCCATGCGGGACTCCGTAAGGCGATGCGGAGATTATGGCGATCCTGAGAAAGTGTAGCGTATGAACGGGGTTCCGGAGCAATCAACTCGGGGAGACGCCAAGAAACAGCAGCACCAAGCTCGTCGTGTCGACGACCCCGTGAACGATGATGGGCAGCCAGAGGTTCCTCCCCGAAGCGAGGTAGAGCGCCGCGAACATCATCCCCGCCAGCACGTTGTCAAGCACGCCCGTGACACCCTGCCCAATATGGGCGAAGCCGAACGCGCCGCTCACGAGGATCGCGCTTGCCACGAAGGCCGCCTGGCTTCGCCCGAACAGATCGGCGATCCGGTTGAGGGCGTAGCCGCGGTAGGCCATCTCCTCGCCGAAGGCTGCGAGCGTCCACGTCAGCGCCAGCAAAAGGAGCAGGGCGCCGACGTTCCCGCGCAAGTCGCCCAACTGGTCCAACTGGACTGCCTCACCTGTCAGCTGCCGCAGCGCTGGGAGGAAGACGAGGATGTCCGCGGCATCGTAGGCGATCCCGATGCCGAGTCCGAGCAGGATGGTCCACCGCCAGTTCGCAGGGCGCCCCAGCCCGACGCCGCGCCATCCCGTGCGGCGTAGCCACAGGGAGAGCCAGCCGATCAGCAGAATGAGAAGCGAGGGATTCCGGATGACGCCATATCCGCGGAGCGCGAGCAGGATGGGGATGAGGAGGAGTTCCGCGGCCACGAACGGCCGACATTCGCGCAGGGACGCGCCGATGGCGTCACGCCGGGAAGCGCGTCCGGCAACTTGGGCGGTCGTGGGTTCGTCGTTGGCGTTGCCCATGGAAGCTCCGGAAGTGCGGCTGCGCGGCGGTGTTAATTTGATCTTCGCTGCTCGAACGAACCCATTTTCGCATCATGTTGACTGCTTGTAGGTGCATTCCGGTTACTGCGTTCAGAAAGCTCGCCGTGTGTGGGCGGGGCTGAGTCTTCGAAGCCCCGAAACCGGTCGCTGCGCGGGCACGCCGGGGCTTCGCAAAGCCTCAGCCCCGGCCACACCTGACGCGCAGATACGGGAATGCACACGTTGACTGCACTCTCATTGCCGATTAGCCTACTTTAGTGGACGTACGCGAACGCTGCTTCCTTGCGAAGCGCAGGTGTTTCATGATTTCGCAATTACCAACGCGCCGCGAACTTCTCTGGTCCCTCGGCGGCGGCCTGGGCGGGATCGCGCTCACCGACCTGCTTGGCCGGCACGGCTTGCTTGCCGGTGAGCCGCGGCCTGAACTCAACGGCGGCTTGCACCATCGGGCGCGCGTCCGCAGGGTCATTCAGCTGTTCATGAACGGCGGCGTCAGTCAGATGGATTCGTTTGACTACAAGCCGCTGCTCGCGCGCTTCCATGGCCGGCCGTTTGATCCCGGCACAGGCGAGCGCATCGAAGCGGTGACTTCGGTTCCCGGCAATGTGCTGCAAAGTCCGTTTACGTTTCGGCGCTACGGGCAATCGGGGCGGTGGGTGTCGAGCGTCTTTCCCCAAATGGCTCGGCACGTCGACGACATGGCGTTTTTGATGTCGGTCGCATCGCGCACCAACGTGCACGGCCCGGCCAGCTACATGATGAACACGGGCTTCATTCTGCCTGGTTTTCCATGCATGGGCGCTTGGCTCAGCTATGGGCTGGGGAGCCTCACCGATAACTTGCCGACGTTCGTGGTGCTGCCTGACCCGCACGGGTTGCCGTACAACAACCTCGGCAACTTCTCGTCGGGATTTCTTCCCGTGCAACATGCCGGGACGATGCTCCGCGTGAACAGTCCGACGCCGATCGCATCTTTGTTTCCGCCGCGAAGCGCCAGACAGATCACGCCGGACAGCGAACGCGCCGGCCAGGATTTGCTGCGCGAGATGAATCGCGAGCACCAGGAACGCAACCCCGGCGATACTCGGCTCGAATCGCGCATCGCCAGTTATGAGCTTGCCGCCCGCATGCAGTCGAGCGCCCCGGAGGCGCTTGACTTGGGACGCGAGACGGCGGCGGCGCGCCGTCTCTACGGCGTCGACTTGGAGCCGACTGACGCCTTCGCCCGAAGCTGCCTGACGGCGCGGCGGCTGATCGAGCGCGGCGTGCGCTTCGTGCAGGTTTGGTCGGGCGCTGGCGGACCGAACGGCAACTGGGACAATCACAACAGCATCGTGCAGCAGATGCCCCCGATGGCGCAGCAAGTCGATCAGCCGATCGCCGCACTCTTGGAAGATCTAAAACAGCGCGGGCTCTTCGAGGACACGCTGGTCGTTTTCAGCACCGAGTTTGGACGGCAGCCGTTCAGTCAAGGATCGGTGGGCCGCGATCACAACGGCGGCACGTCGGTCGCTTGGTTGGCCGGCGCCGGCATCAAGGGAGGCACGGCGTACGGTGAAAGCGACGAATGGGCCTGGCGCGCCGCCCTGCCGCTCTATTGTTACGACTTGCACGCCACGATCCTGCACCTCTTGGGAATCAATCACGAACGGTTGACGGTGCGCCACAACGGCACCAACCGCCGCTTGACTGACGTGCATGGCCATGTCATCGAACAAATCTTGGATTAGACGTGCCTTTCCAGGCTGCCCTTAACGAACCCCTCGTTAGTGGGTGGGTGTAAGCACTGTAAAACTCTGTTTACACCTAGCGCGAAGAAGCGAATCGGCATAAAGTGCGGCCTCAACAATTGTGATTGTCTTCACGAATCTGGGCAGTCCCAACCCGTCACGATTTCCAAGGAAACTCCGGGTTTCAGCACTTGTTCTCCACCAACGAAGAGCCAACCATCCCGCACCATCAAGGCTTCCAGCCGAATGCGCCGGCCCCGGAATGAGTTTTGCAAGAATCTGACTCCAAACTGCAATGCTCTAACACTAGGGGTTTTGGGCATTCTGAGGCCAAGCGAATGCCTGACCACGTTGTTTCTTCGCTCAGCCAGGGAGGAGGATTGGGGCGCTTTTGCCATTCATTCCGCTCTCGCCTGAAAAGCAACGTATATTTGACAAATCGTCAACCGGAAATTGGGGGAGGATAGTGCATGTGTGGAATTGTCGGTTACACGGGCCATCGTGAAGCGCAGCCTGTCTTGATGGAAGGCTTGTCGCGACTGGAATATCGCGGTTACGACAGCGCCGGCCTGGCCACCTTGACGGGCAAGGACCTCCGGCTGCGCAAAAGCGTCGGCCGCATCTCCGAGCTGGCGGCCGTTTTGAAACGGCATCCGTCGCCGGGACATTGCGGCATCAGTCATACGCGCTGGGCGACTCACGGAGCGGCCACCGACATCAATGCCCACCCGCATTTGGGCGGCGACGGCGATATCGCTCTCGTCCACAACGGCGTCATTGAAAACTACGCCCTGCTCAAAAGGCAGTTGGAGCAGCGCGGCTACCGCTTCCGCAGCCAAACCGACACCGAAGTCATCGCCCATCTCATCGCATCCTACCTCAAGGACGACCTGGTCGAAGCCGTGCAAAAGGCCCTCGTTCACCTCAAAGGAACGTACGGTCTCGCAGTGATCAGTCCGCGCTTCCCCGGCATGGTCGTCGGCGCCCGCTTGGGCAGTCCGCTGGTTGTCGGCCTCGGAGATAATGAGACGTTTCTGGCGAGTGATCCAGGCGCTCTGGTCGGCTACTCGCAGCGCGTCGTCTACCTGAACGACCATCAACTCTGCGCGTTGACGCCGCAGAAATGGGAGGTGCTTGACGGCGAGAGCGCCACGGTCAGCGCCACGGTTCACAGTCTGGACTGGGAGCCGGAGGACACCGACAAGGGCGACTACGAGCACTTCATGCTCAAGGAAATTTACGAGCAGCCCGAAGTCCTTGAACGGGCCATGGCGGGCAGGTTGCATGCCGCGGGGGCGACCGCGCACTTCGGCGGCCTCAATCTCGACCCTCAACAGCTTCGTCAGGTGGAACGGGTGATCATGACGGCGTGCGGCACCAGCTATCACGCCGCGCTCATCGGCGAATACATGTTCGAGCAGTTCGCCCGCATCCCCGTCGAGGTCGAATACGCGTCGGAGTTCCGCTACCGCAATCCGCCGCTCGAACACAATACGGTCGTCCTCGGAATCACTCAATCCGGTGAAACCGCCGACACGCTCGCTGCGTTACGCGAGTCGAAAGCGAAGGGGCTGCGGACACTGGCTTTGTGCAACGTCGTAGGCAGCACGATCGCGCGCGAGTCGGACGGCGGCGTTTATCTGCACGCAGGCCCGGAAATCGGCGTCGCCAGCACGAAGGCGTTCACGGCGCAGGTGACCGTGCTCGCCCTATTATCGCTGTACCTGGGGCGGATGCGGCACATGTCTCACGCCGCCGGGTCGCGCATCATCGACGAGCTGCGCGCGATGCCGGACGCCGTCCGCGCCACCCTAAAGTGCCACGAGGCGGTCAAGGAAATCGCGGCCAAGTATCACCACGTCAACAACATGCTGTATCTGGGTCGGCAGTACCTGTACCCGGTCGCGCTCGAAGGCGCCTTGAAGCTCAAGGAAATCAGTTACATCCATGCCGAAGGCTACCCCGCAGCCGAGATGAAGCACGGCCCGATCGCCCTGGTCGACCAAGACACGCCATCCGTGTTCCTGGCGCCGCATGGCGCGGTCTACGACAAGGTCATGAGCAACCTGGAGGAGATTAGAGCGCGTGGCGGCCCGGTCATTGCCGTCGCTTGCGAGAACGACGAGCACATCGAGGCCCGCGCCGACGACATCATTTACGTGCCGCGCGTCCCCGACTACCTGCAGCCGTTGGTCGTGGCGATTCCGCTTCAACTCCTGGCATATCACATCGCCCTGTTGCGCGGCTGCGACATCGACATGCCGCGCAACTTGGCGAAGAGCGTGACGGTGGAATAGACGTGTGCCACGCCCACGCCGTCCAGAGTTGGATCGCGGCGCCAGCGAAATAAGTGGGCGTGCCACCCCGAGGAATCAGCCATGCGTCTGTGCATTTTCGAAGACGGCGGCGTGCCACTGCTCGAACCGCTTGCCTTGACCCGGCCGGCATTCGCACTCAGGGCGGGCGCCCGGTCGTTGTTCGATCGCCAGAGCCAGGCGTTTCCGGCGCGGGAAGTTGGGGCCCTAATCCGGCCCGAATTGACAGATCTATTCCGGATGCAGCACCCTGAGATCGCCGTCAACGATCGCGCCTTCCTGAAACAGGACACCGTGGCTCTCGTCAACGCGCGCTGGCTTCCCCCGGCGTCTTTCGACGCGGACGGGACGCATGCCCATGTCGGTTTCGTGGGAAGCCAGGTCGCTTACGTGATTCTTCCAAACGGCGCGGAGCTTGATCGGACGGCGGAGTCGATCGACGGCTGGTTGGCGCGCATGCAGGCCACGCTGCCAAACGTTCCGGTCGCCGGCATGATGGTCGACTATCTCTGGGACCTCGTGGACGCCAATGCCGAGTTGTTGAAGACCGACTTGGGCTGGTTCACGCGTCTGCCCGGCAAGCGCGCGGGCTGCCCGGGCGCGGCCATTCTTGGTCCGCAGGAACGCCTGGTTGCCGACGAGTCCGCGACGATCGAGCCTCACGTCGTATTCGACACGCGTCCCGGTCCCGTGCTGATCGACCGCGGCGCCGTCGTTCAGGCCTTCAGTCGTGTCGAAGGTCCCTGCTACATCGGCCCGGAGACTTGGATCGTGGGCGCCAAGGTGCGCGGCGGCAGCTTCGGCGCGCATTGCAAGCTCGGCGGCGAGATCGAAGCCAGCATCATCCAGGGTTTCAGCAACAAGTATCACGACGGCTTCCTCGGGCATTCCTATGTCGGCGAGTGGGTGAATCTCGCCGCCGGCACGCAAACCAGCGACCTGCGCAACGACTACGGCAAAGTCAAGATGAGCGTGGCCAATCAACGCGTCGCCACCGGCAAGACCAAGGTCGGCTCATTCATCGGCGATCACTCGAAGACCGCCTTGGGCACGCTGCTCAACACGGGCTCATCGATCGGCGTCTTTTGCAACGTATTGCCTTCGGGATCGCTGACGCCGACGGTCGTGCCTTCCTTCTGCCAGGTGAGCCACGGTCAAATCGGCGAGCGCATGGACATGCGCTCGCTGTTCACAACGGCCGCCGTCGTCGTGCGCCGACGGGGACAAGAATGGACGGACTCCCACCGGGACTTTTACTACGGACTGTACGATCAGACCGCCGCGGGCCGCCGCCAGACACTGCAAGAAGGCGAGATCAGGCGAATGAGACGTAGCGGTTGAAATCCCATCAGCTTAAAACACATCCACTGGCCGTCGCCGCAACCTGGCGTCGCCGCAACCTGGCGTCGCCGCCGGCTCCTTGTCAGGTTGGTACAATAAGGTGCAGCCCTCCCGACGCTCGAGGACCTATGGCTGAGGCCCGATGACAAAGGATTTGTCCCATGGACCATCTGTGGGCGCCGTGGCGGCTCGCGTATGTGGCCGCCGCCAAGCCGCCGACCGACGGCGACCCCTGCTTCATCTGCCGCGGGCTTCGTGAATCCGACGACCGGGCGAACCTGATCGCGCGTCGGTCGGACCATTGCGTCACGGTGCTCAATCGGTTCCCGTACAACAACGGCCACCTGCTGATCGCGCCGTGCGCGCATAAAGGCGTATTGCGGGAACTCTCCACCGAAGAGGTTGTCGAAATCCAGCAGACGATCACGCGCCTTCTTGACGCACTGGATCGGCTCTTGCGGCCGGAAGGCTACAATATCGGCCTTAACCTCGGACGCGCGGCCGGCGCGGGCCTGCCTGGACACCTGCACTGGCACTTGGTGCCGCGCTGGAACGGCGACACCAATTTCATGCCGGTGCTAACGGATGTGAAAGTGATCGCGCAGTC
The DNA here is from genome assembly GCA_016195405.1 of Planctomycetota bacterium. Taxonomy (GTDB): domain Bacteria; phylum Planctomycetota; class Planctomycetia; order Gemmatales; family Gemmataceae; genus JACPZP01. Next base: position 9,620 of record JACPZP010000050.1, on the reverse strand, counting down.
GCTGGATTCGCTGTGGGAGCTACTAGTTGACGAGCTTGCCGACAAGATGAAGTGATGACATGATGGGCGAAGAACACTTGGCGCCGTACGCGATGCGGACCGAGTTCAGCAAGGGCCGGCTGCATCCGGAACCGGAGCACGCTTATCGCACGCTTTACCCGCGCGACCGGGACCGGATCGTGCACAGCACCGCCTTCCGTAGGCTCATGCATAAGACGCAAGTGCTTGTCAACCAGGCCAGCGATCATCATCGCACCCGGCTGACGCACACTCTCGAAGTGGCCCAGATCAGCCGAACGATTGCCAGGCAACTCAACCTCAACGAAGATTTGACCGAGGCCATCGCCCTTGAGCATGACTTGGGCCATCCGCCGTTTGGCCATGCGGGCGAGGCCGCGCTCAATGACTGCCTCAGCGCGGAGGGCGGCTTCGAACATAATCATCATGGTCTGCGCATCGTCACCCTGCTGGAGTATCGTTACGCGGATTTTCCGGGCCTCAACTTGTCCCACGAAGTGCTTGAGGCCCAGGCGATGCACAGCCCTAAGCGCGACGCTCCGGAGCTGGCCCGATTTCTCGGCGTCGGGCAGCCGCTGCTCGAAGCGCAGATCGTCGATGCCGCCGACAGCCTGGCGTACGACACGCACGACATCGACGACGCGCTCAGCCTCGGCCTGATCGGCCCGGACGACTTGGGCCAGGTCGCGTTTTGGCGCCTGGCGGTGGAGCGGATGCGGCGAAAACATCCGCGCATCGGCGCCTTGCAGTTCCAGCCCGCGGCCGTGCGTTCTCTCATTGACTGGCAGGTGACCGATCTCTTGGAGGAGACGCGCCGCAATCTGGAGTGCGAGAGAATACGTAGCATCGAACAGGTGCGCCGCTGTCCACGCCTCCTCGTCGTTCCCGGGGAGGAGGTGCGCGCGCTCAAGAAAGAACTAGAGGCTTTTCTTCGGGAACGGGTCTATCGCCATTTCCGGGTGTTGCGGATGGCGCACAAAGGCCGTCGCATTCTCGAGGCCCTGTTTACTGAGTATTCCCGGCATCCGGAGCAATTGCCGAACCGCTATCGGCAGCGGCTCCATTCCCTACCCGCCGCCCGAGTGGTGGGCGATTATCTCGCCGGCATGACCGACCGCTACGCCCAGGACGAGTACCTGAGGCTGTTCCAACCCTACTCGCCTCTGTAAGATAGTTAAGAAGAATTAAGGAGCCTGACTCGCTAGGTCCCTGACTTCCAACGAATGACGAGGGTCGCCGTGTTGCCACAATTTCTACGTGATCTTTGGCCCCAGAAAGAATCCGAATACGCCTTTTTCCGCTCGCCCAACGACGCCATGGTGTGGATTCTGCGGGCGATTTTCATGGCCATCACGATTGGCATCGCAAGCAGCGTGCTCATATTCGCAGATTACTTTCTCAATTTCGAAATCAGCCTGGCTCTGTTCTTGGGCGTCATGGCCGTCGGGGGCGCGATCATCGGCATGGACGTCATGGCTAAGAACAAACAAATCACAACCGTTTCGGCGATTTTTTTTGGCCTTCTCGTAGGGTTCTTGTTATCCGAGCTTTTTTGGATGGCGCTTAGACCGATTCTGAATTTATCCTTGGAAAATCTGCTCAGGACCTGGGTCCCGCTGGTAGATCAACGGGATAGGGCGGGCCGTGAGATTGAACATTTTGTACGCTTGTTCATCACTTCGCTGTCATGCTATATCGCAGTGTCGGTCTTGCTCCAAACGAAGGATGAGTTCCGTTTTTTGATTCCTTATGTCGAATTTTCCAAACAGCGTAAAGGCGCTAAGTCGCTCGTTCTAGATACGAGTGTCATAATCGATGGCCGGATTGCCGATATTTGTGAAACGGGCATCATCGATACCAAGTTGATCGTGCCGCGCTTCGTATTGCAGGAGCTGCAGGCCATCGCGGACAGCTCCGACAAGGTAAAGCGCAACCGAGGCCGGCGCGGGCTCGACGTGCTCAAGCGGATGCAGGGCAACAACAAGGTCGAGATGCAAATGCACGAGGGCAACCTAGAGGAGTTGCGCAACGTGCAAAAAGTGGACGAGCGCCTGGTCGTGCTGGCCAAAGTGCTGAATGCCCGCGTGGTCACGAACGATTTCAACCTGAACAAAATCAGCCAGCTTCAAGGGGTGGATGTCATCAACCTCAATGAACTGGCCAACGCCCTCAAGTTGGTGGCCCTGCCCGGCGAAACGCTGACGATCCGCGTGGTCAAGCAAGGCGATCAGATGGGCCAGGGCGTCGGCTACCTCGACGACGGCACGATGGTGGTGGTGGAACAAGGCAAAGGGCTGATCGGGCAGGACGTCGCCATCACCGTCACCAGCGTGCTGCAAACGCCGGCGGGCCGCATGATCTTCGGTAAGATCGAAGGCAAGCCGAGCGAAGGCAAGCCGGCGCTGGTGACGCAGTGACTGGTGACGCAGTGACTAGATGACTGATAAAGGGATAACGAAGTGTTTCGTCGCGCGGTGGCGCCTTTGATTGCGATTGTGGCGATTGGGTTCGCCGAGGCGCCGCGCGCCCAAACGCCTTCCACGTCTTCAGGCCCCAAGGCCGCTGGGGCCGATCTTGAGCTGGTCGAAAAACTCCTCACCACGCGCAAAGAATACCAGAAGGTCCTTGAGCAGTTGCGCGTTCACTACCTCAAGGCGGGAGACCTCGAGCGCTCCAAATGGGCCGAAGAAGAGCTGCGGCAATACCACCGCATCAGCCACAACGCCTACCGCCTCGAACTCGATGTGCCGCCGCCGAATTTGAGCGGCAACGCCAACGTTACCGAGGCCAACCAGCTCTTCATGCTTGCCGTCAGCTACAAGGACAAGGGCTGGGGGAACGACTACATCGACAATCAGCGCCGGGCGGAGATCCTCTTCCAGAAGATCTTGAGCGAGTACCCGCAAAGCAACAAAATCGACGACGCGGCTTACATGCTCGGCGACATCTACGAGAGCAACGCCAACAAGCAGTATCGCCGCGCCGCCGCCTATTTCGAGCGCTGCGTCCAATGGAACCCACGAACGCAGATGGATGCCCGCCTTCGCGCCGCCCATCTCTACGATCGGAAGCTGAACGAGCGCGCGGAATCCATTCGCCTCTATCGCGAGATCACCACCCACGAAACCGACGCCCGCCGCTATCAGGAGGCGACCAAGCGCCTGGCGGAATTGAGCGGCTCCAAGTGATGAGGGTGTCACAGCACTTGCAACGTAGCCGAACTCGTCAGAGTTCGGACATTCAACTCGATCCCCGAACTCTGACGAGTTCGGCTACAACGAATGCACCTACGCCGCGCGGCGGTCTTTGAATTCGCCTTCGCGAATGTGCGCCGGCTTGCAATGGGACTTGTGCTGGATGAAATTCTCCCGGTATCTCCGGATCAATTCGGGATGGCCTCGGAAGATGAGCAGGTTTTCCGCGTTTTCACCTTCAGCCTGATTGGTGAAGTTATAGCTGCCGGAGATCAGCACGCGCTGGTCGATGATGATGATCTTGTTGTGCGCGATGGCGTGCTCGGCGTCGATGTGCGGATCGAGACCCTGTTCCAGAAAAATGCGCAGATCGCTGTAGCGTTCCACCTCGTTGCTTTTATCAAGCAGGATTTCGACCGTCACCCCGCGTTTCTTGGCGTCGACCAAGCCGTAGGTGAGCGGATCGGCGGTGAAGGAATACGCCTGCACCAAGATTTCACGGCGAGCCTTCTGGAGTTCGGCGACGATGGCTTCTTGGCAACCTCCCTTGGGCGAGAAGTACGTCCGCACTTCCGGCACCTGGCCCAGCTTGCGGCCAAGGACGCGCAAGAAATGCAGCAGGGTCAAGGCGCCCATGAAGCCGGTGGCGATTTGCAGCCACATCAAGAATTCCGCATCGGGGGGCCAGCGCAGCCACGCCATGAACAGTTCTCCGCCTAGGGGGTACCGTCGCGGAGAATAACAAGAACGCCAAACCGAGCAAGCGGAATGTTATTCTTCCTCAACCACCACGCTTTCCAGAACGCCTGTCTTCAGATCGAGGATGGCGAAAGTCTTTGGCCGGGCCCGGTAGAGCGCGCCGGGATTGATCACCCGTGTCTTCCCAGTCCGATGCTCCATGGCCTGATGCGTGTGGCCGTAGAATAAGAAGTCGTATTTCTGGCTTGTTTCCAGATCGGTAAGCAAGCGTTTGTCGTCGCCGTGGATGAAGGCAAGTGTCTGGCCCGCAAGTTCGAGCCGGCCAAAGGGCTCGTGCAGCTTAGCGCCGCACTGCTCCACGGCCTGGCGGATCGTTTGGCGATCGAAGTCGCAGTTGCCGAAGACGAAGTGGGTGCTTGCAGGAAAAAGCGTGACGGTGTCCTCGTCGTCGATGTCGCCGCAGTGAATGACGATGTCGACGGAGCGGCCTTCCAAGAGCGCTAACGCTCGACGCACCGTGGAAAGCCGCCCATGACTGTCGCTGACAACGGCGATTTGCATAGCGTCCCGATTCTCCAGATTCCCACTATTCCTCACGTTGTGGTTAGATTACACTTTTTCCATACCCCGCACGCGGTCAAATCCTGGGGGCTTTGGCCGTTTTTCCCACCTTACCCCATGGAGATTCTCCCATGCGTCTTCTGTTGACGGCCGCTCTGGCCCTGTTTTTGGCCGCGCCCGCCTGGGCTGACGACGTTCCCAAGCAAGCGCCGAAGATCACTTTGAAATCACCGGACGGCAAGAAATCCATTGACCTGGGCAAATTGTTCGAGCAGGGACCAGTGTTGGTCCGCCTGACGTGCGCTTGCAGCGGCTGCGACGCCGAGTTGCCCTACTTCCAGAAACTGCAAGCGGCTTACAACGCGAAAGGGCTGCAGACCGTCGCCGTCTTCCGCGAAAAACCCGAAACGCTCGAGCAATATGTTGACAAGAAGGCGATCAAATTCCAATGGCTCTCCGATCCGAGCGGCGAGCTGTGGAAAACTTTCGATTCCAAAGCCATGCCGACCAACATCCTAATCGACAAGGGCGGCAAGGTGGTCCGCGTCGTGCCCGGTTGCACGGTTGACGGCAAAAACGCCCAGCTCCTTTCCAATGAAATCGCCGGATTGCTGAACGTTCCCGCGGCACAAGTCGTGGAACAAAAGAAGAAGTAATAATTCGCTCAAGCCCGCAGATGAGCGCAGCGAATCTGCGGGGTGCCTTAAACTCAGCCGGCACCCCGCAGGCTCGAAGACTCGCCTGATGGCTTGGCTCCTTCCCCAAGCGCATTCCCATCTTTGGCCGTCTCCATATCTTTCGCAACTTGCATTCCTCGCCGTCAGAGGCCTTGTTTCTTCCATACCTCTCGACTACTATCCCGCCCGCACCGTTTCGCGGCATGGAGGCAAGCGGCAGAGATGCGCACGGACCAGGCACAGGCACACGCAGACGGCATCGTTCCGCGTCTCCTCTCGGCTCTCGCTACGCTCGGCTGCCGGCGGCCTTGGTGGTTCGTCGCCGGCATCGGTTTGTCCTGCCTTGTCTGCCTTTGGCTGGCAGCGACCAAGCTTACCTACGAAACCCAACGCAACGACCTGCACGGCCCGGACAAGGAGTATTTCAAGCGCTGGCAAAAGTACGTCGTGGAATTCGGCGACGACGACGACATGGTGGTGGTCGTCAAGGGCGGCAACAAGGAGCAGATGATCCAGGCCCTGGAGGAACTAGCCGGAGAAATCCAACAGCGTTCCGAGCTTTTCGATCGCCTGTTTTACAAGGTTGACCTGAGCGCTCTGCGCAACCGCGCTTTGTTGTTTTTGCCCGCCGAACAAATCCGTCTTATCCAAGACAATCTCAAGAACATGTCGCTGCTCCTGGAGCCGCCCGTGCTCGGCGGGCTCGATCCGCTCTTCGGCTGGAAGTCGCTGACCACGGCGCAACTCCTGAAGGAAGGCGAGCGTAAAGCATTGGCCGCCGCTCGAGGCCCGGGCGGTCATGTGCCGGCGGCAAGCGATCATGACTTTCTAACGCAGCTCACGGCCATTGCCCGCTGCGCCGCCCGCACCCTGGAGGCGCCCGACGCCTACCGCAATCCCTGGCAGAGCATCTTGCCCGGCCAGCCCCAACAAGAGCAATCCTCTGAGAAAGATCTTCTTGCGGAGCCGCACTACTTTGTCAGTGGAGACGGCGCCGTCGCCTTTCTGACGGTTCGGCCTTTTAAGGAAGAAGGCGCCGGCTTCACATTCGCCCAAAAAAGCATCGGCGTCCTGCGCGAATTGGCCGCCAAGGTGAGCGCCCGTCACCCCGGCCTGGAAATCGGCATCACCGGGCTGCCCGTCCTCGAAAATGATGAGATGATCGCATCGCACAACGACACCAACTTAGCCGGCTGGCTGGCGTTGGGCGGAGTCGCCCTTTTGTATCTGGTGGTTTACCGCGGCTGGCGTTATCCATTCATGACCGTGATCGCCCTTTTGGTAGGCATTACCTGGGCCGTAGGTTGGCTGACACTGACGGTGGGCCATCTCAATATCCTGACCAGCGCATTCGCGGTAATGCTCATTGGCATGGGCGATTACGGTGTCTTGTGGGTGACCCGCTTCGGCGCGGAACGCCGCGCGGGCGCCGACTTGATCGAGGCCGTGCGCCAGACCGCGGCCAACGTCGGCCCAAGCAACTTGACCGCCGCCTTGACCACCGCGCTGGCTTATTTCGCGGCCATGATCGGCGATTTGAAAGCCGTCGCCGAACTAGGTTGGATCGCCGGCAGCGGCGTGCTCTTGTGCGCTTTCTCGTGTTTTGTCTGCTTGCCTCCCTTGCTCGCCATCTTCAGCAAAAACCTGGACGTTCCCAGCCTAAAGGATCCGGGAAGGGACCCGACCATCCTCTCTTTGAAGGACCGCCGCCTCGACAGGCGTCGCTGGCTGCCCGCATTGACACATCGGCCATGTTGGGTTTTGGCAGCAAGTTTGGCCTGCACTCTTGTGTTCGGATTCTTCGCCCTGCAGATCGGATACGACGACAACCTGTTGCGCCTTCAGGCCCCCAGCCTGGAATCGGTGAAGTGGCAGCGCACGCTCATGGAACATACCGCGGGCACAAGCTGGCATGCTTTGAGTTACACGAATACTCCCGAGGAAGCGCTTAGCCTCAAAGCCCGCTTCGAACAATTGCCCGAAGTAAGCCGGGTGGTCGAGGCGGCGTCGCTGGTGCCGCGCGACCAAGAACGCAAGCTCGAACAACTCCGTGACATCCATACCCGCTTACGCCGTCTGCCGAAGCGAGGCACGGTCATTCCACACACCCTCCCTGCGCCGGATGAAGTGCGCCGAACCGCCCAAGTTCTTCTGGTCTACGGCACGAGCCTGAGTCAATCTGAGCTAAACGAGAGCTTAAGAGCCTTGATTGCGGCCATCGACGCTTTGGAACCCGCCGTCGCCGCCAAACGCCTTCAGGCCTTCGAGGATATGTTGACGCAAGATCTGGCCGAGGATCTGCACCGCCTGAACGACGTCTCGACACCGGCGCCCATTCGGCTGGAGAACTTGCCCGCGTGCCTCCGCGAACACTATATCGGTCAGAGCGGCAAGTGGCTCTTGCGCGTTTTCGCCAAGGAAAACCTGTGGGATTTCGAGCCCATGCAGGATTTTGTGACCCAAATCCACACGGTCGATCCGGATGCGACCGGCAAGCCTTTCACCACGTTGGAAGGCCTCAAAGCGATGAAGTACGGCTTTCTCTGGGCGGGCTTGTATGCCGTCATCGCGATGGTGTTGGTGCTTCAGGTGCGATTCGGCCGAGTGGAGCAAATGCTGGCCGCCCTCGCGCCCTTGGCGATGGGGATGATCGTCACCCTCGGCCTGATGCAATTGCTGGGCCTATCTCTCAACCCCGCCAACATGATCGCGTTCCCTTTGATCTTGGGAGTTGGCGCCGACAACGGCGTTCACGTCATTCACGACTATCGCGCTCGCAACAAAGGCAGGCGCTATTATCTTGGCCATGCTCTGGGGCGCGGCATCATGATCAAAGCCTTCACGAGCATGCTTGGCTTCGGCGCCTTAATGATCGCCCAGCATCGTGGCCTCGCCAGTCTCGGCTTCGCGCTGACCCTCGGTGTCGCCGTCTGCATGGCGACGGCGCTCATCTTCCTGCCGTGCCTGTTGGGCCTTACCAGCATCCGTCGTCCGAAGATCGAAAACGCGACACTCCCGATAGCAGCCAAGCGGGCTGTTTGATCGTTGAGCGTTGATGCCCACGCCTATTCAGGATGCGTCTCTTTCGGTATACTCCTCATGTTGCTCCGAGATCGATTCACTCCGCAATGCTGTAAGCTTTTTGTCCGGAACAAATCTCAACGATGGCCACGCAATCCAGCTTGATTCGCAATTTCTCGATCATCGCCCACATCGATCACGGCAAGAGCACGCTCGCGGACCAATTCCTTCTGAAGACCGGCGCTATTTCCCAGCGCGACTACCAGGCCCAGCTTCTCGATTCCATGGACCTGGAGCGCGAACGCGGCATCACCATCCGCATGCACCCGGTGACCATCTACTACACTCCCTCGCCCCACGGCGGAGAGGGCCGGGGTGAGGGGGAGGGCGAGAGATTTGAGCTGAACTTGATCGACACCCCCGGCCACGTCGACTTCAGTTATGAAGTCTCGCGCAGTCTGGCAGCTTGCGAGGGAGTCATTCTCTTGGTCGATGCCTTTCAGGGCGTACAGGCCCAGACCGTGGCAAACGCTTACTTGGCCATGGAGAACGAGCTTACGATCGTCCCCGTCCTCAACAAGATCGACTTGCCGCAAGCCCGGCCCGAAGCAGTCATCGCCGAGATGGAACAAGCTCTCGGCGTCAACCCCGCCGACGTCATTCGGGCCAGCGGCAAAGCGGCAATCGGAATCGACGACGTGCTGCGCGCGATCATTAAGCGTGTGCCGGCGCCGGCCGGCAAGATCGACGAGCCGCTGCGTGCCCTGGTCTACAACAGTCATTTCGATTCGTACAAGGGCGTGGTCGTCTACGTGCGTCTCAAGGAAGGCCGCCTCCACAACGGCCAAAAGATCCGTCTGATGCGCGGCGGCACCGAGCACGATGTCATCGAGATCGGTCAATTCCGTCCCGGCATGACGCCCTGCGATGAATTGGTCGCGGGCCAGGTCGGCTATCTGATGGCCCAGATCAAGAACCTCGCCGACGTCCACATCGGCGATACGGTGACCGACGCGTTCGGACCGGCCGGCGAAGCCCTTCCCGGTTACAAGGAACCCAAGCCGATGGTCTTTTCCGGCCTGTACCCGGTCAACAATCAGGATTTCGAGAACTTGCGCGAGTCGCTTGCCAGGCTTCGACTCAACGACGCCAGCTTCACCTACCTGCCCGAAAGCAGCGAAGGCCTCGGCTTCGGCTTTCGCTGCGGTTTCCTCGGCATGCTTCACCGCGAGATCATCCAGCAGCGGCTCGAGCGCGACAGCGAACTGGAATTGGTCACGACCGCGCCCAACGTCACCTACGAAATCCTGACCCGCAAAGGTGAGATCATCCTCATCGACAATCCGCAGAAAGTGCCCGATTCGGGCCAGGTCGAGGAATTCCGCGAGCCGTTCGTGCGCACCAGCTTTGTCGTGCCGTCGGAGAACATCGGCGACATCATGAAGCTGTG
>JACPZP010000054.1 GCA_016195405.1 Planctomycetota bacterium | reverse complement strand
CCGATCTTCACCCTCGCCCCTTCGCAGGGGAGAGGGCCGGGGTGAGGGGTGAACCCGCCGCATAGAACGGCCGCCGCCGGGGCACGAAGGATTTTCTGGGGCGTGACAGCTTGCTGTCACAGTCACGAGCGCCGAGGCCAAGGCCCTCGCGGCCGACCCCGTAGAGGTGTTTGGTGCCGCTTCCATCGCGGACACCGTGCGTGCAGAAACCCTTCGATGCGGATGCGAACGTTAGGACTTGCCAATCCTTCGAGACACATGGGAAAAGAAGGAATTATTTCTTCGGAATTTCGCGGTGCGTGTATTGACAATCGAGGCTATAGATGGGTTCGCCATCACTACGCCGGCTTAGACTCGCGCAGATACCGATCGAAAAGCTCGTCATGCAACTTCTTGGCTTCGTGGGACCGCTCCGGCCAATCCCGCGCGAGCAGTGTTTTCTCGTCGTCGAAAGGAATCGTGATTCCGAGTGAACGAAACCAATCCCGTAATGCGTTGAATCGCTCCTCACCCCAAGTGTGCTCCAAGACGCATTCGGCGAAGTTGGACGCGACACACGGGTTAAACTGGCCTTCGTTGTCAAGGAAAACCAGCGGACACTTCGCAATTGGCAACCTGTCCGGGCCGCACCAAAACCCAAACCACTGCGCATCTTCCTCCTGAGCAACGAAGGCTATGAGTGAGGAAACGTCGGCAATGGCACGGATGTTCGCTGCAATGCCAGGGTCCGTCCTTTCCTCCGGGCGAGGATAACTGTGGTCGAGCCAAGGTGCCCAATCCTTGGCCCAACTCAGCTCTATTCCGGTTCGTTCGGCCAGCTCGTCTCGGTGAGGCAAAAGGCGGCGGAGGTCGTCGGGGACCGGATCACCGCCAAGACGATGGGCGGAAAACTCGCGCAACATCGTGTCCGTGTTCATGGCGTGTCCTTGATGGCGAACGTTAAGGATTCTATGCGGCGTGCTCCGCGTGCAAGCACCGGACCTGGACCGAAAAACGGCCGGCGGAGCATGCCGCATAGAATCTAGTTGAACTAAACCGCGGACCCTACAGTCAGAACCTATGGAGCTGGAATGGCCGCCGACTTCTCCGGACTTGCTTCAGTGTAAACCAAACCGGTCGTGCCGCAAGCGCGTTTTTCGGTGTAGGCAGGTTGGCGGCGGCCTGGGATGTTTAGGCGCGGGACAGCGACGTGCTCAGGCACCGCTCCGATCTGCTCAGACCGCACACGGCGCGCACCGCGAACGCGACGCAGGGACGTCCGCAAGGCTTTGCCATCATTACGGTCGGGCGACTTGCTGCTACGATGTGTCGCCACATGCGGGGCTCACCTCCTTGGGCAGCTCAATCCTGACGAATCGGCAGCCGCCGCACTGGGGGCAATGGGGCACCGGCGCCGGATCGATCGGGCCTGCGCTGTTGGCCGCCGACCGCTTCGCGTCGGCAGCCTCGCTTAGCGGCAACAACAAGCGCCGGCTCAACTTCAGCTTGTCAGCGCGGTGGCGATTGGCGAGCAGTCCGTAGTGGCGAATCTTCACCAGGCCTTTGGGCAAAACGTGCTGCACGAAGCGGCGCAGAAACTCCAGGGCGCTGAGGGTCATCGTCTTGCTACGGTGCGCGTCTGCGTAATCCTTGTAACGGAAGGTCACCGTCGACTCACCCCGCCCCTCTCCCACAAGGGACGAGGGAGTCATGGCGACGAGCCGGGCGTTGCTGATCGCCACCCGGTGCGTGTAGCGCGCCAGGTACTTGAGGACCTGAGCCGGGCCGCCGAACGGGCGCTTGGCGTAGACCACCCAGTCCTTGCGATACAGCGGCCTGAGCCAACCGGCGAACGCCGCCGCCGCCGTGAACGCCGCCAGCGGCTCGGGGAAGATCAGCTTCACTTGTACATGCAGGCGGCGCAGCATCTCCAGGTACTTGCCACGGAACACGCGGCTTAGCACGCGCACCGGCAGGAAGAAGCCCGGCCGGCACGAACGCCACGTGGGCGACCCCTCCATGTCACCGTGTTCGTTGCACGACAGACCGCCGCCGGTGACGACGCCATGGACCTCTGGTGCGGGCGGCCCCGGAGGCGGGAGTTGTGAGAGGGAATTCTATAATAAACATGAATGTCCCCTTTTGCTTACTACGGAGCGACATGCCAGGGGTGCTTTTTCATGTCGCGCGGGGCGGCAACCACGATCACGGTGGCTCGTTCCACGTCTTGATTCGCGGGCCAATGATAGACGACGGGGCCCAGGATTAGCACTTTTTGTTCCGTCTCCAGGCGAATTTGGTCCGATCTGCCTTCACGAGCGCGGGTCACGACGACGTAATTCGTCGGAGTAAACCCTTTCGGCAGCGGCCGGTCCTTCCCTTCCTTGAACACCATGCCGGCGTAGTAATGCGACCAGGCATGGTCGTCGTCCACGTAATCGCCTTCGACAAGATGTTCCGCCAACCACTTGCCTGCTGCCAGGTTGCCGCCGCGATTGCCGTGCAGGCGCTGCAGCGTTTTGGGAAGGGCGATGCCCACTAGCGCTAGCATCACAACCAATGACCATACACCTGCGTCTCGCCACCATGGATTCAATGACGGCGTCATGTCGCGCACGCCACAACGTCCAAGCAAGCGTCTGGGCAACTCGCGCGCCGCAGCTGCGACGAAGTAACAGCCGCATTGCACGAGAGGCATGACATGGCGATCCGAAACGTAAAAGGCGACCATTGCCAATGCCACCAAAATGGCCGAATGAATCAGAAGATAAGCCGCGATTGGCCAAAATTCGGGAAGACCGCGCAAACGGTCCCACGACCACCACAGACCGAGAATTGCAAGAACGCCGCCGACATAATGGAATGCCTGGCTCAGCTCACTGAACAGGGCACGCAAGCTGCGACCAAGCCTGAGCCAGAATGCATCCGTTTTCTCGAAGAAGGCGCCGAACACGGATGCGAAAACGTGTCCTTGCAGCCGCGGCGCGTGTTCGTACGCAGCGGGCTGGTCGCGCACGCCGAATTTGCTCCCCAGGATGTCATTGGCGACCGGTTTGTTCGAAAGGCGTCCCGTTGTTGCGACATAAACCGCCACGATCAGCGCGGCTGCTACCGTCAAGCTGGCGCCGCAGGCCAGAAAACGTCCCATGGAGACGCGCCAAGGGGCGATCATTTGGCAAGCCGCCAGAACCAGGCCCACGGCCGGAAGCATAAGCGCCCCTTCGGGCCGCGTCAGGTATGCGAGTCCGCCAAACAGACCGCAAAGGGCGAAACGCCACGGCGACCGCGACCGCATCGCCAGAACGCCCCAAAGAAGAGCCGTTGTGAGCAGCAGGAGAAACAGCGCCTCGGAGATGCCGTCCGACAAATGATGTCCGCTCGTGGGCAAATACTGAAACAGGAGCGTCCCCCAAAATGCGATGGAACGGTCGAACAACGCCTTGCCCAGAAAGTACATAGGAAGCAGCAACAAGATAGCAGCAATTCCGCTTGCGATTTGGGCGCTCACGCGCATGGTGTCCGGATCGACGCCGCCGACTAGCGCGCGCACCGGCATCGACACCGCCCAGACAGAAAGCGGATAACCGGGATGCTGATGGTTGCCCGCGACCACTTCCTTCCAGGGTTTTTCTTCGAATTGCAGAGCGTAGCGCACATAGCCGATACAGTCGCGGGCGGGCACTTCGGTGTTGAAAAACAGCCCAACGCGCAAGGGAATTACGAGTGCGAATAGAATCGCGAGCAGCGCAAGGTCGCGTCGGCAACCGACTGATTCGCACGCGGAACGCGGGTTCTCAACCATTAACCGCCGCCTTTCACTCGCCTACGCGGTTTACCAAACGCCTGGCGGGGCACTACTACCGAGTTGGCGCGGAATGGTAGACGGTTTGCGCGGACTGGTCAAGGCGACTGGTGGGCGGCTATATTTCATCCATGCTCGTCATCAATCACCAAATCCAGATCCCCGAATCGGAACTGCTCTGGAAGTTCGTGCGCTCCGGCGGCCCCGGCGGGCAGAACGTCAACAAGGTCGCATCCAAGGCCGTGCTGTTCTGGAACCTTGCCGCCACGTCAGCGGTTCCAGATGAGATTAAGCCACGAATCGCGCTGCAACAAAAGCGATTTGTCACGAAGGATGGAACCCTCGTCATCGCCAGTCAGAGATATCGCGACCAGGACCGCAACCGACAGGATTGCCTCGAAAAGTTGCGTGGATTGCTGCTTCAGGCGTGCGCGCGACCGAAGACGCGAAAGGCAACCCGTCCCACGCGAAGCTCACGCCGAGCCAGGCTCCAAACCAAAAAGCACCGCTCGACCCTGAAGTCGTCCCGCCGCGCTCCAGGCGAAGAATCGTAGAATGGCCTCGTACGCCGCTGCCCTGCCCTTTTTTTTCGCTTCGTTGCTCACTACAAGGTGCCACGTGGACCCACGCTATCACGTCAAGGATCCGAACCGCGTTTTCAGCCCCGCCCTGGTCTTCTACAAGGAGTTGATCGAACAGAACATTGCCGCCATGGTTCGTCTGGCGCGCGATCCCGCCCGGCTGCGGCCCCACGTCAAGACGCACAAGACGCCCGAGATTGTTCGCCTCGAGTTGACCGCTGGAATCACCAAACACAAGTGCGCCACGCTTGCTGAAGCGGAAATGCTCGCTCTGTGCGGCGCGCCCGATGTGCTAATCGCCTACCCACTGGTCGGCCCGAATTGCCTGCGCCTGGCCGAGCTCATTCGCAAGTTCCCGAAGACTTCATTTGCGGTCCTGGTCGACCATCCGGCGGGAGCGGCTATGTTGTCAGAAGCAATAGCCGGCTCTGGAACCAACGTGCGCGTCATGATTGATCTCGACGTCGGCATGCACCGCACCGGCATCGCTCCCGGACCGGAGGCCGAATCGCTCTACGAGAGCCTCGCTCGGTTGCCTGGCCTCGTCCCGGCCGGCATCAGCGCCTACGACGGTCACAATCATCAGGAGAATTTGGAGGATCGCATCCAGGCCGTACAAACGCTGCTCGAGCCGGTAGTCAAGCTGCGTGCGAACCTCCAAAAAAGGGGCTTGCCGGTTCCCGCAGTCGTCGCCAGTGGCACGCCGACGTTCCCCGTGTTCGCCTCCCTCGACATTCCGGGCCTGGAATGCTCTCCGGGAACCTGCGTCCTGCACGACCATGGTTACGGAAGCAAGTACCGCGACATGACCCAATTCGTGCCCGCAGCCTTGCTGCTGACCCGCGTCATCAGCAAGCCGGCGTCCAATCGCTTGACGTTCGACCTGGGTTACAAGGCCCTGGCCAGCGATCCTCCTGCCGGCAAACGCTGCATGCTACTCGACGTTCCTGAATACGAGCCGATCCTTCAAAGCGAAGAACACTTCACCGTCGCAACCCCCGAGGCGGATCGATTCCGGCTGGGCGACGTCGTTTTCGCGGTTCCCACGCACATTTGCCCTACTTGCGCTGTCCACAAGGAGGCCTATGTTGTCGAAAAGGGTGCAATAACCGGGACATGGCAGATCGTCGCCCGTGATCGCCGCTTGACGGTATAAGCGGATAACCGTCATAAACCCTTTAACCAATGCAAACCTTTTTTCCGAAAAATTTGACAAAATTGATTCTGCGAGCAAAACTTGCCCGTACAGCGAAGAGGCATTTCTTTCCGTTTGTTCAATCCGCCTTCTCTTTGGTCATTTCGACATGAGGAGCAAGCGTATGACGAAGCGCCTCCGCGCAGAGGAAGCAGCGCCACTTCCGCGGAAAAAAGTCCGTCCCGACCATGTACTGGTAATGGACGACATTCCGCCTACGGGCGACATCCCCATGATGGATGACTTCCCGATCAGCGAAGAATTGGCGGAAGTATGGCTCGGACGCCCGGGCAGCTCACGGCACAGCGACTCAACTCGCTCCCAACCGGCGGAACGTCGAAAAAAGACGCACGTAAGACGCTTGCTCCTGGTGGCTTTGGAGGGCTATCTCGCGGGCGTTTCGTGGGAGTTTGGCGAATCGTTCGTCGTTGGCCGCGGCGAAGATATGGACCTTCCCCTGGACGACGCCTCGGTTTGCCGCTCTCATGCTGAGTTATTCCCCGCCGCGGTTGGGTGGGAAGTCGCCGATCTCGGCAGCATGCACGGCACCCACCTCAACGGCGGCCGGCTGAGTCCCGGTTCCTGGCCCTTGCGACGCCACGACGTTCTTCGCATCGGAACAGTTACGCTGCTCGTCAAGTGTTGCGATTGAACCCTCTGCGAATAACGTGGACCAATTCGCGCAAACGTTGCGGCGCTCGCCTAGAACGCGAATTACCGGGGCCGCCCGCCTTCATCCCACCTGTGCCTCCTTGTGCCCGCTTTCTATAATTTCCACAGTGCCAAGTCCCATTGATTCGGAAGGAATTCATGGACGACCCCTCTCCAAACGACCCTTTGAAGCCCAAGTACAAGCGCGTCGTGCTGAAGCTCAGCGGCGAAGGATTCGGCCACAGCGGCAAAAGCGGCATTAGCATTGATGAGACTCTCAGCATCGCCGAACAGGCAAAGCGCGTTCACGAACGCGGCGTGCAACTAGCCATCGTGGTCGGCGCGGGCAACATCCTGCGCGGCGAACAATTCTCGGCCGGCGGCGCCGTCATCAAGAAAGCCACCGCTCATTACATGGGCATGCTCGCCACCATCCTCAACGGCCTGGCGCTGCAGGATGCTCTCGAAAGCCTCGACTGCCAAACACGTCTTTTGACCGCGATTCGCATGGAATCAGTCGCCGAACCCTTCGTTCGTCGGCGGGCTATTCGGCATCTCGAAAAAGGGCGGGTCGTCATCCTAGCGGGCGGCACGGGAAACCCCTTCGTCACCACCGACACCGCCGCGGCCTTGCGAGCGCGCGAACTCGAAGCGGACATCGTACTCAAAGCGACCCGCGTGGACGGCGTCTACAGCGAAGACCCAGAGATTAATCCACATGCCGTGCGTTATGAGAAGTTGACGCACAGCCAGGTCCTGCGAGATAATCTGCGCGTGATGGACGCGGCGGCCATCGATCTCTGTAAGAGCGCGAAACTCCCTATTTTGGTCTTCAATTTCAAGCGCGAGGGCAACATCGAACGCGCCATCGCGGGACATCCAATTGGAACTCTCGTGAGCGATTGACGTCCGCTCGCGGGACGTCCGCTCGCGGGTGAGTGCGATTGAGGTGCGAAGCCATAAACGGCAATGCAAACCAAGGGAAACCATCATGTCAACCGACGAAATCCTCTTCGACGCCGAAGAACGCATGGAGAAGGCCGCCAATGTTTTTCGAGATGAGTTGCGCGGCTTGCGCACCGGCCGGGCGACGCCGGCCCTTGTGGACCATTTGAAAGTCGAATACTACGGGTCGCCCACGCCGCTTCGGCAGCTCGCGCAGATCAACACGCCCGATCCGCAGTCGATTCTGATCCGGCCTTTCGATCAAGGTTGCCTCAAGGACATTGAAAAAACCATTCGCTCAAGCGACCTCGGCATGGCGCCCAACAACGACGGCAAGATGATCCGCTTGCAAGTGCCGCCAATGTCAGGCGAACAGCGGCAGAAAATGGCCGGGCGCATTAAGAAATCGAGCGAGGACGCCAAAGTCGCGTGCCGCAACATTCGCCGCGACGCCAACAAAGCCTTCGATACCGCCGAGAAGGACAAGGAAATGACCGAAGACGAGCGCGACCAGGGAAAGGAACAAGTTCAGGAGCTTCTGAAGACCTTCGAAGGCAAGATCGCGGAAATGGCCGACAAGAAGTCGAAGGAAATCATGGAGCAATGACGTGCCATGGTTAGGTTCCCATCATCGCAAAGGTGATCGATGAAACGCGTCGCGTGTTCCCTGATGATCCTGTTGACGTTTTCCATATGGGCGGGCGCAGGCCATCCTGACAAGCAATCTAAGCCCGCTGTCTTAATGGATGGACTTGGCGCCATTCATCATCCCGTCTCCACCAAGAGTGCCGAAGCCCAAAAGTTCTTCGATCAGGGGCTGCGGCTCATTTTTGCCTTCAATCATGACGAGGCCAGGCGGTCCTTCCATCGGGCGGCGGAACTTGATCCGCAGCTTGCGATGGCCCACTGGGGCATGGCGCTGGCCGTCGGCCCCAACTACAACCTCGATGCCATGGAAATGCAACTCAAGGAAGCCTATGCGTCGGTGCAGAAAGCACTCGAATTGGCCAAAGACGCTTCAGCGGCCGAGCGCGATTACATCGAGGCCCTGGCGAAGCGCTATGGTGCCGATCCGAAAAACGCCGACAAGCAGAAGCTAGCCGCGGCCTACAAAGAGGCAATGGGTGAGCTTGCCAAGAAGTATCCTGACGACCTCGACGCCGCTACGCTCTACGCCGAAAGCGCCATGAACCTGCGGCCATGGAAATTATGGACGCTCGACGGCAAACCCGCGGAGGGCACGCCGGAGATCCTCAACGTCCTTGAAGGCGTGCTGCGCCGCAATCCTGAGCACATTGGGGCCTGCCATTATTACATTCACGCCATCGAGGCCTCGCGGTATCCGGAGCGAGGCTTGGCCGTGGCGGATCGGCTTGCGAGCCTGGCGCCGGCTGCAGGCCATCTCGTGCACATGCCGTCGCACATCTACCTCCGCGTCGGCGATTTCGCGGCGGCCACCCGCGCCAATGAAAAGGCGGCGGACGTCGACCGCGCATATATCAAGGAATTCAACGCGCAGGGCGTCTACCCGATGATGTATTACAGCCACAATTTGCAATTCCTGGCAGTCGCCCATGCCATGCAAGGCCGATATGCGGATGCGAAGAAAGCCGCCAACCACCTGCTGGAGCACATCGGTCCGCACGCGAAAGAGATGCCGATGGTGGAATTCGCCTTGCCGACGGCAATACTGATCGACGTCCGCTTTCGCCGGTGGGACGATGTTCTCGCCGCTCCAGCGCCGGACTCGAGTCTAACCATCGCCCGCGCGCTCCGGCATTTCGCCCGCGGCTTAGCGCTCAACGCTCAAGGCAAATCCAAAGAAGCGCAAGAAGAACTAACGGCGTTTCAAGCGCTGCATAAGCCGATGCCCGACGATCTGATGTTCGGCGGCCACAACGCCGCCAAGAAGGTACTTTCCATCCCGAGTAATATTCTTGCCGGCACCCTCGCCGCTGCCAACAAAGACACGAAATCCGCTGTCGAATTCTTTCAGAAAGCGATTGAGGCCGAGGATCAACTCGCCTACATCGAACCGGCGGATTGGTACCTGCCGGCTCGTGAATCGCTGGGAAGCCTCTATTTGAGACTGGGACAGCCCGCAGAAGCGGAGAAGGTTTTTCGTGCCGATCTGGAGAGAAACCGTCGCAATCCGCGTTCGCTGTTCGGGCTCATGGAGTCTTTGAAGGCGCAGAAGAACGATCACGCAGCAAACTTGGTGCGCCAAGAATTCGAAGCCGCTTGGCGCAACGCCAACCCGAAGCAATTAACGCTCGACGACCTCTAAACGCACCGTATCCCGCACGCTAGAAGCCACGGCGCTGCGGCTTTCATTTTGGTTTCATCCGGGACACACACGCACATCGTGAAACGAAAGATTCGTTCATGAAATGAATGGCGGGAAAAAGCCGGCCTCGCCCTCGAATACTTTCCGACGGCGTGACAGGGCATTCACGCACTTTTTGTAATCGGCGTCCGACCATCCCGATTCCTTCAGGAGTAAACGTGCCGCCGCGCCGGTATCCGCGCCGAAGCCGCCGCCGCTGTCGTGGAAATCCTGCGTCACCAGCACTTCCGGATCGAATGCGATCACTCGCTTCACGAAGCTTTCCGAATCGGCGAGCGGCAGCATTGGCGTCACGCAAACTCCGACGGCTATCCCAGCGGCGCGCACTTTCGCTATTGCTTCCCATCGTTTTTCCAGGGGCGGCGCTTTCGGCTCGAAAACTTTGCGCACTTCCTCGCAGTCGGTCGGAATCGAGATGTTGACGCGAACGGCGCGCAGGCGTTTGAGCAGATCGAGATCGCGGACGACCAGCGGCCCGCGCGTTTGCACCAAGAGCCGCGGCTGGTGCGCGATCATCGCATCGAGAATTCCGCGGGTTAGTTCCAGACTACGCTCGGCAGGCAGATAAGGATCGGTGACGCTCGATAGGTACACTGCCTCGCCGGCAATTTTCCGCGCTTGCTTCTTCGCAAGCTCCACGGCGTTGATTTTCGCTTGAAACCACCTGCCCCACTCTTCTTTGGGCCGGCGGTTTTGCGGCAGGAACATGGCGTAGCAGTATCTGCAGCCGAAGGTGCAGCCAAGGTAAGGATTGCACGACCAGTCGAAGCCGCCGCGCTTAATGAATCCCGTGGCGGGGCTGAAGATCGAGCGGGCGCTGATTTGTTCCATGGCTTTTCAGCCGCTCGTGGGTTTGCGAACGCGACGATATTTAGGCGCTTGCCAAATCAGTTGGCACGGGCCACAATACCGGAATTCTACCACCCACATGAGGAACCGCCGATGAAAACGGGCATGAATCTGTTGCTTTGGACCACGCACGTCACGGCCGAGCATTTCGCCATCTTAGCCAGGCTGAAAAGCGCGGGCTTCGACGGCGTGGAAATCCCCATTTTCGAAGGCGACGCCAAACACTACAGCATGCTGGCCCAGGAGCTAGTCAAGCAAGGATTGGAATGCACCACCGTCACCGTCGTCGGCCCGGAGGCGAATCCAATCAGCCCCGATCCGGCCATTCGCAAGGCCGCCGTGGAACGCCACAAATGGGCGATTGAAATGACGGCGATCTTGGGCGGTGAGAACTTGTGCGGTCCGTATCATTCGCCACTCGCCGTCTTCTCCGGCAGCGGCCCCACGGAGGACGAACGCAAACGAGCCGCCGAGGTCCTGAGGCAATCAGCCGAGTTCGCACACAAGCACAATGTCACGCTGGCGATCGAGTATCTCAACCGTTTCGAGTGCTACTTCCTCACCACCGCGGCTCAGGCGCGCGCACTGGTGGAGGCGGTCGGTCATTCGAATTTCAAGACGATGTACGACACCTTCCATGCTAATATCGAAGAGAAGCGGCCCGGCCCGCCCATCAAGCACCTCGCAGGTCATTTCGCTCACGTTCACATCAGTGAGAACGACCGCGGCACTCCCGGCACCGGCATGGTTCACTGGTACGAGACTTTTGAGGCATTGAAGGAAGTTCGCTACGACGGCTGGATGGTGATCGAATCGTTCGGCCGCGCCTTGCCCGCCTTGGCAGCCGCCACGAAGGTCTGGCGCGACCTTTTTCCCAATCCGGAAAACGTATACACGGAAGGCCTACGCTTTATCAAGGAGATGTGGGCGAAGAAGTGAAAATGCGCAAGACTGGCAAGGAAGTTGCATAACGATGCAGTCAGAGGCCTTCATCCGGCCTTTTTCAATCTGGGAAGGCACGTTAGAATTTGGAAGGACACCCAAACTTTGACCGTCAGGCAGAAGAGGTGGTTTCGATGCACAAGGCGGCAACAGCCCTGCTGGCAATTGCAATCGTGTCTGGGACAGCGCAGGCTCAATCGGAACCGTGGGCCAACAAGCTTTTCGAAGGGACGACCAGACACGATTTCGGCACGGTCCCGCGCGGCGCCCAGCTCAAATACAGTTTCAAAATGAAGAACATCTACAAAGTGCCGCTCGAGATCACGAACATCCGTGTCAGTTGTGGCTGCCTCACCGCTTCGCCGAGCGTCAAGGTGATCCAACCGGGTGATTCCGCCTCGCTGGACATTAACATGGATGGGACTCGATTCACTGGATATAAGCCGATCACTATCTTCGTCACGGTCGGTCCCGAGTATATCTCGACTGCGACATTGAACGTCACCGCGAACCAGCGTCTCGACGTCGTGTTCAATCCCGGAGAAATCGATTTCGGCTTGGTGCAGCGCGGGCAACAGCCAAGCAAGGCGATTGATATTGAGTACGCCGGGGCGCAGCCCTGGGCGGTCAGCGAAATCGTCAAAAACTCCGCCTCGCCCTTCGAATTGAAAGTCGAGGAGCTGAAAGGGCGGGCCAACCGCGGCTACCGAATCTTCGCCACCCTGAAAACTGACGCGCCTGCGGGGCCTTTCAAGCATGAAGTGATCTTGAAAACCAACGATACGACCAGCCCGACACTCAGCTTCAATGTGTTGGGCAACGTGCTGGCCGCGCTCAAGGTATCGCCTGCGAGCATCAATCTAACGGCGAAGGTCGGCGAGATGTCGAGCCGCAAAGTCGTGGTCAGCGGCAGCCAAGCGTTCCGCATCACGGCCATCGACGGCCAAGGCGAAGGCATCACCGCCGAACGCCCGGATCAAGAAGCGTCCACGCACATTATCGAGATCAAGTTCCAACCTACCAAAGCCGGCGACCAGAAGCGCCAGCTCACCATTCGCACGAGCCTCGACAAGGAGACGGCGACTGTTACGATTGACGGCAGCGCGACGCCGTGATCCCAGGATTCATCATCCCCAAGATTCGCTGCGCTCATCCTGGGGATTGGGGGCGCCGATTCCTATCATGACGGCATGACGCGCTACCAATGGGCCCGGTGGGGCGACATCAATGCGTTTTTCGGGCTTATGCTCGACAACGTGGCCGTGCTCATTGCCTTAGTCGTCTTGACCACCTCCACTCCCAACGGCTTTTCACGGGAATTCGTGCTCAACCAGATGATCCCGGGTTCGGCCATCGGCGTACTCGTCGGCGACCTTGTCTACACGTGGCTGGCGTTCCGCCTCGCCCGCCGAACGAGTCGCGATGATGTGACCGCCATGCCCCTGGGGCTCGACACGCCGAGCACCATCGCCGTCGGGCCGTTGGTGCTGCTTCCCGCACTCCTCGTCGGGATGAGACGTGGGTACGATCACGAAAAGGCGATGTTCTTCGCCTGGCACGTCGGCGCGGTGGTGCTGATTTTGAGCGGACTTTTCAAGACTCTCGCTGCGCCTCTGGGAAGTCTGGTCCGACGCTTCGTTCCGCGCGCGGGATTGCTCGGGTCGCTGGCCGCCATCGCCATCACTCTGATTGCCTTCGTGCCAATGTGGCAGCAAGTCGCCGCGGTGCCGCTAGTCGGCATGGTGTCGCTGACCGTGATCCTGGTGGCGCTCGTGGCCCATCGTGAAATGCCGGGAAAGATTCCCGGAGCGCTGGTCGCAGTCGTGGCGGGAGCAATGATCTTTCACGTGGGTGCGTTTCTGGGCCCGCAAATCAACTGGCACGTCGTCCCTGAACAAGTAAGGCAACAACCCGTGTCCTGGAATCTGCCAGAGCTGCTTCCGACCTTTGCTCACAACATCGATTGGTGGCGTGAGGTCTTCGTGGAAGCGCTCAAGTTTTTGCCGATCATGCTTCCGTTCGCACTGGCCACGATTGTAGGCGGCATTGACTGCACCGAAAGCGCAGCCGCCGCCGGCGATGAGTATGACACACGAGCCATCCTCCTCACGGAGGGCGCGGCATCTGTGATCGCCGGGCTGTGCGGCGGCGTGTTGCAGAATACGCCGTACATTGGTCAGCCCGCCTACAAGGCCCTGGGGGGCCGAGCGGCCTACACGTTCGCAACCGCGATCTTCATCGGCGTCGCCGGTTGTCTCGGCTGGTTCGCGATGCTGTTCGAATGGCTGCCCGAGCCGGCGATGTTCCCGATCCTCGTCTTCGTAGGGCTGGAGATCACGGCTCAGTCCTTCAAGGCGACGCCGCCTCGCCACTACCCCGCCCTGGCGCTAGCCGCTATCCCAGCGCTCGCCTACATGGCCACCATTGCCGTCGACATGGCGCTGGGCGAGCGCCTGCCGACGGAGCAACTCCTTCCTGTTTTTCAAGCCCTGCGCTGTCTCGCCAACGGCTTCATCATCACCAGCTTGCTTTGGGCATCGGCGTTGGCAGCGATTCTGGACGGACGACTTCGCTTGGCGGCCTTGTTTCTTTTCGTGGCCGGAGTCTTTAGCCTCGCCGGCATCATTCATTCGCCTTTGAATCCGGGCCAGATTCTTTGGCCACAGACCGCCGTAAACAATTGGTACGCGTACTATTGGAATCACTGGGCTGAAGTGACCCCCGCTCTGAAGTGCCAGTCGCCGTATCACTGGGCGGCGGCGTATGGGATTTCGGCGATCATACTTCTCGGTCTTTCATTTCAGCGCACCCAGAACCAATCGACCGTCGCCGCTTGACGGACCTCGCATATCACCACGACTTCGCCAAGCGCCGGAGTATCATCTACTGATAGGGATGCCGTAAATCCGATTGGAACGCTCCATGAGCTTCACCAACCGCCTCAGTCACGAAACGAGCCCCTACCTGCGGCAACACTCACACAACCCCGTCGATTGGTTTCCGTGGGGCGAAGAGGCGTTGCGCAAGGCGAAAGAACTCGACCGACCCATTTTCCTATCTATCGGCTATTCGGCGTGCCACTGGTGCCATGTGATGGAGCGGGAGAGCTTTGAAGATCCAGAGGTGGGCAAAATCCTCAACGAGAACTTCATCAGCATCAAGGTCGACCGCGAAGAACGTCCCGATCTCGACCAAATCTACATGACGGCCGTTCAGCTTCTGACCCAGCATCCTGGTTGGCCGATGTCGGTGTTTCTCACGCCGGATTTGAAGCCGTTCTATGGCGGCACGTACTTCCCACCCAAAGATCATTACAATCTGCCGTCGTTCAAGAGGCTCCTGACGCACCTCATCAAGGTGTGGCGCGAGCAGAGAAGCGTCATCGAGGACCATGCCGGGGAGTTGACCGGACATATCCAGTCGGCGATGGCGCTAAAAGCCGGCGCCGACGCTGTGGGGCCGGAAGTTTTGCGTCAAGCGGCGGCCAATCTGCGAAGGGCCTTCGATCCGCAACACGGCGGGTTTGGCGGCGCTCCCAAGTTCCCGCACCCGATGGACCTGCGCCTGCTGTTGCGCATCTGGCATCGCTTCGACGACGAAGATGCGTTGAGCATGGTCCGCACAACGCTGGATCACATGGCCATGGGCGGCATCTACGATCACCTTGGCGGCGGCTTCCATCGCTACAGCACCGATGAGCGCTGGCTGGTTCCCCACTTCGAGAAGATGCTTTACGATAACGCCCTCCTGTGCCAGACCTATCTCGAAGCGTACCAAGCCACAGGCGAGATGCTCTATTGCGAGGTCGTCCAAGAGACGCTCGCGTACGTCCAGCGTGAAATGACCAGCCCGGAAGGTCCATTTTTCAGCACCCAGGACGCCGACAGCGAGGGGGTGGAAGGAAAGTTCTTCGTTTGGTCACACGCCGAAATCGAGCGTGTCTTGGGCAAGGAGGAGGCGGAACTGTTTGCGGCCATCTTCGACGTCACGGACAGTGGGAATTGGGAAGGCCACAATATCCTCAACCGGTCCCGGCCCTACGAGCAGGAGGCCAAGCTTCTAAAAATGCCGGTGGAGGAACTGCGCCGGCGGCTCGAAGCGAGCAAACGGAAGCTCTTCGACGAGCGTGAAAAACGCGTTAAGCCCGGCCGCGACGAGAAAATCCTTACAGCGTGGAACGGCCTGATGATCGCCGCTTTCGCCCAGGCCGCTCAAGTGCTGGACAATCCCGATTATCTCCAAGCAGCGACGCGCGCCGCTGATTTTGTGCTGTCGCGCATGCGAACGCCGGACGGGCGGCTTCTGCGCACTGCCGGAATCGGCGCCGGCGCGAAGTTGAACGCTTATCTTGAGGATTACAGCTACTTGATTGACGCTTTAGTATCGCTTTATGAAGCGGACTTCGAGCCGCGCTGGATCGAGGCGGCCCGCGAGGTCGCACGCGTGATGATCGAGCAGTTTTGGGACGAGAAGGAAGGTGGGTTTTACTATACCGGCAAGGAGCACGAACGCCTAATCGCTCGCGGCAAGGACCCGCACGACCACGCCACGCCGTCGGGCAACTCCATGGCCGTCACTGGCCTCCTGCGGCTTCAAAAGTTGACGGGAGACGCGAAGCTGTTGGAAAAAGTCGAGCGGACGCTGCTGCTTTTCAGCGGCTTGCTCACGTCGTCACCGATGGCGGCCGGCCAAATGCTGAACGCACTCGATTTTCACCTTGGTCCCGTTGACGAGATCGCCATCGTTGGCGATTCAAGTGCGAATGACATCCTTGAGGTTTTGCGCCTGGTGCGTCAGCCGTTTTGGCCAAACAAAGTTGTGGCGCTGGCCCGACCCGGCGCGGAGAAGGTTGTGCCGCTTCTCCACTCCAAAGAAGCCTTGGGTGCGGTCACGACCTATGTTTGCCGCGATTGTTCTTGCCAGTCGCCAGTCATTGGAATTGAAGCCGCACGCGCGATTTGGAGTCTCCCAGCAGGGAAACGTGCACGTCGAGGGTGAAGTCACAAGCACCTGGTAATAAACGGGTTCAGGATTTCGATTCTCTCGAGCGGTACGTTTTGCGCGATGACACCCCCTGAAAGTTACCTAGGTTACGGTTTCCTTTTAGATTGCATTGCGTGGCGCGCGCGCACCACATGCCATAACTCCGCCATGGTCTGTCCGAAGGCCTACATTCTGGGAACGAAGATTTCCGGATTGATCGACGGCGGAATGAAAAAACCCCGCTGAACTTCCCGTGAAGGTCGAACAGCGGGGCCGGAACAGAGAAGAGGCCGCTCGAACATTCGACATCTTAAAGGTGCGTGAAGCGATGTCAAGCAAAAAAAGAACACTCTGTGATTTTTTGTTAAATATTCTGATTTGGATAATCTCGGCGTAAGTCGATCTTATCTATCAAGATAAGTCCGGAACCGGGCTCGCGCTCGGATTCACGACGCCTCTTAACATCGCAATTACAAGCCCCAGAGCACCCAGGATTTGGTCCAGACCATGCTCTCCAACCGCGCCGCACGAGATAGCAGCTGGCGAGAATTACCACGAGCCCGGTTATGATCAGCTGCGCCGACATGGACCCGTCCTCCCTCCAATCAACCGCCCAGCAGAGTTCCGACCTGGTAGGTCGCCCAAGCGCCCAAATACGCCAGCGCCGTCATGTAAGTGAAGGTAAAGCCCGGCCAAATCCAGGAATTCGTTTCACGGCGAATGACCGCCAACGTCGAAGCACATTGGCAGCAGAGGGCGAAAAACACCATGACGGATAGTGCCACCGGGACTGTAAAAAGGGGCTCGCTCGGTGCGCTTTCTCTTACGGCTTGGCGTAAAGTATGTCCAAGTTCCGCTCGAAACTCCGCGTCTTGCGAGTCCCCGCTGCCCTGGCTGAAAACGAGACCGAGCGTTCCCACCATAACTTCGCGCGCCGGAAAGCTGGCCAGCGCCGACATGCCGATGCGCCAGTCCCAGCCGAGCGGCGTCACCGCGGGCTCCAGCGCCTTGCCGATGCGACCCAAGCAACTTCGTCCCAGCCACTCGCTCCGCGTCCGCTTGATCGATTGTTTCAGTTCGACGAGCGTTGCCTTGTCGGTGGCGCCGGAACTCTCCAATGCGTTGATTCGGACGTTGAGGGCCTCGATTTGCGCTTCGTAGCTCCCACTCGGCCCGTTTGCTGGGAAATAGAGCAGCGCCCACACCAGAATCATCGTCGCGAGAATGATCGTTCCGGCTCGGCGGACGAACATCCAGCCGCTCTCGAGGGCGCGGTGCAGGACCAGCCGCACCGACGGGACTTTGTACAGCGGCATTTCCATCACAAAGACCGGAGTTTCGCCGCGGAGGAGCGACCGTTTCAAGCAGAGCGCGATCAAAGGCGCCAGGATGAAGCCGATGGCGTACATGCCGAACAGCGTCAATCCCGGAACCCATACTGGAAAGCCGTGCTCGGGGCTGAGAAACGCGCCGACCAGCAGCAAGTATACCGGCAAGCGGGCCGAACAGCTCATTAACGGCGCCACCAAGATGGTGGCCAGACGATCGCGACGGTTTTCGATGACTCGCGCCGCCATGATCCCCGGCACCGCACAGGCCACCGACGACAAAAGCGGTATGAACGATTTACCATTCAGGCCGCACCGCGCCATGATGCGATCCATGAGATACGCCGCCCGCGCCATGTAGCCGCAATCTTCAAGGATGGCGATGAACGCGAACAAAATCAGAATCTGCGGCACGAAGGCGAGCACGTTGCCGACGCCGCGGATCACCCCATTGGCCAGCAGACTGCGAAGCGGCCCGGCCGTCATGCTATCTTCGATCCAAGCGCCGACCGAACCTTGGCCGGCCCCGATCAGGTCCATGAGGGGTCTTGCCCAGAAAAAGATGGCTTCGAAGACGATAAACATGATTGCCAAGAAAACAGCCGAGCCCCAGACCTTATGCGTGAGGATGCGATCGAGCCGATCGGTCCAGGCGACGGGGCGGACCTGAGGACGGCGCAGACAATCCGCGGTGGCCCGGCGAATCCAACCATATCGAATGCGCGCCTCGATCCCGGGCACGGGGCAACCTGCTTCATTGAGCCGTTTCCGGGCTGCCCTAACATGGTCTTGGACTCTCGCGCCGGAGCGCTCGCCCAGAAATCGCTCCATTTGGCCGCCTACATCAAGAAGCAAACGGCGGACCAAGAATGGCGAAACGTCGTCTCCAAGGATCGCGCACAGGCCGGCAACCTCACGTTCGAAGGCTTCCGGAAACTCCGGGCCCGTAGGAGGAGACACGGGATTTTCCAAGGTCTGTGAGATGGCTTCCTTGAGTTCCTCAATCCCTTTGCCTTTATTCGCCTGGAGCGGAGCGACCGGAACGCCGAGATTGCGCGACAGGCGCTCCACGTCGATGGCGAGTCCCTGGGCGGCAGCCACGTCCATCATGTTGAGGGCCACGATCACGGGGACGCCCAGTTCCATCACCTGCGTAGTTAGGAACAGGTTGCGATCGAGGTTGGATGCATCGACGATGGTGACAACCGCGTCCGGTCGCGAGTCTCCGGGACGGCGACCAAGGACCAGCTCGACGGCGAGCAATTCGTCGGGACTGCGCGGCGCGAGGCTGTAAGTTCCCGGCAAGTCGATGATCTCGAAAGTCTGATCGCCGTGCCGAAGTTTGCCTTTCTTGATCTCGACGGTGACGCCGGGGTAGTTGCCGACACGCTGGCGCATGCCGGCCAGAGCGTTGAAAAGCGTGGTCTTGCCGGTGTTCGGATTGCCGACGAGGGCAATGGTGGGAGTGCGGACGAGCGTCATGGCGGCACCCTCGGGATTCGAGTACTCATCCCGAGGCTTGAGCAGGCATCACCTTCAGGACTCGAAGACTCATCCCGAGGCTTGGGCAGGTATTACTATCAAGACTCGAAGACTCATCCCGAGGCTTGGGGCGGGTCAAAGCAGTACAACGCTGACTCGGGCGGCCTCAGCGCGGCGCAGGCTGAGCCGGAAGTCCTGCAAGCGGATTTCCATCGGGTCGCCAAAAGGGGCAAAGCCGAGCACTTCGAGCTTTTCGCCTTCAAGGAGGCCCATTTCCATCAGTCTTTGGGCCAAGGCATCGTCGCCACGAAGCGTCGTAACCTGAGCCGTCTGACCTTGTTGCAGTTGGTCCAGTGTCGGCATGTTCATGATCGCAATAGTCCAAACTCGGAGGGAACGACGATGAGTTCCTTTTTGAGACTGAATCTCAATCTACTTTAGCGGATTGTGCGGGCACGTCAAGCGCAATTCCCTCACGCTCAATTCACGTCGCGCTTACGCGTCGACGCTCGCTTTATCGTTGGTCGGCGGCCATCGAGACGCAGATGATCTCGCGATCATTGCGGGCATAGACGTGGCGATTGGCGAAAGCGGGATGCGACCAGATCACCCGCCGGCCAGGTGGAGGCGCCATGGTGTTGGTTGGGTCGAGGATGTGGGCACGGCTGATCTCTTCGTGCCCTTTCGGATGGAATTTCGCGAGAATCAAATCGCCCTGTTCGTTAAACAGAATGAAGCGATCACCTTGTTCAACGATAAAGGCGTTCCCCCAACGCTGCGACTTGCCGGTGGTGTATTGATGCGTGTCCCAAAGGCGTTCGCCGGAGTCCGCCTTGAGGCCGCGCATTTCACCGTAGCTGCACACGCCGTAAATGTAGTCGCCTTTGAACACCGGAGTAACCATCACGGCATGGAGCGCCACGGTATCGTCGGCATTTTCACTCTTGCCGCCCGCCTTCCACAGAATGGATGGAGTTCCTACGCCGTTGAGCTTCAACATCAGCGAGCCGTCGTAAAAACAGGTGAGGAAAAGCCGGTCGCCGAACAGCCGCGGCGTCGGAATCGACATGCCCGCGCCCAGGCGAGCGGATTTCGACTTCGCCTTTCCGACCCATGGAATGGTCCAATAAACCTCGCCGGTTTCGGGATTGAGAGAGTTGACCGACTCGGGGTGCCAAAGAATGAGCTGCTTCTTGCCTGCTTGCTCAATCATGGTCGGCGGCGCATAGCCCGGCTCGGCCGCGGAAAGCGCCTTCCAAAGTTCCCTGCCCGTGTCCTTGTCGAACGCGACGGCGACGCTTCCTTTGCCGCCGACCAAGCAGAAGAGCCGGTTGCCGTCGATGAGCGGATGGCCGGCGAAGCCCCACGTCGGCGCCTCGACGTTGTATTCCTTCATCAACTTCTTGTGCCAATAGATGTTGCCGGTTTTGACGTCGAGGCACAGGAGGTCGCCCATCGCGCCATAGGTGTAGACTCGGTCGCCCGAGACGACGGGCGTCGTGCGCGGGCCGGAGGCGTAGCTGATTTGATAGGGACAGTCGTATTCTTGCTTCCAGAGGATCGTGCCCTTGGCCTCGTCGAGGCAGAGAACGCGTTCTTTGCCCTCGACGCGAGTGCGGGAAAACGCGCTTTTGGGGTTCGCGGCATCCTTGGCAAGCACGCGGTCGGCGATGAATACTCTGCCCCCCGCGACCGCCGGCCCGGCGTAGCCCTCGCCGACATCGGCACGCCAAAGCACCTTCGGTCCCTCCTTGGGAAACTTGTCGAGAAGGCCGTTTTCGCGCCAGACGCCGTCACGCTTGGGCCCGAGCCACTGCGGCCAATCGTCGGCGCGGGCGATCAGAGGAAGGAATAGCAGCGTTGCGAAACCGAAAAGCACGCGGGCCATCGATAGTCTCCGAGGAATCCAATCAGAGCCGCGCCCGTGAGGAAGCGAGTTTGCACACCTCTTCCGGACGGGCGCGGCTCCGGTAAGCACTCTAGTTACGCACTTACTATAGACGCTCACGGCGGGAAGAGTATTAGAGATCGTTGCGGAGCAAGAACGGCGTCAAGCTGCCGCCCGTGTGCATGATGGCGAAAACGAAGTTGCCGTGGTTCCAAAATTCGAAGGTGTGGTTGCTTCGCGACTCCTGGCTGGGCAGTTCGCCGATGTTGAAGGTCGACTTCGGCAGGACGAAAACGTGGGCGATGGCGGGACGGTTATCATTGTTGCCTGGGAAATGGAACAGCAGATGCGCGACCTTCCGGCCCTGCACAATCTGCGTGTCATAAAACCCGAGATAGCTTGGATTGAATTGCGGAGGAATGGCTACAGGTATGCCCTCGCCGTGAAAGACTGCCAGCACCGTGTCAAAGTCGCCTGACTTCATATCCATTTCGGTCATGAATGAGTTGTGGTCGAACTGCGGCCGATGATTCAGCCAAACAAAAGTCCCCACGCCAAGGGCAAGCAGCAAGCATGCGGCCGCCGCGATCCACGGCAACGGCACGGGACGGCGGGGGCGAAGATTGGCGAGGATGCGGGCACGCAGGCTGGCGGGCGTGGGCACGGCTTGCATGGCGCGGGCGAGAGCGCGGTCGAGCTGAGTCTCGCTGCGGGACTGAGCGGCACAGTCCGGGCAAATGTCGAGATGTTGCTTGAACGCCTGACGCTCGTCGGCGTCCAGCTCGCCCGGCCGCTGGAAGTTCAACAGCAATCGCGCGCTCGAGCACTCCATCACACATTCTCCTCTACTCTTCTGGCGAGCCGGTCGTCTATCAGGACGGGCGTCTGCATCAACCGGCCCCGCAAGAAGGCCTTGGCCCGCGCCAACCGCGACATAATGGTGCCGATCGGGACTCCCATCTGGTCGGCAATGTCACGATAGCTGAACTCCTCGAAGTAAAACAAGATCACGGGCGTGCGAAAGACCTCCGGCAAGTCGTCCAGAGCTTCTTGCAGCCGCACGGGATCGATCTCCGGCAGAGGCTCGTGCAAACGGTCGGGCAAGTCGCCGACGCAATCCAAAGATACGCTATTTTCGATCTTACGGTCGCGCACGCGGTGCAGATACGCGTTCCGCAAGATGGCGAACAGCCAGGGCCTCGCCTTGTCCGGTTCCCTGAGTTGCCGCAGCTTGGACTGGGCTTGGCAGAACGTATCCTGGGTCAAATCCTCAGCTTCGGCGGCCGAGCCGCTGAGCCTAAAGGCGTAGCGATACAAGGTACCGTAGTGGGCTTCGACCAGTTCTTCGATCTTGCACGAAGGACCAGGCCAGCGCATGGGCGCACTCCCTAACACAATGAGCCGCGGCGACGCAGATTATTCCCGTTTTTCCGGCATTCTTCGAAAACGGTCCCAGAATTCGCCGGGAACCCACACACCGTAGAGAGCAAGCGTGTAGAAGCTGAACCAACCGACCTCAAGCGTCACGTAGATTACGATATGGAAAAGAACGCCGAACCAGAGCGCCCAGCGCCGCGTCCGGCGAAAACACACCAACAGCGTGAACAACACCTCCCACCAAACCGCGGTGTAGGTCATGGCGGCCGTCAACCAAAACGGCAGCGGCAGTTGCGCGAACGACCAGCGGGTCATGTGCACCTTGCAGAAGACATAATGCAGCGCCGTGCCGTCCCACCAGGCGCCCGTGAACCAGCCGTCGTACCAAGCCGGCGCCAGCACTTTGGCGAGCCCGGTGGTCAGGTAGATGACGCAGAGCTGAATCTGCAACAAACGCAGCGGCCAAGCGGGGGTGAAGACAGGCGGTTCACGACGCCGGCGTTTCAGGTCAAGGGCGAAAGCGTGCCCGCAAGGGGCGAGCAAGAGCAGAAACACGGTCGCCATCATGACGTCTTCGGCGCCGGTTCGCAGAGCTTGGGTGCGCGTGATGAAGGCGTAGCACAAGAGCCAAAGCACGACGTTCATGGACCGGGTCTTCCAGCCAAGCAAGAACGCAACGGTCACGCCCATCCAAAAGAAAAACAGAGGATAGACCCATCGAAGATCGTCGGTGTTGAAGAACAGGATCGGCCAGCGCCAGGTGTCGAGCAGCCATTGGTCCTCCAGACCTTGAGGGTAGAAACCGCCTGGCCCGTACAGATCTGGGAAGATCGGCAAGAATTGCAGAAGCTGGTCGGTCAACAGGGCCAGCGCGAACAAAATGCGCGTGAGCGCGAGCCGTTCGGCGCGGATGGGCGCGTGCCAGAAGCGCTGCCAGGCCGTCCAACCCGTGGTGTCGATCATGGGTAATCAGGTGCTTAACCGCCCTCGCTTGGACCCAGTGATTTCTGAACCGCCTTTCGCTCTTCGGGAGTGAGTTTCCGCTCGGACTTGCCGGCGCGATCGAACTCATAGAGAGGTCCAAGCGCATCCCATTGCGGCGGGCCGTTCTGCTTGCTGAAGACCTTGGCGATATCCTGGGCCGTGGGAGGAAACTCGTAGCGAACGCTGTAGAGGTAAATTCGCTGCAAAGGCGCACCGGACTTGCTGGTCGGGTGTTGGTGGTGCAGATGGTTGAAGTAGCCGCGCCGGT
This sequence comes from Planctomycetota bacterium, assembly GCA_016195405.1. GTDB lineage: Bacteria > Planctomycetota > Planctomycetia > Gemmatales > Gemmataceae > JACPZP01. The sequence goes on along the minus strand of JACPZP010000054.1, from coordinate 40,967 downwards.
ACTCGGAATCGTCGAAGAGATACTTCTCGTTGTCGCCCTGTTTCTGCTTGAGCCAACGCGCGAAGCACGTCAAATCTTCTGGGTCGAGGCAAGAGCGGGCAACTTGGGTCGAGCCATCGGCGAACACCAACAGCGCGCGCGGCAAAGCGACCATGGAATCGACGGTGGGGGAGAACATTGTCCAGCGCTCGCGGATCCCTAACAGGTTGTTGATAAAGTCGAGCCGGCTCCCGGTCCAGCCCAGGGCGAACAAGCCCCAGTCCTCGCAGCTGGAGAAGCCCATCCGAGCCTCTTTCGCCGGCCAGGGTCGCCAGAAATCCCATAACGAGTCGAGCGTGTCCCACGCGCGACCGGAGTCGAGCGGTGGCTCCGTGTCGGCCAACTCCCGCCACTGCCTTATGCTTGTCAACGGCCGGGGAAGCCGAGGAATCTCTTTATCTTGCATCCAGTCCGCGTAAGGATAGAGGGCCATGAAGCTGTGGCCGACGATGTCGAGCAGCAAAAAACCAAGGAAAAACCGCATCGGCCAGCTAAAACGGGGCGCCGGCGAGCATTGGGTTTGCAGCAAATCGGCCGAGCGCTCAATGATCATTTTCGCCTCAGGAGGAATGAAGAAGTATTTTAAGAGCCTTGGGCCTGGCCTGCAACCGGACGGCGCTGGCGGCCGCCGCGCCAAGTTTTTTCCGCTTTTGCCCTGAAAATGCTTGTCTTCCCAAAAAACGGGAATATTCTATGGGTCTATGTATCAAACCAGATAGGACGTCGGTGCGGTTACCGGCGTATTTGTGTTTCACTAATCTCTGCTAAGGAGGTTGGCACCGATGAAGAAATTGCTCACGCTGCTATTGGGAGCGGCCATGTGCTGCACCATTTCGTTGGGCACCACGGGTTGCGGCAAGAAGGAAGACAAGGAAAAAGCCAAGACCACTGCGACGGGCACTACAAAGCCCAAGGAAACGACCAAGGAAGAGACTACCAAACCGAAGGAAACGACCAAGGAAGAAACCACCAAGCCAAAGGAAACGACCAAGGAGGAGACCACCAAGCCGAAGGAGACTACGAAACCGAAGGACGAAACCACCAAGCCTAAGGACGAGACCAAGCCCAAGGACGAGACCAAGCCGAAAGAAACCGGCAAGGGCAAGGACGATAAGGGTGCATCCTTGAGCGTGGAAAACCTTTTCATGGCGCTCGCGCGGCAGGAATTAGCGCTGCCCGTTGACTCGCGCGCGATCATTCAAAAAGATCGATTTCTCAATCGCCGCTTCCTCGTCTAGATGCGGACGGATCAAATATCTGACCCCTTCATAGGGAAGGTATTTTCCATAGGGAAGGTATTCTCTTTTCTTTACTCGAAAGGATGGTTCAAACGTGAAAAAGATTCTCGCTTCGATTTTGTGCCTGGCCTTTGTATTCTCCCTGACCTTGGTCACAGTCGGTTGCGGCGGCGCCAAGGAAGAAAAGAAAGCCGGCACCACCGGTGGTGCAAAGGAAACTGCTGAAAAACCGAAGGAAACCAAGTAAGTCCATAGGCTGACGATTCTCACGAGCCGACGCGACACCCGTCGCGGCGGCTCTTTAGTTTGAAGTGGACGGCGTCGCGACTAACAGCGACGCCGATTGCGCGAGATGGAACAGGACTTCGACGTCCTCTGAGCCAAACGGACCGCCGCGCTTGTTGAGGATTTGGAACACGCCCATGCGCCGGCCGTTGGGGTCGTTCATCGGCAACGTGAGCATGTTGCGCGTTGTGAAGCCGGTGCGACGATCAATCTCGGGGTTGAAGCGCGAGTCGTTGTAGGGATCGGACAGGTTGATGATGTCGCCGGTCTTGGCAACCTCGCCGGCGATGCCCGAGCCGATCGGCAAGCGGATAACGCTTAGCTCTTCGCCAAGGGCCATGCGCGACCAGATTTCGCCTTTGGCCTCGTCGATGAGATAAATGGTGGCCCGTTCGGCGTTGACGATGTGAGCCGTCGCCTCGCCGAGTACGCGCAGGCGTTGGTCCTGATCGGGGGTCGCCAGCAGTCGATTAACGGTTTCCAAGAGAAGATGCAGCCGTTCGACGCTGCGCTGCGAAAAGAGATTTTGCTGGCGGACCTCGCCCAACGCGCGCTTCAGGCGAGCGCTGTACCACCAGGCGCCAATGCACAAGTTAGCGACTGCCAAGCCGCCGAATGCTATCGGATTGCGGAACCACAAACCGAAGAATAGCCCCGCGAGAGCCATGAGGCCGACGCCCGCGAAAAGGGCCGTCGCCGGATGGCTGCGCAGCCAGCGCAGCAGGCGTTTGCCGCGGCTGGCGGGACGGGCTTGAATCGGCAGTCCCGCAAGATACGCGTGCAAATCCTCCGCGAGCTTCTCAGCACTGGCGTAGCGCGCGTGCGGATCTTTGGCGAGGCAGGTAAGGCAAATCGTCTCCAAGTCGCGCGGCACATGGGCGCGCAGCCGGCTGGGCTGAACCGGCGCCTCGTGAATCACTTCCCATAAAATCGCAGCCGAAGTCCGCCCTCGAAACGGCGGTTGGCCGGTCAGCATTTCGTACAGGATCGCGCCGAGGGCGTAGATATCGGTCGCCGGTCCGATGGCCGAAAGGTCCCCGGTCGCCTGCTCCGGCGACATGTAGCTCGGCGTGCCGAGGAGATCGCCCGTGACCGTCGGGCCTTCCTGGGCGTTGAGGCGCTTCGCCAAGCCAAAGTCGGTGATCTTGGGCAACGTTTTGAGCGCGCCGCTTTCCGCGCCGAGCCGGCCTGGTGAGAGGGGCGCGTATCCCGCCAAAGCGGGAGGCCGATTTCCGACAGCGAAAAGAATGTTGCCCGGCTTGAGGTCGCGGTGGATGATGCCGCGCTGATGGGCGGCGTGCATGGCCTGAGCCAAGGTGGCAACCAGAAGCGCGGTCTCTCGAAATGGAAAGAGGCTTCGAGCCAGGGCCTTGGCAAGGCTGGTGCCTTCGACAAGTTCCAGGGCGATGAACGGCCGGCCCTGATGCTCGCCGACGTCATAGATTTGAACGATGTTGGGGTGCTGGATCTGGGCGATGGTTTCGGCTTCGACACGGAAGCGCGCCAACGCGGCCGGATCGGAAGCGGCGTCGAGCAACATCTTCAGCGCGACCATCCGATTGAGACTAAGCTGCCGCGCTTTGTACACCACGCCCATGCCGCCCTGCCCTAGCACACTCAGGACTTCATAGCCGGCAATCGACGGAACCGAAGCGGGCGCGTGCGCGGGCGTTCCCTGTGGAAGGACAACCGTCTCGGCGAGCCGCGCGGTTTGGCGTGGATCTTTCGGCGTGACGAGCTCGGCGCACGGGGGCGTGCGCGGAAACGACTTGGTGGTCGGCGCGGTTTCGTCTTTCGACGGCTGATCCTGAGGACTTCTGAGGTCTTTTTCCATGAGCGGCTCTCAGCCCAGACAGATTCGCAATATCCACCATATTAGCTGACTAGGTTCGGTTTTTCATGCATCTTGCGAGTTATCCGCCACTGGCGTATACTGCGTCATGCGGTTTATTGAAACGCCCATTTTTACGCGTTCGATAGTGGACCTGCTCGACGACGATCAGTACCGGGCGTTGCAATTAGCACTGCTGCTTCGACCAGAGCTTGGGCGCGTGATCCGCAACAGCGCCGGCTTACGTAAAGTACGCTGGTCGGCGCCGGGAACAGGTAAGCGTGGCGGCCTTCGTGTGATCTATTTCTGGGATGAACCAAGCGAAACATTCTACATGCTGATGGCATTCCGAAAAAATGCGCAAGAGAACCTTACCGTACAACAGCGCAAGGTTTTGTCGCGTTTGGTTCAGGAGGAATTCGGATGAAAGCGAAAGAATTCAGCGATCTGGTCGTGAGCATTCGCCAGGCCGGTAGAATACGGCGCGGCGAGGCGAAGCCGAGCCGCATGACCCGATTTGCTCCGGTTAATGTAAGAGCGATCCGGCTACGCCTTGAAAAGACCCAGTCGGAATTCGCTCGCATGATCGGTGTGAGTGTTGCAACGTTACAGAATTGGGAACAAGGCCGTCGCAAGCCTGAAGGACCGGCACGCGCACTTCTGAAAGTGGCAGCAGCGAATCCTGCAGCGGTCTCCGCGGCGCTGGCATCATGACAACCGCGTCACGGCAACAAGTGGGACCGCACCATTTCTGGGCCGCGCTCTTTGTGAAGCCGCTCGAAGATTTGGCGATTGTCCAAGCCTTTATCGATCATTTCTGCGATCGCCTTGCGGGTGGCATTCGGGGCGCCGCAGCCGTTGACGTTGCAGCTTGACAGCGTATAGAAGTGGCCGGTGCAAATGTTGCCCTTCACGCCGCACGTGCAATAGATGCTGGCCAAGAACCACTCAAGCCGATCTTCCTTCGTCTTAGGCCGATCAATGTCAGGCGGGAACAGGTCCTGATCCACTGTAGTTGGCGGCGCCTTCATCTTCAGGTGAACGCGCTGGCCCATGTTCAACTCGGCCAAGTCGATGCTCTTGACTACCAGGCGGACCTGCGTCTTCTCGCGCTCGGGACGGACGCTTTTGACGACGGCCTCGATCGGCGGCTTGGCGTCAAGCTGCACCTTCGCGCCTCGGTCAAGCGACCGGCCCCAACGCATCGCCTCATGATCGAGGACGATGTCCGCCTCGCCGTTATAGAGTTGCACCAAGCCGACCGAGCCGGGCAAACCCTCCGCGTTCCAGCGTTCTCGTAGCCAGGCTTTCTGCTTTTCACGAGCCGGCGCCAGTTTCTCATCCGCCTTGCCATTGATTTCCGTCTGGCTGATCTCGTCGGCGAGCATGAAAATGCCCGATGGCTGCTTCTTGCGGTCGAGCTTGAACCAGGCCCACACGCGGTCACCCGGTTGCAACTGCTCCAGCCGGCCCCACCAGCCTTGCACCTTGACCTCGGCGTCGGGCGTCAACAGCCAACTGGTCGGTTCTTTGTCGCCGTCGATCAGAAGCTTCAAGGCGGATCGGCCCGAATCGACTTCTTGCAACACGCCGAACTTCTTCGGAATCGCTTTCAAAAACTCCGCGGTGCCGGCGATTTCCTTGATTGCATCCGTTTGCTTGGCGGATTCTTTGGGTGGTTGATACACGCTCGTCTCCGGAAGCTCCGCGGCCCAGGCGAACCACTTCACCTGCACGCCGTCGAGCCATTCGAGCGTCCAATCCTTGAGTTCGCCCGCCGTCGCCCGGCCCGCGATGTCCCAGCGCGATTTCGTTTCCTTGTCTACGAAACAGCAATCTCCCTCTCGTTCCAACGCCAACGTGCGCGGCCCGCCGGCCTTCTTCCCCGGCGGCGTGGCGATTGGCCGATAGGCGACCGCGGTTCGCGTCGGTTCGTGCCACAAGACCACGACGCTCTTGCCGTCGAGCGTGTCATTCACCAGACCGGCCTTGGCGACGATGTCAATCGGAAACGCCCGCGATTCCTTGCCGGCGCGAACGCCCAAGACCATGTTTTCGGGCGGTAGCCGCTTGTCCGCCGGTCCGCGGCTCTTCATTGAATCGCTACTCGGTTTCGCCGGCGTCTCCACCGGCTGATACTTGTCGAACATGTGATAGGCCACGGCTTGCGGATACTCCTTTAGCCAATGGCCCCAGTTGCTCACCAGCGTTGGAACGGTTTTGAGCTGATCGCCCTTGCGCGGCCCATCGAACGCGACGCCGGTCAAACACGAATAGAGCGTGCCGTCCTTATGCTTCATGACCATGACGCCGTTGCGCCAGCCGTGAAACGTGAAATCGAGCGACGGCGCGAAACCGCGCGAATATCCGGCATCGGCATCGAAGACGAAGACGCCGTAGGTGTCGCTGATGACGCGGTAGGTGTTGAGAAAGAAACGATGCGGAATAACGCCGCCGTCGGAGTAGCCGCGAATCCAGCAAAGGACCGGCTCGTCGTCGCGCAGCTCCTTGGCGCGTCGCTTGGCCTCGTCGCGGCAATGCGAGCACATCGGATTGACCAGCGTCGGAAAGGCGTCAGGCCTGGCAACAAGCGCAGGTTCTTGACCTGGCGAACCAGGAGCGTAAGCGACTGGAGTGCCCGCGATTATCACAGCAGCAAGCAGATGGTGCATGGAACGCGCTCCTGAAGTCGATCGACAATGCAGCCGTACTTAAGTGGTCAACACTGTTGGATGATTCTACCAAACCCCGTTGCCGTATTTCGGGAATATTTTGTCACATTCCGGATCACATGAACGTGATAAGTCAAAGCGCATGTGCCGCGAGCCAAAACCGTGGCGTGAGTCGCTTCGTCTTATCGTGGGAATCAAGTCTTGGCAGGTCCGGATGCTCTTTTCGCGGAGAGAGTCTATGTCCTCCCGCATACAGTTGCTCTGCGCGCTTCTCTATTTTGGGCTCGCGCCAGTTTTGATTGCGGGTGAGCCAGGCAAGGACGCGCACCATAAACAGGACTTGGCACGCAAAGCCGTCGAAATACTAAAAGCGAATTGCTATCGCTGCCACGGCCAGGACGGCGCCAATGAAGGCGGCTTCAACTTCGTCACCGACCTCCGGCAGCTGGTAAGCCGCCGCCGCGTCATTCCCGGCGAGCCGGCCAAATCGAAGATCATCAAACGCCTGACGAATCCCAATGATCCCATGCCGCCGGAGGAGGAAAAGGTCCGGCCCAGCACCAATGACATCGCTCTGCTCAAGAAATGGATCGAAGCCGGCGCCCCAGCAACGGAAGCGCCGCCGCGACGCCCATTCCTTTCGCAGGCCGACATGCTGCAAGCGATGGCCGACGACCTCGACCGGGCCAGTCCGCGCGAGCGCCCCTTCCTGCGTTATTTTACTCTGACCCATCTTCACAATGCCGGCCTGTCCGCGGATGAACTGCAAAGTTTCCGCCATGGCCTTTCCAAGCTGATCAACAGTCTGTCTTGGGGCAAACGGATCGCCGTCCCCAAAGCGGTGGACGAACCCGGGACGATTCTGCGCATCGACCTGCGTGACTTCCAGTGGAATGAAAAGACCTGGGATGCGATCCTGGCACGCAACCCCTACGGTGTCATTCCAGACACCGATGTCGCCAAAGGTGTCGCCGACGCTACCCGCTGCAAGCTGCCTCATGTGCGGGCCGACTGGTTCGTCGCTGTCGCATCGCGGCCGCCTCTCTATCACGACATCTTGCAGTTGCCGCGCTCCGACGAGGAACTGGAAAAGCTGCTGCGTGTGGAGGCGCTTGAGAACATCCGTCAGGAACGCGCCGCCCGTGCCGGCTTCAATAGCTCCGGCGTCTCGCGCAACAACCGCCTGATCGAACGGCATGAATCGGGCGCCACCGTTTACTGGAAGAGTTATGACTTCGGCGGCAACACCGGTAAGCAAAACCTCTTCGCGCGGCCGCTCGGTCCCGGAGACGACGATGCGAGTTTCGTTCAAGACGGCGGCGAAATCATCTTTTCGCTGCCCAACGGCTTGCAAGCGTATTTCCTCGTCGATGCCAAGGGACAGCGCATCGACAAGGGACCGACCGCCATCGTCAGCGATCCGCGCCGGCCCGACCGCGCGGTGGAAAACGGCCTGTCGTGCATATCGTGCCATTCACGCGGCATCATCGAGAAGGCCGACCAGATTCGCGCCCATGTCCTGAAGAGTCCAAAGGCCTTTTCGCAAACCGCGCTCGACACCATCTTGGCCCTCTATCCGCCGCCGGAGAGGCTGACGGCTGTGATGCGCGCCGACGCCAAGAGATTCCAGGACGCGGTAGCCCAAACCGGCGCACCCTTGAGCGCCACCGAACCCATCGCGGCTCTGGCTGCCCGCTTCGAGACCGAACTCGATTTGCCGCTCGTCGCCGCCGAGGCAGGCGTAGCGCCGGCCGCCTTGCTCAAGGCGCTCGAGCGCTTCCCGCACTTGGCGAAGGAACTCGGACCGCTTCGAGTCGAAGGAGGCACCGTGCAGCGGCAAGTCTTTGTCGACGCCTTCCCCGACTTGGTCGACGCGCTCAAGCAAGGCTCCTATCTCGCTTCGAGCAACGTCGCTGCTGACAAGCTGATTCGCTTGGGAAACTCCTTGCTGCCAAAAGACCCCGCGGCCGCGCTACGTGTATTCTCTCAGGCGCTAGAAATAGATCCCGACAGCCCCATGGCCCACGGCGGCAAGGGCGACGCCTATCGCCACCAGTCCGAGAACGGCCTCGCCATCGCCGCCTACACAGAAGCCCTGCGTCTCGATCCGCGCGCGCCGCTTTTCTTCAACAATCGCGGCCTGGTCCTTCAACGCCAAGGAGAGCACGACAAGGCGCTTGCCGACTACGGCGCTGCTTTGCGGCTCGATCCGCGCTTCGCGGTCGCCTACCACAATCGCGGCGTCACCCACTACGGCAAGGGTGAACTCGACCGTGCCATCGCAGACTACACCGAAGCACTCCGGCTCGACGATCAATCCGCTTTGGCGTTCAACAACCGCGGCTATGCGTTCTTCGACAAGGAGCAATTCGACCGGGCCATCGAGGATTTCGACCAGGCCCTGCGGCTCGACCCAGAATTCGCGGCCGCTTTCAGCAACCGCGGCCTGGCCCACATGCGCAAAAACAGGCTTGAGCGAGCCGTTGCCGACTTCACCGCGGCGATCAAGCTCAATCCAAACTTCGCTTCGGCGTTCTTCAATCGCAGTGTCGCCTTCACCCGGCTCGGCAACCAAGCCCGCGCCGACGCCGATCGCCAACGAGCGGTGAAGCTGGATCCATCCTTGGGAAAGGACTGACGTAACCGAGGCAAGCCCGCACGCGAGTCTTCGAGCGTGCGGGGTGCCATAGAATCCTTTCAATACCCCGCATGCTCGAAGACTCGCATGCGGGCTTGGCGGAGACCAACCATGCGCGCAATAGCACTTATTCTGTTCATCTGCTTTATCGCGTTGGCAGCGGGGGGTTGTGGCGGCAAAGAAGAGAAGAAAGACGTGATAATGTCTGACAAAGGAGTCGCGTTCCGCAGATCGCCGAGCAAGTCCTCGGAGGAAGGTGGTTTCTCCAAACCGCGAGGTGAAATCCACGCAAAGAAATCCGAAGAGGGCCGCGATTCCAAAACCCTCACTCACGGGGACAAAGCGGCCGATTCGGCCTCTGGCGCCGTCGAAGGAAAGCTGCCGACTCCGTCCGCCGCCGTCGCCGACGCCGTGGTCGGCGTCGAGAAGCCCAAGATGCCAAAGCAGAACGCGCTGCCTTCGGGAATCTTGACCGCAGGCAGCTTCGACGACAACGTCGATCCGATCGTCTTCGCGTCATATGTTCGCCGCATGAGCCAAGATCGTGGCCTTGGCGGCTTGCCCACAAAGCTGAGCGGCCATCGTCTGCTCGTAATCGTTAAGGATGAAGCGGGCAAGCCGGTCGGCAACGCCCGCGTCAAGCTTACCGGCGGACCGAACAGCGTTGAAGTTGTCACCCGAAGCGACGGCCGGGCAGTGTTCGTTCTCTCGCTGGACCAACTTCCCGCGGATCAACCTCTCGTCGCCAACGTAATCCCGCCGGACGGCGGAAGTTCCGTCACCGACACCATCCTCCCCGGCTCGCCGCGCTGGGAAATCACGTTGCCCGAAGCGCGGGCCGCGCTGCCCAAGAACCTCGATCTAGCCATCGTTCTCGACACCACCGGCAGCATGGGCGACGAGCTGGTGTACCTCAAGGCCGAGATCGGCGGCATTGTCGATGCCGTCCACAAGAAGTTCCCGGAAGTGCAGAAACGCTTCGCCCTCGTCCTCTACCGCGACGACGGCGATGAATACGTCGTCCGCCGGTTCGATTTCAACGATTCACTGGCTCAATTCCAAAAGAACTTGGCCGCTCAGAGCGCCAACGGCGGCGGCGACTACCCCGAAGCAATGCACCGCGGCCTGGAAGAAGCGAACCAACTCCGCTGGCGGGAAAACGACACCGCCCGCGTCCTGTTCCTAATCGCGGACGCCCCGCCGCACGCCCAGCACATGGGCCGCACCCTCGCCGCTGCGAATGGCCTGCGCAAAAAAGGCGTGGCCGTCTATCCAGTCGCCTGCAGCGGCTATGACCAGGCGTGCGAATTCGTGATGCGCTCGTGCGCCATGCTGACAGGCAGTCAGTTTCTGTTTCTCACCGACGACTCCGGCGTCGGCAACTCCCACGCCGAGCCGACCATCCCTTACTACCAGGTGGAGCGCCTCGAACGCCTGATGGTCCGCATGATCACGAGCGAGCTGTCCGGCCAGCACATTCCGCCCAGCTCAGGTGAGATCATCCGCACCGTGGGCCGCAAAGTGAATTGACTTGATTTGCCACCGCAAGCCCCTGGATGAGCGCAGCGAATCCTGGGGCTTTGTGTTTTTCATTTATTCAGAATACACACCCAGGTCGTGAAACGCATTTTTCGTTCATGCAACGAATTGAAAGGAGGCCAAGTCGCGCAGCGGCGGACTTCGCGCTGACATTTCCTGGGCGCCTTGCCAATCTTCTTCTGCTTTCCGCACCCACATGCCCGTTTGGCGCTTCATAAAGCACTTTCCCCCGTTCTACAATTTCACGCAGAAACCAGTTTTCTTCCTTCAAGCCGCGCTCGATTTGCTGAGCCGTTCGAACGATAAGGTCCAGTGCGAATGGCCGCTCAAAGGCCAGACAAATCCGAATCGCCTTGCTCACCGCGTCGTATGCCGGCATGATCACCAAGAGATCGACGTCATTGGCGTATTTGAAGCGGCTGCCGAGAAATCCACCAGTGCAGTAACTTGTTTAGCCGCGAGCCATCGGCGAGCGCGGACGCGACTCGCGGCGATGACGTCGTAGCCGCACGGATCCCGCCCGCGCTCGCCGCAGGCTCGCGGCTAAACAATCTCTAGCGGTCTTTGGTCGCCACTGCCGGCCGCGCGACCTTGGCGCGGTCTAGATCTTCTTCGATGAGCCGCCGTGTAATGTCGTTGGCGTTGGCCAAGAGGCGTTCGAGCGCCTTTTGATGGGCGGCGTCGAGAGCCTTGTCCGCCGTGGTCACGATGTCGGGAATGACGCCGACGCCTTCCCAGTTGGTCTTGGTAATCGGATTAATCGCTCGTCCGGTGGGAACGAAAACACCGAAATGATCTCCCACCGGAAACATACCGCCCGGATGAGCGCCGCCGCCCGTCGTTTCGCCGACGATGGACGCCCGCTTCATGTTCTTGAGGTTGTAGGCGAACTCCTCGGCAGCCGAGAAGGTGTACTTGGCGGTCAGCACGTACACATCCTTGTTCAAGTAGCGCTTCCCGGCAACTTCTTTCAGGGTGTGGAAGTCCTCGGTGCGGTCGCCCTTGCGATGGTAGAAGCTGTTGATGTGGATCGGCGTCTCGTCGAACAGGTAACTGCACACGAGCGCGACGGCTCGGGGACTGCCGCCGCCGTTGCGACGAATGTCGATAATCAGGGCGTCGGTTCCGGAGAGAAAGTTCATCGCCGCCGCGGCGCGTTCCTTGGCGATGTCGCCTTCCATGAAGCCGGTCAGTTCAAGATAGCCGACGTTGCCCGGCAGACGTTCGACCTTCTGATAGCCGCCGTTGGCCATGCGGGCCATGGTGCGAAAGCGCTCGGCTTGACCGACCTGCGCGCCAGCCGGCTTTTGACGCTTCTCGGTGTTGCAGTTGACGCGGAGATGCTTGTCCTTGGAGATTTCTTGCAGCTGCTCGGTCAGCGCCTTGGCCAAATCCTGTCCCGTGGTGACGTTGTCGTATTCTTTCTTTTCTTGCCGAGCGCGCACGGCGGCTTGCATTTTCTCGGCCATCTCGGGGAAGACGTAGTTGTCCATCAGCAGTTTGAGGACGCCGTCAATGGTTCTGGTTCGCATCTCGGAGTCGATGGGCAATGGGTCTTGCTTGCGGACGTTGCCGTCCTGGGCGGCAGCCGCGTGAGCTGCAAGTGCGAGTACAGCAAGAGTAAGCAGAAGTTGGCGCATACACCGTAGCATGAGGGTCTCCTTTGGGCATACCTAAAGCTTTAAGTGAGCTACGGTAGTATCTTTCGCATTCGCTTCGAGTGTTGTCTTGAAAGGACGAAAGGATTTAGAAGAGAAGCACGAGCAACAAGGCGAGCCGGAAATCACGATAGCCGCCAGAAGACGTCTTCCAAGACTCCCTTTCCTGGAATCTTTTCCACGGTTGTCGTCGCCGTTTGCGTTCGGACACCGCCGTTATCCGTGCCAGAAGCTTGCCCAACTGGCGATGCCGTCTGGCTCCGATTCAATCTGTCGTCAACGCCGGAATGCGTGAGAATCGGATCCTGCGCTTGAAAAGCGCTTTGCGGCATCGAGTACGCCGCGGACGTCCGCGCCACAGTCGTCGGCGTTGCCACTGCTGTTTGGCTCGGATGCGCCAGCGCCCCCATGACATGGCTGAACGTCCAATCCGCGATGTTCGTTCCCTCCGCGATTCCCTGAACTTTGTCGAAAATCCAATGAATGCCGAGATAGATGCGGCTCTGGCCGTTCTCCTCGGCGGCCTCGCTGAAACTCGTGAAGTGCCGGGTCACGACGGGCCGCTTGACGCCGTTCTGGTCCCTTGTCTTGCCGTTGAACTCGTCGGACGTGAACGAGAAGGAAACGTTGTCGGTGCCGTAGAAGTCGCGCAGAATGCCGAAGGCCGCGGCGCCGAAGCCGGCGTGACCGGAGGTGTAGGCTGGAAACGGCGGCGTGAAGTTGGTGCCGCCGCCGTTGTCGGCCGGGGCGCCCAAAGGCGTCCAAGTCGGGTCGGCGGTGGTTGCGGCGTTGCCGTCGGTGTCGCCCGCGCGGATCGCGGTGATCGGCCGCCAGAAATTGTCGACGTACTTTGTGTTCCAAACGGCAATGCCGGCGTCGGCCATCGCGATATTCAAGAGCGCGAATAGCCGGGCGTTTTGCACTTCCGTATTCCCTTGCTGCTGAGCGATCACCCGCGCGATCTGGTTGTACAGGCGCGGCGGCACGCCGATGCCGGGGCTGCCGTCGTAGCCCCAGAAGATGCCGATGGTCGTCTGCTCGGCGGTGCGCGTCGTGGGCGTATGAACGCCGTCGCCGCCGATGGCCATGACCTGGTTGTAAGCGGCCGCGTATTCCGGACTGGTTAGGTCGGGCGGCGGCGGCACCTGAAACTGATCGCCGCTCGTCATGGCAAAGGGCGTGACGCTGCCCCAGCCGGGCGTCAGAGCTTGCTGCGTCGGATGCAGTGGATCGGGCTGCCAGTCGCCGGGATTTGTCCCGGGCGTGTAGGGCATCGGATTCGGGGAGCCGTCGTTTTGCCGAGCGGTCAACATCGCCTGGGAAACCTGGTGGCCGATAAACATGCCCTTGAGCGCCGCGACCGGATTGATGCCGATGAGCGAGACGAAGAGCGCCTTATCGAACATTGGTCTTTGATGCGGGAAAAGTGCCACGAGGGTGTCGTGTCCCGCCATCGCTGCCGCGGCTTCCATGGACGTTCCCGAGGGTGCGTTCATGTGAACCACATATTGCGCATAAGTATGGTCCACCGATTCGACCGCGTCGTAAATCGCCGCCTGGACGATGGCGAGCGCCCGCGCGGCCCGCGTCGGTCCGCCCTGATCGGGAGTATGGCCGACGGCGTAGTCGTTCTTGACGGCGTCAAGCGCCACGGCGTTCCACCGCAACACCATGTCAGCCGAGAGAAGCACGCGGCCTTCGAGCGCTTCCAGGCATGGCTTGAAGGCGGGCCGTTTGACAAGAGACTGCCGCATTCGCGCACGGATGCGAAACATGGGTTCACCCTCCTCGTGCCAGGGCGATTGCAGAAATGGGTTTTGAGAGAGACGTGCCGTCCGAATTCTGACGAATTCAGCTACGGAAGCCGAAGTCGTCAGACTTCGGAGAAGGGCCGCTGCCGTGAGGATTCTGACACGAAATACAGGAAAGTCAAACGACATTGCCGTTTTGCGCGGTTTTAATGATTATTCCGCACAATAGATTCCGCTTGCAGCCGTCATCGGCTATCGACATGATGCAGGTACGTTTCCAACACCGGTTCTACGAACCGGGGATAAACGGTCCGTCGAAAATCCCCAACGCACAACCGGAGCCAAATCATGCCCGACCTGAAGGTCAATTCGCGCGAGTACAAGTTCATGCTCCAGGCCGGCCGCTTCCCCGCCGGTGAAAAGCAGGTGCTGAAGGCCGCGGGCCAGTTTTGGCGCGACGCGACGCGAATCATGGGGCCTTTGGTGCTCGGCGCCAATGGCGATTTGAACAAGGTGCAAGACCACCGCACGATCCGCTTCTTCGACACCAGCAGCCAGCACCTCAACCGCAACTCCTACATCTTTCGCGAACGCGCCGGAACCGGCGGCAAGAGTCGCGAGATGACGCTCAAGTTCCGGCACCCCGATCGCTATGTATCCGCCGATCGCGACATGGATGCCGCCGGCAAGACCAAAGGCAAAACCAAATTCGAGGAGGACATCAAGCCGCCGTTCCAGCAATTGTATAGTTTCTCGACAACGGTCCCGGTCCCGATGGAGCAAAAGATGTCGGCCATGAAGCACGTGGTGCAGCTCTTTCCGGGCTTGAAGCGGGCGCTGGACGGCTTCGCGGACGACGAACCTCTCGCCGTCGTCCAGGACTTCACGGCCCACGAAGTGGTCCTCGGCGGCGCGTCGCTTTATTTGGGCAAGCGGCATAATGTCCATTCGAGTTGCGTGCTGGTTATTTGGTACGATCACACGGATGGCGGCGGTCCGCCCGCGGTCGCCGAGTTCAGCTTCAAGTACGGCGACCGCGGCGAAGCGTATGGCGGCGGCACCGCGCGCCGCGCCTACAGCGTTTTTCAGGCGCTGCAATCCCAGCTTGACGACTGGACCGACAAGGACTCCAAGACTAAAACGGCCTTTGTGTACGGCTGAACCCGCGCTGGACTTCCCGGAGAAGCGCCATGGCAGATCAGTGGTACTACACCGTGGATGGCCGTCAAACCGGCCCCGTGAGCGCTGCCGAATTGAAAAAAATGGCGGTTTCAGGCCGGCTCAAGCCCAGCGAGTACATTTGGCGCGACGGCTTCGCCGACTGGGTCAAGGCCAAGACGCTCAAAGCCCTGTTTCCCGAGGACGGCCAAGTCAGCGCGGCGCCCCTGCAGTTCGCGGACTCCCGTGGTGATTCCAGACAAGAATTGGGCAATATTCCGCCTGGCAGCGCCGCTGAGGACGTTCGGGAGACCGACGCCGAGCCACGGCCAGGGGATGCGTGGGAAGAAGACGACGACGACCGGCCGCGACGGAAGCGCAACAAGCAGACTGGGTCCGGGACGCTGATCGGCGTAATCGTGGGCGTCATGGTGCTGGTCGGCGGCATCGTCACCGGCGCGATTCTGTTGCTACGCTCGGGAGATAAGAACGCCGGCCCTGCCAACGAACAAGCCGTGGTTGACGCCGTCACTCTGGTGCGCGAGTATCAGACCGATCGCAATGCCGCCGACCAAAAGTACAAAGGCAAGACGCTGCTTGTGCAGGGGCCGGTGATCTTTCGTAATGGCGCGATCCTGCATTTGGAAACGGAGCTTCCCAGCATCCTTCCCGGCGTGCAACCTGGAACGACCGACCAAGTGCTGGCGAAGTTCACGAACGTCAAGGATTGTGCGGGCATCGCGCCCGGCGCCGTCGTTCAGGTCCAAGGTGAATGTAAGGGCTTCAATCACGAACTCGATGTGGAGTTGCACCATTGCAAGCTTGTCAAGCAAGTTGGCCAGCTTCCGTTCAAGCAGCCTCAGGCCAAGAATGCGCCCAAATTCAATCCACCTAAATTCAATCCGCCCGTGGTGAATCCTCCAAACCAACAGCCGGTCAATCCGCCTGTCAAAATCGTCGCCGGCAAGGAAGTCTTTCGCGTCCAAAACAAACTGAGCCCCGGCGATGCCTTCGATAAGCGGCGCGCCAATTCCTATTGCAAGATTCACACTTTCCGCATGAACGCCGGCAAGACCTATGTCATTGACTTGATGACCAACATCCAAGGATTCGATCCCTACCTGCGGTTGGAGGATTCGCAGGGCAAGCAACTCGCCGAAGACGACGACGGCGGCGGCTTTCCCAACGCCCGCATATTCTTCACGCCGGCGCAGGACGATGATTACCGCCTTATAGCCACCACGTTTGGCGACAGACAGTCGGGATCTTATACGCTCACCGTTCGGGAAAAACAGTGAAAAAGAAGGGCTAGGCTTCGCCGCCTACGTCGATCCAAAGATTCATGAGGTTGCGTTCGGTCGATTCGGACAAGGAAATGGTCGCTTCCGAATCGTGCATGATCTGGAATTGCGGATCCAAATCAGCCTGAAGAGTCTCTTCGGACAAGAATCGATCCATTGGCATGCGTGGCCTCCTTTTTGGGTCGGCGAATTCGCTCGGCGATGGCGAAATCGCTCAAGAAATGCGAGACGTTCTTACTCGACGCCAAAATGGCTGTCAAGATGTATCGGAATTAGGAGCCCGCGCACGCCAGGAAAGCTTTCGACAATCGAATTTGCTTAAGTCGGAATCTAACCCAACCGGTTTCAGTCGCGCTCCTTTCCCAACCGGTGCTCGCTTTGCAAAATCACCAGGTTGACTGAGTGTCGCTTTGCGCTTCGGCTTAAGGAGCGATTCATAATGCGGCTCATCAAGCTCAGGATTAGCGTGATCGCTGTTATGGCGCTTCTCGCGGCGCTTGGCGCGGTGGGTTGGTTTTACTACCAATGGAAGTATCCCTACGGCTACACGCACTGCTGTGACAAATGCCTGGCCTCCGCTCTTCGCGAATATGCCGACGCCCACAACGGCGCGTTTCCGAGTGGTGAAGCCAACCCCGAAGCGTCTTTGAGCTTGCTGTATCCGGAATACCCCGCTGCCCTGTTGTGCGGGAAGACGAGTTCACCCCAAGTCGCGGAGGAGCTACTGAAACGAGGCGAGCGCCTCAGCCCGGAATCGTGTAGCTGGCACTACGTCGATGGCTTAACGACGGACGACGATCCGCGCATCGGCGTGGTATGGGACAAGGTCGCTGGTCTCGGCCATTTCGGCCAACGCCTCGCCGACGGAGGCCGCAATGTGATTTTGGTGAGCGGCGCCTTCCGCTATGTGCCCGCCTCCGAGTGGGACGAATTCATGGCCGAACAGCAGCGCTTGCTCGCGGTACGGAAAAAGTGACCTGAAGGAAAATCGAAAGAACCCCGGCGGCTTTCTGCACGCCGGACTCACAAACGCGGTCTTCTACATCTTCGACGACGCCAAGCTCGAACAAACTTAGCGACTACCATCGCCACGCGCACTTTCAAGCGATGACTGAAGTTTCTTGCGGCGGCTGAATATCGTGGCGACCGAGCGCCCGGGCTGCGTTTTGACTTTGGCCTACTTGGAACTAGGGTAAAGGTAGAGGGTACGATGGATAAGCAGATCAAAAACCGGCAAAAGAACCGGCGCAAATCAAGCCGCAAGATTCCCCGCGGCACGGTTCTGGCTGAGTGCCGTCGCGGCCGGCTCTGGCTTGGCGTCAACATTGCCACAGGCTTTCTCGACCTCTCCCAGAGCGGCGTCCGCATCCTCTCGCGGGAGCCCTTCAAGCTTCACGAAGAAGTTGAGATCGTCTTTCAGGCTTTCGGCATCCCCGCCCCCATCAAACGCGGCGCCACGGTGATTTGGACTCTGCCGCTCGAGAATGGCCACCATGCCGCTGGGATGGAATTTGAGCACGTCATTGCCCACGAAGATATCGTGCGGCTGTCCCGGCCCTAACCCCCTGTCAGAAGAGTCTTGACCAACCCTTTGCCGGCTGCGGCAAGCTGGCGAAACACTTTGCGAATCTTGCCCATGTCGATCTCCGCCTTCAAGCAGCGGAGAAACGCAACGGCATGAGCTTGATCGAGCATGCTCACCAATGCGGGAAGCAGAAATTCCTGAATTCCGTAAAGCTTCCCGGGCGCGGTGCAAACCGGAATGACCCCAGCGAGATAGGAACCAAGCTGTTCTTGAACCGCCGCGACCGCGTCGTGAATCTCCCGCTCCTTGGGACGCCTTGGATTTTGCCAATCAGAGGGCGGCGCCCATTCGAGCGCCGGCGACAAGAGATCGACATGCGTCACGACCGCGAGCACCGGCGGCACGATTAGATCGCGATGCTGCTTAAAGTAATGTCGTAAGTCCTGCATCAAGTCGGCATCCCCCAGTCGTGCCGGATTACGGGCGTGCAGCACCAGGATAATCACGTCTGCTTGGCGGGCGGCTTCCTCCGTCGCCCGCTTCTGGTCCTCCCGCGGCCCTTTGTTGCCGTAGCCTACCGTGTCGAGCAACCGAAAACGGCTCGTAACGCCCGGCGATTGCAGTTCGTAGCTCTCAATCTCGGCGGTCGCAGGCAACACATCGGCGAATGCCCGTTGTTCTCCTAAGAGGGAGTTGATGAGGCTTGACTTGCCCGTCTTCGCCTGCCCTGCGAGAACGAACGTGACGGCGCGAACCGCGTCGGCGGGATCTTGCGACTCCGCAGCGCCTCCTGTATTGGCGGCTTGCAACTCCCGGTAACGCTGGGCGCCGACTCGCAGCCGCCCGCTGTTCAGGTCGATCAAGTAGGATCCCAATCGATGCAGGAACGCGGTATAAAACCAAACGAGCACATTTTCTTGCAGCATTCGCCAGGGTTTGTTCATGCCGGCCTGAGACGCCAAGTAACGCACCGCAGTCTCAACCGGTGAAAAGATGCTCGAGATCAGCCATGAGACGTTGCTGACCGTCGGATACCAGTCGGCAAGTTGTTTGAGCCGGCGCATGTCGTTCAGGGTGAGCAGATGCCCGCCGGGCAAGTACTGGTCGACCATTTCCGCCAGATCGCGAGCCGCGAGTTCGATGACGGCCAAAATCTCCGGGAGCGTCAGGTTGGCCATCGGGTCGTCGGCATTGGGATGATAGAACTTCGCGATATCCAGCGCCAGGGCTTGACCGCTTTCGACATAGAACGGCAGCGACGTCATCTGCTCGGCTTTGAGTTGTGCAGCCTGCGTGGCGCGATCTTCGACGATGTGCCAGGCCTGGCGGTCGCGCTCGGTCCAGTGAAGCGGCGGCGCAAAGTCATTGCGTAAGAGCTGCCGCTGCTTCTGCCAGCGCCACCCGAGGTAAACCGCCAGCACCAGACTGCCCGTCAGCGGCCACCACAGCCAAAACGCGAGACCTGAAATCCACAGATAATAACTGCCGAAGCAAATGAGCGCGACGATGGGCGCGACAAAAAGCCCGCCCACGACCAGCAATCGCCAATGCCGCTTCAGTCGATTCATTCCGTTTCCAACTCTCGTAGGACGGATTTGCAATCCGTCGCCTGCCAACGTCGGGACGGATTGCAAATCCGTCCTACGACCTCCAGAGCCTTTCCGCTTCGGCCAGTTGCTCGCGGTAGTAATGCTTCAGCTCTTCCGACTTGGGTACGTGGCCCTTGTGGATAGCGCCGTAGTAATAGCAGAAAGCCTTGCCCAACGCAAAGGTCGCCGAGCCCGCGAGCGCCGCCCCGGCCACCGAGCCGACTACCGGAATGAACTTGGTGAACTCGCGAATCCCCTGGCGCACCGCCATGCCCAGACCCAACGTGCCGGCGATTTCCAGAAAACGCTGGCCCGTCAACGGCTGCCCATACAAACGGGCCAGGTCAAACACCATCTGCGTCTGGATGCCGGGGAGGATAAACAGGTCGAGCCACGGTATCGGAATCGCGCCCGCGGTGGCTGCCAGGCTGCTGAATCCGAGAATGTGCGGCAGCGCGCGCCACTCAAAAAGATCTTGCAGAGAATGCGTCGCCTCATCCAACTTCATTAACGTTGCGCGGTAGGCGTCCGGCAAAGCTTTGATCAACGTCTCTTTAAGTTGCCCGCCGCCGTAAACGCAATCCGTGAAGCCGTCCTCAGGGCGCGTCAAGTCGACAGGCGTCAAGAAGTCATAAAAGCCGTCGAATTGCTGCCGCTGTTGCTCGATGCTCCGTAATAAATCGTCCGGCAAACCCGCCCGGGCCTCGGCTTTGACGGTGCCGTCAGGTGCGAACGGATACGGCTCGGGATGCTGCTGCTGCGGATAGGCGTCGTGCAGACAGGTGAGCGCGAGCAGCACCGGCCTCTTAGGTTGGTCGTGCCGAATCTTGCGCAAGTCGCGAAGAAGATCATGCATGGCGAAATCGAGGAGCCGCGCCGTGACGATGACCACGTGCGCCTGTGTGCCGAAGCGGGCGATGTCCTCGTCGGGGTCGTAGCCGGGCTCTTCCAGTCCGCGCGTGTCGAGGAAGATCAAGAGCGGCGCCTCGTCCGTCGGAAACCGATATTCGCGCGAGAAACGCGTGCAAGGCTTGAAGCCGCGGCCGATCTCGGCATCGTCGGCGCCGGTGAGAAACTTGATGATGCTGGTCTTGCCGCTTTGGGTTTTTCCGAAAAGCCAAAAGACGGGGATCGGCGTCTGCTTGATGAGTTGCTCGAGGCGCTCGTGATAGCGGCGAGTTCGCGCCGACGCCAATTTCTTGAAGGGGTTGAACATGCATTCTAAACCCTAGACCTGGAGCGCTGCGGCCTCGCTTGAACGCCGCGCTCTGCGTGCGTTTCGCCACCATCCCAAAAACACAAGTAGTACAAAGAACACCGCGGAAATGCCGATTATTCCAAACCACGGGCGACGGCCGGGAACGTCCCACCGCAGCCGACCGCTGGCTACGTCCCAGCAGCGCAAATAGACGCCAGCCTGGTCGTAATGAACGGTGAGCAGGGTGCTGCCGTCTTGGGAGAGGTTGGGATCCCACTCAACAACACCGACCAGATCAAACACTATGCTCTGCGTTGGCACCTCGATGACGCGCACTTGGCTTAGGCGCGGGCGTTTCGGATCGGAGGGTGGCGGGTCTTCATTCCAGAGCGTAACGTATCGGCCATCTCCCGTAGGCTGCGCTATGCGGTGAGAATCTGGCAATGGAAAAGACTTTAGCAGATCGCCCGAGCGTGCGTCGCGAATCTGTGCTTCGAGATCCTGCGTCAAGAACACTGTGTCGCCTTTTCCGAAAAACCGAAGAGAAGGAAGAGGAATTTCGAGGTTCCAAAGCAGCTTCTGCTTGGCCACATCGAAAACTCTTAAAAACTCTGTTTCTCCCGTTCGAGACTTTCCGCTTGGGTTCCTCGTAGAGAACGCGAACAGATCGCTGCCACAGGCGAAAGCGCCGCTCCAGCGCTCCGCATCGGGATTGAATAGTCTTGGATCCAGCCGGCATTTTTCCCGAGCGGTTGCTAGATCCCAGAAAACTACACTGGAAAGGGCGTCGTCGCGCGGCGGCAATTGAACGATGGTTTCGGCATCGGGCGAAAAGTAGTACCTCCCAGCGGACCGAGGCAGGTCACCAGTAAGCTTGGGTCGATCGATGTCCGACAAATCCCAAATGTTCAATTTGCTTGCGGATTGAGGCGCAAGGAGAAACCGTCCGTCCGAACTAGTCGACCAGTCACCTTCTGCAGTGGGCATGACGCCGGCGCTTTGACGCTTCCCAGCGTTCCAAAGGTGCAGTTCGGGTTCTTCCCGCTTGCCGCCCTCATAGAGAAAATACGAGCTTTTGGAAGCAAAGCGCGGGTGGCGAAATCTCCCGGTCAAAGTCGCGACGTGCGCTCCTGTAGGCAACTCATAAAGATGTGCTTCACCGTATGACAGCCAGGGCAATACCACCACCAAGTCCTGTTTTGGCGAGATGAGGAGCTGACGATCCCCGGCAATGGGTTTGATTGGCAGGCGCCGTTCTTCGCCTGTCTCAAAATCAACGAGATCGAGAATACCCTTCTCGTCATGCGGAAGTCCCGCCCAGTAACGTCTTCCCCGAGCAGCGCACGTGTCGTCATAACGCTTTTCATACGCCCCAAATTCGGCCAGCAGCTTTCCCGTAAAGCTGTCACGTAGCCGATACGGTCCCCTAAAAAGCCCGTCGCGAAGAGTCCCCCATTTTAATTCCTGGGACGCGCTTAGGATGCGCTGGCCGTCCAGACAAAAGGAGAAGTAAGCCTCCTTTTTCTTGTCGACTCGAATGCTTCCGTCCTGCCGGCTTTCGTCCTCACTCGGTGGCAGGATGTAATAAAGAACTACGCCTAATCCGACGGCCATGCCGAACGCCGCGCCGACTTGAATGGCCAACTGGAGGACCAAACGGCAGTTTCGCGAGGCGATTTTCATGTGGGGCATCTCGGAGCGGGTGCAAGAAACATGTTACCACGGCCGACCGGTTAGTTCGATGTGCGATGCGTGATCACTGTTTACTTTCAAGGGCGGTCGCAACTGCGTGACCATCAAATCGGCGGACGCCGTTGCCCCTAATGCTTCGTGGTGTGATAATTGAGCGCGTGTGAACCGAAACTCCTACGGGAGCTGAGATGTCCATCGGGAAACGCAAGCTCGTTGTGTTGGCACAGCCGTTGCGGTCGCCGGCCTCGCACTCTACGGATTCGAGAAACTGCAGGACGTTTGGGATCGCGGCCACTGAACGCTGGCCCAGGTGGCATTGGGCATGCACAATTACAACGACGTGCATCGCCGATTGCCGCCCGCCGTCGTGTACGGCGACAATGGGACGCCGCTGTTGAGTTGGCGTGTCTTGATTTTGCCCTTTGTGGAACAGAAAGAGCTGTACGACGAATTCAAGCTGGACGAGTCTTGGGACAGCCCGCACAACATTCTACTTTTGTCCAAGATTCCGGAGGTATACAAGCCGCCTGCGCGGAGAGCGCGCACCATGCCGCCGCACCACACGGTCGTACATGTGTTTATCGGAGAGGGGACCGCATTTGAAGAGGGTCGGGCGATTCGGTTGACTAGCGATTTTCCCGACGGCACTTCCAATACGATATTGGTCGTCGAAGGCGGACCGCCAGTGCCCTGGACCAAGCCCGAAGAAATTCCATTTGACCCGGCCCTGCCCTTGCCCAATCTGTTTAACCTCTTTGGCGACACCTTGCGCATTGCCTTCGCCGACGGCTCGGTACGCCGGTTCGGACCCGAAATCAGCGAGCAAACGCTGCGCGGCGCCATCACTCGCACCGGCCATGAAATCGCTCGTTAGACGAATTAAGCCTTTGGCGCACTTGTGGTTATCGCAAAGACCCCAACATTTGTTTGATGACCACTCGGATTCGTCGAATCATGGGTGTGTGTCGGCATGTCGTCAAACGCATTTATGGATGTCATTTTGCTATCAGCACTTATGGCCAAAGAATTCGTCTAATGCACTCTAGATGAATCTCGTCGCGAACGCTTGCAGACCGTGGCGCGCAATACTACGCCCTTGTCATAAAATGAAGTCGGGCTCAAACTGACTCGGTGCAGGAGGGGTTCGTGTCCCGCAAAATCATCATCGCTCTGACGCTCCTCGTCGCCGCGGCTGCCGCCGGTTGGTATTACTTCGATCCCTTCGGCAACGGCGACGGCCTGCGTCTGCCTGGCGTCGTCGAGATTCAGGAGGTAAGGCTCGGCTCCAAAGTCGGCGGCCGCGTCGCCAAGGTTTTGGCCATCGAAGGGATCGACGTTTACCCCGGCGCCCAACTGGTGATGTTCGAAGTTCCGGAATTGGAAACGCAGCGCGATCAACTCAAGGCGCGCGTGCAATCGGTGCAGGCGGAACTCGACCGCGCCGTTAGCGGCTCGCGTCTTGAGGACATCAAAATCGCGGAGGCCGCCGCCCTGGCCGCGAAGGCCCGCCACGACCGCATGGAATACGGCTGGCGCGAGGAGGAGAAGCAGCAAGCCAGAAGCGACCTGGACAGCGCCCAGGCGGATTACAACCAGGCGAAGGAGGAATTTGACCGCATCCGCGACCTCTACCGCAGCCGATCGGCATCGCGGGCCGAGCACGACCTGGCCCTGGGAATTCAAGAGCGGACCAAGGGGCGGTATCAAGCGGCCAAGGCAAAGGCTGACATGATGAAGGCCGGTAACCGCCAAGAAGACAAGGACGAAGCCAGAGCGGATTGGCACAAGGCCGAGGCCAGCGCCGGCATGGCCCGAAAAAGCCGCGACGAAGAGATCCTTCTTCTGCGTGCCAAGCTTGCGGAAACACAGGCGAAACTGGCGGAAACGGAAGTCAGCTTGAAAGAAGCAAACGTCGTCGTACCGCCAGAGCTTGGAAAAGTCAGAATCGAAGTCGTGGCGGTACGTCCCGGCGACATCGTGCCGCCCAATCAGCCGGTGGTCCGCGTGCTCCGGGTGGAAGACCTGTGGGTCAAGGTGTTCGTGCCCGAGACCCAACTCGGCAAAGTCGAGGTGGGTGCGCCGGTCGATGTGACAATCGACTCCTACCCGGACAAGATCTTCAAGGGAGTGGTCCGCCAACGCGCCTCGATCAGCGAGTTTACCCCGCGAAACGTCCAAAGCGTGGATGAGCGTCGCTATCAGATGTTCGGCGTGAAAATTCGCGTGGACGATCCCCAAGGCGTCTTCAATGCAGGCATGGCGGCGCAGGTGGTTTTCCGCAACGGCAATTCGCACTGACCGTTGCAAGAGAGCTTCGGACGATAGACTCCTCTGTAGCTCAGGAGTCGGCAATGGCGTTTGAGCGGCAATTTGACCAGACAACGATAAGAAACGTCTTTATGCTCTTCTTTGTCACGGTTTTTCTTCTGATGCTAGCCTCGTGCCTGATTGGATCGGGCCACAGGGCTCGAGCACTTACCACGGAGGAACTGGAAAGCATTGACATTGGCATGACGGAGAAGGAAGTGGACAGAATACTGGGATCGCAAGGGGCAGAATACTCAATTCCAGGAAACAAGGACCAAGGATACCTAAAATACTGGAGGGAGCATACCCCGAGGGTCTTAGTTGGATTTGATAAAGATGGAAAAGTTACCTACAAAGCATTGAGCAAAGATAACCCGGAGACATTTTGGCAAAAAATGCGCCGATGGCTTCACATGTGAAAAAGGGTGTTTAGTGCGTGGACGCTGTGCATGAAGGCAAGACTCTTTGTCGTGTGGTTGGTGTTAATTGTGTTACTTGGGACGCTGTGTTTGCTAATTCAAACGGATGCATTCGCCGTTAAGACACTCCACTTGCCGGTTACGCTAGAGCATCGGATCACACGTGGGACTTTTGCTCGTATTGAGCACGGGATGACCGAGCGCGACCTGGAGAATCTCTTGGGAGTGCCGCCAGGTGACTATGGCCCAGGCTTAGCTCTGTCTTATCGTGAATTTGGAGTGACTGCCGCTCCTTCGGGGCGATGGCTTGATTGGTTAGCGGACGATGTCAAAATCAGGGTGTATTTGGACGAGGAAGGTGCAGTTACTGACAAAAAGATATCAAAGCGCTATTACCGAGAATCGCAACCGAAACGTCCAGCCTTTCCATGGTTCTGGATTCAGTGACCTCGGAAGCTGCAGTAAGAGATGCCGTTCTTGAAAGCATGACCGGAATCGCACACTTGAACCTGATCCACTTCCTTGACTTTTACTTCATGTTTACATTCTTCGTTGGCACCATTCGCCGCTACGAGCAATATCAGAACATCGGCAAGCTGATTTGGGGCGGATCGAAACGCTGGCCTTTGCTCCTGAAATTGATGAAGGAGCACCGCACCATCTTCATGACCTGGGCGACGGCCGCGCCCGCCGTCCTTGCCCTGGCGTTGTCCGTCGTCCAGCTCATCGCGTCGCGTTGGATTTGGCCCGATGCCGGCCAACCGCCCTCGGGCTTGACGCTCAGCAGTCTATGGGTGCATTGGCCGGCGCTCATCGCCGTCATTCCGCTCGGCTTGGCTATGTTCGCCGTCGACGCCTACGGCATGATCCGCGTCGGCCGCTTCGATCGCCAGGAAATGGAGAAGTACTTCGACCAGGCCGAATATTGGCTGCGTTCACACACCGCCCACGTCGTTCGCGTCGTCACCTTCGGATTCATCAATCCGCGGAAGATGGTAGCCGAGGAGGTTCGCAAAGCCTTGATCGCCGCCAGCAACTTGCTCAACACCACGCTCTGGTGGGTGAATCTGCAAGTCGGCTTGCGCTTTTGCTTCGGCTTGTCGCTATGGCTGACCTGGGCGCTGCCGCTGGCTTTGGCATGATTGGCCCCTTATGATTGACACCATGAATGACCACGTTACTCCCGCCGTGCAGGATTATCTCAAGGCGATCCACAGCCTCGGCGGAGCGGATCAAATGGTGTCGCCTGTCGACATCAAGGGCCGCTTGAAGGTGCGGGCGCCTTCGGTCACCGGCATGCTCAAGCGACTTGCGGAAGCGGGCTTAATTCGCTACGAAGCCGGCCGGGGCGCTTGCCTGACGAAAACGGGGATCGCTCAGGCCCGGCGCGTCATCCGGCGGCATCGGCTGCTCGAGTTGTTTCTGACGCGGGTTCTTGGTCTGGACTGGAGCGAGGTCGATGCCGAAGCCGATGCTCTCGAACACGCCATTTCGCCGCGCCTGGAGGAGGCCTTGGCGAAGCATCTGGGCGAGCCGCTCGAAGACCCGCATGGCCATCCCATCCCGAGCGCCAAGGGCAATCTCAAGAAGCGCAACCTGCGCCCGCTCGATCAATTCCGCGCCGGCCAATGCGTCATCATCCGCGAGGTGCAGGACGACAACCCGGCTCGGCTAAGGCGCTGGCAGACCTTAGGTCTCGTCCCCGGCTCCACGGTTCGCTTCCTCAGCCATCAACCGCTCGACGATCTGTTCAAGCTCGACGTCGGCGGCCAAGTAATCCCCCTGGGCAGCGAGGGCCTTGCCGGCCTGCGCGGCGAGTTGGTTGAATGAGTTTAGCCGCGAGCCAACGGCGAGCGCGGACCGCATCCCCGTGCGACACGCCCGCGCTCGCCGTTGGCTCGCGGCTAAACAACTATCCAGGCAGCTTTCCGCGGCAAATGACGAACCCCAGCATCACCATCCGCACGAAGGGGCTGCGCTCGGCCGTGTACTTGTTGAAGTGCAATAAATCGCTTTCATCTTTGCGCGCGTGAACCCAACCCAACTCCACGCCGGTCGCGCCCTGAAACACTTCACCCTCGACCTGGTCTTCCAGCTCGGCTAAGCGCTGGTTGAATTGATTTTGAAGAACCATCCCGTAGAAACTGCCGACTGGGTGCTCGTCGGCGTCCCAGACGCGCCAGCGCCGCCCGAGGCCGAGGGGCTGACGCACGGTGGCGAGGAGCGAGGCGTCGTCGGTTTCGTAGACGCGGATGCTCTGGCCGCCGAGCCAGGAGACAAACGCCGGCAACGGCGATTTCAGATGGGCGAATCCAAGCGGGCGGTCGGTTTCCGGGTCCAGAATCGCTCGGACCCAGGCGCCGGCTTCAATCTTGACCATCGGCTCGGCCGTGACGGCGCGGGTCCATGGACGCACTAGCAGGTCGTGTCGCTCGAGCATGGCGGGCGTCTCCCGCAAACGGAAGGTGACCTTCGCTTGGATACACTCCGTTTAGCGGGAAAAATGAGAAACCGCAAGCGGCAAGCGCGGCAAAATCGGGAAAATCGGATTTGCCCGCCCGGCTCCGGTGAGCTAGATTTGGATATCAACAATCTCAGGGTTTCCCCCTCAAAGGTCTCCTCCCATGTCGACCATCGTTTGTGGCACCGCCAGCTTGGCGGTCGCTGGCCTGTTCTACGTTTGGCGGGCCTACCATGACAAGCTGATGCTGAAGCAACAGCAGTTGCGGCAGCGCGTCGCTTTCATGCTCTGGGTCATGGCCAACGGCGTAGTTGAGTGATTTATTGTCCCGGGCGGCCTATCGGTAGCCGCCCGGCTAAGGCCCCGCTTTCCCCAGCGTAGGACGGATTTCCAATCCGTCCATCTTTGCGGAACAGAAAACGGGGCGGCATCCTCCACCGAGACAGGGGTTCTCACGCTTGCTTGCAAGAGTGGGGCCCCTGTTTTTTTTGAAAAAATGAAAATCGCGAATTATCAGTTTCCATTTGCAAATTGAATCGCCCGCTTTAGATTGAGCTTGTTCTGACAAAGGCTTAGAACGTGCTCTCTAAGCGCATCATCCCCTGTCTGGACGTCGATCGCGGCCGCGTAGTCAAAGGAATCAAATTCCTAAACTTGCGCGACGCCGGCGATCCGGTTGAGATTGCGCGCCGCTATGAGGAAGACGGCGCCGACGAACTCGTCTTTCTCGACATCAGCGCCACGCACGAGGGACGCGAAATCATGCTCGACGTCGTCCGCCGCGTTGCCGACGAGATCTTCATGCCCTTCACCGTCGGCGGCGGCATTCGCACCCTCGAAGACGCGGTTCGCCTGATCCAGGCCGGGGCGGAGAAGGTAAGCATCAACTCGGCGGCCGTCAAGAATCCCGCGCTCGTGACCGAGATCGCCGGCAAATTCGGTAGTTGTGCCACGGTGGTCAACATCGATCCGCGCCGCGTTAAGAAGGACGATGGACGCGTTGTCTGGGAGGTCCACATCAACGGCGGCCGCGTGCCCACAGGCATCGAGGCAGTCGCGTGGGCGCGCAAGGTCGAAGAGCTTGGCGCCGGTGAGATTGTTTTGACTTCGATGGACGCCGATGGCACCAAAGCGGGGTATGATTTGGAGATGACGCGCGCCGTCGCGATGGCGGTGTCGATCCCGGTGGTCGGAAGCGGCGGCGCCGGCAAACCCGAGCACTTGGTTGACGTTCTTACCATCGGGAAAGCGGATGCCGCCCTCGCAGCGAGTATTTTTCACTACGACGAATACGGCATCAAAGATACCAAGAAATATCTAGCGGCACGCGGCGTGCCCGTGAGGCTTTGACTTCTCAGTCCCTTTCAATCGGTGGACGGCGGCGACAGTGGAAGCCCTCTCGAGCATCATCGGAATTGCGCTTGCCGGATTGATCATCGGCGCCCTGTGGAAAGCCAGCCGGCCGCCGTGCCTGTTCGTTATCCGCATCGAAAGTGGAGCGCCGCGCGTCGCCCACGGCAAAGTCACCGGCGCATTGCTCGAGCGCATTCGCGAGGCCGTGGCCGCATTCGGGATTTGGAGGGGTCGCATCGCGGGCCGCGCCCACGGTCAGCGCATCCGGCTGGATTTCTCGCGCGAGTTCCCACCTGCCGCTTGCCAGCAACTGCGAAACTGGTGGACTGTGTCGGGATGGAGCGCCGGCAAACGATGCGATTGAAACCGGCGCTTGCGAATTGACGCGAAATTCTAGATAATGAGCGCGCTTACCTGCAAGCGGAGATACCCAGGAGATTTTCGATGGCCTCCAACGATGCCGAAAGTGTTGCCGCTCACGAAGCCTCCAACGGCGCCGATGAACCGAGCATTGCCCTCGATCTCAAAGGTCCGGCCGAACCCAAGAAAGAGCCGGAAGTCAACAAGCTCTTTCGCATGACCATGAAGCATCAAGCTTCGGACTTGCATCTCAAGGTCGGGCAGCCGCCGATGATGCGGCTCAAAGGCGATATCCGGCGCATGGAGATGCGCCCGCTGACCCAGGAGGACATGGAGCGCCTGCTATTGCCGCTCCTAGCTCCGAGTCATCGAAAAATTCTAGAGGAGGAGGGCGGCGTCGACTTTTCTTATGTGGTCGGCAACGACGAAAGCCGATTCCGCGTGAGCCTCTTCAAGCAGCGTGGCCGGCTGTCGCTGGTGTCGCGGCGCGTCAACAACGTCATTCCCAGTTTCGCCGACCTCGGGCTGCCCCCCAGCATCGAAAAGCTTTGCAATTACCCCGACGGCATGGTCATCCTGGCCGGCGTCACCGGCAGCGGCAAGAGCACCACCATCGCGTCGATGCTCGATTACATCGCCGAGCGCGAATACCTCCACATCCTCACCATCGAGGATCCCATTGAATACGTCTTCAGCGACAAGAAATCCTACATCAACCAGCGCGAGATCGGCCTCGATTCGCGCGATTGGTCCAAGGCTCTCAAGGACGCCGTGCGTCAAGACCCTGACGTCATCTTGATCGGTGAGCTGCGCGACATCGAAACCTTCGAAGCCGCCATCCAAGCGGCCGAGACCGGGCATCTGGTGTTCGGCACGATCCATGCCTCGACGGCGCCCAGCTCCATCAACCGTATCCTCGACCTGTTCCCGGCCCTCAAGCACCCGGCCATCCGCCAAGGGCTGGCGAACAACCTTCGCGCCATCGTCGCCCAAAAGCTCGTCAAGAGCATCAGGCCCGGCAAGAGCCGCGTGCCGACCAATGAGATCATGATCGTCAATCCCATTATTCGCGAGCTGATTTCGCGGGCCGAGGACAAGAAGCTCCCCGACGCGATCCGCATCGGCTACTTGGAAGGCATGGTCGATTTCAACGAAAACCTGCGCCAGCTGGTGGAGCGCGGCGACATCGAGCGCTCGGTGGCCCTGGAGGTGTCGAGCAATCCCGACCAGCTCAAGATGGCCCTCAAAGGCATCAAAGTTTCGGCGCCTGGAATTCTCTAATGAAAGGAAAATGAACCCCGTTTCCGTTTTCCGTACCATATCGGATAGATGGATTCTTGCTCACGCTCACCGTTCAGGATGCGCAGTCAGACATGAGGCTGCTGTTTAATAGACTGGCCCATCTCTACTTGTGCCGCCCCGCTCGCCGACCCGATTGCCTGGCCCAGTCGTTTCTGCTGGCGCTCACGCTTATTCTGGGCGCCGATCAACTCTTGTGGGCGCAGCAGCCGTCGTTCCCGCGCGGGCCCGGCTTTTATTTCAGCATCTACAAGCTCGCCGCAATTCTCCTCATTTACTTCATTTGGGTGAGCCTGTGCAGCTGGGTCGACAGCGATTCCCAAGACTTGAAGCTCGACACGTTCCTTTGGAACCCGCTCATGACCACGGCCGGCGCCCTCGGGCTGATCGCCGTTTGGATCATTCCGTTTTTCTGGCTGGGCCTGCTCGCATTCATTCTGTTCTTTGTGGGCATCGGCTTGTGGTACGCCAACATCCGCAATCAAAAAGTGCGCTACGACGAGCGCGTCCTCACCAAGAAGCACCTCCGGTCCCTGCTGCGCCGCTACCTACGCCTGAACATCGGCGAAGGCGGCAGAAAGGGCAAAGGGCCGCGCGTGCCGGTGCGCTTCATCGGCCGCGGATTCGACCAAAAGGAAGAGGATCCCAACCGCGTGAAGCGCGCTCAGGAGTCGCGAGGATACAAAGGCGCCTTGGAGATGGTTTACGAGGCCGTCACCACGCGTGTCACCGACATTCACATGGAGCCGACCAAAGAGGAGATGGCGGTCCGCTTCCGCGTCGACGGCATCCTGAACACGGTGACTCCCTTTAGCCGCCACATGGGCGAGGCGGTCATCAACATTTTCAAGGTGCTGTCCAACATGGACATCACCGAAAAGCGCAAGCCGCAAGACGGCAGCTTTTCGGCCCAGGTGGAAGAGCGCCTCGTCGACTTCCGCGTCGCCACGGCAGGCGGCGTGGCCGGCGAAAAAATGGTGATGCGCATCCTCGACAAATCGCAACAAATCATCAATCTCACGCAGCTCGGCATGCGCGACAAGATGCGCGACCAAATTCACGGCCTGGTGACGCAGCCGCACGGCATGCTCGTGGTGTGCGGGCCGACGGGCGCCGGCAAAAGCACCACGCTCTACGCGTGCCTGAACGAGATCGACCGCCTGCAGCAAAACATCATCACCATCGAGAATCCGGTCGAATATCAGTTGGACCACGTGACCCAGATTGAAGTGAACGTCAAAGCCGGCAAGACCTTCGCGTCGGAGCTGCGCAGCATCCTGCGGCAGGACCCGGACGTGATCATGATCGGCGAAATCCGCGATCAGGAAACGGCCGAGATCGCCTGCCAGGCCGCCCAGACCGGGCACTTGGTCTTCAGCACCATCCATGCCAACGACACCGTGACGGCCCTCGGCCGGCTTCTGGACCTGGGCGTGCAGCCTTTCATGATCGCCAGCGCACTCAACGCCGTCTTGGGTCAGCGGCTGGTGCGGCTGTTATGCGCCCGCTGCAAGGTCAAGTACAAACCGAACCCGGAGCTGCTGCGGAAAGCAAACCTGCCGGCGGAAAAGATCAAGTTCTTCTACCGACCGCCGACCGAGGAGGAGCTTGCCGAGCGCAACGAGGAGGCCAAGGCCAAGAACAAACGCGTCACCGACGAGGAACTTGTTTGCGAGCGCTGCGGCAACACGGGCTACTTCAAACGGACCGGCGTGTTCGAGCTGCTGGTGCTGACCGACAAGATTCGCGACATGATCCGCGAGAACCCGAACTTGAATGCCATCCGCCAAGAAGCCGTCAAGAGCGGCATGCGCTACCTATATGAAGACGGCCTGCGCCAGGTTCTCGAAGGCGGCACGTCCATCCAGGAGTTGCTCCGTGTAAGCAAATAATCTGCATGTTAACTTTCATTACCATCCTGATCATGATCATCGTCGCCTATGCCCAATGGCGCGAGGGTCTGTACACCGCGTGTTGCACCCTCGTCAACGTGGTGCTCGCGGGGTTGATCACTTTCAACTTCTGGGAACCTCTGGCCGACATCCTCGATTCCACCTTGCAGCGCACCTTCCTTTCCGGCTACGAGGACTTCTTCGTCCTCATCGGCCTTTTCGCATTTTCGCTCGGCATGCTGCGAATGATCGCCAACAACCTCTGCCCGAACCAGGTCATTTACATCGGCTATGTGCAGCAGGCGGGTGGCGCCGTGTTTGGCCTGCTCATCGGCTACCTCGCGGCGGGATTCTTACTCTGCGCCCTCGAAACGCTGCCGTGGCATGAGAGCTTCATGAGCTTCGAGCCACGCTTGGATAATGAGGCCTCCACGCGCAGCATGCTGCCGGCGGACCGAGTCTGGCTCAGCTTGATGCGTTACGCCGGCGCCCACTCGTTTTCATGGAATGAAGACAGGCCGGACGCCGACGATCCCGCTGACCGCTACGTGACCTTCGATCGCGGCGGCACCTTCGAACTACGCTACTGGCGTTATCGCCGTAACAGCGACACGCGGCAAGCGCTTCCGTATCAGGGAGAATTCAATTGGGAACTGCATAAGTAGTGATTAGTGACTAGTGGCTAGCCACTAGCCACTACATCTCACCCGACGCTTCCGAAATCACTTCCTCGGAGACGAAGATGGGCACGCGGGCGGTGACGGCGATGGCGATGGCGTCGGAAGGCCGGCAATCGACCTCGACCAGCTCGCCGTCCTTTTTGATGCGCAGCTTGGCAAAATAGGTGTGCTCGCGCAAGTCGCTGATAAAGATGTCCTGAAGATCGCCGCCTAAGTGATCGATCACGTTCGCGAGCAAATCATGAGTGAGGGGCCGGGGAGACTGCACGCCTCGGACCCGGCGGTCGATGCTGGTGGCTTCGAAGATGCCGATGACGATGGGAAAGCTGCGGTCGCCGTCCACTTCCCGAAGCATGACGACCTGCTGATCGTGAACTTCATTGATGATGATCCGTTTCAACTCCATGTGCACGGGCACGACGCGCTCTCCTGTCGCCTAATGATCATCGGAATTCTTGCGAATTCCGCTACGAAGGCCGCATTCGACTTGTAGCGGAATTCGCTAGAATTCCGACTACAACGACAATAATGGGTAAGCTTCGCCTAACGCGCATTATAGACCTTTCCGAGAAAAGGTATCAAGAAGGCAGTTCCGGTCGCAAGGTTGAGTTGCTTGCCGGGACGTGCCGGACTATAGTTGGAAGAGGAAGTTGGAAGAGGAATATCGCTTCCGCTCCATGCGCATTTCCAAGTTGGTTCGCCGGCGTGGGGCTTCCAGCGAAAAAGAGGTGGGCACATGGCCCTGGCGCTCAACATCGGCAAGTGTACCTTGCTAGGCAACTATCGCGAAAACAACGAAGACGCCATCGAGGTTAAGCAGTTTCCCGACTTGACCTTGTGCATCGTCGCCGACGGCATGGGCGGGCAGGCGGCCGGCGAAATCGCCAGCAAGCGGGCGATCGAGGTCGTGCCGCGCGAGCTGCGCCGCAACCTCACCACGGCCGCCAACTCCGAGGACGCCACCACGGTGATTCGCAAGGCCGTCGTTCAGGCCAACGAAGAAATCCTCACCATGGGCTCGCTCGACCGCGAACTCAAGAACATGGGCACGACCATCGTCATGGCCCTGTGGCGCAAAGGGAACGAGATTTACATCTCCAACCTGGGCGACAGCCGCGCCTACCGCATTCGCGGCGGCGAGATCGAGCAGCTCACCGTCGACCACTCGCTGGCCCAGGCTCTGGTCGAGAACAAGACCATCTCGGCGGCCGAAGCGAAAGAGCACCGTTTCCGCAACGTGCTTTGGAAGTACTTGGGCAGCAAGGAAGTCGGCGATGGTCCGGACGTCAAGATCCTTCCGGTTGAGGTCGGCGACAAGTTCGTTCTCTGCACCGACGGCATGTCCGGCCCCGTCGCCGATCCAGACATCCTCAACTTCGTCCAGGAACACCCGGACGTCCAACAATGCGCGGAAGGCCTCGGCGAACTCGCCCTCACCAACGGCTCGCGCGACAACGTCTCCGTGATCGTCATCGAAGTCGCCGAAGCCCGCTAAACGTAAGCGTGGGACGCCGGCTTGATGATCAGTTCCGGCACGTGAACGTGCGGCGGCTGTGTCACCACATAGAATACGGCGGCGGCCACGTCTTCAGGTTTGAGAATTTTTAGGCGCTGCTCCTCGGTCACCGGTTTCGGACGGAACTCCAAAATCGGCGTGTCCACTTCACCCGGATAAATGTTCGTCACGCGAATGCCGCTGTCCTTTTCCTCCACGGCCAATCCCAGCCCGAGAGCCGACATGCCGAACTTGGAAGCCGCATAGGCGACCCCGCCGAGCGGCGTCGCCCGCTTGCCCGCCACACTGTTGATGTTGATGATGACCCCGTCCTTGCGTTCAAGCATCGACGGCATGACAGCGTGGATGCAGTAAAACGCACCGTCCAGGTTCGTGCGAATGAGCCGCTGCCAAGTCTCGGGCGTAAGCTGCCGAAAAGCCCTCTCCTTGACGTTGACGCCGGCGTTGTTGACAAGGATGTCGATCGGCCCAAAATGCTTGACGACAGCGTCCACGAGCTTCCTGGCTTGGGCGGGATCGGACACGTCGGCGGCATGCAGGAAGATTCGCTCGCGATGCGGCAGCGACTTGGCGCTGACTTCCAGCTTCTTGAGATCGCGGCCGGCAAGGGCGACCTTCGCGCCGTGCTCAAGAAATGCGCGACCCACCGCGAAGCCGATGCCGCTGCCGCCGCCGGTGACGAGGGCGATTTTGTTTTCGAGGCCGATCATTGGAACTCCTCAGTGCTTTGGACCATTGTCAGACCTTGACATGATAGAAATTCTGATTACGCGGACGCCCGACCTCGCAATTCCGTTTGGATTATGAGACAATGCAGAAAGGAATGGAGTCGCGCTCCCAGTGTCCCGCAGCCCAGTGTCCCGCAGCCCAGTGTCCTGCAGCCCAGTGTCCTGCAGCCCAGTGTCCCGCAGATTGCTTCAGAGGCCGTTGACTCAATTTTTCGCACGCAACTCACCTTGGCTGTTCACTTTAGGGAAATGGTTTCAGCGCGGCGCTGGGACAGATAGAATCCGCCGCCTCGCTGAAGCAATCCCGCCTTTGCTGAAACAATTCGGCAGGTCACTGAAGCAATCGCGCCCTTTGATGAAACAATTCGGCATGTCGTTGAAGCAAACCGGCATATCGATGAATCAATCCGGCCCTTTGCTGAAGGAATCCGCCTGATCCGCAAGTCAATCCGCCGCTTTCGTAAACGCATCTCTCAAGTAGGAGCCACGCATGTCTGACGCTCGCACTTCCGACACTTACATTCCGGAAGCTCCGAATCCCGAAGCTCCCAACCCCGAAGCTCGAACTCCCACCCGGGTTGCGCAAACATATTGGGATCCGGAAATCACAACGACGCAGGAATCCGCCGCCGATTGGATTCTCCCCGGATTCATCGCCGGGCGCAACATGACTTTGCTTACCAGCATGTGGAAAGCAGGCAAGACCACCCTCTTGGCGCATTTGCTTTCACGGCGACACGGCGGTAAGACGCTTTTCGGGCTCCCGGTCTCGCCGGGCAAGACCGTCGTGATCTCCGAAGAGCCGCGCAGCCTCTGGGCGGACCGTTGCCGGCGCTTCGAATTCGGCGGGCGGCTGTGCTTGATACCGCAGCCTTTTCCCCATCTGCCGACGGCCGAAGAGTGGCGCAACCTCATGACTCAGGTGGGCCAGCTGCGAGCCGCGCATGATATCGATCTTCTGGTGGTTGACTCGGTGACGCATTTCTTACGCGCCGAGAGTGCATCGCGCGGCGTGCAGGACCTTTTGATGCCGGTCCGCGAATTGACCGGGCGCGGCATGGCGGCGCTGTTCATGCACCATCCGCGCCGCTGCGGCGCCACCCAAGGCAACGCGGGCCGCGGCCACGGCGCCATCCACACGGAAATGGACATCTCGATCGAGATGCGCCACGCCGGCAACAATCTCGACAGCCGCGCCCGCCGTTTCTTTTGCATGTCCCGGCTTGCCGCGACGCCGCGGCACTTCCAATTCGAGTTGAACGCCGACGGCTTGGATTACACCGTCCTGGGCACGACCGAAGACGACGGCTTCCAGGAACATTGGGATGCGTTGCGGATGGTGCTTGAAGACGCTCCGCAGAAACTGACGCAAGCCGACATTCTCGACGAGTGGCCCGAAGACTACGCCAAGCCCTGTTTGTCGTCGTTATGGGGTTGGCTCAAGAGCGCCGTCGAAGCCGGGCTAATCCAAGTCGAAGGCAGCGGCCGCAAGTCCGACCCGCGCCGCTACTGGGTCAGCGTCGCCGAAGCCCGCTGGCGCGAAAATCCGCTCTATGAACTGTTTGAAAAGCAGAAGCGCGAAGGCAAGATCCGGTTCATGTCGTTGCGGGCGCAGAAGCTAGCGAAGAGAGGCGATTTCGACGCGGGCGGCGACCACGGGGATCGCTATGGCGCCAGCAGCCGCGTTTGGCCGCCGGGATCGCCGGTGGAATGAAGGAAACGACGATGCGTGGCCGGGGCTGGGTTGCCTAAGCGAGCAAAGCGCGCATGCAACCAAAGCCCCGGCTTAACCGAGGTTTGGCCGGGGCTTCGTAGCTGCACGGGCCCGTGTCCACGCGCGGCAATCCAGCCCCGGCCACACATCCGGTAGTGTCAGTTTGTGATGCAGGCGGTAACATGATGGGTGGTCCAACCAGAGTCTTGGAGGCGTTATGCAGATTCCAGTTCTCGTGGAGCGTGTTAAGGGCAACGGTTATCGCGCGCGGGGCTCGGAGCCGTTCGCCATAAGCGCCCGAGGCGCCACGCGGAAGGAGGCGCTGGCCAAGCTGCGCGCAAAGATAAAGAGCCGGTTGAAAAATGGGACGGAGATCGTGGGACTGGAAATTAGTCCGCAGCCACATCCCTGGATGGAGTTCGCCGGCATGTACAAGGATGACCCTTGGATCGACGATTGGGTTGAGTCAATGAAAGAATACCGCCAGCAAGTTGAACAGGATCCCAATCGCTGACGCTGAGGCGGCATGAGGCTATTCGTGCGGGACACCGACATATTGACGCTATTCCAAAGGAAGCATGCGACGGTCGCGAACCGCGTGGCAGAGCATCCTGCCACCGTGGTCACACGAAAGGTTCTTGATTTCAAAGCCATCCCCGGCCTTACTGTCGAAGATTGGTCGAAATGATGTTGCGGATACACCGTCCTGCACGCCGGCGAGGCCGACGGCTTTAACGAGCAATGGGACGTGCTCCGCATAGTCCTCGAAGAAGCCCCGCAAAAGCTGACGCGCCGGGACATTTTCGAAGAATGGCCCGACGACTTTCCCAAGCCCTGCCTCGCCACCTTATGGCTGTGGCTCAAAAGCGCC
This sequence comes from Planctomycetota bacterium, assembly GCA_016195405.1. Classification (GTDB taxonomy): domain Bacteria; phylum Planctomycetota; class Planctomycetia; order Gemmatales; family Gemmataceae; genus JACPZP01. The sequence continues at coordinate 3,253 of JACPZP010000054.1, read as the reverse complement.
GTCGCTGCCGAACTCGTGCAGGTCGAAGGCACCGGCATGAAGAGCGATCCCTTTCGCTACTGGGTCGCCGCCGCCCTGGCCCGCTGGCGCGAGAATCCGCTGTACGAATTGTTCGAAAGCAGTCGCGCGAGCTTAAGGTGCCGTTTGTGTCGCTGCGCGAGAAGAACGGCAAGAAGACGGGCGGATTCGGCGGCGACAACGAGGGAATAGAGCCGGGTTTAAAGAACAGCCGCATTTGGCCGCCTGGGGCAGAGGAGGAGTGAGAGAGCGATGTGTGGCCGGGGCCGGGTTGCGATGCGAGCATTAGACCCGTGCAAGATCCAAGCCCCAGCTCCGACCGCCAAGTATCGGCCTGCGGCCCCCCTTTTTTGGGGCTTTACTTGTGGGGCGCAGAAAATTGTTGCAACGGACAAGGGTTATGGCCACAATAGTCGACAGCTATCCGGTGCATTCCCAATGCGGATCCTAACTTGAATGACGCCAATGTCTGAGTTGAGCTATTGCCCAACGCCGGATGTCTTGCGACAACTGGCTCTGGGCGAGTTGACGCAACTGGAGATCATCGCGCTCGAGCCGCATCTCGCGGCATGCTCTATCTGCGTGGCCAAATTGGAACAGCTTGGCGGTACAGATTCCGCGGTCCAGGTGATACGGGAGGCACAGACGCCTTCGCCATGCTCCTCGCTAGGCGCCACTCCTCAGGATTTGATCCGGAAATTACAGAAAGCAGACATGCATGGTGACAAAAGCGACATTTCGACCCCAGAGGATATCGGCCAAAAACAGCCCGAACGTCTGGTCGAAGGCCCTTACCGGATTGAGGTTCGCGACATTTCCGCGCCGTCGACTGTCCCTATCGACGTGCAAATGAGAATGCGATCCTCCGTGCCAGTGCCTGCCCAGAAGCCGAGACCAGCCGACCTGCCGGAGCAGGTGGGCCGCTATGTGGTCGAGGAGGAATTGGCGCGTGGCGGCATGGGACGGATCGTCCGCGTCCGGGACAACGATTTCGAGCGGCCACTAGCCATGAAAGTCCTGCTCCGAAACTCAGAAACCGAGATGGCAAAGCGCTTTGTGAGAGAAGCCCTGGTCACGGGGCGGCTTCAGCACCCAGGTATTCCGCCGGTGCATGAGTTTGGCCAGCTTCCCGATGGCAAGCCTTACTTCATCATGAAGTTAATTCAAGGACGAAGCCTGCGCAATTTGCTGAAAGAGCGCACCAACCCAATCTTCGAATTGCCACATCTTGTAAGCATCTTTGAACAGGTTTGCCAGACCATCGGCTATGCCCACGCGCGGAATGTAATTCACCGTGACCTTAAGTCATCTAATGTAATGGTAGGTGCCTTCGGAGAAGTGCAGGTTATGGATTGGGGCTTGGCGAAGGTGATAGGGACACAGGTTGAAGAAGAGGACGCCCCCGAAGCGATGACGCCACGGTCCACAGCTTGCGGCGCACGGCGGCGCGGACCGAGGAGACCGAGGCGGGCCGCACGTTGGGAACGCCTGCCTATATGGCGCCGGAGCAAGCGCGCTGCGAGGCAGTTGACGCGCGGGCCGACGTTTTCGGCTTGGGCGCCATCCTATGCGAAATACTGACGGGCAAACCGCCTTATCAGGGCCGTAGCGCAAAGGAGATGCACACTAAGGCCGAGCAAGCGGACCTGGGCGATGCCTTGGACCGCCTGAAACGCTGTGGGGCGGACAGAGAGCTAATCGAAGTATGCTGCCGCTGTCTGGCGAAAGATAAGGAGAATCGGCTAGCGGACGGGGTGGCGGTGTCGCGGGAGATCGCGAGCTACCAATCGGCGCTTCAAGAGCGCTTACACGCGGCCGAAATCGCTCGGGCGACGGCCGAAGTCCGATCCAGGGAAGAAAAAAAAAGGCGGCGAGTTGCAATTATTCTGACGACGACAGTGCTGACGACTACCCTGGTGGGGATTGCGTCGTTTGCCTGGCAGTTTTGGAAGGCTCTTGACGCCCGCGACGAGGCAATCCAAGAGAAGAGTAACACTAATGAAGCACTGATTGAAATGGATAAGGCCCGCAACGACGCCGAATCGGCGCGGAAGAGAGTTGATCACGAAAAATTGTTAGCGGACGCCGCAAGTAAGATGGCCCGGAAGCAGCTTTTTCTCTTCGAGAGCATGCTCTATATTGATCGGATTGGTGCCGCCCAGAAGGCGGTACAAGAACATGACTTTACCACGGCCCATTGGAACCTGAAACAATGTCGCCCTGAATTCCAGCATGTCGAGTACGCTTACCTTGCTAGGCAACTCGCCCTAAAGGAGTTGCGCACCTTTGTTGTCCATTCGGATCAGATTTCTTCATTAGCGTTGTCGGCGGACGGCAAACTGTTTACGGGGAGTCGGGACAAGTTCATTACGGTATGGGACCTGTTGCCGGGCAAAGAGATCTGCAAACTGCGCGGTCATACGGAACAGGTTAGCAGCCTCGCGTTGTCGGCGGACGGGAAACGGCTGTTCTCGGGAAGTTATGACACAACCATTAGGGTGTGGGACACGGAGGTGGGCACGGAGACCGGCACCCTGACCGGGCATAAGCTTGGGGTTACCAGCCTGGTGTTGTCGGCAGACGGCATGCGGCTATTCTCGGGGGATCATGACGGGACCATAAAAGTGTGGGACCTGAAGTCGCGCACGGTGATCCGCACCCTGCGTTGGCATACAGGTACGGTTGCCAGCCTTGTGTTGTCGGCGGACGGCAAACGGCTGTTTTCGGGAAGTTATGACAAGACCATAGGAGTGTGGGACTGGGAGTCGCGCGACACGGTAACCAACAGCCTGGACAGACATACGGATGCGGTTAACTGCCTCGTTTTGTCGGCGGACGGCAAGAGGCTGTTTTCTGGGAGTAATGACAAGACAATAAGACTTTGGGATATGGAGGCGGGCAAGGAGAACGACAGCCTACGCGGGCATACGGAAGGGGTTAGCAGCCTTGCGTTTTCGGCGGACGGCACGTGGCTGTTTTCGGGGAGTGATGATAAGACCATCAAGGTATGGGACGTTACAGAGAGGAAAGAAATATGCACATTGCGCGGCCATACGGAACAGGTTAGCAGCCTTGCGTTGTCGGCGGATGGCAAGCTAGTGCCGTTTTCAGCTGACAACTTTCGTATCGCGTGGGCAAGGTCGGCAAGATAGGTAAACGTCCGAGCAGCTGCCGCACCGTGCCCGGCGTAACACACCTCCAGGTGGGGGATTGCAGCCCCTTATCACCTGGAGGT
>JACPZP010000044.1 GCA_016195405.1 Planctomycetota bacterium | reverse complement strand
GCAATCCCCCACCTGGAGGTGTGTTACGCCGGGCACGGTGCGGCAGCTGCTCGGACGTTTACCTATCTTGCCGACCTTGCCCACGCGATACGAAAGTTGTCAGCTGAAAACGGCACTAGATGGTGCTTGACGACAATGCGATCGGAGAAAATCTCCCTGCTGGTACGGCGGACAATCCGCGTGACCGGCCGTTCCATCGTCGCGACACCGCCTGAACTATCGTCAATCCGCGACTTCATCCGGCGCTCGATCGCCAAGACATCCGCCTCAAGCGGGCCGGAGCGTTGCTCCACGAGAGCGTCAACGCCCTTTGGCAGAATCCCGCGATTTAGCGCGTCTTTGATGCGAATCGACCAGCTTTGATGAAAGTCATGGAAAAGCCCGGCGGGCACTCGCGTCCAATCGTGGATCGGCATTTCAAACCCTCCCCGCAGGCATTATAGCCGAGATTCGAATTGCCGCAGGAAAGGAAATCAGCGAGCAGAACCTCCGCCTTCCAACTCCTTCAGTAAATCATCCACGGCCTCGTCAAGATACCGTACCCAGCGCCGATTACCGGCTTTGTCTTCGCGGAAAGTCGTAGCTCGCAGGTATTGCCCCTTAAACCGAATCACTCCTTTGGCATCCAAAAGGTAAAGCGTCGGCCAGGCGCTTACGTTCCATTTGACTGCAATGCGATCTTCCGCTTTGCCGTGGTCCCACCAGGATCGCCAAATAATCCCTTCCTTCGCGACGACCTTCTGCGCCTTCTGACGGCTCTTGTCAGTATTGATCCCGAGAAGGACGAATGGTTTGCCTTCAAGCCGTTTCACCAGCGCCCGCTCTTCCGGCACGTCGGCGATGCAGGCGCCGCAGGTCGTGTCCCAGAAGTTCAAAAGGACGATTTTGCCGCGGAAATCGCCTAGTTTCATCGCTTTGCCGTCCAGATCTTCGCCCTCGATTTCGGGGGCGATTTTGCCGATTCCCAAATGTCGAATCTCGAACAACTCTTTCTCAGCCGCCTTGCCGAGAGTCGTCTCATCCTTCAAGTCAGCGTACTTGTCGACCACTTCCTGAAGCAGTCGTTCGGCCTCCTGCTCATATCGTGCTCTTGCGGCCGGCCCGGCATGCGCCAACTGGGAGATGGTTTGATGTTTAAGCGATCGCGCCAAGCTGTAGCGGGCAAAGCCCTGCACCGCCCGATGGGGACTCTTGGCGATTGCCGCTCGCAGAAGCGTGTCACCTGAATCGCATGTGCCACGGCCCAGGAACTTACACACGTCCGCTAAGCGCTCATCCTCGATGCGGTTCTTGATTAGCACTTCCACAGCCTGCGCGGCCTCTGGCATTGCAGGGAGGTAGCTGACGATCCAGCGAAACGCGTCAAGTGCCGCGTTATCTCTGGGATGATTGCGGATGAGTTCCACGAACTTGCCGACATAATGGTGGGGCGAGGCCTTTGTCGAGAATTCGTCACTCGCCCGCTTCTTTTCTTCTTCGGTCTTGGCCGCCTTGTAAGCCACGCCATACGCCTTCTGGCCATCCTGAAGAGCTTTGACAAGCGCCCGGTACTCTTCCGCGGGAGTCAGGGGCTTGGAGTCGCCCGCACTGAGATAAGATCCTGAAGAAAGCCAGAACGACGCAATGAACGCGAGCAGCATCGTGGGGCGCATGGGCAGATTCTCCTTTTGTGAATTCGTAACAACGTCTTAAGCGAGCGGCTCGCCAAACGATGCTAATTGTATGCATTCGCAGGAGAAAACTGCCGGAACGATATCGGGATAATCACTCGTCCTTCAAAAACTCTTGAACATTCTGTACCAATTCGCCGCCGTTGCGTGTGATTAAGGCCCGTCAACATGCCTTAAGCCACATTTACACTCAAAAATCGGCGATTCATAAAGGCCTACTTTTTGAATTCGCCAAAGTCAATTATCTCGCCTCCGCTTCGGGTAATGACGGCACGAAGCAAGTTCTCGTCGACAGTATTCCTAGTGATGTAAACCGAACCGTATGCAGTGACAAAACTGATCATGCCATCCCCAATCATGCCGCCGACCAGCGATGGGAGAGCCTTGTTCGGATCATAGGCAAGGTCCGCAGGCTTGGTCCAAGGAACGGCTTCAGCCGCCGTGATAAACGCCAACGTGTTAACGGTTCCGTCGATGACATCATTGGCCGCCTTGATCTTTTTCCTTTTTCAAACAAAGCGCCTTCACCGACAAACGTCTGATAGAAAGTCCCATATTCGGTCATGGGCGCTTTGCCGACGCTGGCATAAATCTTCGGCATCTTGGACAGAAGCTTGCGATTATGAACACTGTCCCATGGCTCGTCTTCATGGAACATCTCGTACAGTTCCTTTTCGCCTAAGTACGGCAGCAGCGTGACTCGCCAACTTAGCAACGCGGTGCCGTCTTTACTTGTGGTGTAGGGGGGAGGGAATTCGCCATCGTGATCCTCGATGTACTGGATGAGTGCATACTGCAGGCGTTCCAGGCTTCCGCCGCACTCCAGGCGTGCCCGTTTCATTTTGGCTTCGTTACCCGGCGGCTCACTTCCTAGTTTAGGCTTAGCGACGCGTTCGAACGTTCTCACGATCTTGCTGGTGTCGCCTTTCTCTGACGTGAGGTCCTTCGGGCGTGCGCTGGGTCCGTTGCTCTGCGCCAATATCAGCTTGTCCCCGTCCAACTCGTAGAGGTACCGATGCACTTTCGGGGAGATGTTAACGTCCATCATCTTGTATTTGCCGCTTTTCCCGAGCGTGAAATCGCCCTTTAGGACGGTTGTGTCTGTTTCGTATTCGGCACTCTTCTTGGCAAAAGTGAGTTGCAACGCTCCCGAGTCGAATGCACTTCCGCCAAATTTCGCACTAAGAAGCCTCCAGACGCCTTGCAACCGTTCTTGGTCCGTGGCCGTTTTCTCCGTTGCGGCTTTCTGTCCAGAGGTCGCCGTTGCAAAGGCCGAATCGCAGTCGCCATGTTTCGCGATGGCCTGATAGATCACTCCGCAGAGGCCGATGGTGCAAACCGCCAGCACCACCGCAATCATCGCCACAAACTTTAGCTTCGCCAAAAACATGGAAGTCACCACTTTCTTCGTGAGAGTAACAACGCTCGCTGGCGCTGCGGCACCGAGGGCAGCGCGACCGCCGGTTGCGAGAACCCCGGCTTTGACGGTCGCTTGCAACAACTGCATGGGGGCGGCGGCCGACGCACTCTGTTCGCATAACCAGCCGGCTAAGGCGCCCGCCGACACCGCCAAGCCGCGGCGCGTCAAGCGCTCGCGGAGAAGGTCGCGGGCATGGGTTAGCCGAGTCGAGATCGTGCCCATGGACAAGCCGAGTAACTTGCCCGCCTCGTCGTAAGTCTTTCCTTCGAGATAGCAGTGCACCACAAGAGTTCGATACTTCTCCGGCAGCCGGCCCAACTCCTCGTCCATTCCTTGCCGCAGTTCTTCGAGCACGAGCGAATCCGCGGGCTCATCAACGGAAGAAGGGGTCGCTCGCCGCTGGATACCGGAGTGAAGCCGATTACGGCGGCTGGCTTGAAGCGCGACGCGGCGGGCGACGCCATACAGCCAACTCGAGACCGATCCGCGCTTTCGGACGCTGCCTGCCTTGCACGCCAGCACCAGGAACGTCGCCTGGAAAGCGTCTTCAACATCGTTGGTATCGGACAGAACTCGGCTGCACACGTCCAGAACCAGCCTGTGATGGCGCCATACCAGAAGCTCGAAAGCGGATTCGTCACGGGCCAAGCAGAAGCGTTCGAGCAGAATACCGTCAGCGCCTCCGCAGTCGGCACGAGGCAGCAAGACTTTCCGGAGATGCCGCAGAACATCAAGCATCGACAAACCCGCCGTCGACGAAACATGGAACCGTTGGCCGTCTACAGTGTATAGTGTGCCGAATGAGCGTGCGCATTTGCAAATCTGGAGATTCTTGTAAAGTAACAGACGATAGAACGGTAATCGCCCGCGTTGCATTCTTCTAGGGGGGACAAGAATGGAAACTCCATTTCGTCTGGGAGTTCTCGCTGCGATTCTCGTAGTTGCTTCGCCGGTCCGATTATTGGCCGACGAACCGACCACCTCAAAGACCTTTGAAGCGCCCGCCGAAAACAAGAAGGACGAGCCGCTCGCCAAGCAATTCTCACTGGACAAGGCCACGAACTTTCTCGATTGCGCTTCGCTCGAGTGGTTGAAGAAACGGCAGTGCTTCTCATGCCATACCAACTACGCCTATATGTACGCCAGGCCGCTGGTCTCCGCGAAGGACCCGGCCCACCAGGAGGTTCGAGCCGCCCTCGAAGAGTTGGTGACCAAGCGTTGGCCGGATAAGGGACCACGCTGGGATGCGGAAATCGTCGCCTCGGCGGCGGCGCTGGCGTTCAACGATGCCCACACTACCGGCAAGCTGCATTCGGTCACCAGAACTGCTCTTGAGCGCATGTGGACCAAACAGCGGCCAGACGGCGGCTGGACCTGGCTCAAGTGCAACTGGCCGCCGATGGAGAACGACGACCATTATGGCGCCACCTTGGCGGCCCTGGCGGTCGGAGTCGCGCCCGAAGGTTACGCGAAGACCCAACCGGCTCAAAAGGGTATCGACGGCATCCGCGGCTATCTCAAGAAGAACCCGCCGCAAAACACGCATCATAAGGCGATGATTCTCTGGGTCGCCACTTACCTCGATGGTTTCATGACTTCCGAGGAAAAGCAGGCAGCCCTGAAGGAGATTCTGTCGTTGCAACGGCCCGACGGCGGCTGGTCGAGCGCGAGTCTCGGCAACTGGAATCGCGCCGACAAAAAGGAGCAGGATCTTGTGACCAGCGACGGCTACGGCACGGGCTTCAGCATTTATGTTCTTCGCCGCGCCGGCGTCGCCGCGAATAATCCGGACATGGAGAAGGGCGTCGCCTGGCTCAAGGCCAACCAGCGCGAAAGCGGCCGCTGGTTCACGCGCTCGCTCAATCAGGACAACAAGCATTTCCTGACGCACGCCGGCTCGGCATTCGCCGTGATGGCCTTGGCGAGCTGCGAAAAAAAGGAGTGACTCGTTTAGCCGCGAGCCAACGGCGAGCGCGACCTCGGACCCGGAATCAACGCAATGCACACGGAGGGCAACCACGATCCATACGGCGCATTGCGCTACCGAAACTATCGCTTCTTGTTGACGGGCAGCGTTCTCGCCAGCATCGGCACGGAAATCCAGGCGGTCGTGGTTGGGTGGGAGCTCTATCAACGTACCGGCTCAGCTGCCGATCTTGGATATGCGGGCCTGGCACAGTTTCTACCCGTCTTGGTGCTCTCCATGTTTGCCGGTCATGCCGCGGACCGATTTAGCCGCAAGTGGATTTTGGTTTCCGCCCAACTCGGCATGACGCTGACGTCGGTCGCACTTAGCGCGCTTTCATTGCTGGACGGGCCGGTGGAGCTCATCTTTCTTTGCCTGGTCTTCGCGGGATGCTGCCGCGCTTTCGCGATGCCGGCGCGCGTGTCGATGGTTCCGCTCGTCGTGCCCTTGGAGCAACTGGGCAACGCCGTCACCTGGAACAGCACGGGCTGGCAAGTCGCCAACATGACCGGTCCGGCGCTTGGCGGTCTCGCTCTTTACTTCTTCTCGGATTTCTGGCGCGCGTACGTTCTCGCGGCCGCTTGCACGTTTGCTAGCGCCATGTTGGTTGCATTGATCGTCCTGCGCGCCAATCAACCCGGGCTGCAAACGCGCTCGTTTTCTTCCTTGATGGCCGGCATTCAATTTGTGTGGCGGACCAAGCTGTTATTCGCGGCCATCACACTCGATCTGTTCGCCGTCCTCTTAGGCGGAGCGACGGCGCTTTTGCCGATCTTCGCCAAGGACATCTTGGAAGTCGGGCCGAAAGGACTCGGTTGGCTTCGCGCGGCGCCCGCGAGCGGCGCGTTCCTCATGGCCCTGCTCATGGCGCATCGGCCACCCATGCAACGCGCGGGGCTCACGTTGCTCGGCGCCGTCGCGGGATTCGGCGTGGCGACCATTGGATTTGGCCTATCGACGACATTCTGGCTCTCGTTCGCGATGCTCGCGCTTACGGGCGCCTTCGACAACATCAGCGTCGTGGTGAGGGGAACATTGATGCAGACATTGACGCCCGATTCCATGCGTGGCCGCGTCGCCGCCGTGACCTCCATCTTCATTAGCTCGTCCAACGAATTGGGAGGCTTTGAGTCGGGCATGACGGCCCAGTGGTTCGGACCCATCGCGTCGGTAGTCGGCGGCGGCATCGGCACGCTTATCGTGGTGGCTGCAATCGTGGTTTTGTCGCCCGGACTTGTCAGACTGGGTTCGATCAAGGGCTTGTTAAACCATCAAGTCGAGACCACTAGGAGCCAGGGAGATGAAGGATGTCACGACAGGCTTCACGAACCTTCTTAGCCCAGCGAAGCGCAGACGTCGCCTGTCGCTTGCTTGCGTTGTCTCCGGGATATCGCGTACCGACAGCGAAGCGAGTTAGGAAAACGAGGCCCCGCTTCAATCTTCCGAGAGACTTGTGATGGGGGATAAGCTTGACAAGCAGATCTTTGAGATTGTGGGAATGGGGAGCTGAAGTTTGACACTCCTCAAGCAGACCTTTAAGTACTTTTCCGCGCATTGCTGGAAGAAAAAGCAGCTCTGATCATGCAGACGATCTTGTCCGCGCAAGAGCATTTCGGCCGCTCGGTAGTCGCCTTCCGCTTTTTTGACCCACTCGCGAGTGGCTTTTCGCATAGAGAACCTTGCTTTGGGTCACGATTTCACGTGTGAAGGAGTCTCCATCCGCAAGCCGTTTACTCAGATTCTGTGGCGTTCGCACGAAAATATCCAAAGGAAAAGGCGGATCGCAAGCGAGTTCAATTTTCACCGCCAGGTCCAGTTGGTTTCGAGCCTTCATCACGACCAGTATGTCCACGTCGCTATCCGCATGGGGTCTTCCATACGCATGTGAGCCAAAAAGAATAATACGATCGGGCCGAAAGCGGCCCGCAACATCGCGCGCGAACTTGCGAATGACCGCCATGGGTACGTCCGCCCCGCGATACCAGCGATTCGTTTTCGCATTGGTTGCATGGTTAATTGGCACACCATCATTCTATCAATCACATGCACGCGAAGAATGGTCTACGCGCCGGGCAGCCGCCAATCGACTTCGTCCTCGCCCCACTGAGCCAAAGTGCGATTGATGGCCGAGAAGGGACGGCTGCCTAGAAAACCGCGCCGCGCGGACAATGGCGAGGGATGAGCCGATTCCAGAATTCCGTGCCGAGGCGATGCGATCAGCTTTCGCTTTTTCTGGGCAGGACCGCCCCAAAGGACAAAGAGGACCGGCCGGGCGCGATCGTTTAACGCACGGATCACGGCGTCGGTGAATAGCTCCCAGCCTTTGCCCCGATGGGAGAGCGGCTCGTGAGCGCGTGCGGTCAGTACGATATTGAGGAGCAACACTCCTTGCAAGGCCCAGTGAATCAGGCAGCCGTTGTCGGGAATCGGCACACCGAGATCGTCCTTCAGCTCCTTGAAAATATTGACCAGTGACGGCGGCGGCTTCACTCCTTGCGGAACCGAGAAGGCAAGTCCATGAGCCTGGCCGTCATTGTGGTATGGATCTTGTCCCAGAATCACGACCTTGACCGCGCCGAAAGGCGTCAGCTTCAAGGCATTGAACATTTGGCCTTCTGGCGGACAGAGCTTGTGGCGGGCGCGTTCCTTATTCAGGAATTGCCGTAAAGAGGCGAAGTAGGGCTTTTTCAGCTCCTCGCCTAATGCCGGTTGCCACGAGTCGGGAAGTTGCATGGATGATTCAAGCGATGACACGTAGGACGGCCTTCCCAGGCCGTCAGACGGGCTAGGAAGCCCGTCCTACTGCGGAATCACAGGGTCTTGCAGACGACTTCCGCCAGTTTGCGAATGCGGTCCATGAGTTCGGCGAACCGCGCCGGCAACAGCGCCTGCGGACCGTCGGAAAGCGCCTTTTCCGGGCAGCTGTGCACTTCGACGTGAACGCCGTCCGCGCCGGCGGCGACCGCCGCGCACGCCATGGCCGGGATCAGGTCCGGCCGGCCGGTGGCGTGACTGGGATCGACAATGATCGGCAAATGGCTCAAGCCTTTGACGTTCGGCACCGCGCTCATGTCGAGCATGTTTCGCGTCGAATCTTCAAAGGATCGCACGCCGCGTTCGCAGAGAACCACATTCGGATTGCCCTCAGCCAAAATATATTCGGCCGACATGAGCAAATCTTTGACCGTGGCGCTCATGCCGCGCTTGAGCAGCACCGGTTTGCGCGTTTGGCCCACTTCCTTGAGAAGATCGAAATTCTGCATGTTGCGGGCGCCAACCTGGAACATGTCGGCGTAGCGATCGACCAAAGGCGCCTGCCGCGGATCCATTACCTCGGTAACTGTCGGCATTTGGTGTCGTTGACCCACGTCGCGCAACATCTTCAAGCCTTCCTCGCCCAATCCCTGGAAGCTATACGGACTTGTCCGAGGCTTGAACGCGCCGCCGCGAAGAATGTTGGCGCCGGCCTTTTTTACAAGGCCGGCAATCGTGTCGAGAATCTCCGCGCCTTCGATGGCGCATGGGCCGGCAATCATCGCCATGGCCGTGCCGCCGATGCGCACTCGGCCGACTTGCACCACGGTGTCCGCCTGATGAATCTCGCGCCCGGCCAGCTTGAACGGCTTCAAAATGGGCAGGACCTGCTCGACTCCGGCAATCGCCTGCAGCGGCTCAGCGCGAATCTTGTTCTCGTCGCCGATAACGCCGATGATCGTGCGATGCTCGCCCTTGCTGAGATGCGGCTTCAGACCAAGTTCGTGGATACGCTCGATGACGTGGTCGATTTCGCCTTGCGTTACATTGGGACGGAGAACGATGATCATGGGATACCACTCACCCACTCACTGTGGCAATCGGAAATGATCCGAGGATTACCAGCTGCTCGCTTTCATTCTCCAGCGCGGTCAGGGCGCGCTTGACCTTGGGGTCCTCGATGTGACCTTCGAAATCGACGAAGAACATGTAGTCTTGCTGGCCCATCTTGGCGGGGAACGACTCGATCCACGTCAAATTCAGCTTATTGCTCTTGAAGATCTCCAGCGCGTGGACGAGTGAGCCGGGATTGTGGGGCACGCGAAACATGAGCGCGGTCTTGTCGCTGCCGGTCCGGCCGCACTCCTGATGGCCAATGACGGCGAAGCGCGTCTCGTTGTGCGGGTAGTCTTCGATGTCGCTGAAGAGAATCCGCAACCCGTACTTGACGGCGGCCTGCCTACTCGCGACGGCGGCGGCGCCGGGCTCTTGCTGGGCGAGTTGGGCGGCGACGGCGGTGCTTGAAACGTCTTTAACGTCCGCGTGCGGCAGATTCTTGCTCAGCCAGTTGCGGCATTGCGCCAAGGCTTGCGGCTTGCTGTAAACGCGGCGAATCATCTCCTGTTCGCAGTTGGCGAGAAGATTGTGGTGAATCCGCAGCCGCACTTCGGCGCAGATTTTCAGCTGCGGCAAACGCATGAACATGTCGAGTGTGTCGGACACGCCGCCGTCGGTGGAGTTTTCCAAGGGAACCACGCCAAAGTCGACGTGGCTGCGATTCACCTCTTCGAACACCGTGGCGATGCTGCCCACGCGAATAAACTCAACGTCTTGCCCAAACCGCTCAACGGCGGCCAGATGACTATAACTGTATTCGGGGCCGAGATATGCGATTTTGAGGACTTTCTGCAGGGCACGGGCGCCGCTCATGATTTCGCGGAAGATGGCTCGAATGGTCGCCTCGTCGAGCGGACCTTTGTTCGCTTCGAGAACGTTTTTGTAGACTTCCTCTTCTCTCGCCGGCGAAAAGACTTCGGTTCCGTGATCGTTCTTGATTCTGCCGATTTCACCCGCCAGGGAGGCTCGCTCATTCACAAGTTTGATGATGTGCACATCGAGCTTGTCAATGTGGTTACGGAGGCTGCGGAGTTGGGCCTGGGTTTTGGCGGAAGGAACCTGATCGGATTCGGTTTTGCGCGCCATAAGTGGTTGTCTCGTGGAGGGTTTGCTGGCGAAATCTCACTCAATCTAGGTAGCGCGTGCATGGCTGTCAACTAACGGAAGTCGATAAAACTCCACTTGCCGAAATCTCTTGTGAGGACACCAATAATTGGCCGCCGCCACAGCGGGCCAGCGAGAACTGGGAAGGTTCGTTTCCCTGTCAAAATGACATCCGGACGGAGTGCGTTGTATCAAATGGCGGGTTCCGAAATAGTTATTGACGTTTTAAGAACTTTGGTATGAAGCGCTTATGTTATGGTGCTCGCCACAAGTCGCGCTGGCATACCACTTGCTCACGGAAGATCGAATCCCCAAATGGAAGTCGTGCACCGATAAGTGTAAAGTTGAACACATACACACCAGCCAGATCATAGAAGGGCATCGCCGGAAGCTACCGGCCAGAAAGGAGCCTTTTCAATGGCGGAAGAAAAAATCATCGGCATCGATCTCGGCACCACGAATTCGGTTGTTGCCGTGATGGAAGGCGGCGAAGTAAAGGTCATTCCCAATCAGGAAGGCCATCGCTTGACTCCCAGCGTCGTGGCATTCACGGACAAGGGCGATCGACTCGTGGGCGACCCGGCGAAGCGCCAAGCCGTCACCAATTCGCGCCGCACCGTGTACTCGATCAAGCGCTTCATGGGACGCCGGCACAGCGAGGTGCAGTCCGAGGAGAAAATCGTCCCCTACAAAGTCGTCGGCGCCTCCAACGAATTGGTCAAGGTCGATATCGACAGCAAGCAATACACGCCGCCGGAAATCTCGGCCATGATCCTGCGCAAGCTGAAAGAGGCGGCCGAGAATTACCTGGGCCATCGCGTCAGCAAGGCGGTCATCACCGTCCCTGCATATTTCAACGACGCCCAGCGCCAAGCGACCATCGATGCCGCCCAGATTGCCGGCTTCGAAACGGAATGGGAAATCGAGGATCCCAAGACCAACAAGAAGACGAAGCAGCGGATGCGCATCATCAACGAGCCGACGGCGGCATCGCTGGCGTACGGACTCGACAAAAAGAAGAACGAAAAGATCGCCGTCTTCGACTTGGGCGGCGGCACCTTCGACATCTCGATCCTCGACGTCGGCGACGGCGTCTTCGAAGTCAAGTCAACCAATGGCGACACACACCTGGGCGGCGACGACTTTGACCAAGTGCTGATCGACCACGTCGCCGGCGAATTCCAGAAACAGAACGGCATCGACCTGCGCAAAGACCCGATGGCCCTGCAACGGCTCAAGGAGGCGTGCGAGCAAGCCAAGAAAGACCTGTCGCAGCAAACGACGACGACCATCAACCTCCCGTTCATTACGGCCGACGCCTCAGGGCCCAAGCATCTCCAATTCGACATCACGCGGGCCAAGTTCGAGCAACTCGTGGCGCAGCTTATCGAACGCTGCAAGGGACCGGTCATGCAGGCGCTCAAGGACGCAGGCTATCGACCCAGCGACATCGACGAGGTGGTGCTGGTCGGCGGCATGACACGCATGCCTCGCGTGCAACAACTCGTGAAGGAGATCTTCGGCAAGGAAGGACACAAGGGCGTCAACCCCGATGAGGTGGTCGCCATCGGCGCCGCCATTCAGGGCGAGCAGCTTCTCTTGGGCAGCAAATCCGACGTGGTGCTGCTCGACGTCACGCCGCTTTCGCTCGGCATCGAGACTCTGGGCGGCGTCTTCACCAAGATCATCGAGAAGAACACCACGATCCCCAAGACGGAGAAGCAGACGTTCTCCACCGCCGAAGACAACCAGACCGCGGTGACCGTGCAGGTGTACCAGGGCGAACGGCCGATCGCGGCCGACAATCGCCTCTTGGGACGCTTCAATCTTGAGGGCATCCCACCGGCGCCGCGCGGCCTGCCGCAAGTCGAAGTCACCTTCGACATCGACGCCAACGGCATCCTCAACGTGTCTGCCAAGGATAAGCAATCGGGTAAAGAGGCGAAGATTCGCATCGAGAGTTCGAGCGGCCTATCGAAGGACGAGGTCGAGAAGATGCGCCGCGACGCCGAGTCGCATGCCGACGAGGACAAGAAGCGGCGCGAATTGATCGACCTGCGCAACGAAGCCGACCAAACCATTTGGCAAGTCGAGAAAATGCTCAAGGACGCCGGCGACAAGGTCAGCGACGGCGACAAGGCCCCGGTCAATGCCGCCATCGAGAAGGTGCGAACGGAAGTCAAAGGCGACGACACCAACGCGATTCGCCAGGCCCTCAACAACCTGCAAAGCGCCGCCCACGCCATGGGGCAGCATGTCCAACGCGGCGCGGGCCCGTCGCCGGACGGACCGCAGGGATCGCCAGGCGGCCCGTCAGCGGGCGGCGGCAAACCCGATGACGTGATCGATGCGGAGTTTGAAGTGAAGAAGTAAGACGCAGACCAATCGTGTCCGGCATTTCGTTTGCCATGTTGCGTTGGACAGGATCATTGTAAGGGCAAGAGCGTTGGTCAGGGGAGAGATTTAAGGGGTCAGGTTCATTTTTTGTTTGCTTCAAGTAGCGGATACCGCTTAGACTCAGTCGATCCGATACTTCAAAAAATGAACCTGGCCCCTTTTTGTTTTCTACTATGGCCTCATCCGCGCCTCTGGCCTACAACTCCGGTGGCAATCCACCAGCATTTGACGCCAGAGGATCTGCTCGGGGCGGCAGAGCCAGAGGGTCCCCAGTTTCACCGCCACGGGCCACGGGCAAGCCATCGCTGATCGAAGGCCGATCCGCTTTCGATCGCCACGGCGACCGGACCAAGGAACGGTGCCAGGTCGTCGATCACGGCTTGGAGCGTTGTTGGCACACCGTCCAATTTTGTCTTCCGCAGGAACGCCTGCCACTGGGTTTGCTTCGATGCGTCACCTCCGAACTCCGGCGTAAATGCGGTAGGACGAGACAGAACCGCCGTATTCCGGTTGGCGAACGTCTTCTGAATTGCGGCGGCTAGCGTCGCGCCGTCGAAGTCGAACTGCCTTGACAGAATCCAGAGGTCACAGAAATCCTTCATACGGCTGTTGAGCAGGCCGAGTTTCGTCATCGCTTCGAACTTCTCCGACACGACTGTCTCGCGGGGATAGCCCAGCAGCTGCGGAGCAGCGAAATCCAGGAGCACCGGATACGTAGTCATCATCGCCGCCGGCGTGACCACATCACCGAACCCCATGTCGATCTGCATCGACACCCGCGCGTTCTGCAACGTTACAAGAAACGTAATTCGGACGCCCGAGTAGTCCGCATCTTCGTGGATGGCCTCACCCGCCACGCTCCCGACATCGAAGACCAACCCGTCCGGTTCCACCTCTTCGGAACAGACCTCGCGCATCAGCGCGACGACCGCTTCGACCGCGTTGTCCATGCGGGCGAGCAGGTCGATGTCCTTCGTCGGTCGGGACAGCGGCCCGCCCCACGCCGTGAACATAAGCGCCCCTTTCAAGATGAATTTTTCAGCGTGTGGTGATTGGGCGAGGCGGTACAAAAACCGCTCCATCGCGAAGTACTGTTGGTCAGCCGTTGGCGAACCGAGGCGGGCAGGTTCTTGCTCATAGCAGCGATTCCAGGTAGGGCCGCGCGACGCGGGCCACGCGGCAGACGGAGGCGAAGCGCAGGATCGCATCGGCATTTACCCGACCCTGTGCCTTGTACATACGGACTGCTTCGAGTACGGTGTCGAGGCCAATCTCGTTGCGGTGCTTGAAGCAATCGGCCAGCGTCTTCTCGCGGGAATACACCTTCACCGCTACGCCATCGAGTTTGTGTGTCTCTATGCCGACCTCGTAAGGGGCCTGGCTCAGCCGAACCACGCGAATCGGAGGGTAGTCGAGATGCGGGGGTTCGCTGTTGCGAGGAACGGCGATGCAGACCTCATGCGGTATTTGCGTGGTCATCTCGTGGTACGCCAGCGCGGAGATCAGGTAGACGACCCCGTGAGGGATCTTGGCCGCAACGGTGACGAGGTCGGGATTGCCAAGCGGTGGAGCATCGGCTAGTCGGTAGAGGCCACGGGCGAGGACTTCGACCTGACCCGCGTCACGCATGGCGTACAGGGTCCGGCGGTGAATCCCGGACCTGACCGCATCAGCCATACGCAGCAGGCCGCCGTGCCGGCGGAACTCGGCTCTCGCCTTGTGGACAACCTCGGTGTCTCGATCCACCCTGTCGCTGGCCATGTACAAAACGCCTCCATAAATGTGAATCTGGAGGTATTATGTACCATCGGACGGAATCTGTCAACCATTGCGGAATTCGGCACGGAACGCACACGCACAATGGGGTCGAAAGTCTCTTACGCCCAAGTCACCCTTGATCGTGGTCCTGACGGACTACCCTTAGTAGAGCCTTACGGCCCAGTCGGCACGATCGCAAACGACCGGGGCACGTCAGTCCAGAGGCCCTTGGCTCGCCAGCGGGTTATGCTGTCCCGCCGGGTCCTCGCTTACTATGGCCTCATCCGCGCCTCTGGCCTTGCAACTCCGGTGGCAATCCACCGGCATTTGACGCCCGAGGATCTGCTCGGGGCGGCAGAGCCAGAGGGTCCCCAATTTACTCCGCGTGGCTGTACGGCCATGCCGCCTCCCCTACCCCGGTGGCCCCGCGGATTGCGCTCGGTTGTTGCTTCATCCGCGGCACTGGCCTTCGCCTCGGGAGTACGGGCTCGGCATCCACATTAGGGGTTTCGAGGCTGTAGAGTTCGCTTATCGCTGCGGCCTGGCCATTTGCTATCCCTCCTCAAGAGGGCGTTTACACTCGAGCTTTCGCCCCTCAGGTCGCCCCGAGCAGACGTCGAGTATGACTACGTGGGCAGACAACCAATTCCCACGACCGGACTTCCACCGGCTAGTCATGCGGCATTATGGGCTGCACACTCCCGACCCCTTTTCAATTCCCGCGGCGCCATCATTCCGTAGTGGGCACAACCGGCTGCGCGGTTCACTTCGTATCTTTGCCCAGTGGCCAGAGCCGCAGTTCACCAAGCGTATTGTAGTCTGCGTCGACTGCAAGACCCCCGGCTGCCAGCGTTTGGCCATCGGGCGAGAATGCTAGCGTCGTTATGCCCACCTTCCCCGTGACTTTGAGCGTGCGTTTCAGCTTTCCGGTCTGCACGTCGAACAGCCTCACCTCATGCCCGGCGACCTTTTCGTCTTTTCGGACTACGATCCCGATCGCCACGGTCTTTCCGCTCGGGGACAGAGCCATAGCGTTGAGCGGCTGATCATCGGTGGTCAGGGTATGCAGCAGCTTACCGTCACTCACGTCCCAGACTTTCACCGTGTCTCGACTGCCGCTTACCAACACCTTGTCTTTCGGAGAGAATGCGAGGGCGAAAATCCGCTTGCTGTGGCCTTCCAGGTCCACGGCCTTATTGCTTCCTTCGGGCACAACCTTAATCGTGTTGTCGATCGCTAGAGCGTCGGACCGTCCATTGAACGAGATCGCAAAGCAGGTGACTTCCGTATCAGGATCGGCCTTAATTGCGACGGCGCCTTCCGGCTTTTCCTTTTTCACGTCGAAAACCTTCACTACGGATCTCTCGGGGACGTCTTTGCCCCATGCTGCCAAACTGTCGTTGGACGTGAAGACAAGCCCCATAAGCCACGTCCCTGGTTCTGTTGAGAAGGGGAAGCTCTTCGTCACCTTGCCCTTCTCGACATCGACAAGGCGGATATCATCTCCGCCTATTCGGCTGAGGTCATGCAGGCCGAAGGCCAGCGTTTTACCGTCGGGCGAGACGGCAAGTGCGTTAACCCGGACCTTCGCCTCCAGCGGGACGGCTGTCAGCTTCCATTCTTGCTTTTCCACGTCCCAGAGCATCAGCGTGCAATGCTCGAACAGTAGCGGTTGCTTCTTGCCGTTAACAACATCCTCCCCGACGTCGTAAATGTTGGTGAGGACTGCCAGAAACTTGCCGTTGGGACCCCAAACGACGTTCTGTACTCCTTCTCCGACGCCGACGATGGACTTCGGGACGACGGTTCTTTCGGCCTGCTTTCCTTGTGGTTGCTCCGCTTGTGGTTCGCCCGCTGTCGAGAGGCAGCAGGCAAGAACAATCGAACCGGCCCCGATGCAGGCCAGGATCATCAGCAGCAGCGCCGTCGCAATCTTGAGTTTGGTCAGCAACATGGTTCTAAGCGCTCCTTGTGTTAAGGCGGCGACCTTGGTCGACACGACCGCGGTCGCCGCGCCCCCCGCCGCAACAATTGCCGCGGCCTTGATGGTTGACGTCATTAACAGCGCTGGGACAGCCGCCGAAGCCAATCCTTCAGCCACGAATGAGGCTATGAGCGCCCCCGTCACCGTCAAACCCCGGCAGCCGAGTCGTTTGTGCAACAATGCTCGCCCGCGTTCCAGCCGCTTTTTCAGCGTGCTCGGCGTCAATCCAAGCTGGCGGGCAGCCTCGTCCCGCGTGGCGCCTTCCAAACAACATAACACCAGTGGGCCGCGATACCGTTCCGGCAAGCGCGCCAGTTCGGCATCGACAATCTCCTGGGCCTCGCGCACACTGAGCGCTGCTAGTGGATCGGGACACCGCTTGCCTCGTGCTCGCATGTCGCGTACACGCATGTCACGTGCACGCATGTCGCGTACACGCTGCCGCGCCAAACTTCTTTTCATTCTCCAGGCCAAGCGGTAAGCGACTCCAAACAACCAACTGCCGATGGAATCCTGCCGTTGCACCGCCGCGGCTTTCTTCGCGAGCACAAGGAACGTGGCCTGGAAGACATCCTCTGCGTCTTGTTCGCTGTGCAAGAGCCGCAGGCCCACTCGAAAAACCATCGGGCCGTGGCGCCCAACGATCGCCCGGAAGGCCGTCTCGTCATTCTGGCCGATGAAACGGCGCAGGAGTTCCCCGTCGGAAAGCGCGCGAGCTTCTTCCCTTTGCTTCAGGCTGCGCACGCAACCAAGAAGCGCGGCCGTTTGGGTTCGCGGCATTACGCCTCCGTTTTGGCCTTTTTCGATTGTCACTCTGAATAGTAGTCCCCGCATATTTGACGGCGGCGACAGGTTTTTATACCACCCCCGGCACTCCGCAGCCCCGCTTTACGGGCAGCGCTATCACGGCGTGCGCGTCACCATCTTGCGCGGGATTGCAGGGTTGCCGAGCGATTGGCTCAAGCTTGTCAATCGGCCGCAAACCGAGGCGGAGTTGGAAGCGATTCGCAGAGCGGTCACGCGAGGATCGCCGTTCGGTGCGGAGGTTTGTCAGCGTCGCGTTGCCAAGCGGCTGGGTCTGGAATACACTCTAAGGCCGCGTGGTCGGCCGAAGCGGGGGATTGCTCTACCACGCCATCAACCGTGGCAATAACCGCGGTCCCATTTTCTTTGGGGCGAGCGATTACCTCACTTTTCTCAAGGCACTCTCCCAAACGCAGAAACGCTATCCCTTCCGGCTTTTCGGATACTGCCTCATGACCAATCATTTTCACCTACTGCTCAGTCCAGAGACCCGCCAGTCGATCAGCCGCATCCTACAGTCCTTAAGCGTCGCGCATACCTGGCATTTCCACAAAGCCCGGGGCACGGTCGGTCACATCTGGCAAGGACGATTCAAAAGCCCTGTGATCGAAGAGGATGCCCATGCCTTGGTGGTGTTGCGCTACATCGAGGCAAATCCCTTTCGCGCGGCAATGGTGTCGGACTTGGCCAGTTACCCTTGGTCCAGTTATCCGGTGCACGGGATGGGCCGCACCGATCCTTTGCTTAGCCGTTTGCCCGTCTGGGACACGCTGGGCAAGGACGATAGCCGACGCCAGGCGTATTGGCGGCAGTGGCTGCACACGCCCATGACGGAAGTGGCGCTTGGCGCTTTGCGTCGCTCCGTTGTCAGCGGCAGGCCGTACGGGAGCGTCTTCTGGGCGGACGGGATGTCAAAAACGCTTGGCCTGCGTTTCAGCGAACGCCCGCGTGGCCGACCCCGAAAGTCCGAAAAAATGAACTGCTCTGAAAAAAACTCCCCGGCCGGTGCGCAATCCAACCGACCCGCTTTCTCTTGGCGGTTTCTGGCAGCCCGGCTTCCCTGTTTTCGCGGTTGCGGACGAAGGCACGGCCTCACGGCCACGGGGAAGGTGCGCCGA
>JACPZP010000042.1 GCA_016195405.1 Planctomycetota bacterium | reverse complement strand
TCCGTAAAAAAGCCGTCATCGACGGCCGCGTCCGCCGTCCGTAGTTTGCGCAAATCCCAATTCCGTCATGGCAGTCTTTGTTCATGCCATTGTAGCACGTGTGCAGCCCTGGGCATAAAGGCCATGAGGACTTGACGTCATCCCCACCTTCCTCCGCCCTAGGCCGCGGAGTACTCGGAGCGGCCGTACCTCCATAAGTGCACCGGCAGTCCCTCCAGAGTCCCCGGCATGACCCGCTGGCAACTGGAGGCAAGGGTTTCGCTCGTTATGGGACTTAACCCGACATCTCACGACACGAGGGAGAAATAAATCACAGAGGAATATACAAAACGCGGTCCTTCACTTCTTCCTCCGTCTGACAATTTATGACAACGAGGATATCGTCAATGGTTTGGCCACGCGGCGCGTTTTCACGAAGGGCAAGCACTCCTGACATTGGCAGGCCCGCCCGTACGCGAGCCCACGCGAAGCCAACCATGCTATTTACATCGCCCGTCAAAAGCAGGCGAATATGCACTGCGGCCCATTCTAAGATCAATTCATCAGGGGTGTGGTCCAGCCCGACATCGAGGGCTCGAACCAAGTCTAGCTGAGGCTCGCGGCGTTGTAAATCTCGGATGAGGTCTCCGTGGACGTCCTCATCACTGATGAGCCGCAGCATGCTCTTGCTCCATCTGCCGCTTGCGTTCCATCAGTTTTTCTCGGAGTTCTGCCTGGCTTCCCTGCTTGGTCTCGATCTCCTGCCGCAGCTTTGCCGCCTCTTCGCGGCGGGTACTGAGGTACTCGTCGATCTCGGATTGGTGGCGAAGATAATATGCGATGACGCCGTACACATCTTCAAGCTTGAGCGACGGATAACCGGCAACGATGCCATCGGGAGATGCGCCGTTCTTGAATTCGCGGATTACGACGTCCAAGAGTACCTGGGAATTTCCGACGCGAATCACGCCGTATTCGTCCGTGCGCAGGGGGGCTGGGTCGGCTTCGATGCTTAAGGTCATTTGAGGGACCTCCTTCCAGACCACGCGGGGTCCAAGCGCCTTGCGCATAGCGCGGTGCCACGCTTCTTCTGCGGTTCGGCCTTCAACTGTAACGACTCCAGGCCATTGGTCACGACCAATCTGCGAGGCCTTCCGATATCTTGTGGCTCAAGCGCTGTGTTCCCAGTAGCTCAAAAAAGCGGTTAGGCAGCTCGTCGGGTATCTCGCCCAGCGCGGTTTCAACGCAAAGCCACTTTTCTCCAAGGGCGCCTTCGGCCTCAAAAAGGCGCAGACCAGGCTCCTCGAACGCCAAGTTATGACAGTCGCCGCGAAAACAGACGTAAACGGGCATAATTGGTGGTTCTCGTGAATTCTCGATTAGTCAAGGCCATCTTCATTCTAGCGGATCGGGCATTCCCTGCTCGATCCGACCGATGGCCTGGTCCGCCAAAGCGGACACGTGGTTGCTCGATTGCAGTTTGAGTTTCATCAATAAAGGCAACGCGTTCTTAGTCCTGGTTTTTGCCTGTCCTGTGAACTACCCAGACATACCCGGCAACGGCGGTTTGAAAGCGCATTGTTTTGATCATCATTCCGACTGGAGACTCCGCAGCTTCTCGCGCGGCTCATCCCAGTCAGGCTCCAGTTCAACCGCCCTCTCGTAGCTCTCGATTACCCACGCCTTGACCGAATCTGTTGCCGCTAATTCCTCAGCTACGGGCAAATTAAGAGCTCGCGCCAACAAGATTCCTTGATCCAACCAAAGATCCAACCATCGTCCCTTAAAAAAATGAAATGACGCTTCCGATGGAAGCAGATTCATGCAATCTTCCAGGTGGTCTAAGGCCGCATGCAAGCTGCTTGGGATTTGTCTGAGATCGCTCGCTAGACAAAATAAGAAGGCAGCACGCGTGTGGTTCTTGGTTTTTCGAAAAAGGGCCTCCATTTCGTCCGAGGACATTCCAAATCCAAGGACGGCACGCGCATATTCCACAACCTGAACCAGCGCCTCAAACTTGCGCGGAGCGAGCGAAATTCCCTCCAAACCCTCGGCCCACGCCCGGCCCAGATCCGTTTCATTCAACTCTCCCAGGTCCCGAGCTACCATGTCAGCAGCTTGCGTGACAATTTGTTTCGGCGTCTGTGAAGACGACTTCGGATGCCCCGATCTTTCGTGGCTTGACGGGCGGCGGGTACAGCTCGCATGCCAAGGCGCTGAGCATGTCCATGCGTTTCTGCTCGTCCTGGTTGCCGGGCGTGGTGAACTCGCAATCCTCCCACGGCGTCGGATCGACGAACCAGCCCCAGCCGGCGGCGTTGGTGTCGCCGGGGACTTTAGATAAGCACGGCGGGGTTGCCATCGAGGGTGCCGATTGTGCTGCTGCTGTCCAGGTGCAGCACGCCGAGGTTGTAGATGTCAGCGCCAAAGCCAGCGGGGGCGCTGTTCCCGGTGATGCTGCTGGAGTTTTTGACCGTCACCGTGGCGTAGGTGCTGATGTAGATGCCGCCGCCCGCCTCGCCGGCGGAGTTGCCGGTCAGGCTGATGCCGCTGACGGTCGCCGTGATGGCGAAAACGCCGCCGGCGCCATCGCCAACGTAGATGCCGCCGCCCTGCTGAGCGGCGGAGTTGCCGGTCAGAGTGCTGCCGTTAACCGATAGCGCACCGCTATAGATGTAGATGCCGCCGCCGCGCCCGAAACTGCCGCTGCCGTTGGCGGAGTTGTCGGACAGGGTGCTGTCGCTGACCGTCGCCGTGCCGCTATAGACCTCGATTCCGCCACCGTTTCCGGAGGAGGTGTTGCCGGAGATGGTACTGCCCCCACTGATCGCCAGTGAGGTGCTGCGACCCTGAATATAGAGGCCGCCGCCGTTGCCCGCGGAGTTTCCGAGCAGACTGCTGCCGCTGACGATCACTGTGCCTCCGCCGCAGTAGATGCCGCCGCCAACCCCCGCAACAGCGGTGTTGTTGGACAGGATGCTGCCGCTGATCGTCAGCGTGCCGGAGAACATTAGAAATCCGCCGCCCCAATTGCCGGCCTGAGCGGTGTTGTACGACAGGGTGCTGCCGCTGAGCGCCAGCGTGCCGCCGCCGTCGTTGACAATGCCGCCGCCGCCGCCGTGAGAGGAGTTGTATGACAGGGTGCTGCCGCTGACCGTCGCCGTGCCGCTGTTTTTGATGCCGTCGCCGATGTTGCGGAGCAGGGTGCTGTTGCTGACCGTCAGCATGCCGTCGTTGTTGATGCCTCCGCCGCTGCCTGCGGAGTTGTTGGACAGGCTGCTGCCGCTCACCGTCAGCGTGCCCTTGTTGGTGATGGCGCCGCCGTGTCCGCCGGCGGAGTTGCCGGACAGAGTGCTGCCGCTCACCGTCAGCGTGCCGAGGTTGTAGATGGCGCCGCCGTCAGCAGCCGGCGCGCCCGCCGAGCCTTGCACCAGGCCGTTTTGCAGCTTCACGTCTTGCAGCGTCAGCGAACTGCCCTGGGCCACTTGGAACAGGCGGAAGGCCGCCGTACCCGCGGCCGTGCTCCGCTCGATGATGTCGCCGTTGCCGATGATGGTCAGGTTGTCCCCGATCTTGATGACCGGCAGTCCGTTGGCGCCCAGCCCCTTCTTGCCGGTGGTGGTGTTGTTCACCGCCGTGAGATCGAAGGTGGTGCTGGCCGCCAAGGCGATGGTGTTCGTCCCGCCGGCCTGGTTGGCCGAGGTGATGTCGGCGATTAATTCCGAAGTGGTGGCGGCGGTGTAACTCGACGGCAACGTCCGGTCCTCCAGCAGCTCTAACCTGGGCCGGAAGGTGGTCCGCGCGGCGAGTGTCTTACGTCGGGACGAGGGCAGGGGTGAAAGGTCCAGCTGGTTTGACAGCCAATGAGTGAATGACATGGTTCGAGTCTCCTTTTTCAGGTTGGCCCGCGTTAAAATGAAAATGCCATCGCCCTCGGCGCGCAGACCGAGCGCCGGGGCTTGGCCGGGCCGGTGATTGTCCTTCTTCGCGGTTGGGACTCACCGGCCGTTTGGGTTCCAGGGGTTAGGGTAAAGGAGTCAGCGAGGCAATTACTTCTTCTCTGACTTCTGATTCCTGACTCCTGATTCGTTCTTCAGCAGTTCCGCGGCTTCGGCGCGGAAGCGGCGCAGCTCTTCATCATGCGGCCTGTTCTTGTCCATCCACTGGATAGCACGATCGTGCCACGTGCGTGCTTCTTCTTTGTTGCCCAATTGCCAGTGGGCCATGGCCAGGAAGAAGGCATTGAAGCTCAGCTCTTTCCCACCGAGCAACTCATTTGACTTCACGAGCGTCACGACGGCGGCCTTCCAATCACCCGCGCGGTTCTGGGCCACGCCCAGCGTGTTCCAGGCGTTTCCGTCCTGCGGCGTCAGTTTGACGGCTCTTGCGGCCAGTTCGAGGGCCCGCTTCGGATCACGAAATTTCGCATCCGGGCAGGTGGCGAGCAACCACGCGAAGTCATTCAGGATTGTGTCGTTCTTTGGGTCCAATTCGATGGCCTGGGCGTAGACGCCGATGGCCTTGTCCCATTGCTTCGACTGGAGAAACCCGTTAGCTTGCTGCCCATAGTTTTCGGCCTGAAGCAGCATGTCAAGGCTGCCACGGTCGACCTCGACCCGCAGCGACTTGCCGTCGTCTGGCTCAGCGGGCGGGTACGGCGTCGGGTCCCAGTCCAACTCCATTTTGGCCAATTGCTCCCGGATGGCACGTAGGTCCCAGACGTGGATCGACTGGCTGTCGTTGTTGCTGGCTACCAGTTGCGTGCCGTCGGGGCTGAAGCTCAGATAGAAGGCGCGGTCCTGGTTGGGGTCTTCCAGCCGGGCGTATTCGCGGCCCGTGTCCGGATCGACGAGCCGCACTACCCCGCCGGTCGCCACCGCCAGCAGCTTGCTATCGAGGGAGAACGCAAAACCTCCGCCGCCGATCTGGGGCCCTTCCCGCCACGAACCGACCGCCCACAGGCGCAGCCACGTCCACAGCCATTTACCGTCGGGACTGAAGCCGACCCGTGTCATATCGACGGGAAGCTCCTTCACGAACGCGCCGCTCCGGGCTTCCCAGATTTTGACCCCCGTTCCGTTGTGGCTGCCGGTGGCCACCCATCGACCGTCGGGACTGACGGCGACGTAGCGCGCATCATCATGCGGTTCGAGCCGCATCGGTTGGTCCGGGCGCTC
>JACPZP010000041.1 GCA_016195405.1 Planctomycetota bacterium | reverse complement strand
TTGTTCGTGTCCTTGAAAGCGACTACACTTCAAAGACGCGGAAAAGCCAAGGGATTTCGAATTTTTTTGAAGAATTCTTGAACGGACGACAGGATTACGCTTGGTTAGGGACTAGTAAGAATGTACAGAGCGCGGCGTGGAAATCCTTGACGCTTTCAAAGGGGCAATGGCTCGTCCGCTTCCTGCTGCGCCCAAAAGTAGCTCCCCGCGTAACGCATCGGCAAGAGTTCCATGTACCGCGTGGGGTTGTCCTTGAGCGACACTTGCACCTTTGCCTCATGGTCAAAGATCGGCCGATCAAGCATGGTCCTGACCGTTTCATCCCCTTCGAACACGGGCGCGCCGTTGACGAGAGATAGGACGCCCGTTTGAGTTGGCGCGGCGTCGTCCAGGGAGAAGAAAACGACTCGCATCTGATGGCTTCTTCGATTCGTCTACATTCCCACCGGCTTCCAACCGCGCGGTAGGTAGACCTCGCCGCATGGCGTGGCGGCGCTGTTAGCGCTAGTCCTTCCTTCGGTCAATCCGAACGGATTACGTCGGCCCGGCACAAGGACGCACGTCCTTGTTCCCCGCCCTTCTGTGGGGCGCTCCAGCGCTTGCGACGGGCGCGTCCTTGCAGCGCGAGGACAAACGCCGTCGCCCGGTCGTCGAGCTGCCCCTCGGGCGCTCGCAACGTTGACCCTTCGATACTCACGAGCTGGCAATACGTTTCCAGGGCGTGAATCTTCGCTTCCTCGTCGCGCAGGTCCTCGCCGGCGCGGTCGTAAAGTAGGCTCTTGCCCTTCGTGGTCGTGTGCCAACCAGTGTTGAAGTCATGTCCGCAAAGCAAGAGTAATTTGCTGTTGTCGCGAAGCCACAAGATAACCGCGTGGCCGTGGTTGTTGCTCTCCACCATGACCGAAGCCCGATTGTACCACACGCCCACTGCGTTAACATGGGCGGCAAACGTCGCCGGCTCGAACCGGCCCGCAGGGTGGGCGACTTCCTCGCCTTCTTCTTCGTCGATCACGGATGCGGCGCTCTCGTCACTCGTCGGGTTGCCCTCTGCCGGGTCCGCACCGATGACGTAGCTTCGTCCGGGGACCGGAAGCTTGAAAACGGTAAGGCCGGGGATCGCGGGCGCGCCTCGGCCAAGCTTCACGGGCGGCATCGCGAATTAGCAGCGGTCCACCCACTCCGGCGGTAAGCACTTGTCGAGCGAACGTGGGGCCAGGGCCTCGGCACCCGTCGCGGATATTGCTCGTGCAAGTCGTCTCTCGCGCCATGTCGCCCTTGTGAACGGGTACTCGGGATAGGGCTTGGTTGGTTTGCTTCGGAGTGCGCGGCGAATAGAATGGGGCTTGGTCCGGGAGGCGTAGCTCAGCGGTAGAGCAACGGACTTTTAATCCGTAGGTCCTGGGTTCGAATCCCAGCGCCTTCATTTTTTCGGTACTTGTTTTGGAGAATCGTCGTGAAACTCAGACGTTCACGTGTTCTTGTTGTATGTGTGTTGTGCGCCTGTCTGTTTGAGCCTTTGGCAGAAGCCCAGGAGAAAAGCGTCCGGCCGGGGATCAACAAGCCTTTTGAAAATCCTGACGTCAAGGAGTTCATTAAGAAGTTCGAAGTCGAAAGCCGGGAAATCTTCACCAAACGTGAAGAGATTGTCGCGGCCTGCAAGCTCAAGCCTGGTATGGTCGTGGCCGACGTCGGGGCCGGCACCGGACTTTTCACACGCCTGTTCGCCGTCGCCGTCGCTCCCAAAGGCAAGGTGTATGCGGTGGACATCGCTCCGGAGTTCATTCGCCACATCGAAAAGACGTGCGACGCGGCGGGCATCAAGAACGTCCTCGGCGTCGTTTGCAGCGAAAGCTCGGCGAAACTGCCGCCCAATTCCGTTGACCTGGTCTTCATCTGCGACACGTTTCATCACTTCGAATATCCGCTGAAGACCATGAAGTCGATTCATGAAGCTCTTCGTCCGGGCGGACAGCTCATCCTGATCGACTTTCACCGCAAGAAAGGGGAAAGCACGGACTGGGTCATGAATCATGTTCGCGCCGACCAGGACGTATTCATGAAGGAGATTGTTTCCTGCGGATTCAAGGCCGATGGTGAAGAGAAGATCCTCAAAGAGAATTACTTCGTGCGCCTTAAGAAGGTCGAAGCGAAGAAAGTGGAATCAGGCGAGCGCGCTCAAGGACTGGGGCTAATCTTCGAATCGTTGCATATGACCGCTGTCGCCACAGAATGTGGGTCGTCCAACGCGATGTGGATGCGTTGGGCCGGAAAGTAGATGGTTTCGTAGGCGTGGATGGTTTCGTCCGCTGGCAGCCCTTCTTGCCCGCGCTCTAGCGCCCGCTCGAACGCGGTTTCAAACGAGCAGTCAATCCAGAACGTCAAATCGAAATGCGGGCGAAAGGGCTTCTTGAGAAGGAAGATGCCTTCCAGCAAGATCACGTCGATCTCAGCAAATTCGTACGTGTGGCGCCGAAGACGTTCCGCGTCCGTCGCGTCTGCGAGTTCAGCTTCCAAGCGAAGAGAGCGTTTTGCCTTGAGCGGCAGCACAAGCTGTGCAAACAACTCGTCGAATCGGATCGCATGGTCGTAGAAGTGCTGGGCGGGATTGGCCGAGTTGAATCGCTTGGAAGGCAGGTTGAGCCAACCATCCACGTTGATTTGGGCAAACCGGATTCCATTGTCCTGCAGACCGGCTGCGATTCGCTCGCTCACATAGCCCTTGCCGGAGCCGTCGATACCCGTGACGCCGACGAGCAGGCTTGTGTCGGATGCATGCGCGTCCTTCGCGGTAAGAATTCTATCAACGGCGGAAGCGACCGACGTCATCGCGTCTCCACGTCGTGATGATGCCGAGCCACCGGCGCATTTGCGGGAATCCGGGAACAAGTTTCCTCCGATGTTTCAGGTCGACGCGGCTGAAGCAGTTTCGCGATGAGACCGGTCCAACCCGTTTGATGCGAGGCGCCGAGTCCGCGGCCGTCGTAGCCGTAGAAATACTCGAAGAACAGCATATGATCCCGGAAATGAGGGTCGTTCTGCAGCTTCTCATTGTATCCTAACGCCGCACGGCGGCCTTTCTCATCGCGCAGGAAGATCCGAGTCAAGCGTCGGGTCAACTCGCAGGGAACCGCTTCGATGGTCAGAAACTGACCGGAGCCGGCGGGGCATTCGACCTTGAAGTCGTCGCCGAAGTAGTGATGGAATTTCTGCAGCGATTCGATCCGGCTTTCGCAAGCTGCGCCAATTGACGCGCGTCTGTTCGCGGACCAGGATCAGTCGTATCACTTCACCAGGCGGTTCGTGTTCGAACACATCCCAGCACGAGGACCGACCATGGCCACAACAATCGCAGGCAAGAAGCCGGCCACCAAAACCGCGCCGACAGGGCCTCTGTCCGTCGACGAGCTGCGCAAGATGGACGCTTACTGGCGTGCTTCCAACTACCTGTCCGTAGGCCAAATCTACCTGATGGATAACCCGCTCCTGAGGGAGCCGCTCAAGCGTGAACACGTCAAGCCGCGGTTGTTGGGACATTGGGGGACGACGCCGGGGCTGAACTTGATTTACGTTCACCTCAACCGAATGATTAAAAGCCATGATTTGAACATGGTTTACGTCATCGGCCCAGGGCATGGAGGTCCCGCGCTCGTCGCCAATGCCTGGCTCGAAGGCACCTACACGGAAGTCTACCCGAACATCGGGCAAGACTTGGACGGGATCAAACGGCTATTCAAGCAGTTCAGTTTCCCCGGCGGCATTCCCAGTCACGTCGCCCCGGAAACACCGGGCTCGATCCATGAAGGAGGCGAGTTGGGCTATGCCTTGTCGCACGCTTACGGCGCCGCATTCGACAACCCGGACCTCATCGTCGCCTGCGTCGTCGGCGATGGCGAGGCCGAGACTGGGCCCCTGGCCACTGGTTGGCACGGCAACAAGTTCCTCAACCCAGCTCGCGATGGCTGCGTGTTGCCCATTCTCCATCTCAACGGTTACAAGATCGCAAACCCCTGCTTCCTGGCCCGCATTCCGCCGGAGGAATTGCAGAAGCTCTTGGAAGGATATGGATACAAGCCCCATTTCGTCGCGGGACACGAACCCGAGAACGTGCATCAGCAACTGGCGACAGCGCTCGACCAGGCAATCGCGGAGATTAAGGAAATCCAGTCCGATGCGCGAATGAACGGCATCGTCAAGCGACCCGAATGGCCGATGATTGTGCTGCGTACGCCGAAAGGCTGGACCTGTCCGGCTGAGATCGACGGCAAGAAGTGCGAGGATTACTGGCGCAGCCACCAGGTTCCCATGGGCGACATGGACAAGCCCGAGCATGTCCGCATCCTTGAAAAATGGATGAAAAGCTATCGACCCGACGAACTCTTCGATTCGGGCGGCCGCTTGAAACCGGAATTGGCCGAGCTTGCGCCCAAGGGCCAGCGCCGCATGAGCGACAACCAACACTCCAATGGCGGTCTCTTACTGCGAGACCTGAAGATGCCGGATTTTCGCGACTACGCGGTCAAAGTATCCAATCCCGGAGCGTTCTTCGCGGAAGCCACGCGGGTGCAGGGCAGGTTCCTCCGCGACGTGATGAAGCTCAATCGCGACAGCAAGAACTTCCGTCTCTTCAGCCCGGACGAGAACAACTCCAACCGCTGGCAGGACGTTCTCGAAGTCACCGATCGCTGCTACATGGCCGAGATTTATCCGGAGGACGACCACCTCAGCCCCGACGGCCGAATCATGGAGGTTCTTAGCGAGCACCAATGCCAGGGTTGGCTGGAGGGTTATCTGCTGACAGGACGACACGGCTTCTTCAGCTGCTATGAGGCGTTTATTCACATCATCGACTCGATGTTCAACCAGCACGCCAAGTGGCTCAAGGTTTGCGGCCATATTCCGTGGCGGCGGCCGATCGCCTCACTGAACTATCTCCTTTCCTCGCACGTGTGGCGGCAGGACCATAACGGCTTTAGCCACCAGGATCCGGGATTCATCGACCACGTGGTCAACAAAAAGGCCGGGGTGATCCGCGTTTACCTGCCGCCGGACGCCAACTGCCTGCTTAGTGTGACGGATCACTGCCTTCGCAGCCGCAATTACATCAATGTGGTGGTGGCCGGCAAGCAACCGGCTCCTGTTTGGCTCACTATGGATCAGGCCATCAAGCACTGCACGGCCGGGTTGGGAATTTGGGAGTGGGCCAGCAACGACCGCGGCGGCGAGCCCGACGTCGTCATGGCCTGTTGCGGCGACGTGCCGACGCTGGAGACCCTTGCAGCCGTCGAGTTGCTTCGCAAACACGTGCCGGAGCTGAGAATTCGCGTGATCAACGTGGTCAACCTCATGAAGCTGCAATCGGCAAGCGAGCATCCGCACGGCCTTTCCGACAAGGAATTCGATACCCTGTTCACGACGGACAAGCCGATCATTTTCGCCTTTCACGGCTATCCATGGTTGATCCATCGCTTGACGTACCGCCGGACCGGGCACCATAACCTGCACGTTCGCGGCTACAAAGAGGAGGGCACGACGACGACGCCCTTCGATATGGTGGTTCTCAACGATTTGGATCGCTTTCATCTGGCCGGAGACGTGATCGACCGCGTGCCCGATCTTGGCGCCAAGGCCGCGTACGTCAAGCAAGCGATGCGCGACATTCTCCTGGACCACAAGGAGTACATCAACGCCCACGGCGACGACATGCCCTCGGTGAAAGACTGGCAATGGGGCCGCGGCAATGCCGCCGCAACGGGTCGCGCAGACACGGCGGCGGATAACCTTTAGTGCGGGTTGACTTGTCTGTGGCGGCAAGTTTCCACTTGCCGAACGGACCGGTTGGAAACCGGTCGCCACTTCAATCGTTTCGCCATTTGACCTTGTGAGGTGTCCGCTCGACATTGCCGGTCGCGTCCTCGGCATGGGCTTCGAGTCGAATCACATCGCCGTTCGCCGGCACGGTCGCCTCCCACTCGGCGAAGTTCGAGCTCAAAGGAGTCACACTCTTGCCGTTCACGCTTACTTTTGTGAGCGTGGCGCTTCCCATCGCCGTGCCGCGGACAATGAGTTTGTCTCCGCCACGTCGAATGTGCGTGATCACTGTCGCGGGCGGAAGATCATAGACGGGATCGAGCAGCTTCGGGAAATCCACGTCCTTGGTCTCGGCCACACGCGAGGCGTCGCCCGTGAGCGGCGGCTGGCTCGTGTACTCGAGTCCATCGTGGCCCAGGTCTTTCGACTTCACGCTCAGCACTTTCGCCGTCCGGCCCGGGCCGAAATAATCGTGCAAGTAAACGGGTACGCAAGTCGGGGTCTTCGGCGTGGGCCTGCTTCCGCCGCCGAGGTTGACCAGGGCGCGCTTGCCGTTGTCCTTGCGCGCCACGACTCGGAGGTTGCGGATGTGCGTCTCGGCGGCGCCGAGCGGGTTGTCGTCGGAAATCTGAATCATCGGAATGGGATTGTCGCGCAAGTCCGAGAAGGTCAGTCCGTCGACGGTGAGCGAGCCGTACTGCACGCTGTCGTCGTCGTGGCCGCGGTTGAACGGCTCGGAGTTGGTTTCGCTGATGGTCAAATTGCGATAAACGTGGTTGTCGTAGTTGGGATGATAAACGCCGTAGTCGCAGCGATGGATCTGCATGTTCTCGACAAGGACTGACGGCGACTGCGGCCTGAAGGCGTAGTGGACCTCCCAGATTTTCATGTTGCGGATGATGAAGGGATGCCGGCGATCGGGTCCGATCCGCGCCACGCCCTCGCCGAGGTTGAAGCCGTAACGGCCGTCGCAGTGGGCCTCGTTGTCCTCAAAGCGGATGAAGGGCAGGGTGCGGATGTCGATGATTTCGCGATTGCCGTCGGGCTGCACGATCGGCAAGTGCAGCTTGAAGGCGCTGGTCTTGGTCGCTTCGAAGCGGAAGCCATAGCGATCGTTCTCGCAGGAGACATTGCGCGTGAAAGTGTTGAGGCTATTGGCCCACCAGAAGCCCGCCCCATTGTTTTCATCAAACGGCAGCGCTTGCTTGGGAAGGGGCTTGCCTGCAAAGGCTTGCACGGCGAGGTTGCGGTCGAGGACGTTGTGGGTTTCAGTGCCGTCCTCAAGAAAGAAGCCGTGGCCGACGCTGCGGTAGCCGACACAATCGCGGACGACCAGGTAATTGGTGCCGTGGATGGTGAGCCAGCGATTGCCGCTGTCCCAGATCGAGGCGCCGAGGACGTAACTGCCACGCATGGTGTTGCCGCACAGGTGAAAGTGGATGCTGTAGCGGCCCAACACGCCTTCCTTGCCGAGATAGCGGAACTCGGCGAAGCTAATCGCGCCCGCCGAGCCGCGATGGTACATCGTGTGCCCCCTGGCCTTGTTCGGGTCGGCCGACTCGATCACGACATTGCGGCTGAGATTGGCAACGGCTCCGCGGAATTCGCCTGTCCCCTTGTGCGTGTACGCGAGCGGTTTGTCCAGAACGACTCTGCCGCCGTCGATTTTCTTAATCGTCCGCTCCTCGGTTTGCACTTGGACGTCTCCGGTTCCTGGCCGGCGCGTGCCTTCGGTGCCGCGCTCGCCCTGGGTAGCGGTGACGATGACGCGGTCGCCGGACTTCCAGCCGGATACTTCCTCGGCGAGGGTGACCGTCGCGTCGCCCTTGTTGGCGTCGGCGCCGAGCTTGATCCAGGTGCGGCTCATCGGGGCGCCGTGGAAATCCATGCGACCGCCGCAGCAGACGATGGCGGGCCAACTTTCCTTGCTGGTCCCGGTGATGGCGTGCAACCGAATCGATGCCGTTCGGCCGGTAGCGATGGGTCGGTCCGGGCGGCCGACCTCAAGCGCCGGCCGCGGCAAGGCAGCATCCATGTCGTCGAGATGGGCGGCGTCGCAGTCGAAGCCGTTCTCGCTCGCGTCATCACCCGCTTGGATCTTGATGAGGCCGACGTTCAGAATTGTGTCGCGGTCATGGGCGAAGCTCAGTGTGCCGGCGACGTGGATGGATCGAATAACGGCATCGGCGCGGGCGTCGTAGAGGACGGAATGGCCGACCCGAATTTGAACCCGTGCGCCTTCGCCGGGAACCTGGCCTCCTTCCCACGTATCGGCCTGCGACCATGGGCCGTTCTTGGCGGAGCGAATTAGAGTCGTGGAGTTGTCCTGTCCGATTGATCGCAAGGCGATGGCGGACAGCGCGATCAGGATGACGGCGGTTAGTCGCATTGGATTCTCGTGTGGCCCGGCGGCAATGGCGCTCCTGAGGAACTATAACTTGCGGTTAGCGAGGACGCCACTTGACACTTGCGGCGTCCTCGAACATGATGGATGCAATCCCACCTGGGCCGCCCGCCTGTCCCTTCTCAAGCAAGGAGTCTCGACATGATCGACAAACAAGCGATCGAATGTCCCGAGTGCAAGGATCCCGCGATGGTCGATCGCGCGACGCTGGATCGGCGCGGCTTCATGCAGACAGTTGGAGCGACAACTTCACTCTTGGCGGTGGGAGGCGCGGCGCCCCGGCTTTTCGCAGGTGGTCGGCCCGCTCAAGGGGAACGTCAGGCCAAGCCGGCCGAGGCGCTCATCCGCGAACTCTACCAGGGATTATCCGACGAGCAAAAGCGACAAGTTTGCATGCCGTGGAACCACGGCGCCGGCAACAACCAACTGGCGACGCGTCTGCGCTTTTACAACGCGCCCATTAACCAGCACCGCATCGGCACCGCCTTGACGCGACCGCAGCAAGAACTCTGCCAGCGCATCTTACGCAGCATTTCGTCGGGCGAAGACGGTTATCGGCTCCTTTCGCGCAACGGCACTTTCGATGGCAGCGGCTCCTTCGGCGGCTGCGGGGCCTACATCTTCGGCGATCCGACCAACAACGGCCAATTCGCCTGGGTCTTCGCGGGACACCACCTTACCGTCCGCTGTGACGGCAACAGCGAGCCCGACGCGGCTTTCGGCGGCCCCATGTATTATGGCCACAGCCCGGACGGCTACAGCCAGCGCAACTGCTTCTACTACCAGACCCGCAGCGTGTTGAGCGTTTTCGATGCCCTGACAGAAGCGCAGCGACGCCAGGCCATCGTCATCGGCAGCCCGGGCGAGGGCGACCGGTCAGTTCAATTCCGCAACGACAACTTCCCGGGTTTGGCAGCCAGCGACTTGACGGCGGACCAGCGGCGGCTCATCGAGAGCGTGATGCGCGACGTGCTGTCGCCGTACCGCCGCGAAGATGCCGACGAAGTGATGCAAATCGTCCGGCGCAACGGCGGCCTCGACCGCATCCACCTTGCTTTCTACCGCGACGGCGGCGCCACCGACAACAACTGGCACTTCTGGCGGCTCGAAGGACCGGGCTTCGTCTGGAACTATCGCGTTCTGCCGCATGTGCACACGTACGTCAACATCGCCGTGCCTCGGCGAGAAAATCAAGGTTAGTTATTTGGAGGTGAAATCCTTTCAAGAACGATGCGCAGGAAAGCCCCAGAGGGTTTCTCTTCGGCGCCATCACCGCCACCATAAGACCTCACCGCCACGCTACTTGGCGCTGAGGTCATTTTCGTAATCCCTTATAAAAAAGATAGTTATGGCGGAGTTTTGAGCTGACCGCCACAGTACCACACTCATATACCCCTGGCGCTTTCGAGCGAGCGATAAGGCGTTTCGATCGCAAATGCTCCTGGCTCGCCGCGTTTTCTTGCTTAACTCGCAGGCAATGGTGCTCAAGAATTGGTCAATCGCGCACGCGAATACGCAGCATCTCGTCCCATTGATGGGCGTCGATGGTCTTGCGGCCAACGCTGTTGGGCTTAATGGCTTGCATTGCAAGGCCGAGCATTATTTGGCGACTTCCCAGCTTGGCGCGGCCGGCGACGACTATCCAGCGCGACAGCTGGCGCTCGCCTTCGGGGATGATCGTGTTGCGATGGAGATGTTTGGCGAAGCCCTCGTAGCTCAGCTGCTGCGGCCAGACGCGGACGCGCGGGCGATCGGCCTCGCAGATTCGGCCCAAGCCCGGCAGGACCCGATCGAGCAGTTTCTCGATCGCGTCGGAATTGATCTCGTCGTCCTTGCTGGTCGGCGCCACCACGACGAGCCGCATCCGCACCGGAACGCCCTCGACGCGCAATTGTTGGTCGCCGGTGGACGGTTTGGCCTCCGGATACTGTGCCAAGATCTCCTCGAGGTTTTCGGACGGGCGGACATAGGTCTTTTTGGGAAGATGGCGGCTCACCACCGACCACAAGATCCAGACAATGATGAGGGCCACGACGCCTAGGATGACGTACCAGCCCGGTCCTTCGACGAAGGGCCTCATGCCTTCGGGAAGCAACTCGACGAGTCCTTGCGGCGGTTTCTGCAGGAATTCCATGGTTGTCTCGCGGTGGGAAACCAGACAATTGCCCTGATGTGCTTATAATGGGTTGGAATCGCGTTCGCAACCAAGAAATAGAGGAGCAGAGAGATGTGGAAGCTGGCAGCGCTATTGGCTCTTGGCGGACAGCCGGGCGGGGATTGGGAAAAGCAGGAGGCGGCGCATCTCAAGAACATCCGGCAAGTGACGCGCGATTTCGTCCGCGCCGGCGAGGGTTACTTTTCGCCCAACGGCAAGCGCATCATTTTTCAGGCTGAGGACAAGGGCGACAATCCGTTTTACCAGATGTTCGTCATGGATTTGGAAACGGGCAAGCATCTGCGTGTCAGCCCCGGCGTCGGCAAAACCACGTGCGGCTACTTTTCACCCGATGGCAAGAAAATCATCTTCGCCAGCAGCCATCTCGATCCCGACGCCAAGAAGCACTATGCCGTCGAGCTGGCCCAGCGCGAGGAGGAGCGCAAAGCGAAGAAGCGCCGCCGCTACCAATGGGACTTCGACCCCTACATGGAGATCTTTGAAGCCGATCCCGACGGCGGCAATCTCAAACGCCTCACCGACTCGCCCGGGTACGACGCCGAGGGATCGTATTCGCCCGACGGCAAGCAGATCGTCTTCTGCTCGAACCGCTCCGGAGAGAAGAACCTGGAACTCTTCATCATGGACGCCGACGGCAAGAACGTGCGGCAAGTGACCAAGGCGCCCGGCTGCTACAACGGCGGCCCGTTCTTCTCACCGGACGGCAAGAAGGTCATCTTCCGCAGCGACCGCAAGAAGAAGGACCACCTGCAACTCTATGTGATCAACGTCGACGGCACCGCTGAAAAGGCGCTTACCGACGACGAGAACTGGGTCTTCTGGGCTCCTTATTGGTACAAGGACAGCCGGCACATCATCTACACCGCGGCCGACCACAGCAACCCGCTGGTGCGACCGAATTACGATCTGTATTGGATGGACATCGAAACCGGGAAGAAGACGCGGCTGACCTTCGCTCCCGGAGCGGACGTGCTGCCGGTGTTCAGCCCCGACTATCGCAAGCTGATGTGGACCTCGACGCGCGACGGACGCCAGCCGGCGCAGCTCTCTATCGCGGATTTCACGGCGCCTGAGGATAAGTGAGTGCGCTAGCCAGCGAGCGGGGCGCGGGAGTGTTCCCATTCGCGGCGGACCTGGCTCAGTCCGTAGGCGCACAGCTCGAATTGCTCGCTGAGACGGCGCAGCACCGGGGCTTCTTCCTGGTAGGGGTCTTCCGCGAACGTGCTGGCGATGTAATAGGAGCGCTTTCCCTGCCGGCAGTAATCGACGAAGTGGTCCTTGTTGAGGACCGAGCGCAGCCGGCGCAGGGCATCGGGATAGACGCCCGTCCAGAAGAGCGTGTAGTCGCCGATGTGGCGGTGCATCTCGCGGCTGGTGCGGCCTTCGGGCGGCAGGGCTTGTGCTTCCAGCAGCATGTCGGCGACTTCCTCGAGGCGCTTACCGGAGAGATTCAAGCGATGCAAGGCGTCGATGTGGATGAAGCGCGACAGGAGCAACGACAGGTAGTCGACGAGGCCCGGATCGGCCATGCCCAGGTTGGCGGCAAAGGTCTGTTCGGTGAGTCCTGAGAAAAAGCGGCGCAGGGGATGATCGGGGTTGTAATACCACATTTCCAATCTCCTCCAGGTTTCCCCCTCCGGCCATCCCTGACCGGAGCTGTTCCGTTTCAATTCTAGCGCATTTTCCGAAGCAGTCAAACCCAACAAAAAAAGCCCGCGGTGGAAAGGCCGCGGGCCGGGGAAACTGCGAGGTTGGGGGGAAGCTAGTCTTTCTTGCCGGCGCCAAGCCCCGGCATGACGACGCCTCCTCTGCCGCTGGCGCCGCCGCCACTGCGCAGCGAGCTGACGTGTTCGCGCCATGCATCGTAGCGGACCTTGCGATCTTTGCCGATGGGGTTGTCGTCTTCGGCGTCAATGCGGGAATTGCGCACCACGAGCTTGCCTTCCGGAGTCAGAACCAGGACCTCGACGGCGGATTCGTCCCTGTCCTTGCGGCCTCCGGAGAAATCGACCAAGAGCGAGGGCCCCTGGAAATCAACAGGAACGCCGATGTTGAATTTGTCGCCGGGCCTCGCTTTGGGACCGCGCGGGGCCGAGTAAAGCTCGAACTTGTCTTTGGATTCCATCCATACGGGCATCTCGACGTAGACGCCGTTGCGGCCGATGAAGTCGCCCTTGCGAACCAGCAGCCGCTCGGCGACGGCCCAGTCGCCGATGTTTAGGAATTCCTTGGGAATGGATTCGACCCAACGGTGCACCTGGATGGGCACCCTGGGCGTGCGGCCACCGGGGTTGTCGAGTTTAAAGTCGGGGCCATCCCGAATAGGAACTTCGGGCTGCTGGTCGACGGCGTAGAAGTGATATTCAGGCGGCACGCGAACCTCGGGAGTGACCGCGAAGGGCGAATAGAGTTCCTTGACCTTGGCGAGGGCCTCGAAGGCGACATCCTTGCGTTCAAAGTTGGGATTGTGCATGCGCACCTGGACGCAGTAGCGGTAAGTCTTGCCCGGTTCCAGGCCGACGTCGAAAAAGCGCACGAGGAGATCCGGAATCTCGGTGATGTCTTTGGTGTCCTTTTTGGGATCCTTGCCTTCCTTGCCCTCCTTGCCTTCTTTTCCAAAGCGGCCGCCGCCGCCGAGGCCGCCGCCGAATTCGCCCGTGAAACCCTTTTTGTCAGGTTGTGTGCCTTTCGCGAACGGATTGAAGAGTTCGTACTCACCTTTGAACTTTTCTTGAAGGTCTTTGGAAACGCTCTGACTATTCCAGGGGACATCGACCTTGTCCCATACGCCCTGGCCGGTGTCGCCGCCTCCGCCAAGCTTGCCGGGCTCGCCGCCGCCTTTTACGGGGTTCTTGCCGGTTGGAAACCCTTCAATTTTCTTTTCCTCTAATTTCTTGGGTTCGGCGCCCTGTTTCTTTTCTGGTTCGGCCAAGGGTTTGCCTTCGATACCTTCGAGTTTCACCATGGGATAGCTGCCGTGGGCCAACTTCGGGAACATGGTGTCGAGGCCGTTCAACAAGTACTTGCCGTACATCTGGGCATTGTCGGTGTCGATCTGCGACTCGCGAAGGAGTCGGTCGATGCGCTCGGCTTTCTCGATCTTTTCCTTTTCGGGATCGTAGCGGTAAACGACTTCCCAGTCCGTGGCTTTGCCGTCGGGCTTGATCTCACAGCGAAAGACGTTTAAGCCAACGGGCTTGGGCAAGTTGCTCGGATCGGCCAGCAGGGCCTGGAGCGTGGGCAGGCGCAACTCCTTGCGATATTCCTCAAGCTGTTCACGAACCGGGAACAAAGCGCTGATGACCGCGATCCGGTAGGGATTCACAAGAGTGACCAGACCGCTGGGGTTGTTCGCCGCCCCTGTGCCGGCTTTGCCGCCGGCTCGAGCCTTGCCGATCCAGACTCTCTGTTTCTTGAAATCCACTTCGTAGGCGAGTACGGCGGCCTGGACGACATCGACCTGAATCTGTTTTTCACCATCGAGGGTTTTCAGGATGGCGGGGTTTCGTCGCCGGGTGTCCGCTTGTTCCAAGGAAGCAGTTAGCGGGCCTGGTTGGAACCACGGAAGCACATTGGCCCAGAGATCGCCGGCCGTTACTCTCTTGAGCAGGTCTTCCGGAAACTTCTTTTTCTCTTCAGAAAGGCTGGCATGCTGGACATTCGTGTTCACCTCATCGGCTTTGGCATTGAGAACCTTGTGCCAAGGCTCGCCGGATTTGGGCCGGCTCGAAGTGAGGCCGTTCCAGACGCCCATGCCGATCAAGAGCACGGCGAGTCCGGCGCAAACCGCCAAGCCGACGCGCTCGCCGTGGTTGAACATGTATTTCTTGAAGCGCTCTTTCAGGGCGGCAAAGTCGACTTTCTTGGCCATGGGAGGGTCCTCGCTTGGTGGCTTCAGGTCCGCCTCGGCTCGGCGGACCTACTGGATTTCCGGCTTATGATGAAAGTCCGCCTCGGCTCGGCGGACCTACTTTACCTTGGTTCTGACGGCGGCGGATAACGCTGATACACCGTTACGATGCCGTAGATGACCATTTCGATGTTCGCCTCCAAATCTTCATTGACGGTCGCATTTCTTTGTGGCCGTTGAGTGCCTCCGAATCCGCCGTCCTCTTTGGCCAAGCGTCCACCGCCTCCTTGCGGCTGCGTGCCGAGGCCCTTGGGCGCTCCGCCGAGGCCTTTGGGGCCGGGACCGAACGCCTTGCCGCCGCGAAAGCCTTCGAAGTCGCCGAGACGGGGCGGGGCCTGACCGACGTTCTTGACTTCACCGGTGAGATTAGCGCTCGCAGCCTGTGTCAGCTGGGCCGACTGAGGCCGCATGCTGGCGGGATAGCGGTTCTTGAGGACCTCGGTGATGAGAAAGCGAAACCGGGAGTTGGAGAACGCGGTCAGAACGCGGTCAGTGTGATCCTGGTCCACGATCAGGGCCAACGCCACGGGAATGTTGCGGGTTTGTGGCGTGACGTCGAGGTAGGGATCGCGCGACAAGCCGTTGGGAGTATTGCCGCCGGCCGGTCCTCGCTGATTGCCGTCGCCTTCCTTGCCGAAACGGCCAACAGCGCCAACGGCTTTGGCGCCCTTGTCCTTTTCCTTCGGCGTGTCGTCCTTTTTCAAGGGCCGCGTCTGCAGATTGGACATGCGCTGCGAAAGGCTGTTTCCGGGGCCGATGACGATGGATTCAATGCCCTTGACTGCCGCCGTCTCCCAAGTGAGGACCTGCTCCAAGCTGTAAATGCCGGTGCGCGGCAGAAACGGCTTCGTCAATTCAATTTTGATTTTGCGGATCGCGCCTTCATTGTCTTTGGGCAGAAGCGGCTCGCCTCCAACCAGGAACTTTTCCGGTTCCGACTCTTCGTTCATTTTGACGAGAAAATGAATGTCCAGCTTTTGCCGGCGGTCCAGCAGGTTTTTCATGGTCAGTTCAAGTTCGTTGCCCCCCTTCCAAACGACGTCGATTTCCCAGTAGGGATTTTTGAATGAATAGGGTTTATTCTTTTCCGTGCCGCCCTTCCAGATCCCATCACCTTTGCCGTCCAACTTGTCACCGGGCCAAGGCTTGAATTGGCCTACGTAATCGTTGGCGACCCGGACAAGCCGATAAAGTTCACGGTAAATCCAAAGCTCCTGCTGGGCGAGCCAGGCTTCCTCGGAAATATCATGGCTGCGGATCCAGTCGCCGGACACGTAGCGGAGAAAGGAGCTTTGCGACGGCGGCAATTCGCCCTTGCGATACGCGTATCCTTGGAGGCGAACGGCGCCCTCGCCCTTTTCGTCGATCGGTTGCACTTGGGTGATGATGTCTTCGACCTGTGTCAGATAAACGGTAAAACTGCCGCCTGCCTCGCTGGGATCGATGAACGCGGCTTGCTCAGAGAGGGTGAGCGGATCGTTAAAGTACTTGCCGCGCTCGTATTGGACCGTAACTTTGTCGCCAATGAGAAGCTGGTTCCAGTGCTTCTCCGTGGGATCGGGGGTGCTCACTTTCACTTTGGGAATGTTGTAAACGATTTCCTCCTTGTTGTCCGCGCATTGCAATTGGATCCAATCCTTGTCGTATTTCACGATTACGCCCGTTAGAACGCCCGCATCTTTAGGGCCCACGTCCTTTGGATCGCCGGACTTCGGGTCGGTGGCTTTCGCTTCGGGCTTCGCATCGTTTGCCTTGGCGTTCGCGGCCTTTGGGTCGACTTTTGGATCGCCGGCTTTCGGGTCGTCGCCTTTGCCGGCGGCTCCATCCTTTTTCACGCGCTGCTCGACCTTGACGGATCGGGCGAAGATGCCGTCCTTGAAATGGAATCGGCTTTCGAGTTCTTCGGGCCAGTTGAAGAGATTGGCTTGCCCCTTATAGGAATCGTGCCAAATCACATCCTCATGGCTCTTAATTTCTTTGCCCTTTTTGGAGTAGTCTTCGATAATCGGCCTGTTGACAAGATCGCCTTTGACAAGTGATTTGGGCGCGTCATACTTCTTTTCAAGTTCTTTATAAATGGCGTGAATTTGCCCGCCGACGATGACCAACAAGATGAAGATGGCGATGATCGTCAAGGGCGCGGCGCCTGCGAGAACCACCCA
This sequence comes from Planctomycetota bacterium, assembly GCA_016195405.1. Lineage (GTDB taxonomy): Bacteria > Planctomycetota > Planctomycetia > Gemmatales > Gemmataceae > JACPZP01. Next base: position 27,095 of record JACPZP010000041.1, on the reverse strand, counting down.
AAAGCGCTGCTTCAGCAGAGTTTCCTTATCGAATTTCATTTCTGGTCACCTTCGTTTTGGACGCAAGTGCGGTATGCACCGATTCCGTGTGGAGCCAATCAGTTCTTCGGTTGCGGTTCGCGCCAGACAAACAAGAGGATGAACTCGGTACGCGGTTGTAGTTCTGGACTGGACCCCGTTGGCTGGTTGCGGTCGCTTTCGGGCCGGCGGTTAATGGTGCCGCCCGGCGCCCCGCCGGATCCAAACACTCTTTGAGCGATATCGCCGATAGGCCGCCAGTTGCTGCCTTGGTTCCCGCCCTTAGCGCCTTCTTGGCCTTCTCCGCCAAACCGGCCGACTTTCGGCGCCCTGTCCTTGTCGCCCCCGCCGCCAGCGGCACGAGTGGCGCCGACGATGTTGGGCAGCACGCTTTGTTGGATATACTGGAACACTCCGGGAACGGGATTGCGGATGACTTCATTCTTGAACAGGACGAGAAAGCTAATGTTCTTAAGAACTTCCTCTTCAAGCTTCTGGGGTAACTTTGGATTGACGTTTTTGGGGTAAGCGAGGTTCTCAAGAATGGTGTTGATCACAAACTCCTCGCCGCCCTTGTTGTAGGTGTAGCCGCGAATCTCCACGACCCAGCCGTCTTTCGGAAGCCCGGCGCCCTTGTTGGTGGCAATATTTTCCAGAGTATCTCGCTCGGAGTTCTTCATTCCCACAAGCTTGGGCGATTGCTCGACAAGCGCTTTGAAGTAGCCGCTCAAATCCTCGGAATACATCGCGAGAATGCCTTCCACATTCACCTGGATCAGGTGTTTCTTGATGAACTCTTCATTCTCAGCTGCCTTTTCGGGGTTCTCCGCGGCTGACGTGGCAAAGCGCTTTATTTCCAAATCCGCGAGAGCTTTCGTGGCATTGGGCGTTAGGTATTTCTTGCGAACCTCGACGTGTTGGCTCGATTCCTCCGTCAACTTTTCGCCGTTGGCCCGAGGCAGAGCAAGGTTCACAAACTGATAGAGGTGTTGCCAGTTGAACCGTTCTTCGCCGTTGGCGCCGATCATGCGGATAGCCCGCTGCGACTTCTTTATCTTTTCTTCCTCGGTCTTGAATTCATCCATCAGCTTCCGAGCTTCGGTCATCGCCACATCGACGCGCTTTTTCGCGGCGTCGATTTCGGTTCCCGTGACGGCGGCCTTTTCCATGCTGCGGCCCAGCGCCAGACCCGCAACCGCCAAAAGAAGTGCGGCGGCGGCGGCGGCGGCCCAAGGCTTCTTGCCGCGCACGATACGCTCCACGCGAATCTCATACGGCAACAGGTTGGTTTGCAGGCGGGTCTTTTCCAAGCCTTGCAAGGCAAGGCCGTAGGAAACCGCGAAGCTCATGACGTTTTCGGAGAAAGTCGGGGCGTTGAGCACCTGCTCGCCCTTGACGCGCTCCAGTTGGCCCAGCTTGCGGACTTCGAGTTGCAGCTTTTCCTGCAAATACTTCTGCAGGCCGGGGAGGCGGAACGCGTTGCCCAGGCCGATCATGTATTCGATGGTGGCGTCGCGGTGCGTGTTGGTGAAATAGCCCAGCGAACGTTGCACTTCGCCCACGAAATCGTTCAGCACCGGCTTCAACGACGACAGGATTTTCTTGAGGTCCGGCGACTTAACGGCGTTGCGCTTCAAGTGCTCGGCCTTGGCGAAGGTGAGCTTCAGGTCCTTGGTGAGGACGCGGGTGAAGTGGTTGCCGCCCAGGGGAATCGGTCGTTGCCAGATGATCTTGTCGCCGTCGGTGATGACCAGGTTGGAGTTGTCGGTGCCGATGTCGAGGGCGACGATGCAGGGCCGCTTCTCGGCTGCCGCCGAGCCGACTTCCTCGCCTTCCGCGGGAGGCGCCTGGGGGCCGACGTCCTTGCCGAGAAGATCGTAAGCCACGTAGTTGCACAGGGCCAAAGGCGACATCTGCACGACGTGGACTTCCACGTTGACGTCCTTGAATTGCTGGATGGCGCGGTAGACCATGTCGCGCTTCATGGCGAATAGGCCGATCTCGGTCTCCATGGCGAAGCCGTCGCTGACCACGCCGGCGCCGACCTTCTGGTAATCCCAGACGACCTCGTCGAGCGGGAAGGGAATCTGCTGCTTGGCCTCGAACCGGACGATGTCGGCGATCTTTTTTTCTTCGACGGGCGGCAGCTTGACGAAGCGCGCCAGGCCGGACTGTCCGGGCACGCTGATGAGGACCATGTCGCCGCGAATGGAGTTGCGCGACAGGAACTGCTGCAGGGCCTCGCGGGTCAGCTCGTCGGGGTCGGCGTCGGGCTGGCTCAAGATCTTGGGGTGTTCGATGTAATCGAAGGCGGTGGCGGTGACTTCGCCGTCGAGCATCTGCAAACGAATGGCCTTGAGGGCACATTGACCAAGATCAATGCCCCAAACGCCAGGAAGCGGTGTCGCCATGCTGGTAATCTCCGGAAGATGCGAACATCATGCGGATTCGGATGTCATGCGGATTCAAACACCATGCGGATCGAACGTTATGTGAGAAGAACATCACGCGGGTCGAATGACCATGGTCGGAGCCGGGCTGATTCCTTGCCAAAGACGGGATTGCCTCCGCAACCGTAACATCCACCCTAACATGAATTTCACGCCCTTGTCAACAGCCCGGCACAACCGATTTTGACAAAATCCCTTGCCCCGCTTCCCCGGCCGCCCGCAAGTTGGGAACATCTCTTTACTCCGGAACGGTCGTTCGGCTAGAGGGTAGGTGCCGCGAGCAGAGCGGCACGGGTCCGGCTCGGCTCGCCGGACCTACTAGGTTCAAGGAGGAACCGGCGCGTGTCGACTTTCGAACTCATGTTGATCGTGGTGACGACGGCCGGCGCGTTCCTCGGCGGCTTGAGCATCTACTGGGCGCGCGGCGAAGACCGCCAGCCGCGGACGCGCTGGGGAAGACGCCTCTTTGTCATGGTTCTATTGGGTCTTGGAGGCCTAGGGCTGGCGGCGGCGACGGCGCGGGCGCATGGCTTGCCACCTCTCGGAATCTTGGCTGGACTGCTCGTTGTAGCGATGTTGTGGGAGAGTCCTGAGCCGAGCCTGGAGCGCCCAACTTAACAGTTGCACATCTCTATTGCACGAATCGCCCTCGCCGTTATAATCCCGGTTGCACCGCGCCAGCTGCGCGCACTTCAATTCCGCTGCATGGAGGCAGCCCCTATGAGCATGAAGCTCAATCTCGTCGATACTCTGCTCAATCGCGGACGAAACCTGAAGCGGCACGGCCTTCTTCATGACGCCGCCGGCGTCCTGCAGAAGCTGCTGGCATTTCGCGATCTTCCCATCGAAACCGGACAAGAGGCGCGAAGTCTGCTGGGCGAAATCGCGCTGGAGCGCAATGAATATAAGGCTGCACGCCGCCATTTGGCCGCGGCGCTGACCCAGGCGCCTGACGATGCCAAGCTCCACTATTTCATGGCGATTGCCGTCGACGACGATCCGGAGGCGAATGCCGAGCGCGCGGGTCGTTTCTATCGGCGCGCGCTGGCGCTCGATCCGGAGAACCCGACTTACCTATGCGAATATGGTCAAAATCTCGTCGAATGGGGCAAGGTTGAAAAGGGCCTTAAGCTGATGCGCCGCGCCGTCGATTGTTCGCCCGACGATCTCCTGATGGTCAGCGCGCTCGCGGAAGCGCTGCGCGTCACGGGCGATGCCGAGGATGCGGAGCGGTGTCTGCGCTTGGCGATGTTTCGCAATAGCCAGGACCGACGCTTCAGAGAACTGTGGGAAGATCACCAGTTTCAGGTGTTGCACACCAGGCAACAGGCCGCGCTCACAAAGATGCAACCGACTGACGGGCCGGTTTTGCTGCCTTTCGCTGCGACCGACGAAGTTCGATCCGACACATCCGACGGCAAGACGATTCGCGTCGATGGGCCATCCACGCTCCCCGGCCCGAAGCGTCCGGCGCGCCGCGGCTCCTCAAGCCGTCGAAACGCCAAGTGACTATTCGTTTAGCCCCGGTTCTGCGAACCGGGGCTAAACGTGCTCATTTTCTGCATCATCCATAAACTAACGCAAAATTCAACTCGCTTAACGCCGAAGTACAAAGGGCACTCAATTTCGGGCTTCTCCGAAGAAAGGGACCCACCATGACTCCCGTATTGATCGGCGTCTTAATCGTGGTCGTTTTGCTGGTGGTGGCCGCCATCGCCATTTACAACGGCCTGGTCAGCCAGGGAGTGGCCGAGAAAGCGTCCGCCGAGAACATGCTCAGCGGGACCTTGAAGACATTGTTCGCGGTGGCCGAGGCGTATCCCGAGTTGAAGGCCAACCAGAACTTCATGGCCTTGCAAGAGGAGTTGTCAGCCACCGAGAATCGCATCGGCTTCTCCCGGCAGCATTACAACGACGTGGTCAGCAACTACAACACCCGGCTTATGAGCTTCCCGGCCAACATGGTGGCGGGGACGTTCGGCTTCCGGCCCGCGGAGTTCTTCAACCTCGATCCCGCCGAGGCGGCCGCGGTTCGCAAAGCGCCGCAGGTGAAGTTTTAGTGTGACATGGCCACCACCTTTCGCGAACTCATCGCCGCCAACAAGCGCAACAGCGTCCTGCTGGTTGCCGGGTTCATCTTGTTCACGGCGGTCGTGGTGCTCGTTTTGTCGTTCGGCATCCTCTATTACTTTCATGGCGGCGCTAACCCACGGCTCGATTTGGGCCGAGCGGTGTTGATCGGCGGCATCGCCACCTGCATCGCGGTCTTCCTGGCCGTCCTCTCCTACTATGAGGGCGACCAGCTGGTTCTTGCCGCCAGTGGGGCCCATCTCATTACGCATGCCGACGATCCGCAACTGTTCAACGTCGTCGAGGAAATGGCGATCTCGGCCGGCGTGCCGATGCCGAAGGTTTACCTGATTGATGACAGCGCCCCCAATGCCTTCGCCACCGGCCGCGATCCGGAGCATGCGTCGATCGCCGTCACCCGCGGCTTGCGTGCCAAGCTCAACCGCGAGGAACTGCAAGGCGTGATCGCCCACGAGATGTCGCACATCCGCAATTTCGACATTCGGCTGATGCTGCTTTTGGCAATCCTGGTCGGCACCATCGTCCTCTTATGCGATCTGTTTCTGCAAATGTTACGCTGGGGGCCTGGAAGCGGCAGTTCCAGCCGTAGCCGTAGCGATTCGAAGGACGACGGCAAAGGCGGCGGCATTGTGATGCTAGTGTTATTCATTGTGGCGATCGTCCTGGCCATCCTGGCGCCGATTTTCGCGCAGATCATCCAGCTTGCGGTCAGCCGGCAGCGCGAATACTTGGCCGATGCCACCGGCGTGCAGCTCACGCGCAATCCGCTGGGCCTCGCTCATGCACTGCGAAAGATCGACGACGATCCGGATGTGCTCGGGTCGGCAAACCGCGGCACCGACCATCTCTACATCGCTAACCCCATCAAGAAGTTCGAGGCCCGCGCCCAGACGATGTTCGCCAGCCACCCGCCGATCAAGGACCGCATCGCGCGTCTGGAAGCGCTGGCGCATGAATAGCCGAAGCGCCTCGCTTGGGGCTGTGCCGGACGCTTTCATTTCATGAACGAAAGATTCATTTCAGTATGTGCCTGTGTGTCTCGGTTAAATGAATCCGCTCAAGCGTCTTCCAAGTCCGTGTCCTTCAGATCGGTGACGAACATGTGCCCCGGTTTGTGTGTGATGACCAGCGGCGGCCGTGCGGCCATGACCACCGCCTGCGGAGTGACGCCGCACGCCCAAAACACCGGGATTTCGCCGGGCTGAATTTCGACGGGATCGCCGAAGTCCGGCGTGCCCAGATCGCGAATGCCGATGGCGGCTGGATCGCCGAAATGCACAGGCGCTCCATGTGCGCGCGGAAACCGGCTGCAAATCTGGGTGGCGCGGATTGCTTGGGCCGGCGTCATCGGCCGCATCGACACGACCATCGGTCCCTTGAAAACGCCAGCGGGCCGGCACGGGATGTTGGTGCGGTACATCGGCACGTTGCAGCCCTTCTCGATATGTCGTACCGGTATCCCCGCTTGCAGAAGTGCGTTCTCGAAAGTGAACGAACAGCCCAACAGAAAGGCGACGAGATCGCTGCGCCAGACATGGTTCAAGTCTGCCGGCTCTTCGACCAATTCGCCATGATGGAAGATGCGATAGCACGGCACATCGGTGCGCAGGTCCGCTCCCGGCGCGACGTTCTTGGGTTCCGGATCGCCCGGCTCGGTGACGTCAAGGAGCGGGCACGGTTTCGGGTTGCGCTGGCAGAATAAGAGAAAATCGAACGCCAACTCGCGCGGCGTCACCACGAGATTCGCTTGAACGTGGCCCAGCGCGAGTCCAGCGGTCGGCGCGCTCCATTGGCCTAGCCTCGCCTGGCGGCGAACTTCGGCGCCGGTGGCGTTACGCAGATCCACAGTGGCTCCGTCATCTGAGTGCTTGGGTCATCTCATTCTAGCCAACGCCGTCAGCACCTCGGCATAGCGTGAGAATTCAACACCGTCCACGCTCACCTCGGGTCTGCCCAGCACGCCGTCCACCAGCGGGCCATGCTCAACCATGGCCTCGAGCAAGCGCCGTTCCTCGTCTACGTCGAAGATAGACTGGTCGAATGCGTTTCGTAACAGTCGAACTCCGGCGGCCAGAGCATAGGCGCCCCAATTGCTTAAGCCGGCGACGATCAAGTGGTCCGTCGGCACCCGGCAAGCCACCAGGCCGCCGCCCGGAATGTTGCGATCGATCACGTCCCATGGGATCTTGCCCATGCCGATTTCGTTGCCGCCGTCGCCGATGCCGATGGTGGTTATGACCGGATCGTCTGCGAACGCTTCGAATAGTCGATGGGCAGGACTGACGAGGTCGGTGATGTCGCGGCCGCGCATCGTATGGCAACGATCCTGGTGCTCAGACGGGACGGCATGGAGGAAATCGAGGTAGGTTTCGCCTAAAGCGCCGTCCGATCCAATCTGTTTTTGCAGGGATTCCAGCGTATGGCTTGGGCCGACGCGTTCGATGGCGAGCAAATGAGTCGGCCTCATATTACCGTTTCGCTCCAGGAAAAATTGAGCGTAATCCGACACGGACATCTGGCCCGCTTCTTCCGGCGACGGCAAGACAATGAGGCGGCAGCTTTTGCGAAGCCCCGCTAACCCAAGACCGACACGCAGGGCCGGGGCGCAAAAGGCATCGGTGACAAGGGTGACTTGAAAGCCCAACGGAGACAGCGCCCGCGCCAAATACAAAGCGCCGAGCGGGCCGTCGGTTTCCGCCGCGGGAGGCGTCGCCGTCGGGATGAAGAAGCCGGTGACGATGGCCAGGGTCGGCGCTCGTCCGCCAGCAAGGCTGCGACAGGCATTGCGAAAGTCGTCGCGGCATTCAGTTAGCAGATTACGCGTCGGATCGGTGGCAAGGCCGCGCTTGCCGATGTCGACCTGAACCAATTCACGCATCTGATCGAGTGCGGCGTCGCTCATCGCGTCCCCTCTTTGAGCACGTAGGCGAAGCGGCCGCGCCACTTGGCCGGCAAGTCCGCGGTCAGCGTGATCGGCTCATAGCGGATCGGATGAAGGAATGTTAGAGAGCGAGCGTGGAGGGCGATCGCCTGCCCGAATGTATGAATGGAGCCGTAGGTCGCGTCGCCGTAAATGGGATGGCCGTGATGCGCGAGTTGAACGCGAAGCTGATGAGTGCGGCCTGTTTGGGGACGGATTTCCAGCCAGGTGAGATCGCCATGACTGCCGCGTTTCTGGAAATGGAGAAGGGCCTGCCTGGCGTCCGGAGCGTGCGGTTCCACCACGTCCACTCGGCGCGAGGCCGGGTTTTTCCGCAGCCAATCTTCGAGTGAGCCGGCATTGGACTGGACCAACCCCTCCACGACGGCCCAATACGCCTTCTCGACCGTTCCTTCGCGAAACTGCTCGGAGAGCCGTGCAGCCGCCTTGCTTGTTCGAGCGAAGAGCAAAACGCCCGAAACGACGCGGTCGAGCCTATGGACCACGCCGAGAAAGACGTTGCCGGGCTTGCGGTAGCGTTCCTTGAGATAGGCCTTCACCGTCCGGTCGAGCGTCTCCTCCCTGCCTTGGAAATGCGTGGCCACCACGCCGCTCGGTTTGGCGACGGCGAGGCAATGATTGTCTTCATAGAGGATTTCCAAGGGCGGCGCGGTCATCAAACGGTTATCTCCGCGGCTGGGCTTCGTCATAACATCAACACGACGGCCTTCATTCTAACATTTCGCTGTGACCTTTGGTAAAGTAGCCCCATGAAACCACATCTCGGCGCTTTGGTGGTTGTTTTCTTCGTGGCTACCGTCCTGTCCGCACAGGATGACGAAAGCGACAAGAAAGGCAGCTCGGTCCCGGACGGCCTGAAAGCGCTCAAGAATCCCGATCCAGTCGTTCGCTACCGCGCTGCGGCGCTCCTAGTGAAGCTCGGCCCCGTGGTCAAATTCGCCGTCCCCGAGCTGCGCGAAATGCTTAAGGACGAGAACGGCTTCGTCCGGGTAAAGGCCGCCGAGGCGCTTTGGGCCATCGAAAAGACATCGCCCACCGTCTTGCTGCCAGTGTTGGTTGGTTGCTTGAAAGACAAGGACGCCGAGTTGCGCGCCGCGGCGCCGCCGGTCATCGCTCAGATGGGCAGCAAGGCAAAGTCAGCCGTGCCTGCATTGGTGCGCGCGCTCAAGGACAAGGAACTAAGCGTGCAAATTGAGGTCGTGGCGGCACTTGGAGAAATCGGACCGGCTGCCCGCGAAGCCGTGGCGCCCCTCTTGGCGATGTGTCAGGACGAGAACAACTACCTGATCGAGCCTGCTTTAGGGGCCGCATTGAGCAACCTGGGCGGCGGAGCGGCGTCGGATTTGGCGAAAGGCCTCCAAGACAAGAATCCTGCCTGCCGGCGCGTTTCGGCATACGCCTTGGGTGCTATGGGCGCGGAAGCACGCGATGCGGTTGGCGATCTGGTGATCGCCTTGAACGACAAGGAAAGTGTGATTCGCTCCTTAGCCGCGCGCGCCTTGGGCAACATCGGCAAGGACGCCAAAACAGGCTTGGATGCCCTGAGTGTGGCGCTCAAGGACGCGGAGACTCCAGTGCGGATCAGCGCTGCCGTCGCGATCTGGCAGATCGGAGGCGAGACGTCACAAATCGCCGTTTTGTCGCAAGCGCTGGAGGACAACGAGCCATCATTTCGCGAGAGCGCCGCCCGCGCAATCGCCCGCCTGGGCGCTGCCGGCAAGGACGCGGTTCCCGACCTGGCCAAGGCGCTGCTCGACAAGGAAGGCATCGTGCGCGAGGCGGCAACTCTTGCGCTGGGGAGCGTCGGCCCAGCCGCCGAGAAAACGCAGAAGGCGCTGCGCCGGCTTTGGAACGATGAAGACGTGGCAGTCCGACAAGCCGCCGCATTTGCTTTTTGGCAAGTCACGCGTCAAGCCAAGGAAAGCTTGGAGCTCCTGAAAGCGACTCTCGTGGAGAAAGAACTCGCCGACCGCAAGCGGGCCGTCTTCTACTTGGGGGAGATGGGCTCGGCGGCACTGCCGTTGACCCAGGTGTTGGTTGAGATGTGGGCGGAAGATGAGACTTCGTTTCGCCCGGCGCTGGCGGCCACCATCAAGAAGATCGATGCAAAGGCAGCGGCGAAAGCGGGGGTACGTTGAGCCATCGCGGACTACCGGACCAGGCGCATGACTGACGATGACTGGGAGGTGATCGTCCTCGGCGCCGGCGCGGCGGGACTGATGGCGGCCATTCACGCGGCGGAGCGTGGCCGGCGCACGCTGCTCTTGGAGAAGAACAAGAAGCCCGGCGTCAAAATCCTCATGTCCGGCGGCACACGCTGCAACATCACCCAGGCTACTGACAATCGTGGCATCGTCGCGGCGTTCGGTCCCTCCGGAAAGTTCCTTCACTCCGCCCTGGCCGCGTTCAGCGTTCAGGACACCATTGACTTCTTCGAGGCGGAGGGTGTCCCCACCAAGACCGAAGAAACGGGTAAGATCTTTCCCATCAGCAATAAGGCCGGCGACGTGCTCAACGCCTTGCTCCGGCGACTTGGCAGGAGCGGCGCGGTTTTGTCGTTGGAAGAGCCGGTCCAAGGCGTCACGATTACGGACGGGATTTTTGCCGTACAAACTTCTCGGCGAGCGCGAAACGCCAAGCGGGTCATTCTCACCACCGGCGGCCAGTCATATCCAGGATCGGGAACCACCGGCGACGGCTATCGCATCGCGGCCGGCTTCGGCCATACCATCGTCACGCCTCGTCCGGCACTGGCCCCAGTGATTTGCGAGCTTCCGTGGGTCGCGGAACTGCGCGGTCTCACGTTACCGGACGTCGGCGTTACCGTCCTCGAGGGCAGCAACGAATTGGCCCATCGGCGCGGGTCATTGTTGTTCGCCCATTTCGGTCTGTCCGGACCGGTGATTCTCGACGTAAGCCGAGTCGTGAGCGGCCATCCGTCGCCACGGTTGCTCCGCGTCGAAATCGACCTGCTGCCTGCAAGCGGCGAAATCGAGTTGGTGGAATTCCTGCGCGACGAATCCGTCCGCTCCGCTAAGAAGCAGCTTGCGGTCGTGCTCGCTAACTATCTGCCGCGCCGGCTCTGCGACATTGTCCTCGAAAATACCGGCTTGTCGAAAGACCGTCGAGCCGCTGCATTGAGCAAGGACGAGCGCGGCCGATTAGTCGAAGCGATCAAGCGGCTGACGATTCCCATCACCGGAACCTTGGGCTTCAAGAAAGCCGAAGTCACGGCCGGCGGAGTCGATTTAGGAGAGGTCGATTCCCGCAACATGGAAAGCAAGCTCATGCCGGGTCTGTTCCTGGCGGGAGAGGTGCTCGACCTCGATGGACCTATCGGCGGCTACAACTTTCAGGCGGCTTGGAGCACGGGATGGCTGGCCGGTGGCTCAGTCTGAACTTAACAGCTTGCGACGAATTTTCTAGTCCCCCCACTCTCCTCTCATTCGTTACTACAGCGGTTGCCTGGTCGCACCGTGCGGCAGGCTCAATTCGATTTTTGAGAGGAGATCCTATGAACAGGACCTGGAAATGGGCGATTGTGTTGACTGCGGGCGCTTTGGCGGGCGCAGCATGGTTCGCTCAGGCGAGAGCCGGAGACCAGGCGAAATCCGGCGGCGAACGTGAGCAGCTTAACGCCATCTTCGAGAAGCTCAAGAAGCTGACAGGGGAATGGGTGGCCGCCGAGGCGAAAGCCGTCGGGCCCAAGGCCAAGATCGACAAGGGGCAGGTGGTGCTCCGCTACGCGTTGACAGGAGGCGGCAGCGCCGTGGCCGAAACGGTCTTCCCGGGTTCCGCGATTGAGATGCTCTCGGTTTACCATCGCGACGGCGACCAACTTGTTATGACTCACTATTGCTGCGCCGGCAATCAGCCGAGGTTTCGTGCCCGGCCGGGTAAGAACAGCAATGAAGTCATCTTCGAGTTCGCCGGCGGCGCCAATATTGACCCAGCCAAGGATGGACACATTCATGGCGGCTTGATTCGATTCGTCGATGCCGACCGTCTCCATTCTGAGTGGGACTTTTGTGTCGATGGCAAGCTTGCCGACAAGCATTCGTTCGACTTGATCCGTAAGAAGTAATAAACTCACCTATCCCAACATTCAATGAAGGAGATTCACACATGGCCGAGTTCCTTTTCATTTATCGCGGCGGCAACGACGACAAGCTCTCTCCCGAAGAGATGCAACAACTCATGAATAAATGGAGCGCGTGGATCGGCGAAGGGATTCAGAAGGGCTGGATGCTCAACCCCGGCGACGCCCTCACGCCGGAAGGCAAGGTCGTAAACGCCAAGAAGGTCGTCACCGACGGCCCGTTCGTCGAATCCAAGGAAATCGTCGGCGGCTATTCGGTGATCAAGGCGGATTCGCTGGCAGCAGCGGCCGAACACGCCAAGGGAAGTCCGGCACTTCTTAGCGGCGGCAGGGTGGAAATTCGGCCGCTCGCGGGACTAGCGCCGAAATGATGGGTATGTCCAAATCATGATTACGTCCGCAGCATCTGCGAGACCAGTTGCTCCGCTTCTTGAGCACTTCTTCCGCCACGAAGCGGGGCGGCTGGCTGCGGTGCTGACGCGGTTCTTCGGCTGGCGGCATTTCGATCTGGTTGAGGAAACTGTTCAAGCGACATTGCTGGAAGCCTTGCAATCGTGGCGCGTCCGCGGCGTTCCCGAGAACGCATCGGGCTGGATCCACCGCGTTGCCAAGAATCGCATCATCGACGCCTTGCGGCGAGTTGAGATTCGAAGCCGGGTCATTCGGGAATGGGCCACGACCCGACCGACACATTCATCTCCGACCATCGATGAGCTTTTTGTGGATACGGAGATCGAGGACAGCCAATTACGGCTAATGTTCGCCTGCTGCCATCCGCTCTTGGCGCGTGAAGACCACTTGGCGTTAACACTCAAGGCGCTTTGCGGCTTTGGGAACTCCGAAATCGCCCGCGCCCTCCTGATTACGGATGAAGCGGCCAAGAAGCGCCTGCAACGGGCCAAAGAACGCCTTATCGAACAGAAGATCACGCTGGAGCCTCCGCCGGCCGACGAACTGACGCATCGGCTCGATAGCGTTCACCAAGCGCTCTACCTCTTGTTCAACGAAGGTTATAGCTCTTCGCACGGCGAAGCGCCCATTCGCGCCGACCTGTGCGAGGAAGCGGCCCGCCTCTGCTTCCTGCTCTGTTCGCACCGCCACTGTAGCTTGCCGTCCACGTTCGCCCTCATGGCGCTCATGCTTTTCCACGCCGCCCGGCTCGCGGCCCGCATCGATCATCACGGCAGCGTGCTTTTGATGGAGGACCAAGATCGAAGCAAGTGGGACCGGAAGATGATCCGCCGCGCCCACGAATTCCTCGACCAGTCAGCCGAGGGAACGACTGTATCGCCCTATCACCTCGAAGCCGGCATCGCCTTCCTTCATTGCAAGGCGCCAAGCTACGCCAAGACCGACTGGCAGGCCATACTTCGTCTCTACGACGCCCTCTTAACGCTGCACGGCTCACCGGTCTACGTCCTAAATCGTGCCATCGTCCTTGCTCAGTTCAGTGGTCCCGAGGCGGGCATCCGCGCTTTGACCGAAAGCAGCATCGTCGAATCGTTACGGCATTATCATCTTTACGACGCCACGCTCGGCGAACTCTACCGCCGCGCCGGTGATATGGGTCTCGCTCGACAGTACCTCGAATCGGCCAAGCGAAAGACGCATTCGCCTTCGGACCATGAGATTTTGGATCGAAGGCTGGCGAAGTGCTGAAGATGCGCTTATCCGATCCGAGCGTGCTGCAGCGGGCGGTACATCCCACTTCCGAACGGGCGCGGCTCTGTTTATCTGCATAGGTGCCGTCTCACAGATTTGTGTGGGCGAATGAATGCTTCATTCGTCCCGTCTATACATGCGGCTCGCATCATTCCGTTTTTCCACCCGAGGTATCTCATGAAACGTGCGATGGCAACGGCACTCTTGTTCTTGGCAGCCTGCGGACTGGTCGTTGGGAACGCTTTTCCAGGCGGCGCCAAGAAAGAAGAACAAAGCAACCAGGTACACGCGGTTGAAAAAGACGGCTTGAAGATCGCGGCTAAGCTTGCGGCGGATGATCCGCGTCACGATTACAAGGTCAACTTGGAAGGCATGAAGTTCGAAGCCAAGCTACGCATGAAGTCCTATCAAGTGAAGCTGGAAGAAGGCACCAAATACACGATGACCGTGGACGCGGGCGATGACATATTCGATCCTTTTCTCGTGGTCCTCGACGATGCCGGCAAAGTCCTTGCTTATGACGACGACAGCGGCGGCAAACTCAATTCCAAGCTCTTCTTCACACCCAAGAATAGCGGCACCTTTACGATTCATGTCGCAGGCATGCGCGATACTCTCGGCGCTTACACGCTCAAAATCGCGGAAACGATTACGAACGTGGTCAAGCTTGGCTTTCCGGCCGGCAAATGCGATTCGGCGGACTTGACCAAGAGCGACACGGCGTGGGAGATCGAGTGGGAGATCACCAATCCGGATAACGGCATGAGCAAGAAGAACTCGTCGCCGTCCAGCGTCTTGGCGATTCGCTCGGCCCGATTCATGTTCAAGGACAAGGAAGGCAAGGTCCGCTGGTTCACGGTCCTCAAAAACTTGGAAGTGGGTGAAATCCTTGTGCCCTACGACAAGATGTCGCCGGTGTTCATGGACGTCGGCGAGCACGCGTTTCGCATCATCCCGGCAAAGAAGGAATACCTTGGTCCCAATTGCGTCTTGCCTGGCGAAATTCTGGATTCGCGGGATGCGCGCATGAAGAACAAGGTGATGAAGGAAGTACACGACGACGGGCTGCGCTGGATGAACACCCGCAACAACGCCCGGCGCGGCGAGAAGATGCTTCTTTGGTCCGTCTTCGACGGCGCCAATTATCGTTACTTGCTTGAGTATGGCTTCAGCGACGACGGCGTCATCACTTGCCGCATGGGTGCGACCGCTCACAACATCTTCGACAAGCAAAAGGACCAGCGCGACATTCATCTGCACGTCGGCTGCTGGCGCTATGATCCTGAGCTTGAGGAGGACGGCGAGTCGCCCGTGGGCGGCGCCAAGCAGAACCAGGTTTGCTTGGTGCGGCGGCTGCCCCGGACCGCAGCGCCCAACGGCATGTTTAAGCTCGACATTTCACCGTTCAACGCCGACGAGTCCGGCCAGGCCAGCGCGGGATATGCCGATTGGAAGCCGGAAGAGTTCACCATCCTGCGGGTGCAGAGCAAAGTTCGCAAGAACAACAGCAAGGATCCGCAATACACGGCCCTGGACTTGATTCCGATTCGACACGGGGCGGTTCGCAACTATCCATGGAAATACGACTTCGCCAATCACGATTTCTGGGTGACGGCCAAGGCCATGACGCAAACGAAGTTCCGCGAAGTGCCGCTCTACGTGACCGGCAGCAGGTCCTTGGACAATTCCGCGCTAACCATATGGCACAACGCGCCGAGCATCCACGTGCCGCGCGGCGAGGACTACGGCAGCGACGGGGTCACCGCCAACAAAGGGGCGGCAATCACCAACTGGACGGGCTTCATGCTGCGGCCGGTGAACCTGTTCGACAGCACGCCGCTGTACAAGTAGTCGTTTGGCGTTTCATCATCATCTCACGTCACACCACACGCTTGAAACCGACGAGATGCACACCGAATGAGATCCATGAGATTCAAGAGATTCAAGAGATTCAAGAGATTCAAGAGATTCAAGAAATTCGAGCGATTGAGGAGATTTAGGAGATTCATGAGTGTCGGCGGCATTACGCCCACTTGCCAAACGCTCTGGAAATGACAACATATCCACACCCACACCCCATCCTTGGAGTCCGCAATGCGCACGCGTCAACTCGTTCTCGCTCCCCTCTTGGTGTTTCTGGCTGCTTCAGTCGCCTGGGCCGACGTCCCGAAGAACGTCAAAGAATACGTTGAGAACAACTACACGCGGAAGACTTACAAGATTCCGGTCCGTGACGGCGTGCATCTTTATACGATCGTCTATTCACCGAAGGACACTTCGAAGACATACCCCATCCTGCTCAACCGCACGCCCTACAGCATTGGGCCTTATGAGGAAGACAAGTTCATGAGGCGAATCGGCCCCAATCCGCATTTCCTCATGGAGGGCTACATCTTCGCCCACCAGGACGTGCGCGGCCGTTACATGTCGGAGGGAGTCTTCGACAACATGCGGCCTCACAACCCGAAGCGGACCAAGAAAACCGACATCGACGAAAGCACCGACACTTACGACACGATCGACTTCCTGGTCAAAAACGTGCCGAACAACAACGGCAAGGTCGGCCTGTGGGGCATCTCGTACCCCGGCTTTTACAGCTCGGCGGGAATGATCGACGCCCATCCGGCGCTCAAGGCGGTTTCTCCTCAGGCGCCCATCGCCGACTGGTTTTTTGACGATTTCTATCACCACGGCGCGTTCTTCCTGCCGCACTTTTTCCACTTCTTCGCGGGCTTCGGCCAGGAACGTCCCGAGCCGACCACGCAAGGAGCCAAGCGCATCTTTGAGTACCCCACCAAAGACGGTTTCAAGTTGTTCATGGACCTCGGCTCCTTGAAGCACGTCGACGACAAATATTACAAGAACAAGATCGCCTATTGGAAAACGATCCAAGAGCATCCCACTTATGACGAATACTGGCAGGCGCGCAATCTTCTTCCGCACCTCAAGAATGTGGCCCCAGCGGTCATGACGGTGGGCGGCTGGTACGACGCCGAGGACTTGTATGGCGCCCTGAACACCTACCAAGCCATCGAGAAACAGAATCCGAAGATCTTCAACGTTCTTGTCATGGGGCCGTGGACTCATGGCGGCTGGGCCGGAGCGCAAACCAAGTTGGCCGATATCCACTGGGGCTCGAATACCTCCGGGTTCTTCCAGGAGCAAATGGAGCTGCCGTTCTTCAATCACTTCTTGAAGGGCAAGGGCGAGCACAATCTGCCCGAGGCCTATGTCTTCGAAACCGGAGCCAACGCCTGGCGCAAGTACGCTCAGTGGCCGCCCGCACGTCTGGAAAAGAAGACGTTCTATATGCAGGGGGGCAAAAAGCTCTCTGTGGAGCCGCCCCAAGAGGAGCAGGCAAACGATGCGTACGTCAGCGATCCGAAAGACCCCGTGCCGTTCACGAACGTCAAAAGTTTTGGAATGCGTCAGGAGTACATGATCGAGAACCAGAGCTTCGCATCCAAGCGGCCCGACGTGCTGGTCTATCAGACCGGCGTTTTGCCAAAGGACCTTACTCTTGCCGGACCGGTACAGGCGGATCTTTACGTATCGACTTCGGGGAGCGACTCCGACTGGGTAGTCAAGGTGATCGACGTTTTTCCCGACGACGCCAAGGACCCCGACGGCAAGAGCCTGGCCGGCTACCAAATGCATGTCCGCAGCGAAGTCATTCGCGGCCGCTATCGTAACAGTTACAGCAAGCCGGAGCCGTTCACTCCGGACCAGGTGGCGAAGGTTTCCCTTAAACTGCAAGACTTTTTGCACACGTTCAAGAAAGGCCACCGCATGATGGTCCAGATTCACAGCACCTGGTTCCCCCTGGTGGATCGTAATCCACAGAAGTATGTGCCCAACATTTTCCTGGCGGACGACGACGATTTCATCACCGTGACGAACCGCGTCTACCGCGAAAAGTCGCATCCGAGCGGCATACAGGTCGGCATCCTGCCCGCGACGAAAAACTGATTGTTTGACCGCGAGCCAGCGGCGAGCGCGGACGGAATGCCATCATCGAACGCATTCCGCCCGCGCTCACCGATGGCTCGCGACTAAACGGTACATGCGGAGTGACTGACGATGACCGAGCGCATCACTATTCGTTGCCGCGAAAATGGGCCGTTGGTCCTGCCGGCGAACTTCGCGATCGTCGATCATTTGGGAAACGAATTCACGTTGCCGCAGGGCAAAGAAGTGATCGCCTTGTGCCGGTGTGGAAACTCCAAGAACAAGCCGTTTTGCGACGGCCAACACAAGCAGGTGGGCTTTCAGGCTGCGGAGGCGGCGGTCAAGCCGGATCGGACAGGCGGTTGCGAAACGACTTCAGGCGGTCATTGAAATTGCCGCCGGCCGGCTTTTTCAGTTCTTCGCGGAGTTTCTGCACGGGCGCCAGATCTTGGCGGACGCTGGCGTCACGCTGCATGCGCTCCAGATCGGTTTTGACCTCGTCGCGCAAGCGGTCGAGCCTGGTCCGCTCGCGGGCCAGTTCCGCCCTCTCACGTGACATCTCCATTTCCATCTCGCGGGTGGCCTGGTCCAGCTCGTGGTTGCGGCCGCGCAGCTGCTCGATCTCGGCATTCAGCCTCGTCCGGTCGGTTTCCAATTGGTGGCGATACTGGTTAAGCTCCGTCTCATAGTTTTCCAGGTCGAGGTTGGTGCTCAACTTGGGCGGTGGCGCGGACTCCGTATGCACGCGTTCTTCCAGCTCCGCCACCATCAAGCGCAGCTCCTCGTTTTCCTTGCTCAAGGATAGAACGTCGGCGCTCTGCTGGGCGCGGATGGCGTTTTGCAGCGCGCGCAGGTCGGTCATCATTTGGCTCAATTCCTCGCGCTGCCCGCGCAAGGACGCTTCCGCCTGGGAAAGGGCGACCCGTTGCTTTTCCAATAAGTCCTCGGCGCCGACTTGCTCCGCCGACCATTGCTCTTTCATCTCAATGCTCTCCTGACGTTCCTTATGGAATTCTTCGAAGCCGCGCTGACACTGCTCCTTCGCGTGTTCCAAGCGGGTCCGCTCCTGGCGCAGGGCTGCCGCCCACTTTTCCAGTTCGAGCTTGCGCACTTCCAGCTTGCGTTGCTCTTCTTCATCGATCAAGACCGGCGCAACGGGGGCAGCCGGCGCCACGGTCGGCGTGGCCTCAGAAGCGGCATGGGGCGTGTGCGTCAAGCGGGCCTCTTCGTGCTGGCAACGCTGTTGAAACGCCTGCCAGCGCTGGTGCACTTCCTCATCCACCTCCAAGAGCCGGCTCGCCCATTCATTCTCGATCTTCTGCACGTGAACTTTGTGCTCTTCCTTCTCGCGTTGGAGCGTTTCGCGATCCTGCTCGAGATCGCGTTCGGCCTGCTCCAGTTGGCTGACACGATGATCGTACGCTCGAATCTTGGCGCGCAAATCGGCGGCTTTGTGGGTAAGGTCGTTCTGGGCGGCATTGGAGGGATCGGCAAGAGCGGCCCGCAGGCGGCGGCGCAGGTTCAAAGCGAGTTCAACGAGGTTGCGGCGGGAACGCTCCCAGCGAGCCACTTTCTGCCATTCCGGCAGTTTACGCTCGACGCTGTGGCCGGGGGGGATTTGGACGACAAAGCTGAACGGACCCATTTGCACGACGTCGCCGTCGCAAAGCAGGTTGTTTTTTACAGGCACGCCGTTGAGACGCGTGCCGGTGCGGCTGCCGCAATCACGCAGGCGCATGCCGTCGCGGGCCCGGTAGACGACGCAGTGCAGCGTGGACACATCGGCGGCATCCAAGCCAATGTCACAGCCACGGGCGCGACCGACCGTGATCACATCGCGATCGAGGAACCGCGGCTTTTTATCCAGCCCGCCGTGCATCGGGACTAGCGTCGGATGAATGGCCGCATCGTGTTTGCTTGGCATGTCTAGCTCGTGGGAAGGGCGTCGTCCGATAACAAGAAAAAGCGCTGCGGAACCCTTCCATGCCGAGAATCTAAGTGGCGCGCGAGAGCCTTTGACGGGTTATTGGAAACATAGCTCATAAAACGGGCTGCTGCAGGACGGAGCCGAATATGACGATGACTTCGTCTTAGCCAGATTTTGTTTTACAATGACGATGAAGGGGCGCCCGATAGAGTGATTCCACAAGTAGCCGGACTCGTGAGAGTTCGGGCGAGACCGAATTCTCACGAATTCAGCTACGGAAAATCAGACTTACAGGTCTGCTTGAACAAAAATGCAGCATGTTTGCATACTTCCTGCGTTAGTTCTTCTAATGCCAACGAGCCAGCTTTTGGCTCAGTCTCAGGGGCCCCCGCCACGGCTGGACGAGCTAGCTGCCAAGGCGGACAAGGCGCCTGCCCCTTGGGCGCAGCTATATCGCGAGCTGTCCCGTCCGTTCGACGCCCTCTCGTTGGCAAGCGGAACCGTAAATGTCGTTCCGCTGGCCGACTTCCCGGGTAAACCACCGAATTTCGACGGAACCTGGAACATTCCCCTGATTGCCAAACCGGCCGAAGTCGCCAGCTTCACTCGAGAGGAGCTGCTTTCCGTAGTTTTTTTTGAATCGACCGCCCTCGCCACGATCAACGCGTTTCTTGACGCCAAAGCGGAGGCGTCCAAAGACCTGGCGGAACGAGTTCGTCTGCAAAGTGCCGAGCACCTCTTGCGGGCCGTGCTCGTTTTTCACCAAGGGACGCGGCGGCGCATTCCACTGACGACGGATCCTTGGCGTGAGTTAAAGGAGCCCTTGGAAAAACGCCTGTTGGAAGTTCGCCGCGCGTTGTTGGCCGACTTTGCCAAAGAAGCGGAATCGAAGAAGCGCTGGGACGACACGATTGCCTTGGCGAATGCCTGGGGTCTGAATGATGTCGCAAGGGAATGCTGGATTCGGTTCGCCGACGAGCGCCTGGCCGCCGGTGACTTTAGTGCGGTACGCAAGATTCTGGATCGGCTGGAGGAAGATGTTCTTCCGAGCCCGCTCACGGAACCGATTCGCAAGGCCTTGCAAAAGCGGGCGGAGACGCTCTTTCGAGAAGCCAAGGACGGCGGGGCACAGGCGAACCTGGATGAAGCTTTGAAGCTTTGGCCCCGGCTTACAGGCGCGCGTGATGAGCTGGCGAGACGAACAAACACCTACAAGGTCCTCTATGTCGCAGTGCCCGAGTTGCCCGAGATGTTGTCTCCCGCAACCGCGTGGACCGACACCGAGAAACAGGCCCTCGAGCTGCTCTTCGAAGGCCTTGTGCGGATTCGCCATGAAGAAACGGTAGGGCAGACCTATGAGCCGCTCCTGGCCCGCGAAGTCCCGTTGCCGCGCGGCCTGGGAAGACGTTTCGCGCTCGCTCGCGATGCGAGTTGGTCCGACGGCGAGCGTCTCACCGCGGTCGATGTCCGCCACACGCTGCAACTCCTCGCAAGCGACGAGATGGCCGGACGCGACCGTAGCTGGCGCGACCTGCTGGAGCCGCCGCGCTTTGAGGGAAACCCGTTCGAGTTGAATTTGAAACTACGTCAAGGAATAGCCGACCCGCTGACGCTGTTCCATTTCAAGATCCTCCCGCAACAATATCGAGGCAAAGAGCTGGCACGGGCGGACGATCCGGAATTTGCCAAGTCGCCCCTCGGGAGCGGACCCTTTGTATATTCCGGCCGGCGGGTGGAGGATGGACGGACTTATGCGATCTTCCAGGCGAATCCGGCTTTTGTTCGCCGCAATCGGCCCTGGCACAGCAACATCCGCGAGATTCGCTTCTTCGCTTGGAGCGACGCTTCCAAAGATATCGGGACGCCCCTGCCGCACGTTGTTCTCGGAATTTCCAGCGACCAGGCGGCGGCGCTAAACAAGTTTGCGTATGCGGACATTCGCCGGCCGCTCCCCCGACGTGTTTACATCCTGGCGGTCAATAATCGCCTGCCGGCGTTGGCCAACTTGAATCTACGCCGGGCCCTCGCCCTCGGCTTCCAGCGCGAAGCGATTCTTGAGGAAGCGTTTCGCGGCCCCGACAAAGTTAAGGCCGATGCCAAGCTCTATTTAGCCGTCAACGGCCCGTTCCCCGCCAAGTCTTGGGCGTGCTGTCCTTCACCGCGTGTTCCTGCGGATTTGCACCAGCCGGAACTGGCGCGCTCACTTGCGAAGAAAGCCGCGGCCGACCTGGGCGCCGTGCGTCTCACTCTCAAGTATCCAGCCCATACGCCGGGCGCCAAGGAAGCATGCGAGGCGATGGAGCGGCAGCTTGCCAAGCTATTTGCCGACGCTTCGGCCAAGATCGAGTTGCAGCTTGTGCCCGTGTCGGAACGCCAAATGCAGGAAGCGCTCTCGAAGCGTGAATTCGACCTTGCTTACCATCACATTGACTTTCCGGACGACAACTTCTGGCTTTGGCCGATGTTCGACCCATCGGACGGCGCCTTACACCCCGGAGGCGCTAACTACCTGGGTTACGTAAACGACGCCAAGCTCCAGAGTCTCTTCAGCTCCGCTACGAACACCCGCGAGTTCACGACACTTCGGGACTTGCAGCACAGCATTCATGCGCACCTCGTCGAACGCATGCCGCTGATCCCGCTCTGGCAATTGCACGCCGCCATCGCCATCCATCCATCGTTCGTCCCAGTCGGCCTCGATCCTCTGCTGGTTTTTCCGAACGTACTCGAATGGAAACTGTAGGTCCGGCGAGCCGAACCGGACCGAAGATTGTCAGGTCCATAGGTAGGTCCGGCGAGCCGCGCCGGACTTTTGGCCGTCGTCCACCAGCCGATCTTTCAGGTCCAGATCGGCAAGCGGGACCTACCTTGCCAAAAGCCATGGACGAGTTAAGATGAGGTTCGTTGCCCGAACCTGGTGGGTGTAGCTCAGTTGGTTAGAGCGTCAGACTGTGGATCTGAATGTCGCCGGTTCGAGTCCGGTCACCCACCCCATTCCTGCAAAACCGGCTGACCCTCGCGGTCAGCCGGTTTATTGTTGGTTGCTTGCTCTGCCATAACCACAATGATATCAAAAGGTTGTCGATAAACTGGCGAGATCTTACCATTCGTTAACGTGCAGTTCGAAAGTAATAAAGTCAGGAGACGACGCTTTTCGGCTGGTGGTTGGTGAAGATACAGATCGTAGGCTTGTTCTGCGAGTTCGAGAATGTGAACCCCTGAGTCTAGGTAACCGCTATCGCTCTCCTGGTGGCGCGTCAACTCCGCGATCAAGCGTGCCTGTTCGGTCTGCCACTCACTCGACTTTTCCGCCCAGAACTCTTCTGTGATCTTGCCATCCAGCTTGTCTAAATACGCCTGATTCAGCCGTCGCTTGACCTGCTCCAGTTGAGCCGTAAGCCGACCGACGGCCTGTTGGTAAAACCGTGTCTCGTCGGCAAGAGAGTCGCGCAGAGCCAGCTTTATCCATTCCGCTGTCTCCTCATCCAACTGGATCCGTCGCACAATCTCGGCGAACTGGTCTTCCAGCGTTTCCTCGCGGTAGAATCCTTCGTTGCAGTTGCCGTGGTAATTCGTGCAGTGGTAGTAGACGTATCGGCCTTTCTGGATTTCCGCAGTGACCGCGCAGCCGCATTCGCCACAGACCATCAGACCGCTGAAAGCGAAGTCATTTTTGCGTGGCTTGCCCTTTTTCCGCTCGCGCGCCACGAACATAGCCTGAACCCGGTCGAAAAGGTCCCTAGAGATAATCGGCTCGTGCTTACCCATCAGAAGCTTGCCGTGCCAGCGAAATTGACCGGTATAGAAAGGATTCTTAAGAATCCATTCGACTTTGCTTTTGGATATTGGGCGTGAGCCCCAACCGCCGCGAAAGCCGGCTTCGATGCACCGTTGCCGAATGTCCTGCAAGGAATAATTACCCGTCGCATACCACTCGAACATTCGACGGACGAAGTCGGCGCGTTCGGGATCTACCACGATGGTATGGTTTACTGTGTCGTTAACGTAGCCAACCGGTGCGCGGTGCGGATAGCCGCCTTGTTCGGCTTTTTCGTTCATACCTTTTTTGGTCTCTTCCGAAAGATTGTCGAT
The DNA here is from genome assembly GCA_016195405.1 of Planctomycetota bacterium. GTDB lineage: Bacteria > Planctomycetota > Planctomycetia > Gemmatales > Gemmataceae > JACPZP01. Next base: position 3,867 of record JACPZP010000041.1, on the reverse strand, counting down.
GTAGTTCTTCGCCATAAGCACTTTAATGCCGTGGATGAACTTCTGGTGCGATCGGCTGTCGTGGCTCAACACTTCGGCTTCTTTAACCAAATGCACTTCAACGTCGCGTTCGTCGATGGTTACGTAATCGCGGAAATTGCGATACAGTCGGTCCGTCTTCTCAACCAGGATGATGCGAACCTCGGGATGCTCTTCCAGATAGGTCAGCAAGGCGTTGAACTGCGTCCGTCCAGCTTGTTTGGCTGTCTCAACATCCACAAATTCCATGACAACAACAAGCTTCTCTTTCACCGCGTAGGCGTTCAACAATTTCAATTGGGCAGGGATTGAAAAGCCATCCTTTTCTTGCTCTTTGGAAGACACGCGGGCATAGATGACGGCCTTGCGACAAGGGTGGGCTATCGTCCTTTTCATGCTAACACCTTCCCGAACGTTCGCGGTTTTGTGGATTCTGCTATCCGTAAATATATCGCCCGACGGGAGCCGTGGATGAAACGTGGTGATGTTAAAAGCACGACCAGCGGCTTCTTGCCCGATTGCTCCCTTGGCAATTTGCCTCAATAAGTATGCGCCACCAGGGAAACACGTACGCTGTCACTGCTTCGGAGCTCGTGCGGGTAGCCCAAGCAGGCGTCAGCACCGAGTTCGTCCGGCGCAGCCTCGAACAGCTTTCAAACGGAGTCCAGGTCTGGGAGCCGGCCTCGATCAACTCAATCTTCTCGAACGCGAGGGGCGGCTCGTGGTACGCCTCGATCAGGGGCAGCTTGCCGAGCCAAGCGGCCAGCTCCATCTTGACTTCGAGGCTGAATCCGCGGAGCCTGTGGCACGCACATCTCCCGCCATTCGCACCAGTGAAGAATGGTGGGAGCAAGGCTGCGCTTACGAAGACGCTGGCCAGCTTCACGAGGCGGCCGAGGCGTATCGCGAGGCTTTGTACGTGGGCGGGCCGGACGCCAAGATCTGCTTTAACCTCGCCAACGTCCTGTATGCGCTTGGTCACCTGGGCCAGGCTGCTGAGCGCTTCCGGCAGGCGGTAGAGCTGAAGCATCAGTTCGCCGAGGCGTGGAACAATCTGGGCAACGTACTCTTGGAACTTGGCCAGACCGAAGATGCCCTGAAGGCCTATCGCTGCGCCATAGCGGCGTCGCCTGACTATGCCGACGTCCATTACAACCTGGCCGACCTTCTGGACACGATGTCCGGCCCGCGTGAGGCTCGAAAGCATTGGAGGGGAGTACCTGCGTTTGGAGCCGGTAGGCGAGTGGGCCAATTACGCTCGGGAGAGATTGGCGAACTGGCGCGGGCGAGCGTGAGATCTAAATTCTGCAATTGAAGACATGCGTGCGCGGGCTGAATCCTTAAACCGGACCAGGTGCAGACCGGTATCAGACGCCGACGGCGAGGTGAATGCGGCCGGCGTCACGCACACGCGTGTACCCTGGGAAATACGTTGCCTCTTTTTCGTATGACAGCAGCGAGGGCTACCATCTCAGAAACACCTATCCTTAGACGGCGGATATGGAGTTGATCCAAAAGGCTTTTGCAACAGTTCCGCCCCCGCAGTCACCGTGGTATCACGTTGCACCATTGGCGGAAGGTTAGGGACATGACTTCCGCCAACAACCAGGACCAGAAACCGGAATCGATCAACTACCACCGCTTGGCCCTGAGCTTGCTGGCGATGCCGCTCTTCTTCGTCGTGTTCATGTTCCTGCCTGCTGGAAGCTGGATTTGGATGCGGGGGTGGCTGCTGATTCTCGTGTTCCTGGCGTCGGGAGCGTTGAGTTTCTTGTATATCTGGCGAATGAATCCCGAAGTCCTTGCTGCCAGGATCAATCCTCACAAAGGAACGAAACGCTGGGACACCATTCTGTTTTACTTCTTCGTTCCGACAACGCTGGCGATCTTTCCGGTGGCTGCCTTGGATGATGAGCGGTTTCACTGGTTTCACACGCCTTGGTGGGTCAGCATTGTCGGTTGCGCCTTGTTGCTCCTCGGCATGGTGATCCTCAGTTGGGCGCAAGCCGTCAACAAGTTTTTTGAGCCGACTGTTCGCATTCAAACGGATCGTGGTCAGAAAGTGATCGACACCGGTCCCTACGGTATCGTGCGTCATCCTGGTTATTTGGCCTGGCTGGTCATGTCCGTGGGCATCGCCCTGTGCTTGGGTTCTTTATGGGCCTTGATCCCTGCTGGCCTATCGACTTTGTTGCTGATCCTTCGGACACAGTGGGAAGACCAGACCTTGCAGTCAGAGTTGATAGGGTACAAGAAATACACGGAGAAGGTTCGATACCGGTTGCTTCCTGGCGTCTGGTAAATTCGCCGAATGACTGCGCGTGGGCTGCATTCTTACAGGGGCTTGCATGTACACAGTTCTACTTTGAAATTTACCGCATAGCCCGCACCAGAAACGCGAATGCCGCCTGGCTGGGGCCCCGGGAGCTTTCCCAGCCCTGCGAGGATCCACCATGACGCTGGCCGCTTTCAAGTCGGATCACGACCAAGGGCTTGCCGTCGATGGCGGACTGCGCGTTGCCCTTGCCCTTCACGCGAATGACGATCTCGTCGACGCAGAAGATGTTGAGCGAATCCGAGTTCAGCCTGATACTTTATGCCGTGTGCGTTGACGTCGGCAGCGTCCCAGGCGCAAGGGGCCTGATGTGAACACCGAGCCTGACCTTCTTTTCGACGGCCCCAGCGGTGCTACCCAGACCATCGTGCTGGCTCATGGGGCCGGCACCGGCATGGATTCCACCTTCATCACCTTCTTCGCCAGCGGCCTCGCCAAGCAGGATTTCCGCGTGGCTCGATTCGAGTTCCCTTACATGGCGAACTATCGAACAACCGGGAAGAAAAGACCACCTGATAAGGAACCGATGCTGAGGGAAACCTGGCGCAAGGTCGTTAGTATGCTGGGAGCGAAGGGCCTTGTCATCGGCGGGAAATCCATGGGAGGGCGAATCGCGAGCTTGATCGCCGACGAAGCGGGAGTTGGTGGGCTAATCTGCCTGGGGTATCCGTTTCATCCGGTCGGGAAACCGGACCATCTTCGCGTAGAGCATCTTCAGGCCATCCAAACACAGACGTTGATCTTGCAGGGCGAACGCGATACCTTCGGGAACCGCGAAGAAGTCGCTCGGTACAAACTATCGCCGGCCGTCCGCGTCAAGTGGATCGAGGATGGCGACCATAGTTTCAAACCCAGGAAAAAATCGCGCCGAACGGAACAGCAGAACTGGGAAGCAGCTATCGAAGAGATTGTGGCATTCTTAGGTTCCCTGCGAGCCGCAAAAGGCAGTGAATCGCTCCCAAATCGCATTCCATGAAATCGCTCTGCGTCCGTGACGCCGTCAGGAGTAAGCGAAATCCTCGCGGTCTAAGCGTCCTCGAAGAGCCGCTCGCCGTGGAAGAGGCGGTGAGCGATCTGGTAGGTTTGACCTTCCGCGCGCACCGTGGGTGCATGGGCGGCGAGGTAGCGCGTGGCTGCGACCAGAAAGTGCGTTCCCTCGGCCGTTCCGGGTCGTAGGCGGTACTGGCGGAAAGCGGCTTCGACCATCTGAATGGTGTGAAAATCCCGATCTTCGCGAAGCAGCAACCGGCCAAGTGTGGCCATGAGTCGATCGGGCCGGCCGCCGCAGTGCAAGAAGCGCGCGACCAGCGCGCCGGCCTCATTCACTTGTTGCTGCCGGTCGAGCGCGGCGGCGAGTTCCACAAGGAGACCCTCCACGTCCTGGATCAATCCGTCGGACTGCGGCCATCGCGCCGCCGGAACGTTCAGGAAACGGTCGAGGTAGACGCTCATGGCGGCATCAAACACGCCGCGCAGCAATTCCGGCGAAGGCGACCGCCTCAATCCCTGATGGA
>JACPZP010000043.1 GCA_016195405.1 Planctomycetota bacterium | reverse complement strand
GGGCGACGCCCTTTAAACCTTTGGTTCGTCAGAAAAATGTGTGGGTTGACGAAGGCTCGGGAAGGCTCCCAAGTGCATGATATAGCGCGATTTCCGTCGCCCTGAAGGTTCGAAACCCGTACGATTTTCTCATGGTGACTTTTGCCTTGTTGTTCAGACCCTCGACGACGCCGCTGGAGAACTGCTTGCGCGCACGGAAGTAGTTGAGGATCATCTCACGGTGGGCACGCACGGTGCGGGCGAACTTCTTCATGGGCTCGATGCGGGACCGGACGACCTGGCGGCACCATTCATCGAGGAACTTTCCGGCCCAGGTGGGAGAGTTGTAATCCCAGAGCTGCTGGAAGGCTTCCTTCAGAAGGTAAGCGCGGACGGTCTTCAGGTTGTAACGGAGCAGGTCGCGCAGCCGGAAGCGCTGTTCGGTCTTCAGGTCTTCTTCCCGTTTCAGCAGCAGCCAGCGGGACTTCTTCAGCACGGGAGCGAGACCTTCCAGGGCCATGCGGCGCGATTCGCCGGCGCGGACCTCATCGAGAGCCTTATTCATTTTGACCACGATGTGGAAGCGGTCGAGGATATGCAGGGCCTCGGAGCACTTTTCGCGGATCACCTTCAGGTACGGCTCCCACATGTCGGAGCAGACAAAAACGATGTTGGAGGCGACTTCTTCACCGATGACGGTGAAGAATCCCTGAAAGGATTCGATGGTTCGTTCCTTGCCCACCCAGAGCAGGCGAGTGACGTCCAGATCGATCTGGTAAACCAGCGTCAGGTACTTGTGACTCTTGGCATACTGGATTTCGTCGACTCCGATGGCGTCAATCTGCCCGAGCACCCGGTGCTCCAGACCCCAGGTGACGACGTGTTCGACGGCGTCGAACACCTTGTCCCAGGAAGTGCGGAATGCCTGGGCGGTTTCTTTCCATGAACGGCGACGAGCCCAGCGAGCCAAGTACAGCATGTAAACTTTGGTCAGCGAGCGCTTGCCGTCACCCCACGGCACCTCTTCGACGACGACTATTCGGCAACGGTGGCAGTTCACGCGCCGCATAGCGTAAAAGAGGAAGACGAAGAATCCCCATGAGGAATGAACTCGAAGCGCCGCTCCGTGAGCTGGTCATAGCCGGCTGTCGGCTGATGGCAGCGGGAACAGATCGCGGCGGAGCCCTTGCGCGGCCGTACCGAAACCTCGATACTCTTCTTGTCTGGACTGAACCGGGCGTGGTGGTAGACAAATCCCTGAAAGCGGTGGCAGCGGTTCAGAATCGTGATCAGTTCCATAGCAGAGGACGCAAGCTGTGGCGAAGACCCCACCATAAACCATGCCACGCCGAGATCGTCCTCCGCCTCGATATCCTGTGGACGTTCGGCCAGGAGATCATCCGCCCCTTCAACTACGGAAGCCATCGAGTATTCCATGATGACGCGTGACGGGCGGCACCGGTGGACGCTGGAAAGCGCTGGCAAACGTTAGACGAACCGCGGGGAACGCGCTTGAAAAGGCAGGCCGTCGTAAAGTACGGCTCCGGGTCCACCATAATCTCTCGACCTCACCAACGCCAGAGTTGTTCGTAACCTCTCCGCCGCTGAGAAGTATATATGTTGAGACGTCTAAGTATGTCGAAGCCCGACTCGCTCCAAGGTTCGCTCGATCTGCTGGTATTGAGAATCCTCTCGCGCAGGCCGGGTCTCCACGGATACGCCATCATGTCCACGATCAAAGACTGGTCCAGCGACGTGCTCCGCGCCGATGAAGGTTCCCTTTGTCCGGCACTACACCGGATGGAGGAGGCTGGCTGGATTCGCGCTAAATGGGTCACGAAAGATAGCGGGCGAAGGGCGCGCATCTATGAATTGAGGGCGGCCGGAAAAGAGCGGCTTGACGCTGAAGAATCGCGCTGGCAGGCGGTGACTTCGGCGGTGAATCGGGTTCTGAGGACGGTGTGATATGTCGTTTTGGTCGCGCACGGCAAATGTATTCCGCAGCGATCGATTGAGCCGCGAAATCGACGAAGAGTTGCAAAGGCACATCGCGGACGCGATCGAGCAGGGCCGCGACCCGGCCGAGGCGCGGCGAGCGTTTGGCTCCGTGCTGCGCAATCGCGAAGAGAGCCTCGACGTCCGCTTGGTCGCATGGCTCGATTCGCTGCGCTCCGATGCCGTCTTCAGCTGGCGGCAGCTCATGAACAGGAAGGTGACTTCCGGGGCGGCGATCCTGTCGCTGGCGCTCGGGATCGGCGCCTGCACATCGGCATTCCGGCTGATCGACGCACTGCTCCTGCGCCCTTTGCCCGTATCCCATCCTGAACGCCTGTACAGCGTGGTTTTTGAGGGGGCCGCTGGCGCGGATGGCCGCGTCTCGACGTACGACAGTTGCTCGTATCCGATGTTCCGCCAGATGCGAGCCGCAGTGAAGGATCAAGCTGAGTCGGTGGCGGTCTCGTATGCCGAACGCATCGATCTGACCTACGGACGGGACGAGGAGATGGAGAAGGCTTACCGGCAGTTCGTTTCGGGCTGGATGTTCGATTCGTTCGGACTGCGGCCCTCGCTCGGGAGACTACTGACCGAATACGACGACGTCACGCCGGACGCATATCCCGTCGCGATCCTGTCGCACGACTATTGGACGCGCCGCTTCGCGCAGGACCGTAACGTGATCGGGCGGACCTTCCGCATGGGTGACGACCTGTATCAGATTATCGGCGTCGCCGAAGAGGGTTTCACCGGCACGGAAACCGGCACGGTCACAGATGTCTTCCTTCCAATGATGATGAAGAATCCCCGAACCCTCGCCAGCACCACAAACTTCTGGCTGCGGACTCTGGTAGAACTAAAGCCCGGCGCTGCCGCAGAACCCGTTCGCGAGAGATTACGCGCGACGTTTCGCGGTATTCAGCAGGAGAGAGCCAAGAGCTTCATAGGCATGTCCAAACGGCGGCTGGAGCAATTCTTCCAGGAGAAACTCTTGCTGGAGCCGGCCGGCTCCGGACGTTCGAACCTGCAGAGAGACTACGGCCGGACGCTGCTTGCTTTGGGTATTTTGGCGATGCTGGTCCTGGTGATTGCGTGCGTCAACGTCGCCAATCTGATGACGGCACAGGCGGCGGCGCGGGCCCGTGAAATGGCGTTACGGGTCGCGATCGGGGCGGGACGATGGCGGCTGGTGCAATTGGTTCTCGTGGAATGCGCGTGGCTGGCCTTGCTAGCCACCGCCATTGGCGGATGGTTCGCCTTGTGGAGCGCACCGTTCATCGTGGGCATGATCAATCCGCCGGACAACCCGGCACGCCTTATGCTTCCCGCGGACTGGCGTGTGGCGGCCTTTAGCCTGGCGCTGGCTTGCGGCGTCACCTTCCTTTTTGGCCTGGCGCCGGCGATGCGCGCCTCGGCTGTGCGGCCGGTCAGCGCGCTGAAAGGCGGTTCAGCCCCCCATTCGCGAGGCCGGATGATGCGCACGATGATCGCGCTACAGGTCAGCTTCTGTTTTGTCGTACTCTTCGTCGCCGGCTTGCTTGCCACTACGTTCGATAGGCTGACCAGTCAGCCCATCGGCTTTTCGCCGGAGCGGATCATCAACCTGGAAGCCTTGGCGCAACGGCCCCAACCGCCCGTCTATTGGGACCAGGTGGCTGATCGTCTGCGGGCCGTCCCCGGCGTGGAGAAGGTCGCCCTGACCGTGTGGCCGCTGATGAGCGGGGAGGCCGCCAACGGCGCGATATCGGTCAACGGCGCTCCTGCCAGCGAGGTTCTCTCCGACTTCCTGAGAATCTCTCCCGGCTGGTTGGATACGATGCGGATTCCCCTCATCGATGGCAGAGACTTTAGCGCGGCCGACACCAATCCTCCCGTCGCGATTGTCAACCAGGCATTTGCGAGGCAGTTCTTCAATGGCGAGAATCCGGCCGGGAAATGGTTCGAGAACGAGCACGTGCGCTTTCAGATTGTTGGCTTCGTCCGCGACGCGCGATCCCGGGACGACATGCGCCGCCCCATCCGGGCCACGGCATACGTTCCGTTCAACACGGTCGATTCCAGAGGCGCATTCGTGCCCATGGGCCGCGGGACGTTCGTGGTTCGTACCCGAACTGCAAACCCGATGGCCCTGGCGTCTATCCTCCGTCATGAAGTGCCACGGGCGGGGTCAGCGATTTACATCACTAACATCCGTACGCAGGTTGAGATCAGTCTAGCGCACACCGTCCGCGAACGGCTCCTGGCGATGCTGGCGATGTTCTTCGCGGCCGTTGCAGTGTTGCTCGCGGCCATCGGTCTCTATGGCGTGCTGGATTACGGCGTGCTGCAACGGCGGCGCGAGATCGGCATTCGCCTGGCGATTGGCGCCCAGGCGGGTGACATCGCGCGGCAGGTGACAGCGGAGGCTTTTTCAATGGTGCTCGTGGGAGCGATCGCGGGCATCGTCCTCGGTATGGCATCGGTTAGATACATCGAAACGCTGCTCTATGAGGTGAAGGGCACCGATATGGGCATGCTGATAGTGCCTTCCCTGACCATACTGGCAGCGGCATCGTTGGCAGCGCTTCCGGCGATGATCCGGGCCGTGCGAATCGACCCGGTCAAGATGCTGCGCGCCGACTAAACTGGTCGTCCCCCGCTTGGCACTTGCCCTCGATCGGCAAATGCATGCCAGTGATGCACTGGTTCTGAAGAAAACTGGCTAGGAAAGACAAAGGCCACATCTCCGGGTGCGGGGCCTTCTTCACCGCCTACGAGACGCGACCCCTCCGGCGCTGTTTGAAAGCTATCAGCCACCCACAGATTTCTCCGACGAGGCTTCTTGTGAGCCTTCCGTGTATGTCATCACCGATCATCACCGAACGCTTACCTCTTCTTCGCAGACGGCGCAGAGTCTACGGTGGATCGCTGGCCCTGAATACCCTCCCACAAGAACTTGCACGCGCTCGTAGCGATTGCGGAATCCACTTCCGGGCCGAGTTCACCGTCCAAGTAGAAAAGCGCGAGGCCGTGCAGGAGCGCCCACGCTGTCTGCGAAATCAGAAATGGGCTTTCCCCGCGGACCTCGCCGCCGCCCTGTGCCTTCATTACCGCAGTGAGTAGCTCCGCGAATGCTGCATGAGCCGATTCGGCGACTCCAGCGCGCGTCAACTGCTCAATAAAGCGCGGTCCGAACATGAGGCGGTATGTAGTTCGCTGCTCCAACGCGAACGCGATGTAGGCCCGCGACATCCTCTCGAATTGCCTCCGGAACAGGTTGTGGCCGCGCTTGGCCTCGGCGAGGCGGTCCCGCAATTGCAGGAATCCGGTCTCGCTCACCGCAGCCATGAGTTCGGACTTGTCGCGGAAATGGCGATAAGCCGCTGTGTGCGACACTCCGACCGATTCGGCGACACCACGGAGCGAAACCTCCGTTGGCGCGCTGGTATGCAATTGCTCAATCGCGGCCTCGATCAGTGCCCGCCGTAAATCGCCGTGGTGATAGGGCTTGCGTTCCAGCTTCTTCGATGCGCTCACAAAGGCAGTATCTCATATTGATGTTGCCACTGGTCACATCATATGCGAGACTGAAAGTGACCACTGGTGACTTTGCGAGAGGAGGTAAGGATGGAGGGGACAACGGTGATTCTCGGGGCAACTGGGGCGATCGGGAAGGCCGCAACGCGCGAACTGACGCGGCGGGGAGGCACAGTTCGTGTTGTCGGACGCAGCCTATTGCGCCTGAAGGAAGCATTCGGCGATCTGCCGGTAGAGATGTTTCCAACGGACCTCGAAACGGCAGCGGGCGCCTTGGCAGCCACGACGGGTGCGGAAACAGCCGTGATGGCGCTTGGTTTGCCGTACACCGAATTCGGGCGTTACCCCGCGCTGATGCGAAACGTGGTCGACGCGTGCGAACGCAACGGTGTACGACGGCTGCTGCTAGCCACGAACATCTATCCGTACGGCAGACCGCAAACTGACACCGTCGAGGAGAGCCATCCGCTGAATCCGTGCTCGTTCAAGGGCCGCATGAAGCTGGAACAAGAACGAATTCTGCAATCCAGCCGGACCCTTCAATGGATCGTCCTCCGCCTGCCCGACTTCTACGGACCCGACGCCGAGTTGAGCTATGCGCGGGTGATCTTCGAGGCGGCGCTCCGGGGCCGCCGTGTGCAACTCTTCTCTCCAGCCGATACGCCGCACCAGTTTGCCTTTACCAACGACGCCGGCCAGCTCGTGGCCGATCTACTCCAACGCGAGGACGGATGGAACGAGACCTATCATTTCGCTGGTTCGGGGCTGATTACGGTCGACGACTTCGCGCGCCGGATCTACACCGCAGCGGGCCAGAAGTACCGTCGCATGATGGCCGGGGTGTTCGTCATTCGCGCGCTGGGATTATTCCGGCCGGTCATGCGCGAGTTCGCCGAAATGCACTACCTGCACGCGACGCCGGTGAATCTGAGCGACGAAAAGCTGATGCGCCATCTCGGTTCCGTACGCCGGACCAGCTACGCCGATGGCATTCGCACGACGCTAGAAGGCCTACGCGTTCACCCATTTGCTCCGCTTGGCTAGAGCGTCTCATGACGGCACTGTGAAGAAGCCGCCATCTTAGGGAAAGACGTTTCACTGATCCGGCGGTCGCCATTGGTCGACAGGCGGTGCAAAACGGCGCGAGGCGCGCCGCTACTGCACGGCCGTTTGGACGAAGATATCGGAGGAACGAGGGTATTCGAGATCGCCAGCGGTGCGTTCGGCGAGTGCGCGTCCCCAAGTCCTTTCGACAAGCCATAGGGCGAGATCAAATGAGGAGGTGATCCCACCGCAAGTCACGATATCGCCGACATCGACGACGCGCGCCCGCACAATGTCCACGCCCGTCCGGGCCAACTCCTCCAACGCGGCGTGGTGCGTCACCGCTTTCCGCCCTCGCAGCAGGCCCGCGGCCGCGATCGCCATCACGCCCGTACAGACGCCCGCGATGGTAGTGCCGGAAGCGTGAGCCGCAGCGATCCGCCGGGGCAAGACACCCGCTGCGATCTCGCTCCGAATTCCGTGCCCCTTCCGATCAACTAAACCGCCGCCAGGGCTGATCAGCAAGTCAGCCCCTTCAAGAGAGTGTTGGAGGGCTGGATGCTGAGACCGAAAGCGCCGACCACACACGGCGCCCCGTCCAGGGTGGCCAACGCAACATCGGCATTCGCCCTATGGGCGCGTGCCCGTTGAAGCACCTCGTAAGGTCCAACGAAATCGACTTCGTCCACGCCATTGAAGACCACGATTCGGACTCTCACAACGCTTCCGGTCCGCGATGTGGCAAGAGATTCCATCGGCCGCGCTCGCCGCCCTCATTGAAGAGCAGCTTCAGCCTCACAGGTTTCCCAGTATGCCAGGAAGAAGTCCGGGGAAGCGTCGCTCCAGTTCCTCCACCTGCAAGAAATTGAAGATGGACGTGCCTTCCGCGCGCGAACCCAGAATGCCGGCCTCGCGCAGGACGCGGAAATGATGGGAGAGCGACGATTTGGGCATGTCGATGCCAAACCCAAGACACGGGATTTCACCCTGCCGGGCCAACTGCCGCACGATCTCCAGTCGGATCGGATCGCCCAGCGCATATAACACGCGCGCAAGCTCTGGCCCGGCGTCCCTTTTCTTTGCGCGAGAAGCCATGTTTCGATTCTAGTCGAACATTTCCGGGCAACGAAGAATATCGCTTGACCACGAGGCGCGGTTCGAGTATTCTCGAACCATATGGTTCGAGTTTTATCGAACAATAAACAGAGGAACGAGAGATGAACAACAAGATCGTGCCAGGCCAGCCGTTCCCGCGCCTTTCCATCCGAAGCATCCACGGAGCTGAGATTTCCATTCCGGAAGCCGGACGGTGGACTCATCTCCAATTCAGGCGCTTTGCGGGTTGCCCGGTATGCAATCTACATCTACAGTCCTTCGTCGCCCGTCACAATGAACTCGCTGACCGTGGGATCAGGGAGGTGGTTACGTTTCATTCGAGCGATGCGGAGCTGCTGCCCTACCAGGGGCAATTCCCGTTCGACGTGATTGGCGATCCGAAAAGAGCTCTTTACCGCCGCTTTGGTGTGGAAACCTCGATTTGGGCGGTGCTCGATCCCCGCGCGTGGGGCGCATCACTTAGGGGAAACCTCAAGAAGGGTAAGCCTGCCCTCAGGGGGATGCCCAACGGCGGCATCCTCGGGCTTCCGGCCGACTTCCTCATCGCGCCGGACGGAGCCGTCGAGGCAGTGCACTACGGGACGCACGCCTACGATCAATGGTCTGTCGATGACGTGCTGGCAAAAGCGTCAGGCGCTAAGGCGAGAAGCGTCCTCTAGCTGCCCAACTGCGCTTCGATCTATTGGCCGTTGTCCATGCCGTGGTTCGCCAGCCTCAAGCGGAGAGTCCGCAGAACCATGTCGAAGACTTGGAGGAGGAGCAGGAACTCCCCCGTAATCATCTGCCGCTACCGAAATTTTCTGGGACAAGACGAATGATATGAAAAGCTACGGACTATATCCTGAAGGACCCCGGCTACGCGTGCGAGAGCACGAAGCGCCCCTGCCCGGTCCTGGTGACGTGCTGGTGCGCGTGGAAGCTGCGAGCATCAACTATCGCGATTTGATGATCCTGCGCGGGCAATACGGCAAGGCCGCGAGGGTCTCATCCCGCTTTCCGACGGCGCCGGAGTCGTCGTCGGAGCCGGCGCCCGCGTCGAACGTTGGCGCGAGGGCGATCACGTTGCGCCGAGTTTCTTTCGAACCTGGATCGACGGCCCGTTCCGTGAAGCCTACCGGCCCTCTGCGTTGGGCGGCGGCGACACTGATGGCGTGCTGGCGAACTTCATTGCCGTACCGGAGGAGTCACTGGTGCGCATCCCGGACGCGCTGACCCTGGAAGAAGCTGCGACACTACCATGCGCCGCCGTCACGGCGTGGCAAGCTCTCGTAGTGCGCGGCTACCTGACCGCGGACAATACCGTCCTGGTGCAGGGAGCTGGCGGCGTGGCGACCTTCGCATTGCAGTTCGCGAACGCCCTCGGCGCCAAAGTCATCGTCACAACGTCGTCCGAGGAGAAGCGCGTCCGCGCCGCTCAACTTGGCGCATGGGCAACGATCAACTACCAGACGACGCCCGAATGGGATGTCGAAGTCCGCAAGCTGACCGGCGGCATCGGCGTCTCCCACGTTGTGGAACTCGGGGGACCAGCCACCTACGACCGCTCGATCCGCGCTCTCGCTGCCGACGGCAAGATCTCGCAGATCGGCGTTCTCACCGGCTGGGGGCCGCAGCCGAATCTCTCCCGCCTGCAAGCGATCAATGCAGACATCAACGGCATCAGCGTTGGCTCTTCCGAACAATTTGCCGCGCTGAACGGGTTCCTCGCCGCCCACCAGATCAGGCCGGTGATTGACCGCGTCTTCTCCTTCGACGAGGCGGAGGCGGCGTATGAACACCTTGCCTCCGGCCGTCATTTCGGCAAGGTCGTGATCAAGCTATGACATCGACACAACAACCTTCAACTGGTAATCGTCCTGTGATCGACACTCCGTGCGCCGATCCGAAAGACGCGTTGGCTCACTTTCAATCCGTGCTCTCGTACGAGACCGACTGCTGGAGTGTCCACGCCTCCATTGCCGCGGGGTATTCGGGCTTCGTCCTGCTCGACGTCAGGAGTCCGGAGCTATATATCGCCGCGCACATTGAGACGGCCATCAACCTCCCCTACCGGCGCATCAACGAACGCAACCTGGCCCGGTTTCCTTCGGATGCTCTGTTCGTCGTGTACTGCAGTGGTCCGCACTGCAGCGCGGCCGACCGGGCAGCAGCAAGCCTCGCGGGTTTGGGCAGGAAAGTCAAGAAGATGATCGGCGGCATCGCCGGATGGAAGGACGACGGATTCAATTTGGTGGCCGGTACGACGGAAGAAGGAGGAACAAATGGCTGAGACTGCGAAGATCGTGCGATTCCATCAAATGGGTGGACCGGAGCAACTGCGCATTGACGAACTGCCCATCCCGGAACCTGGCCGGGGCGAGGTTCGCCTACGAGTGAAAGCGATTGGGCTAAACCGGGCGGAGGTGATGTTCCGCAGTGGTCGATACCTCGTCGATCCAGAGCTGCCGTCGAAGTTGGGCTATGAGGCCTCGGGAATTGTCGAAGCGGTTGGCCCCGATGTGGATCCGGGCATGGTTGGAGAGACCATGTCGTCGGTCCCGGCGTTTCCCGCCAATCGCTACGGCGTCTACGGGGAGGTGGCAATCCTCCCGGCGTATGCTCTTGCCGCGTACCCATCCAGGCTCACCTACGAGGAGGGCACAAGCATCTGGATGCAGTATTTGACGGCCTACGGCGCGCTGGTTCACTTTGGCCGAGTTCGGAAAGGCGACTTCGTGCTGATCACGGCCGCGTCAAGCTCCGTTGGTATCGCTGCCATTGAGATCGCGAAGATTGAGGGCGCGGTGGCCATCGCGACCACTCGAACCGCAGCAAAGAAGCAGGAGTTACTCTCCGCCGGAGCCGATCACGTCATCGTGACCGATGACGAGGACCTGGTGGCGCGTGTCAAGGAGATCACTGCCGGCACAGGTGCCCGGATCATCTTCGACCCCATCGCCGGTCCCGGCCTCGAGTCCCTCGCCACGGCGGCGGCCGATAGCGGAACAATCTTCGTCTACGGCGCCCTGGCGCCGGAGCCGACGGTTTATCCACTGTTCCCGGCATTGTCCAAGCACCTCACCATTCAGGCGTACACGATCTTTCAGATCGTGAGCGATTCGAAGCTCCGCGCGGAGGCAGAAAGCTACCTGTACAGGCATATCGAAGCTGGCGACTTCGTCCCGCGTATTGACCGGACCTTCCCACTGGCTCAGATCGTCGAGGCCCATCGGTACATGGAGTCGAACCAGCAGATTGGCAAGATTGTCGTCACGGTGTAGGAACTCACAAATGAACTATATCCACCTCCGCGATAACTTCGGAATCGAAAATCTCTCGTTGGAATCCGGACCCAGACCCGAACCCGGCAACGACGAGGTCCTCGTTCGCATGAAGGCCGCGGCGCTCAACTACGTGGACCTAGCCGTGGTCACAGGCAAGCTCGATCCCGCGCTCCGCCTGCCATTCATCCCGGTTGCCGATGGCGCCGGCGTTGTTGAGCGCGTCGGCGCACGAGTCAAAGATCTCAAATCAGGCGATCGCGTCGCGACGCTGTACATTCCGTCGTGGCCAGGAGGCCGGTACCAGAGCAAGCACACGCCACTCGCCATTCGTCCCGGCGCGGGCTCGGTTCCCGGACAACTCACCGAATACAAGATATTTCGTGAGCATGACCTGATCCGCGTTCCCGATGAACTCAGCTTCGTCGAAGTGTCCACCTTACCCATCGCCGGCCTCACCGCCTGGAATGCCTTGGTC
>JACPZP010000049.1 GCA_016195405.1 Planctomycetota bacterium | reverse complement strand
TCCGCCTCGACCGTGACGTCGGTAAGGAACTTTGGCAAAACACCCAAGCCGAGCGTTTCCTGGCGACCAGCGGCAAGTTCGTTTACGCACTAGACCGCACCGGCCTGTTTCTGGTCATGGATCACGCCCGCGGTACGACGCTGGCCCACTATGACATGCGCGATTGGACGCTGCACCTTGCCAACGAATGGACCGACCGCATTTATCTCGCCAGCCATGACGGCCAAATCCTCTGCTTGCGGCACAAGGACTACCCTGATCCGCTCAAGATGAAGTCGCCGCCGCCGCGCGCGGTCAATCCGGAGGAGAAGAAAGAGGAACGGAAAGAGGAGCCGATGGAGGAAAAGAAGGAGGAGAAAAAGGACGACAAAAAGGACCTCAAGGACAAAGAGAAAGAAAAGGACAAAGACAAGGCTGGCTGGTTGATGGATCGGAGCGACGCCGTTCTTTGCGTTTCGTCTCCTCTGGAGTTCCGCCTTCCGTTCGAGGGCGCTTCACGCTTCGCCGCCGGCTCGGATGAGCGGCGACGCCAATTCGAGCCCCGCGCCGTGAGCCGGTTGTCATGACCGGCTGGCGTCTTGGATCTGGGGCAGGGCTGATCCTTGTGGTCGCCTTGCCCTTGTTGTTTCCATTTTTCGAACAACCGCCTTGGCATTGGCTCGCACTGGACTCCGCCGAGTTCCCACGGCTCGGATCGCTTGCCTGGAATTCCATCGTCCTCGTAGCCGGTGTCCTAGCCCTTGCGCTGCCGCTCGGCACCTTGCTCGCCGTGCTCCTATTTCGCACCGACCTCCCATTACGCCGCGCTGTTCTCTTCGCCACTGTGCTCCTGGTATTCATTCCGGTGGCCGTGCAGGTTAGCGCTTGGCAGGGACTGCTCGGAAATCTTCGCGTTTGGGACACGGACTCGGGTAGGCCCTGGGCGCGTGGCATGATGCCGGCGATTTGGGTCCATGCCGTCGCCGCCTTGCCCTGGGTCGTGCTGATTGTGGGGATCGGCCTGGCGTGGGTGGAGCGCGAGTTGGAGGAACAGGCGCTCTTGTCGGTCGGTCCGTGGCGAGTCCTCTGGCATGTCACCTTGCCGCGCTGCCGAGGCGCCATAGCCGCCGCGGCTTTTTGGGTGGCCGTGTTGACCGCCGGCGACATCAGCGCCACGGACATGTTCCTTGTGCCGACTTTCGCAGAGGAAATGCAGACACAGTTCACTTTGGGCGGTCCTGAAAGCGTCACCAACACGCTACGGCTTTGCTGGCCCGCACTGGCAATTATGTTCATTCTCTTAGTGGCGTTGACGCCTCGTATCGAACGCGCCATGCCGCCCTTGCAAAACCCGCTTCGGCCTCCCGTTTTGTTCTCGCTCGGACGAATGCGGTATCCCTGGCTAAGTGTTGTGCTGGCTCTCGCAATCATTTTCTTGATCCTGCCTCTGGGCGCACTCGCATGGAAGCTCGGACAAGCCGGCCAGCCACGGTCCTGGTCCGCGGAGAATGCTTGGCTGCAGCTGCGCGGTGTGGCGGTGATTTATGGCCGCAAGGTACTCTTAAACGTCGGCGTCGCCGCATTCACCGGCATTGTTACCACCGGGATTGCCCTGATCGCGTGTTGGCTCAGCCGCGAAAGCCGGATATATCGGACCTTCTTGTTGACGATCATGGCATGGTGCTGGACGCTGCCTGGCCCGCTCGCCGGCGTCGGCTTGCAGAGCTTCATCCAAATGCTCGTCCAGTTGGTCCCCGGCGACTTGGCCTTTCACGCGCTCTATTACGATTCCTCACCGTTGCCGATCATCTGGGTGAACTTGATTCGCTTTCTACCATTCGCGGTGGCGCTGCTCTGGCCGGCGATTCGCATGGTGCCGACGGAACTGCGCGACGCCGCGCGATTGGAGGGCGCGAGCGCCGGCCAAGAGTTGTTGCACGTCTATCTTCCGCTGACCAAGAGCGCGTTCTTCGGCGCCGCGGTGGCCGTTGCCGCACTCTCCCTCGGCGAAGTCGGCGCCACGGCGCGCGTGGACACGCCGGGCTGGGACAGTTTCGCCAAGCTCATCTTCGATCGCATGCACTACGGCGTCGAGAACAATGTGGCGGCGTTATGCCTGCTGCTCGTGGGAGCGGTCAGTCTGGCGTACCTGATCGGTGCGGTTGGCTGGCGAGTGTTCACAAAATGACTTCGAACTAACGGCCACCCCCCCCGACGAATCTGTTCGATTCATTCAGTAAGTCCTTGTTTCCTGGTAAGTTAAGGCGAGAGCCATCCATTGAATTGCGTCGCCAGGGGTGTGTAGGGGGGTGGCGACGCAACGAATTCTCCCTTTGGCGCACAGCGTTAAGGAAGGGGATCCGGCAGCGGCAAATCGAACGGCTCGCCTTCTTCGGCACTGCGGGCCACCGCTTCGGTAAACTCCATGTACTGAACGCCGGTGGCGAAATCCGTGAAGCGCACCGGTGTCCCCTTCCGGATCGAGTCTACAAAGTCCGCTTCCACGCGCCAGCCGCCCGCCTTGTCAGCGGGAATTGGAATCTCCGCCAACTCATCAGCACGAAGCGCTGCTTTACCTTGCCGGCGGCTGCCGCCGCGGATGCGGTCGTTCAGCAAGTCGTAGGAGAGCGCGCCATCGGAGCCGAAGAGTTGAATGCCCATGGCCTGTCCGAAAGCCGTGACGCCGCTGAGGTGATAGCTGACGCCGGCGCCGCTTGGAAGGGCGGCGAGCGCTTGCACGCTATCGGGAGTGCCGACAGGCCGTCGCACGCCGCTTGCCGGATCGATGCGCGAGGCAATATGCGCATTCACATGCGCTTGCACGCGGACGGGCGCTGGAATCCAGCGCAACAACGTCTCGTGAAGGATGCCGAGGTTGAGCATGTTGTAGCCGGAAAGGCCCGCGTCCTGCCGCCACGACAACGGCGACGCCGGATCGGCCAACGGCGGACTGAAGCTACATACTTGAACCTCGCGCAGCTCGCCCAGAAAACCGTCCGCAATCAGGTCACGCACGACCTGGTCCCCCTTTAGTCCGAATGGACTCGGAACGATTTGCGTGACCAGGTTCGGATGTTGCTTGGCGGCCTCCAGCATCGTGCGCGCTTCCGCGGCGTTCATGCACATGCGCGCTTCCGTGAGCACGTGCTTGCCTGCTTTGAGGGCAGCCAGGGTGATTGGACAATGAAGGTAAGGCCAGGTCCCAATGGCCACGGCATCCACGTCGCGGTCGGCAACGAGTTCTTCCCATTGCCCGTAACGGCGCGGCACGTCGAACTCACGCGCGACCGCCTCGGTCGATTCCGGGCGGCGATTGCAGACGGCGACAATCTCGACGCCCTCGATGGCCTTGAACCCCGGAATATGCCGCAGCCGCGTGTTGGCCCCGGCGCCGATGAGTCCGATGCGAAGGGATGCCGGCATGGGAAAGCCCTAAAATCCAGTCAACAAGCCTCGATGCACACGTACGTTGATTATAATGTTGCAGACGGCCGTATCCACGCGCCCAATTAGCCCCGACTCAAGTGTGGCCGGGGCTGAGGCTTTGCGAAGCCCCGGCCACACAGAGCGAGGAGTGTCAAAATGCCCGAACCATCATCTAATCCCATCGTCGCGGCGGGGAACATCTCGAACCCACGCAAGCCGGTGACGGTGCCCGATTTTCTCTCCGCGCGCAGCCGCGGCGTCAAGCTTACGGTATTAACGGCCTACGACTATACCTTTGCCAAGCTGCTCGACAGCGCCGGCGTTGACGCCTTGCTAGTCGGCGATTCACTCGGCATGGTCGTGCAGGGGCACGACACGTCGCTCACGGTGACTTTGGAGGAAATGATCTATCACACGCATCTGGTGGCCCGCGGCACGGAACACGCACTGATCATCGCCGACATGCCCTTCATGAGCTTCCAAGTCAGCGCCCAACAAGCGCTGGCGAACGCCGGCCGGCTGGTGAAGGAAGGTTTCGCCCACGCAGTCAAGCTCGAAGGCGGCCGGCGCACCGCCGACGCCATCCGGGCTATCACCGCGGCCGACATTCCGGTGATGGGCCACGTCGGCCTGACGCCGCAGTCGGTGCATCGCTTCGGCGGATTTCGCGTGCAGCGCGACGCAGAACACTTAATGGACGACGCCTTGGCCGTGCAAGAAGCCGGGGCATTCTCCCTTGTCCTCGAGTGCGTGCCGTCCGAGACCGCCGCCAAGATTACGTCAAGGTTGCGCATTCCGACGATCGGCATCGGCGCCGGCCCAAGCTGCGACGGCCAAGTCCTGGTCGCGCACGACATGCTGGGATTATTCGAGGAAATCCGCCCGCGGTTCGTCAAGCGTTATGCCGAATTAGGGCAGGCGATCGGCCAAGCCGTCGAGGAGTATTGCCGCGAGGTGCGTGCGGGCAAGTATCCGGGACCCGAGCACGGCTTCAAATAGGTGTTGGTTTACGTTTCGCGCACGCGTCAACCGCCGTCGATAGCCATCCCTCGAAGCTCGGTCGATGATCGCGACGCGGTTGCCCTTCGTGAACTTACGGAGAGTATCTTCCTAGTAAATCGTCTGGGGTGCGCAACCTTATATTTGTCGCGAGGGCAGCATGAACGCGAGGGCAGCATGAACGCGAGGGCAGCATGAACGCGAGGGCAGCATGAAACTGAAGCGTCCACCCCCGAAGAGGAAATTCATCGTAGCACTAATCGCTTCTTTGATAGGCTGGCTCTTAGGCGGTGTTGCGATCTGCCTGCTCGATGCCTACGGAGATTTTGAAAAAGACGAGCCGGGGTTGCGCGTGAACTTTACTCTCTTTCTTGGGTGCGTTCTGGCGATTTTGCCGATCTTGACTTACGCCGAATGGAGATTAGATGAACGTCATCGTTCGGAGAAAAAATAAACGCATGGGTGCCATGGATGCCATGCATGGAACCCAACGCGCCTGATCGACGACGCCCTTGCCGTGCAGGAGGCGGGGAGTTCTCTAAAGCCCTCGAATGCGTGCCGGCCGTCAGGCTCACCATTCGCAAATCGACATGATCTTAAGTCTTATGGCTCTTTCGCAGCCGTGTCGGTTGCTATGCCGACGACCAGACTTCTGTCGGTCTCGGCGCACATTTGAAGGGTGACACGCATCCCGGGTTTCAGATCGGAAAGCTTAGCTTCCCTTCCGTCGATAACCACCCTTGCATCGTTCGCCACGCGTACGCCCTCCGCTGTCATTTGGATGCTCGGAATGTTTATGCCGATGGTATTCTTGTCAGCGTCGACGGCCTTGATGATGCCTTCAACTTTTGGCCCCGATGCCGTAACTGCGACATCGGGTTTGTTCTTGGTCGCGGACATCCGCAAAAACACGTGCATGTTCGGTTTGAGATCGGAAAAAGTCGCCTTCTTACCGTTTACGACAAATTGGGCATCCTTGTCAGCCTCGTGCGTAATATTGTTTTTGACTTCGTCACGGAAGGTGATGGTTCTTTTTTCAAGATTTGTTGCTTGGACAACGCCGGCAAATTTCCGGCCCCAGACCTCGATATCTAAGAGTCTCCCTTTTTGGTCGCTACGGCTTGGTTTCAAATGATCGAATTCCCATTGTGCGTTTACAGTCAGGAAAGCGCCCGGTTCGGCTGCCTCGACAACCCTTTTTAGCTCGCCAAGCTGAGCTTTTTTTCCGTCAATCATTATTTTCGTGTTCGATCCCACTGAGAGCATCCACCAATCTCCCATAAACCTACTTTGGTCATCCTCGGAGCCAAGAATTTCAGACCCCGTAATGAGTCGCTTTTCAATATCGACAGCAATCACGTCTGAGCGACCAATCAAGTCCAGGTGTAATTGATTAGCGCGTACTACCACGCGCAGGCGCCGGGGTGAAGTCAGTAACAGGAGGGTGAAGAGCGGATCCTCGGTCGGTCATGGCGGTAGAGCGTGAAGCTCGGGCGGGCGGCGCAAGAGGTGGCTTAGGTAATCG
>JACPZP010000052.1 GCA_016195405.1 Planctomycetota bacterium | reverse complement strand
GTGAACTCCACGTCGCCATTGCTCGCATTCGACAGCATCCCGGACTGATTCTTTCCTTCTTCGAAGGAGCTGGGCTGTCTCTCGACGAACTTTACTCTTGAGTGCATTTGTCAGTAAATACAACATTACGTCGTAGACGGTTATACGCATTCCCCGGATACACGGGCGACCGCCGCACTTGCCCGGCTCGATTGTGATTCGGGATCGCCATTGTTCGTTCATCTAGGAACTCCTGTCGTTTTAAACCGTCAATCCGCGCAGCAGGCCCGTGCTGTCGCCGAAGCGTTCCGCCTGCACGCCCATGCGGTCGAGCATGTCGAGATAGAGGTTGCACAAGGGCGTGTTGTGCGGGTAGCGGATGTGGCGTCCGGTGCTGAGGGTGCCGCCGCCTTTGCCGGCGAGGAGGATCGGCAGGTTGTCGTGGTTGTGGGCGTTGCCATCGCCGTTGCCCGAGCCGTAGAGGATCATGCAGTTATCGAGGAGCCCGCCTTCGCCCTCGCGGATGTGCTTGAGGCGCTTGAGCAAATACGCGAACTGCTCGATGTGGAACTTGTTGATGCGGGCGATCCTCTCCTGTTTCTCGCGGTTGTTGCCGTGGTGCGACAGGTCGTGATGGCCGTCGGAGATGTTGATGTTGCGGTAGGGGCGATTGCTGCCTTCGTTAGCGAAGACGAAGGTTGCGATGCGGGTGACGTCGCCCTGGAAAGCGAGCACCAGAAGGTCGGCCATCAAGCGGAGATGGTCGCGGTATTCGGCGGGGATTCCCCTCACCCCCAACCCCTCTCCCCTAAGGGGCGAGGGGAGTGCTGCCCCCAACCCCTCTCCCCTGAGGGGCGAGGGGAGTGCAGAAGCAGGGGCGGTTCGGTTGCGTTCGATGCGTTGCTCGATTTCACGAATCGAGGTCAAATACTCGTCGACGCGTTGCAAGTCAGCGGCGCCTAGACGCCGCCGCAGTGCGTTGGCGTCCTCGCGGACAAAATCGAGAATGCTGCGGTTGAACAGGTCGCGCTGGGCGGCTTGACCCTGAGCTGGTCCGGCGAAGAGGCGATCGAAGACGGCTCGCGGATTGATCTCCTTGGGCTGGGGAGTCGCTTCGCCGCGCCAGGAGATGTTGGCGGAGTAGGCGCAACTGTAGCCGGAGTCGCAGTTGCCGGCCTGGGCGCCCGCCTCGCAGCCGACTTCGAGCGACGGAAAGCGCGTCGTCGCGTGGCGCGCGGCCAATTGGTCGACCGAGACCCCGGCGCGGATGTCGGCGCCGGAAGTCTTGCGCGGCTGGCAGCCGGTGAGGAACGCCGACATGGCGCGGGCGTGATCACCGGGGCCGTCGCCGTTGGGCCTCGCTTTGTCCACGGTCAAGCCGGTGAACACCAAGAGATCATCTTTCACGGCTGCGAGCGGACGCAGCGTGCGCGGCAATTCAAATGCGCGGCCATCAGCCGTTGGCGTCCAATCGGGGACATGAACGCCGTTGGGGACGTAGAGAAACGCCATGCGGCGAGGCAGCCGTTGCGCAGCACTACCGGCCTGGGCGAAGAGAGACTGCGGCAGCATCGCCTCAAGAAACGGCAACGCCACCGAAACGCCCAAGCCTTTGAGAGCCGTCCGTCGTGAAATCGGCGTCATGATTTACCCCCCTTGGCCTTGCGCATTTGAAAGGGATCGCTTTTGACGATGGCCAGAACCAAGCTCGAGAAGCGATTGTCGGCCTTTTCGACCGCAGCGCAGATGTCGTCCACCGCGCATTTGTCGTAGTATTCAAGGCCCCTTCCTAAAGCATACGTTAACAGCTTTTCAGCAAGGCATCTACGGAATTCAGCGGCCCGCTCTTTCAGGATCGACCGCAAGCCGACGGGGCCTTGGAATTTCTTTCCGTCAGGCAGCTCGCCGGTTGAATCGATGGGATAGCTGCCGTCGCGGATGCGATAAGCGCCGATGGCGTCGTAGTTTTCCAGCGCGAAGCCCAAGGGGTCCATGCGTTGATGGCACGAGGCGCAGATCGCCTTGGAGCGGTGCTGTTCCATGCGCTGGCGGAGGGAGCCCGAGAGTTCCTTGCCGTCGTCGGGCAATTCGCCGGCATCAGGCGGCGGCGGGGGCGGCGGCGTGTTGAGGATGTTCTCGAGAATCCATTTCCCGCGTTTGACCGGCGATGTTCGGTTTGGGTTCGATGTCAACGTCAAGATGCTGGCCTGCGTGAGGATGCCGCCGCGCTGACCGCCGTCAACTTTGGCGCGTTGAAAGCCGGCGCCTTTGATCCCTGGGATGCCGTAATGCTTGGCGAGGGGCTCGTTGACGAAAGTGAAGTCGGCGTCGAGGAAATCGAGAATGCTGCGATCCTCTTGCACGATCGCCTCGAAGAATAGCTCGGACTCCTTGATCATGGCCTCGCGAAGCGGCTCGCCCCAATTGCGAAAGAGCTTTGGGTCGGGGCTGGAGTTGCGAAGCAGGCGAAGGTTCAGCCATTGGCCGGCGAAGTTCTCCGTCAGGGCCTTGGCCTTCGGATCCTTGAGCATGCGGCGGACTTGATCCTCGATGTTTTTCGTTTTGTGCAAATCGCCGGTGCGGGCCAGCTCGAACAGCTCGTCGTCGAGCATCGAACTCCAAAGGAAGTACGACAGGCGGCTGGCCAACTCATAAGGCGTCAAGCGATACGTCTCGCCTTTCGCTTCCTGCGGATCTTTCTCAACTCGGAAGACAAAGTGCGGCGACACCAGGGCGGCCTGCATGGCGAGCTTCAAGCCGTCCTCGAAGGACTTCTTGTTGTCCAAGGCGAGATCGACGAAGCGCAGAAGCCGGCCGACTTCGCCGCCTTCGATGGGCCGGCGATAGGCTTGCGTACCGAATTTCTCTAGCGCCTTACCGGCCAGCGCAATCCTAGCGAGTTTGTCTTTCTCGTTGAGATCGGGAAGAAATTTGTCCCGGAACCCGCGGCTTTTGAAGGCAAAGTTCATCGCTTTTTCCGCGGCCGCGAGGTAGCGCTCCAGATGCAACGGCGACAAGGTGAGCACGTCGCCAATGTTGTCGAAGCCGTAGCCAACGTCGTCGGAAGGAAAGTCGTCGGAGGCGTTGAAATCTTTGATGAGAAGAAGATCGCGGAGGGTGTTGTTGTACTCGGACTTGTTGAGCCGGCGAATGGTGACGCGGCCTGGATCGCGCTTGCCGGTGCAATCGACGGCGAGCATGTCCTTGTCGATCCAGCCGCGAATTGTGTCGAATTCCTCCAAGGTAGGACGTGGCCGGCCGGCTGGGGGCATCGCGCCGGTGCGGAGTTGGCGGCCGACCTTCTCCCACAGCGGCTTGTTCTTGCTCGCGGCGGCGGCATCCTTGAATGTCAGGGTTAGGTCCGCCTTCGGTTTCGCCCCGTCATGGCAACCCGCGCAGTGCTTGCTCAGAAGTGGAGCAATGTCACGGCTAAAGTCCACGGTTGTGGCCGATCCCTTCTCTTGAGCGACGCCGGAAATCGCGATCGTTTCACCCTGGGTCACGAGTGCCACGCCAAGCACGAACACGATCACCCAGCGACGCATGAACGACTACTCCGAAATGGCGACGGAAGATATCAGAGCCGCGCCCGTTAGGAAGCGGGTTGGCTGGCGCGCTTCCTCACGGGCGCTCTGACAGCGGTAGGCTTCTATCAATTATAACGGATGAACGAGCCGGCGGCTTGAGCGTGTGCCGGACGGCCTTGCCCAGGCTGCAAACCTTGCGGAGCTTACGAGAGGTTCTTTATTGTTTCAACAGGCAATTCACGCGCGAGGCGTTTTCGTGGGTTAGAGTCGCAGGAGAAGGACCTTGCCGCGTTTTTCGGAGGATGCCATGCGACGCGCCTTGTTGTTTGCCGCCGTTTTGCTCCTGGGCATAAAAGTGTGGGGCAACTCCCCCGCGTCGGCCCAGCAAGTGCAAAACCCGTACTACCCTGGCTACCAGCTGAACAACTTCTTCTACTACCCGTACTATTACTTCCCACACAACTACTGGCCTGCATACACGCCAAAATGGCCCGAGCCGCAGGGCGCCCCGTACATGAGGCCACCGGCGTACATGGCCTATCCTGCCTTCCAAGAGCCGAACTGGCGCTACGAGTTGTGGACGCCGCAGAAGTACTACAAAGGCTTCCACTTCTGGCTGGATCAGTTTTAATCGTGCCCAGCTTGCGGGTTAGCGTGCCCTGACTCCACGATGTCGCGCTAACCCGCAAGCGGGCGTTATTTCTTCATGTCGAAACAATAGAGATGGCGCTGATCGCGCGCGAACAACCGTCCGTTCGCCAGCGCGATCTGCGCGCGCACCGGCCCGGCGTCCATCACCTTCGCCCTTGCCAATTCGATGTATTTTTCCGGAACGGCCGCAACAAGCACCAGTTCGCCTCGCTCAGTGAGGATCATCAGATTGCCCTCGGCGAGAATCATCGAGGCGCAACCGAAGCGTTTCTGGTCCCACGTGACTGCGCGATTCTTCGGATCCACGCAGCGCAAGCTTGGTCCCGCCTCTTGCCGGCCGTCAATACCAAAGAGATGCTCTTTGTGGTAGACGCATGTGTTGTAATGATTCGACATGAGCGAGTCGCTCGTCCATAATTGTTCGGCGCCGGTCTTGATCAGGCGGAGCATTAGGGCGCCGGTCTCATAGCTCGCGGAGAAGAATGCCCGGTCGCCGAAGACAAGCGGCGTGGCGGCGTTCACGGAAGCGTCATAACGGGCTCGCCAGCGCTCTTGGTGCCGCACGCTGCCGTTCTTGGGATCGAGGATCACCGGGCCGTTGCGTGTGAAGAAGATGGCATGTTTGACGCCGTCGATCGCGCGAATTACAGGCGAGGAGTAACTGGCGCCGTCGCCGGTCGCCTTCCAAACCTCCTTGCCGTCCTCCAACCGGAACGCGACGATGCCCGCGTCCTTGGCGCCGACGTTTACAAGCACAAGCCCGTCATCCACCGCCGGCGATGAGCCAATGCCGAAGTAGCTTTGCGGGACGGTGTAATCCTTGGTGATCTTTCTCGCCCAGACTTTGGCTCCATTCGCCAGGTCAAGGCAGGTTAAATCGCCATCGCCACCCATTGTGACCACGCGTTTTCCATCGATCAACGGCGTCGCGCGGGGGCCGTCGCCCTTGCCCAGAGGATCCTGGTAAGACGTTGGATAGGCGTGCTTCCACTGCGGTTTACCGTCGGCGGCGTTCCAGCATTCGATCCATTCCTCATCGCCGACGCGGTGGAAAACGATCAGCCGATCACCGGCGATGATCGGTCCGCTGAAGCCTTCGCCGACGTCCTTTTTCCAGAGAACTTTCGGCCCGTCTTTTCCCCAAGAACGCAGGAGGCCGGTTTCGTTTGAAACGCCATCGCGATTGCGGCCGAGGAACTGCGGCCAATCGTCGGCTTGTGCTTTCGATGAAATGGCGACGGCGAGTGCGATCGCAACGAGTGCGCGAATTCGCATATCATTCTCCGATTACTTCTTGGATAACACGCAACGAAATCCGATGGTGTCAGATTTCGTCGTCGGCTCGACGTCACGCCGGAAGGCGGAGCGCACCTGTTCGGCGGGGTCGGCGAATGAGCCGCCGCGAATGACTCGCGTCTTCGTTTCCGGCTTGAACCACGCGCTGCCGTCTGTCGGCGCGTCCTTGTAATCATCATGGTAGCAATCGGCGCACCATTCCCAGACGTAGCCGTGCATGTCGTATAGGCCCCACGCATTGGGGAGCTTCTTGCCGACGGGTGGGTCGTTGCCGGGTGAGTTCGGTTTGTACCAAGCGTGCTTGCCCAGGTCAGCCACGTCGTCGCCGAAGGAGTACGCCGTCGTCGAGCCGGCGCGGCAAGCATATTCCCATTCCGCCTCGGTCGGTAGACGCACGACATCGTCCACTCCGATCAAGTTGAGCTTCCTCAATTCGTCCGTGACGTTGCGGCAAAAGTTCGCAGCGTCGTCCCAATCGATCATCTCGACGGAATTGCGCGGGCCCTTCCACTTGCTCGGGTTCGCGCCCATGACGACGAAATACAGCTCTTGCGTGACTTCATATTTCGCCATTGAGAAGGTGCCGGCGAACGTCACCTTGTGCGCGGGCCGTTCGTTTTCCCGGCCGTCTTTATTGGAGCCCATCGTGAAAGCGGCGGGAAACTTTCCTTTCCCGGGCGTCAGCGCGACCCATTCCTCGTTGAAGCGCTTAAGGATTGCGTCCTTACGCTTGATCGTGTCCGGCGGCAAGTCGTCGCTCTGGGCATGCGTGGCCAAAACCAGGCCAACGAGCAGTCCGAGGATTCGCAGTTTCATGAGATTCTCCAACGCGGGAGGTAATGCGCTTTCCGAATTCTGGCGGATTCGAGTCCCAGTCGCAAGCGAAATCCCAATTCGCGGCACGGCCAAGCTCTGCGCCGACACCTATAATTGAGAGGAACCTAAAGAGGCTTCGAAGCGTTCATCACGTTTTCTGGGTCAAGGAAAAAAGGGGCAAGGCATCGCCGTGGTCCAGTTTCGGACGTTCCGCAACACCGATCCGCCACGCCTGGTGGAAGTCTGGAACGAAACGTTCACGGGGCGCGGCGCGGTGGTCTTCCCCAACAGCACGCTTCTCGAACGCTTCGTCTTCAGCAAACCCATTTTCGATCCCGCGGGCCTCATTGTCGCTGAGGACGCCGGCGTCTGCGTCGGCTTTGCGCATGCAGCCATGTCGCAGGCGGCGAGCGCTGCATCCGGTGGCGCCCAAGCGGCGGACGATCCCATCGGCGTGACGTGCTTGATTGGCGTCCGGCCAGCGCGCCAGCGCCAAGGCATTGGCACGGAACTATTGCACCGTTGCGAGGACTATCTGCGCGTGCGCGGCGCCAGGACGCTGCGCGCCGGACCCCATTGGCCGCACAATCCCTTCTACCTGGGCCTCTACGGCGGCTGCGACTCGCCGGGCTTTCTGACCAGCGATGCCAAGGCGGAGCCGTTCTTTCAGCGCCACGGCTACAAGATTGTCCGCAAGGTCCTGGTGATGCAGCGCCTTCTCGATCACACGGTAAAGATCATCGACCCACGGTTCGCGCCGCACCGTCAACGCTTCCTGGTCCGCGGCTGTTCGCCGCGTTCTTTCCATGGATATTGGAACGAGTGCATTCTCGGCTTCATCGAGCCGGTCGAGCTGGTGCTCGAAGAAAAGCAGACCGGCGAAGCCGTGGCCCGCGTCTTGATGTGGGAGATGGAGGGCTTCGGCAGCAAATGGCATCGACCTACCATCGGAATCATGGGCTTCGAAGTGCAGCCGAAGTGGCAGAGGCTCGGCGTGGGCAAGTATCTGTTGTCGCAGTTGTTGCGCGAAGTGCAGGAACAGTTTTTCGAGTTGGCGGAAGTCCACCTCCACGAACACAACCAACCCGCGATTCAATTTCTCAAGAGCCTTGCCTTTCAGCACGTCGACACCGGTCAAGTCTACGAGCGCGCCCCGCTTGCGGGATAGCGCGACGATGCATAGCTAATCCTCATCACCCAACGCGAGAAACTCATGGCAGGAACTTACGACGCAATCGTCATCGGCGGCGGACACAACGGCCTGGTCACGGCCTGCTACTTGGCCAAGGCTAAATGGAAAGTGCTGGTTCTTGAGCGCCGCTACGTCGTAGGCGGCGCCTGCGTGACCGAGGAGACCTTCCCCGGCTTTAAGGTGTCCACCGCGGCCTACGTCAACAGCCTGTTCCGGCCCGAGATCACGCGTGACCTTCGCCTCAAGGATTACGGCTTCGAGTGCCTGGAGCGAAATCCGTCGTCGTTCTCGCCGTTCTTAGATGGACGGCATCTATTTCTCGGCCCCGACAGCCAAATGAACCTGCGCGAGATCGCCAAGTTCAGCAAGAAGGACGCGGCGAACTACCCGAAATACGAAAAGATGCTGGAACACGTCGCCGCCGCCATCGAGCCGACGCTGCCGATGACTCCGCCCAACCTTTTGCACCCCGGTCTTGGCGGCGCATGGAAGCTGTTCGGTCTGGGACGGACATTTCAGAAAATGGGCCCCGCCATGGCGGAGGCGGTTGAAGTGCTCACCGGAGCGGCCCGGCCCATCCTTGATCGCTGGTTCGAATCGCAAGAACTGAAGGCCACCATCGCCACGGACGCGATTATCGGTGCCTTCGCCTCGCCCTCCATGCCGGGCACGGCGTACGTCCTTTTCCATCACGTAATGGGCGAAACCAACGGCAAGAAGGGCGTGTGGAGTTACGTCAAGGGCGGCATGGGCGGCTTGACGCAGGCTCTCGCCAGGGCGGCAAAGGACTTAGGCGTCGAGATTCGTTGCGAGGCGGAGGTTTCAAAGATCCTGGTCGAAGGCGGCGTCGTCAAAGGCGTGGGCCTTGCGAACGGCGACGAGTTCCAAGCCAAGAAGGTGGCCAGCAATCTCGATCCGCATCTCACCTTCCAGAAGCTGCTCGATCCCAAGCTCTTGCCGCCGGACTTCAATGACGCCGTCGGCCGGATAAGTTACGACAGCGCCTCGCTCAAGATCAACGTCGCTTTGTCCGAGCTGCCGAACTTCAGCGCGTGTTCAGGGACTGAAGTCGGCCCGCAGCATCGCGGCACGGTGCACCTCGTTCCGGACCTCGATTTCATCGAGCGAGCCTACGACGATGCGAAGTACGGCATGCCATCGAAGGACCCCATTCTCGAGTGCACCATCCCGTCGGCGGTCGATCCCACGGTCGCGCCACCAGGCAAGCACTTGATGTCGATGTTCATCCAGTATGCGCCCTACAAGCTCAAAGAAGGCACCTGGGACGACTGGCGCGACAAGTTCGCCGACCGCTGCTTCGACTTCCTCAATCAATACGCGCCCAACTTCAAGAAGTCGGTCATCGCCCGGCAAGTTCTCTCGCCGGTCGATCTGGAAAAGACCTTCGGCCTCACCGGCGGCAACATCTTCCAGGGGGCGATGAACCTCAACCAGCTTTTCATGTTTCGTCCCGTGGTCGGCTTCGCGGATTACCGCACGCCGATCAAAGGCCTTTATCTCTGCGGCGCGGCGGCACATCCGGGCGGCGGCGTCATGGGCATATGCGGTATGAACGCGGCCAGGGAGATGCAGAAAAGGTGGTAGACTGGATCTAAAATACCTCCCAGCGGACCGAGGCAGGTCACCTAGCGCCTTAAATGCGGACGAGGAGACAGACAAATGAATGAGCTCATCTTCCTGATCAGTGACGCTCCGGAAAGCGGCTACTCGGCACGAGCTTTGGGCGAATCGATTTTCACTGAAGGCGAGACGCTCGATGAGTTGCGCAAAAGCATTCGCGCAGCCGTCGCGTGCCATTTTGACAAGGACCAAGCTCCCAAAATCCTTCGCCTTCATTTCGTACGGGAGGAAGTTCTCGCATTATGAAGCTGCCGCGCGATGTCTCAGGCGCCGATCTGGTAAAGGCTGTGGGCAAGGTGGGTTCACTCGCCGTAAGAGTTCGCACATTCGGCTCACTACCGAAGTAAATGGGCAGCATCACGTCACGATTCCCGATCACGATGCCGTTAAGATCGGCACTTTGGCCGACATTGTCAAAGACGTGGCTGACCACCTTGGCATGAAGTATGACGAACTCCTGGGGAAAATGTTCAAGAAAAAACGATAACGGCGCGTGAGAAGCTCATTGGTGTAACGATGAGCGACGAGACTTTGAGTACTGTCGTCATAGTTTCTGTAATAGTCAGCGTATTCGGGCTCTGTCGTTGCCGTGCTCATGTTTCAAGTGTACTTGAAGATCGATGCGGCGACACCATCTGCCCGCTTCTTGTACGACCGTCGCGCTCGCGGTACAATTCTCTAACCAACCGAATGCGAAGGCAGCGACGGACATAACCAGCGCGAGATTCTGACTCTTTGGCCGCATCATGGATCTTCACGGCATCCATCGCTTCTTGCAGGAACTCTTCCAATCGGGAGGGGACCGCATCGCTGCATTTCTCATGGGCGTCTTTCTCACGGCCGCCATCTTTTACAGTTTCCGCCATTGGTTCGGGCGTGGCGCTCATGAACTTCGTCAGGAGAAAGCGAAATCCGCGGCATTGGCGGAACTCTTGCAAACGAAGGATGAAAAGCTCCACCAGATCACGAATGAACGCGACGACCTAAAGCAGCGCCTGGACGCCGGATCTCAGACGTTATCCAAAACCCAAGCCGAACTGGACGAGACGCAGAAAAAGCTTCACATCATGGCTCAACGGGCCAGAAGCTATCTCGCCGAAGCCAAAATGCACATCGCCGACCTCCGCAACCAGATCGACCAGGTCGACGCACTCCACGGCAAGGCCTGGCTGCGTCCGGCCGGCGACACGATTACGCCGTTTCGCACGCTTGAACGCAAATCGCCCGCCATTATCGCCGTCACCAATCTCAAAGGCGGCGTCGGCAAGACCAGCTTGACGGCGAATATCGCATACACCTTGTGGAATTCCGGCAAGCGCGTCCTTCTCGTAGACCTCGATTATCAAGGTTCGCTGACCAATCTCTGCTTGCCGCCGAAAACGCTCGGCGATCTGCGGCTCGGCCGAGGGCGGTTCGTGCAGAACGTCTTCACGGCAGAGGATGGGCACGCCAACGCGGCCTGGTCCAACCTCACGCCCGTCGGCGACCAGAGCTACTTGTTGGCTGCCAACGAAGCCCTGGCCGAAGTCGAAGAGTCCCTGAAGGCCCGCTGGCTGGTGAATTCAGAGCGTCCGGATTGCCGTTACATCCTGCGCGAAGCGTTGCACGCATCCGTATTTCAAGAGCGTTTCGACTTCATCCTGATCGACTGTCCGCCGCGCCTTACGCTGGCGGGAATCAACGCGCTCACCGCCGCCGACTTGCTGCTCGTGCCGGTGATCCCCGATCGCGTGTCGGCCGAAGCCGTGCCGCGGCTGCTTATCAGCCTGCGCGAGTTCCGTGACAAGGGGATTTGCCCTAATCTGAACATCCTGGGCGTCGTCGGCAACCGCGCTTATCATCGCCGAAAAATGATCGCCCGCGAGCGCAACGTCTGGGAGGACCTCAAGAAAAGCTGTCACGACGCCTGGCTGGAACCGGTTCATCTCTTCAAGCACGTCGTGCCGCACAGCACGGTGTTCGCGGAGGCGGCGGCGAACCGCAAGTTTGCCGCGGAATACGACAGCTTGGCGCCCGTTTTCAAGGACTTGGTTCAGGAAATCCTGCGAAGGAAAGCGCACCATGAAGGTAGCCGACCTGCAACAGTTCGTGCGTAGCTTGGTGAATCCGCTTCAAGCCGCGGGCGCCAGTCAAAAAGTGGTTGGCGAGCTAGAGCGCGCGATTGCCGGACTCGAACCGTTCGCCCATTCGTCGCTCAACGACTTCGCTCAGTTTCTTGAGTTGGCCGACCAGTATGTGAAAACGGGGACGCTGCCCGCGAAAGCCGGCAAAGCGACGAGATCCGGCACGCCGCGCGCCGCCAAGGCCCCTAAGCTGAGCGTGGAGCAGGCGGCCCAATTAATGAGCACGCTATACGAGAAAGCGATTGAGCCGGACATGGATTACACGAGAATCGACACCGAGTTCGCGCCGATTCGAAGCCTGACAGTTAAGGAACTGGTCCAGGTCGCCCAAGCCGTGGGCCTGAGCCTGCCGGCACGCATGAAGAAGGATGACGTTTGCAAGAAGCTCTTGCTGAAGGTGCAGGAGCGCAAAGAGAACTTCGACCGCACGCGGGACATTTACTCCGGTCGCTGACGCTCCCGGCTCGCCAATAATCTAGAACCGTAGGGTCACATCCAGGCCGTACAGCCAGATGCCGTTCTTGGTTCCGAGATCGAATGCCGGGTTCGTCCAGTTGCGGTAGTAGCCGATCTCGGGGCGGACCTGAAAAAGGGAATTGAAGTTGTAAGTGAAGCCGATGGCGTGGCTGGTATAGGTTCCCGGAAAGCCGGAGCGCTCGCCGTCCTCGTCGCGCCACCATTCGTTGCGGAAAGTGATGAAGCTCTTCTTCGAGAGGTGAAACATCGTGTAGTTGACGACGCCATAAGTAAGAGAGGTGCCTGGGATTTCCTTGCCGATGCCGCCGCCTCCGCCGAAGGATTGCACCGGCCCGATGCTT
Organism: Planctomycetota bacterium; assembly: GCA_016195405.1. GTDB lineage: Bacteria > Planctomycetota > Planctomycetia > Gemmatales > Gemmataceae > JACPZP01. Next base: position 68,791 of record JACPZP010000052.1, on the reverse strand, counting down.
GGCGTGCCGCCTAGAACGGCGTCGCGCTGCCACATGAAATAGCCTTCCGTTTTGGTGTGGACGATGTCGTTGAACTTGTGCTGCCAGGTGCCGACGACGTAGTTGAAGTTGTCGTGGCCCGCGGGTTGGCCATTCACGTTGAAGCGGCGGAACCGGGCATTGTTGATGTCGTTCGCAACCACGTAAATCGAATCGTTGTTCTCCTTGGAAACCCAGCGAACGCCGAACATGCCCGTCGGAATGGCGCCGGCATACCAGGGGGCCATGTCCGTGCCGGCGTGAATGGCCGCTTGAACCGTCCATTGCTGGTTGAGCATTGCGGTGGCCATGACGCCGGTTTGGGTATACGTGTCGAACGTGAACAGCAGCGAATGCGTGCCCATGTAATTGTCCGGGGCGAACTGCGTTTCGATGTCGGGGCAGGCGATCCAACGGCCAACGCGCACGATCAGGCCCTGGGCCACCCAGGGAACGTAGACGTCGAGGTACTGTTCGGTGGGATCGGCGCCATAGAGCCGATTATGAACCAGAAGCTGGTCGCTGAACCAGCCGCCGGCGGTCATGTACCGGTAGTCGGTGCCGAAGAGCGCTGTCGAGCGAAAGCCAATATCGATGTGATCCGTCTGCACGGAGTCCACTTCGCGCTCGAGTCGGAAGACGCCTTGATCGAACAACATGCGATTGGGCACGATCCAATAGGAATCGGGCATATTGGAGTTTCGGGCGGTGCTCCAGTTTCCCGATGCGTTGAACCAGCCATAGGCCTTAATGCGGCTATCTTTGATCGCGTCGCCGCACGGTCCGCCGTAGATCGCTTTCATCAAGGGGTAGACGGAGTCGCTTGGCGGCACTCCGACTAGTGGATAACCTTGCCACTCGCCGCTGGGCATCGGCGGCGAGGCTAACGGCGCCGGCAGCGCCCGCCGAGGAGCTTCCGGAGCTTGGTCCGCTTGATCGCTGTTCTTGTCGACGTCTCCGGTCTTGTCGCCGCCGTCCCTGTCGCCATTTCCGTTCGATTTTTTCTCCTCCTTCGGTTTGATCTCGTCACAGTACGCTTTCACAAGCCGGTGGAAGAATCCGCCCTCGTCGCGAACTACTGATTCGCCGGGAGCGACCTGACCTGTGCAAACGGTCAAACTGATGAGAAGATGGGAAAGCATGGACGAATGGTCCTTGGTAAAACGGGGAAAGCTTTGCGGCCCATTCATCCTAGAGAAGGACGTAGCCCGGCACGAAGCCGGCCATTCGCCAGGAGATATCGGAATAATCGTCATTCTCGGCAAATGCCTACAGCGGTTGCGGCAGGATTGCTTCAAAGGCCAAAAAAACAATTTTCTGACCTTAACTCGATTTGGCGCTGAGCTTTAGGGAAATGGTTTCAGCGAGGCGCTGAGGGAGATACAATCCGGCACTACGATGAAGCAATCCGGCATAATGTTGAAACAATACGGCACCCTGCTGAAGCAATAAGCCACCCGGCTGAAGCAATAAGCCACATCGCTGATTGAATCGGGCATGTTGCTGAATGAATCGGGCACTTGGCTGAAGCAATTCCCTATACGAGTGAAGCAATGAAGGAATCCGAAATCCTAGCGCGGTTGCGAGCGATTTGTCTGGACCTTCCGGAGGTGCGCGAGACGACGAAGTGGGGCCATCCGACGTTCGAGGCCGGCAAAAAGATGTTCGCGGTCCTCGATCAATACGAAGACCGGGTGTGCATCGCCTTTCGCGTCCCTCAGGATCGGCTTGCCGAGGTTTTGAGCGATGAGCGATTTTTCGCAGCGCCTTACGCGGCACGTTACGGCTGGGTTTGCATGTACGCCGACGGCCGGCTGAATTGGCGCGAAGTCAAAGAGTTGTTGCTCGGAAGTTACCGCCAAGTGGCGCTCAAGCGCATGCTGGCCGCTTTGGAGTGCGGTGACTCGTCGCCGCTTTAGGATTCTTGGATTTCGGCGGCATGCAAAGTCAAGCACGCACAATCGCAACGCGCCCATTTGCCCGGCATCTCAAAATCCAAAAGCGGGGACGAGTCCCCGCACTCCATATTCAAAAGATAGTTCCCTTCTTTGTACGCGAAAGCTATGATGCACCTTGCATGCCTGATGCTCCCTCCCGTTGAATCTTGAGGTTCCCATCGTGCGAATGACAATTCCTTCTCGTAGCCTCAGCTGCCTTCGGGCGGTGCGGCTGGGCATCCTTGTTGCTTTTTTCTTCGGCGTGGCGACAGCGCCGTGGTCCGGCAGCGCCGGCGAGCCCAAACCCATTCCTAACGATCTCATCCGCAAGGGCGACCACATCAGCATCATCGGCAACACCTTGGCCGACCGCATGCAACACGATGGCTGGCTGGAGACCTTCTTCTATGCACGCCTTCCCAAGCACGAATTGGTTTTTCGCAACTTGGGTTTCGCCTCCGACGAGGTGGCGGTGCGCGATCGCTCCGACGGCTTCGGCAGCCCCGACCAGTGGCTGACACGCAACAAGACCGACGTCGTCTTCGCCTTCTTCGGCTACAACGAATCCTACGCGGGCAAACCCGGCCTTGGCAAATTCAAGGCCGATCTCGACGGCTTCATCAAGCGCACGCTCAAGCAGAACTACAACGGCCAATTACCGCCGCGCCTGGTCCTTTTCTCACCGATCGCCCACGAGAATCTCAACGACCGCAATCTGCCGGACGGCGGCGAAAACAACAAGCGGCTGGAACTCTACACGGCCGCTATGGCCGAAGTCGCCAAGACGAACAACGTCGTTTTCGTCGATCTCTTTCAGCCCACCAAGGAGCTTTACGCCAAAGCGAGCCGGCCGCTTACATTCAACGGCGTCCATCTCACCGAGGATGGCAACAAAGCGGTGGCGGAGGCGATTGACAGAGCGCTCTTCGGCAAGGAAGCGATGCCGCAACGCGAAACGGAGCGAATGGAGAGAATTCGCCAAGCAGTCGTCGACAAGAATTTCTTTTGGCACAACCGTTACCGCACAGTCGACGGCTATTCGATATACGGCGGCCGCGCCGATCTGCGCTTTGTCGATGGCCAGACCAACCGCGTGGTCATGCAGCGCGAACTGGAAGTGCTCGATACCATGTCCGCCAACCGCGACAAGCGCATCTGGGCCATCGCTCAGGGCAACGATCTCAAAGTAGACGACAGCAACGCACCGCCGTTTCTCGAAGTGAAGACGAACAAGCCTGGGTCGCTACCGGACGGCAAGCATCTCTTTCTCGACGGCGACGAGGCGATCAAGAAGATGAAAGTCGGCCAGGGGCTGAAGATCAACCTGTTCGCGTCGGAGAAGGAGTTTCCCGATTTGGCCAACCCGGTGCAGATGCAATTCGACGCCAAAGGCCGGCTCTGGGTCGCGGTTTGGCCCAGCTATCCGCACTGGAAGCCCGGCGAGGAGATGAACGACAAGCTCATCATCCTTGAGGACACCAATGGAACCGGAAAGGCCGACAAGATGACGGTTTTCGCCGACAAGCTGCATTGCCCGACCGGGTTCGAATTCTACAACGGCGGCGTCATCGTCGCCCAAGCCCCGGACCTGATGTTCCTCAAAGACACGACCGGCAGCGGCAAGGCCGACGTGCGCCAACGCATCTTGAGCGGCATCGATTCGGCCGACACCCACCATACGGCCAACAGCTTCGTCCTCGATCCGGGCGGCGCTCTTTACTTTCAGGAGGGCGTCTTTCATCACACGGGCGTCGAGACACCGTATGGCCCGGCGGTCCGAAACCACAACGCCGGCGTCTACCGTTATGAACCGCGCACGCACAAATTTGACACCTACGTCAGCTTCGGCTTCGCCAATCCGCACGGCCACGTCTTCGATCGTTGGGGCCAAGACATCGTCGTGGACGGCACCGGGGCGAACCCATTCCATGGGGCGCTCTTCTCCGGGCAAGTCGATTTTCCACACCGCCACGGTCGGCCGCCCCAGGTCTACAACCAAAAGACGCGTCCGTGCGCAGGCATGGAGATACTCTCCAGCCGACATTTTCCACCCGAGAATCAGGGCAATCTGCTGGTGACCAACGTCATCGGCTTCCAAGGCATCCTTCAGTACCAGATCAAAGACAAAGGCGCCAGCTTCCAGGGCATCGAGGCGGAGCCGATTGTCTCGTCCACGGACCCGAGTTTTCGGCCATCCGACATCCGCATCGGCGGCGACGGCGCGATCTATTTCGTCGATTGGCACAATCCCATCATTGGCCACATGCAGCACAATCTTCGCGATCCCAGCCGTGACCGGGTTCATGGCCGCATCTACCGCATCGTGGCGGAAGGTCGTCCGCTCCTGGCCCCAAAGAAGATCGACGGCGAACGGATTGACGCGCTTCTCGAATTGCTGAAAGAAGAGGAAGATCGCGTCCGCTATCGGGCGCGAATCGAGCTGGGAGGCCGCGATTCGAACCAAGTGATCGCGGCGGTGCAGAAGTGGCTTACCGCGCTCGATCCCAAGGATCCCGGCTACGAGCATCATCGCTTGGAAGGACTTTGGGCGCATCCGTATCAGAACGTCGTCAACGAAGATCTTCTCAGACAGGTTCTGCGTTCGCCGGACTTCCGCGCTCGTTCTGCCGCCACGCGCGTATTGTGCTACTGGCGCGATCGAGTGAATGCTCCGCTCGATCTGCTGCGCGTGCAGATCAACGACGAGCACCCGCGCGTCCGGCTCGAAGCCATCCGGGCGCTCAGCTTCTTCCGTGATGAAAAAGCCCTGAGCGTGGCCCTCGAAATGTTGGCTCAACCCGATGACGAATATCTGCGCTTCACTTTCAATGAAACGCTCAACACGCTGGAACGGCGCCTGGGTTCCCAGCTTGACCGCAAGAACATCGCGCAAAGCCTGGTTAATCTCGTTAACAGCAAGAAAGTTTCTCCCGATCGCCTGCCGGCCCTGATCGAGACGATTTGCCGGCACGGCGGCCCGAAAGAGTTGCGCGTGATGTGGGATTTGACCCTGGACAAGGAAAGAACAACGCCCGCGCTGCGCCGCCAGATTTTGGAATGGCTTGCCGATGCCGCCGCAACGCGGCGCGTACAGCCGCCGATGTCCGGGTTGGTTTTCATTCGATTCTTCGTTCAGCCGGAAAGTGACATTTTCCCAGAAATGATTCGGCTCGCGGCAGCCTGGAAGCTGAACGACGCGGGTCCGATGCTTGCAAGCATGGCCGAGAACGCGAAGCTCACGCCGGCGACCCGTTTTGCGGCCATCGACAGCCTGGCGGTTCTCGACAACCCTGAGAATCGGGCCACGCTGCTGAAGTTGGCCGCCTCCGAGTCGTCCATGCCCGTCCGGTTCCGGGCAGTCGCGGCGCTCGCCCGCAACGATCTGAACGTTGCGGCCAAGGCCGCCGCCTCCGCCCTGCGCGACGCCAAGGAATTGGATGACTCCGGCCCTCTTGTGGAAGCTATCGTGGTTCGCAAAGGAGGTCCGGAGCGCCTGGCCGCGGCTTTGGCCAATGCGAAGATCGGCCCCGACGCCGCCAAGCGCATTCTTCGTACGCTCGTTTTGGCGGGCCGCAACGACGCCGACCTGGTCGGCGTGGTCAGCAAGTTCGCCGGCCTCGACGCCGCCGTCAAACCGCCCACTTCTCAAGAAGTTGCCGAGATCGGCAAGGAAGTGTCGGCCAAAGGCGATGCCGCGCGCGGCGAAAACGTCTTCCGCCGTCTCGATCTGGGCTGCATGAAATGTCACGCCATCAGCAAGGCGGGCGGCAACGTCGGTCCCGACCTTGGTCCCATCGGCAGCTCTTCGCCGCTCGATTACATCATCACTTCCATTCTCGACCCCAATCTCTCCATCAAGGAAGAGTATCTGGCCAAGGTCATTGCAACCTCGTCGGGAACGATCGTCACCGGCATCGTCGTCGAGCGCAACAAGAACGTGGTCGTGCTCAAGGACGCGACCGGAAAACTGGTCCGCATTCCCACGGCCGACATCGAGGAGGAATCGAAAGGCAAGTCGCTGATGCCAGAAGGAATCACGCGGATCCTGACTCGCGGCGAAGTGCTCGATCTCATCAAGTTCGTGTCGGAGTTAGGCAAACCGGGACCATACGCGCTCAAAAGCCAAGGCGCTGTTCACCATTGGAAGCGACTGCGGCAAGTCCCAGCCGTTCTTGCGAGCGACGTTCCCAACCGCGACGTCCTGCGCGACCAGCTCTTACGCGCGGATCCAGACGCGTGGGACTCCGTTTATGCCTTGGTGAACGGCCGGCTGCCACTTGAGGAGCTTCACGATCCCACCGGCGTGAAAGTCGCATATCTGCAAGCGAGCATCGTGGTGACCAAGGCGGGCGCGGTCGAAATCGATTGGGAATGCCCGCAGCACGCGACGCTGTGGGTAGATGAGGACGCGATGGAGAAAAAAAGCAGGGCGAGAATTGAACTCGCGGCCGGGCGTCATTTGCTTACCGTGCGCGTGCCGATTGTGTCAGGGGCCCCACCGCAAAGCCTGCACTTGGAGCTTCGCAAGCCCGCTGGATCGCAAGCCCAATTCGAGGTGGTTCCATGACCCGCGCCGTTTACGTTTCGCGTTCGCGTCGCGCCTCGGGGGCGATGCGAGCGCGCAACGTAACGGCTTCGTTCGGGTCCCGCAAAGTCGGCCTCTTCGGCACATTCCCACCGAATCGCCTCTGTTCCGGGACGCCATCATTCCCGCTTTGAACGCGATTTGCCGATAAGTTCAAGGGTTCTCTCTCGTCCACGGATGGATCGCTTCATGAGTTGTCATCTCCTTCCCGTTCTCGCGGCGTGCTTTCTACTTGCTCCGGGCGACTCTGCTTCGGGAAAGGACTGCTCCTTCCTGTATGAGCCCGCGTATTGCATCGATCATTGCCTGCGCGGCAAAGCGACGGCCTATGTGCCGCAACCCGGAGATATCCTTCTTGCGACCGATCCGGACCGATTCTGGACGATCACTCATAACTTGGCCTTCGCCTACGAGCCGCACAATTCCGGCCTCGTGGTGGCGCGGCCCGACGGCAGCCTGGCGCTTCTGGAAGCCGGACCGAACGACACCTTGTGGATCGGCGTGGTCGATTTGTTGCCGCACCTGCGCGAATATGAAGCCAAAGGCAGGGTGTGGATTCGCAAGAGGCGGACGCCGCTCACGCCGGAAGAGTCGGCATGCCTCACCAACTTCGCGATGCGGCAGGAAGGCAAGCGTTTTGCGTTGATCCGCATGGGAGGAATGCTGACGCCGATTCGCGCCCGCGGTCCTCTGCGCACCTATTTTCTGGGCAAGCCGCGCGGCGAGCGTGACGCGTACTATTGCGCGGAACTGGTGATGGAGGCGATCGTGGCCACGGGACTTGTCGACGCGGAAACATCCCGGCCAGGGGCTACATTCCCACACGATCTCTTCTTCGATCATTCGCACAACCTTTACCTCAGCCGGCGTTTCAGTTTGGCCCATGGCTGGGAGCCGCCGGCGCGGTGGGTAAGCGCCAATCCATAACAGCTCTTATCAACATGTCCCAAGGGTCTGTAAACCGTGTAAAGGAAGATTGACAAGTTCCGCGTGGGCCCCTCCGATTCATTCATGTTGCCTATTTTGATGTATTCCTAACGCTCTTCCGCTCAACAGGATAAAGTCGGACACTTCGATCCCGTTCCAGATCCAGTCTATCGGCCTGGATTTTGCTCTTCACCCGGCTTCGAACTTAATCGAACTGCGATAACGGGTTAACCCAGGGGCACGGAGTGCGCTTTCAGACGCTTGAGTCGGAACGGAGAGAACCCTACCTTCGGGGACTCCTAATCGCTTTGGTGCTTCTAAGCCTTCTGGGATGGTCTTACTGGCCGACCTTTTTGGAGGTGATGGAGCGTTGGAACAGCGACCCTCAATACAGTCTAGGATTCGTGATTCCATTATTGGCAGTGGGGGTCGTTTGGTGGCGCCGCGAGCCGTTTCCTGGGTGGACCGCCTCGTTTTCCTGGCAAGGAGTGCTGCTGGTCGTCCTGGGAATGTGCATTCGTTTCATAGCTACGCTTTTTTTTCTTGGAACGCTGGACGTCCTGTCCCTGATCGTCGTGCTTGCCGGCTGCGTTCTTTGCGTGGGCGGTTGGCCTTTAGTGCGATGGACGGCTCCCGGCTTGGCCGTGCTCTTGTTCACGGTGCCGACCCCCTTCCGCGTCGAAGAGGCGCTGTCGCTTCCGTTGCGGCAGATGGCGACGGTTGGGAGCGCCTTCATGCTGCAGGTTCTTGGGCTGCCGGCGATCGCCGAGGGGAACGTCATCATTGTGAACGATCTACGAATCGGCGTGGTGGAAGCGTGCGGCGGCCTGGGGATGATGATTACGTTGTTCGCGTTGACGAGCGCGGTGGCGTTGTGCTGCGAACGGTCGTGGTGGGAAAAGGCGCTCGTCGCGTGCAGCGGCTTGCCGATCGCGCTCCTGGCGAACATTCTGCGTATTACGGCGACCGGCCTTCTTGCGAGTGGGTTCGGAGTCGAGACGGCGGACTTCGATCAGTTGGTGGGCTGGGCGATGATGCCGGTCGCTTTGCTTCTTTTATGGCTGGAAATCAAGTTGCTGGATTGGTTGATCGTGGTCGAAGATGGCGAGGAAACCAGGGGGCCGTATTATCACGACGTTCCGCCGTCCAAGGTTCCCATTCATGCCGGAACCTGACCGGCCCGACCGTCACCTAGCGACCAAAAACGAAGAACGGAATGCGAATAAGATGAATGACCTTCACGACATCAAGCCCGAAATGAATCCGTCGGCCCTCGTGGGCCAGATGATTCCGTCGGCGGAAATTGAGCAGCCGCCTGGATTGACCGCGACGCCGACGCCGTTAGCTTTGCTGCAGGCGTTCCGGCGTCGGTGGATCTTGGCCGTTACCCTAGGTGTTCTGCTCGGCGGCATGGGCGCCGCGATCTTGTGGATCATGACGCCGCCGGTGATCAGGGCGCGCACGACGCTGCACGTCGCCATGGTTCAGCCGGTTGTGGTCTTCAACGCGCGCGAGCCAGGAGCCGACTTTACCAGCTATCAACGCTCCCAGGTGGCGATGATCAAGAGCCGGCTGGTGCTGAATCGGGTGTTGAAGGACCACGAAGTTGCGAACCTCTCTTTGATCAAAGCGCATGCGGAACCCACGGAATGGTTGGAAAAAAACTTGCAGGTGGATTTCGCGCTGGCGCCGGACATCCTCTCGATCGCGCTGTTTGGCGACAAGGCGGAGGAGATGAAGATCATCGTCAACGCCGTCCGTGAAGCGTACTTGCAAGAAATCGTCAACAAGGAGAAAACCGCGCGGCTTCGGAAGCTGGATAAGTTGAAGGATCTTTGGAGCCAATACGAGGATTACCAGCGCGAAAAGGTCAAGAGACTTAAGCAATTGGAAGAGGACCTTCGCGCGGGGAACCCAAAGACCGTAGAGCTGAGGTATAAGTTTGAATTGAATGAACTTGAGGTTACCCGAAAGCAGCTGATGGATTACCAATGGCAGATCAAACAAGCCGAACTCCGATTGATCGATCCCGCCAAAGCCCTGATTTTGGCGATCTCGCCGGAGGCGCTTGAGAAGTCCATCGCCAAGGATCCAGAAGTGCTGGGGCTGCAGGGCGAAATCGATTTCTTAACGGCGAAAATGGAGAACTATAAGAACTCCTTCAAGGACGAACGAAGGTACAAGGAGGTTGAGGTAGATCTTAACAGTACCCAGAAGAAGCTCGCCGATAAGCGTGCAGAGTTGCGCGGCCGCGCCGAACAGAGCGAGCGCGCCAAGGCATCGCAAAATGCGAATTTCAACGTCGAAGCCCAGAATAAACAATTAGAGTTCCTCAAGAATGTGGAGCAGGTCCTGAAAAAGGACGTGGAAAAGCGCTTGATTGGCATTGAGAAGTTCAGCAAGGAGGCGGTCGACCATGAATGGCTGAAAGCGGAACTCGCCTACGACAAGGAAATCTCAACCACCATCGGCAAGCAGAAGGAGATGCTGCTGGTCGAGCTTGACGCTCCGGATCGGGTCACAGAGCTTGAAAAAGCACATGCGGTGCTCGTTCAAGACAAGAAAAGCCAAATGAAGACGGCCGGGCTCGCCGCCTTTGGACTCTTCGGTTTGGCGGTTCTCGGCGTATCGCTCCTGGAATTTCGGACCCGGCGCGTGAGCGGCGTGAATGACATCGTCCAAGGATTGGGGATGAGGCTCGTCGGCGCGATTCCGATGCTCCCTTCCCGCAAACCGCGCCTGCTTTCGGGCACAACGGCCGACGCCCAATATTGGAAACATCTCTTGAATGAATCCATCGACGCCACGCGCACCCTCTTGGTGCATTCCGCGCGGGTCGGCACGCTGAAGACCATCATGGTCACCAGCGCTTCGCCCGGCGAAGGCAAGACGCTCGTCAGCGGACACCTGGCCGCCAGTCTCGCCAGGGCAGGGTTCCGGTGTCTCTTGATTGACGCCGACCTGCGCAAGCCGTCGCTTCACAAGATATTCAACCAGCCGCTCGGACCGGGAATCAGCGAATTAATCCTGGGCCAGGCTGCAACCAAGGATGTAATCCGAGCAGGCCCGGTGGACGGTCTGTCGTTCATCCCCGCCGGACAATGGAGCCCGATGGTGCTCAGCAACCTTTCCCAGCAGGGCCTGGCCGGAATCGTGGAAGAGTTGAAAGCGCAGTTTGACTTCATCGTGATCGATTCCGCACCAGTGCTGGCCGTCGCCGACTCGCTTACTATCGGCCAACACGTAGACGGCGTGATTTTCTCCGTGCTGCGCGACGTCAGCCGGCTGCCGGCGATCTTCACGGCTTATGAGCGCTTGATTCGACTTAACATCCGCATTCTCGGGGCCGTGGTCGGCGGCGCGCCCTTGGATTCTTATGGTTCCACCTACAAGTACTATTCGTCTCCCGAGGCCGAGGCTCCAGCGTCCGTTCCCTCCACGCCCGCGAAATGATTCCCTAGCTCATGCGCAAATACTCACCCGCGCTGCTCTTAAGCCTAGTGCTTCTGTTTTCCGGGTTCGTCCACGGCTCGTGGACCGGGCGCTGGGCGCAGTCCGAGGCGTTGACGCACGCCGCGGCGAGAGTGGACACGGCGCCGGAGCAAATCGGCGTCTGGACCGGACAGGACCAGGTGCTTGATCCTCGACAAGCGTCGCAAGCAGGCGTGGTCGCGTACACGCTCCGGCGATTCGCGTCCCCGCAGGAAAACGGATCGTTCACGGTGTTGCTGATGTGCGGCCGCTCAGGACCGATGGCGGTGCATTCACCGGACGTGTGCTATCGCGGAGCGGGGTTCGTCCTGGCGGGGGAACCAGCCCGGCGCGCAATCGCGCTGGAAACGGAAGGTGGAAATGCGGAGTTCTTTGTCGGCAACTTCAGGAGATCGGATGCCGCCGGGACGCATCAACTGCGAATCTTCTGGACATGGCTTGGAAACGACGAATGGCAAGCGCCGGACCATCCCCGGGCCGCGTTTGCCGTCCGACCCGCCCTGTACAAACTCTACGTCATTCGTGAACCCGCCTACGGGGATGCGAAGCTCGAGGAAACCGCCTGCGACCGCTTCCTTCAGCAATTGCTTCCCGCGCTGAACCACGCCTTGCTCTCCACACCGTTGCTCTCTCCGCCGTTGCCCTCCACGCCCAACTCTCCCAGGACAGAGGATTAAGCGCTTCATGCGCTGTTTTTCTTACCGTGGTGACAACATGAGTCTTGCATCCCTCACCCCGTCGCCGAGAACTGGATTGAAAGCATATACATTGAAACAACCCGTCCCTTCATTGGCCGCGGCTCGCTCGGGCAAAGTAAAAGTCGGCCTCGACTTTCTCGCTGCCCTGACGATTCTGCTGCTTACCAGTCCGCTGCTTTTCCTGGCGGCGCTCTTCGTTAAATTAACCTCGCGCGGGCCGGTGCTTTACTCTCAGGTCCGTGTGGGACACGGAGGCGTCCTGTTCACCGTTTATAAAGTGCGCACGATGGCACACGAGTGCGAAAAGGAATCCGGAATTCGCTGGTCCATGCCGGGCGATCCGCGCGTGACTTGGATCGGCAAGATTCTGCGCCGCTCTCACATCGACGAGCTGCCGCAGCTTTGGAACGTTTTGCGCGGCGAGATGAGTCTGGTCGGTCCGCGCCCCGAACGCCCCGAGTTCATGCCTCCCTTGGAACGAGCCCTGCCACGCTACCGCGATCGACTCTTGGTTCGGCCCGGAATCACCGGCTTGGCCCAAGTGCAGCTCCCCCCCGACACGGACCTTCACAGTGTCCGCCGAAAGCTCGCTCACGATCTTCATTACGTCGAGAACCTCGGCTTCTGGCTCGATTTCCGCATTTTGCTAGGCACCTTGTTTCACCTGTTGGCCATACCCGGTAGGCTTACCCGGGCGATCCTGCAGCTGCCAGGTGGAGAAGCGGTGGAATCGGTTTACGATATGCCGTCCATCGAGGCGCCGGAACGCCTTTCTTCAAGCGATCTCCCTTCCGTTGACACGCCGTCCATAAACCTTCCTGCGAATCACCTTCCCACCGTTCAGGTCGAGTCCGTGGCTACGGAGCCGCAACCCGCTTGAATCCGATTTTTTCAAGCCGCCAACTGACGTCTAAACGGAAAACCAGAGTCCAAGTTGAATCGGTATTGGCGCTGATGCCGCTCGCACACCGACCGAAGCTGCTGTATCTGACTCATCGAGTCCCTTATCCGCCCGACAAGGGCGATCGCATAAGGACCTATCACTTCCTTCGGTTTCTGGCCGATCGCGCCGACGTCTACTTGGCGTCATTGGCGGACGAGCCCGTTGACGACGACGCGCGCCGGACGCTGGAATCGCTCTGCCGGGAAGTGGCGATCGCGCCGGCGCCCGGCGGGTCGCGCTGGCTGCGGGCGCTTGGATCGCTGGCGAGGGGACGAGCAGCGACGCAAGCTGTTTTTCACGCTCCGGAGCTACAGCGGCGCATCAAGCAATGGGCAACGCTGGTAAACTTCGAAGTCTTGCTCGCGTCGTCTTCGGGCATGGCGCCATATTTTGAGGCGACGGAGCTACGCGACATTCCTGCCGTGGTCGATCTCATCGACGTTGACAGTCAGAAGTGGCTCGATTACGGCGCCGCGCGCACGGGTGTCAAAGGTTGGCTTTACCGGCTCGAAGGACGCCGCTTGAGAAAATACGAAGAGAAACTGGCGCAGACGTGCCGGGCCTTGACGCTCGTCAGCCAAGCGGAGACAGCCTTGTTTCGCAGCTTCTGCTCGGCGGGCGAAGTGCAAGCCATCGCGAACGGCGTCGATCTCGACTATTTTCAAGTTGCGCCGCAGGCGGATGAACCGATCTGCGTGTTCGTCGGAGCATTGGATTATCATCCAAACGTGGCGGGAATATGCTGGTTCTGCAAGAGCGTTTGGCCGGCAATTCACGCGTGCGTGCGCGGCGCAAGGCTCATGATCGTGGGCAGGAAACCGGTACGCGCCATCTTGGAACTCGATCACGTTGCGGGCGTGGAAGTTGTGGGGCAGGTTCCCGATGTGCGGCCCTACGTCGCCAAGGCGGCGTTAGCGGTGGTCCCGCTTCAGATCGCTCGTGGAATTCAGAACAAGGTGCTTGAGGCGCTTGCTTGCTGGGATAAGTGTCTGGAGCCGCTGGAATCGATTCTCGGCTTGCCGTTGACTCTGGATATGTCAATTGGAGTTGACACCGCGTACTCTGAAATCATTAGAGGTTTCCACAAACTGTAAAGCTACGCATTGGCTGGTCTAGCCGATACTTACCACAAGAGAAGATCTTTGTTAGTGTTGTGTCGATATTGGAACTATTCCCATCCAAGGTATGACGTTTGCTCCATCCTCAACAAACCCCCGCGGGATCGGATTCTCCGCATGCATCCATTGCGTGAGCGGGCGTCGCGTCCCCTTCCCCCCTGGCTCCATTAGCTTCAACGGTGGATCCGGTCCGATGGCTGCCAACCCATTCGGCTGCTTCCCGAAACCCACGGGGACGGAGTCTGCGCTCTACGCCTCTTTGGAGCACGTTGCATTTCTTGTTTTTGCCGCCCGGAAAAAGGCTGTGAAATGACATCGATAACGGAGTGTGCACTTTCCCCCGACCCTCTTCGCACGGTCGGCCCTGAGCGGGCCCAAGAATCAATTGCGGAAGATCCGCCCGCATTGAGCACCAACTGGCTCGCGGAGCTCTGGCGGTATCGCGAACTGGTTTATTTCCTTGCGTGGCGCGACGTCAAGGTTCGCTACAAACAAGCTGTACTCGGCGCCGCTTGGGCGATCCTGCAACCTTTGCTTGGCATGGTTGTGTTTACGTTCTTTTTCGGCGGGCTCGCCGGCATCGCAACCGATGATGTTCCATATCCCGTCTTCTCCTTTTGCGCCTTGGTGCTCTGGACCTATTTCTCCACCGTCATCAGCCACGGCGGCCAAAGCCTCGTCGGCAATTCAGGCCTCATCACAAAGGTCTACTTTCCCCGAATGGCGCTTCCCCTCTCTGCCACGCTGAGCGGGCTCATCGACCTGGCAATCGGTCTGGCGTTCATGGTTTTCGTGCTGGCTTACTTTGGAGTTTACCCAAATTGGACAGTGCTGTTGGCCCCGTTCTTTCTAGGAACCCTGATCATTTTGACTGCGGGAGCCAGCCTGATTCTGTCGGCCTTGAACGTGTCGTACCGCGACATCAAATATGCCATTCCCTTCCTCATCCAGCTGGGTCTTTTCGTGACTCCAGTGATTTACCCCATCACGATCATCCCCGACCGGTTTTGGTTTCTCGTCGCTTTGAATCCTCTGTCAGGCATCGTGGAGGGCTTTCGGGCCTGTTTGATTCCGGGCCAGGCGATCGACCCGATGCTTACCGTCATGTCTCTGACGATGACGGCGATCGTGTTTGCAACTGGAGTGATCCTCTTTCGGAGGACCGAGCGCGTCTTCGCCGACGTCATCTAAAGGCGGAGACCTTCCGCTTTCGCACGTCGTGCTGCTTTTTGCGTCTTGGGAAGTGCTCGATGGTTCATCAGACAACAACGGTCCGCCGCCCGCCGTGCCGGTTTTGCGAGGCGCCGTTGAGCCAGACGTTTGTCAACCTGGGCATGTCCCCGCTCTGCGAGAGCTACTTGTCCAGTGACCAACGCAGCCAGATGGAGCCGTTCTACCCGCTGCACGTGTACGTTTGCGGCGAGTGCTTTCTGGTCCAGCTCGAGGCCTACGTCAGCGCCGAGCACATCTTCAGCGATTACGCGTACTTCTCTTCCTATTCGGATAGCTGGGTCGAACATGCTCGCGTCTATGCCGAGCAGATGGTGAAACGGTTCCATTTGAGCGGCAATAGCCACGTGGTCGAGCTTGCCAGCAACGACGGCTACTTGTTGCAGCACTTCGTGGCTCGCGGCATTCCGGTTCTGGGAGTTGAGCCGGCCGCCAACGTCGCCAAGGCGGCGATCGAGAAGGGCGTGCCAACCCTTGTCGAGTTCTTTGGGACGAACACCGCCAACACGATGTGCGCGGAAGGGCGACGGGCTGACCTTCTGGTGGGGAACAACGTACTCGCCCAGGTGCCGGATCTCAACGATTTCGTGCGCGGAATGCAAATGCTTCTCAATCCCCGTGGCGTCATTACCGTAGAGTTTCCTCATTTGATGAGGACGATGCAGGGCAATCAATTCGACCAAATCTATCACGAACACTTTTCGTATTTCTCGCTCACCACGACGGTCCACCTTTTTGCCGCTCACGGCTTGACGGTTTTCGACGTTGAAGAGTTGCCGACCCACGGCGGATCGCTCCGGCTCTATGCCCGCCACGCCGCCGACGCCTCGAAACCGGTCGAAGAGCGCGTGCGGGAAATGCTGGCTCGCGAGTCCGGCGCCGGCTTCAATCGACTCGAAAGTTATACCTCATTTGGCGAGCAGGTTAAGGAAACGAAACGCAAGCTCCTGTCATTCTTGATCAAGGCGAAACGCGATGGGAAGTCGATTGCCGGCTACGGAGCGCCGGGAAAAGGAAACACGCTGCTAAACTACTGCGGCATCCGCACGGACTTTCTCGATTACACCGTGGACCGTAGTCCTCACAAGCAGGGCAAATTCTTGCCGGGAACCCACATTCCGGTCCATCACCCTGACAAGATTAAGGAAACGAAGCCCGATTACGTGCTAATCCTACCCTGGAACCTGAAGGCTGAAATCTTGGAACAGACGGCGTACATTCGCGCCTGGGGCGGGAAGTTCGTCGTCCCCATCCCCGAAGTCCGCATTTACGACTGACCGTTCCCGATATGTTGCCGAAACGAAGAACGCGTTTCCGATAATGCTTGCGCTTCTTGCAACGAGAGTTCAGAAGGCTGTTCATGACTTGGAGTCTTTCCCAATTTCGTGCCGGCGACCTTATCGAGGTTCGCAGCAAGGAAGAGGTCCTGGCCACGTTGGACGAGGACGGCTGCCTTGACGGTATGCCCTTCATGCCGGAGATGCTACCGTATTGCGGCCGGCATTTCCGTGTGAGCGCGGTAGCTCACAAGGCATGTGATACCGCCCGCCAGACCTGGAAAAACCGGCGCCTGCAGGCAACAGTTCATCTCGCCGGATTACGATGCGATGGATCGGCTCACGGTCATTGCGAGGCCGAGTGCAACTTGTTTTGGAAAGATGCCTGGTTGAAACGCGTTGGAAGCAGCAGGCGCCTTCCGCAAACCCCAGGGTTTCACGCGACCACCAATGCCGCGAGTGGCTGCACCGAAATGCATCTTCTCGCCAATACTCGACTTACTTCTGACTTGGATGACGCCGATCGTCCCTATTCGTGCCAAGCTACCAGGCTTTTTGATGCATCAGAACCATTGGCCTGGTGGGATCCGCGCCAATATGTATTCGACGTCTTGACGCGGAATTGTTCAGTCGGTCGGGTGTTTCGAGTGCTCTGGCTGGCCTCAATCCGCTGGTTTCTGCCGCGAACGCCTTTCGGGTACAACCTTTTTCAGCGCTTTGCCAACTGGATGCACCGCGTGCTCGCTGGGCGCACGTTGCCTTCACTGAACGCCAAAATCACGCGCGGCGCGACGACACCCTCCGAGCGGCTTAACCTACAGCCCGGTGAACTCGTTCGCATAAAGCCCCAATCGGAAATTGAAAAAACCATCGATCAATCCTCGCGCAATCGCGGTCTAAGCTTCGATGTCGAGGAAATGGCGCCCTACTGCGGACGCTTGTTTAGAGTCCACAAATCGGTCACTAAAATCATCCACGAAGCGACCGGCAACATGCGGCATATGAAGCAGCCCTGCATCATGCTGGAAGGCGTCGTCTGCCAAGGGGAATACGCGAAGTGCCGGCTCAACTGTCAGCGCGCCATTTACTCTTATTGGCGCGAGATCTGGCTTGAGCGTGTCTATGAGCCCGCTTTGATGGACGCCGGGACGCACGAACGAACGAAGCTGGCCATCATGACGGCGAATGGCTCAAACGGCGATTCGGCGCTTCCGATTGTGTGTCAGCCTGAGAGAGTTCACCAAAGGGACTCCCTTCAGCGGACCCAGACGTCGCAAGTTTGAGCAGCGCCAACATGATTTTCACTAACACCATCGTTCAAGGCGCGCCTTTCATCGACTTGGAGCGCCGCGCCGACCAGCGCGGCTTTTTCGCCCGCGCGTGGTGTCGGAGAGAATTCGAGGCGCAGGGATTGAACGCTAGGATGGTCCAGGTCAATATCTCTCAGAACGTTCATAAGGGCACGCTTCGCGGAATGCACTTTCAAGCGGAGCCTCACGGGGAGGCGAAAATCGTTTCGTGCACGAAAGGTGCGATCTACGACGTCGTGCTCGACGTGCGGCCCAACTCTCCCAGCTTTTTGAAATGGGCCGCGGTGAAACTTGACGCCGACAACCACCGTATGCTCTTCATTCCCGAAGGATGCGCGCACGGGTTTCAATCCCTCACAGACGATGCTGAAGTGCTGTACCTAATGTCGGAGTATTATTCCTCCGAGCATTCCAGGGGCCTTCGGCACGACGACCCAGCGTTCGGCATCGACTGGCCGCTTGCCGTCACAAGTATTTCGGACGCCGACCGTTCATGGCCGTCCTTCGATCCTCACGCCTTGGCACACGCCGGCACATGAGCTTCACCGATATAGATGCCCGAGTCGTCGGCGAGCGCATGTACGCACTCTGCGCCGAACTCTATCCCATTTGCCGCAGCATTACCGGCGAAGGTATTCGCGAGACCTTGCGCCGGATTCGCTCTCACATTCCGCTTGAGATTCACGAAGTGCGGAGCGGCACGCAGGTTTTCGACTGGACCGTTCCCAAGGAGTGGAACATTCGAGACGCGTGGGTAAAGGACCGAACGGGTAAGCGAGTGATCGACTTCCAGAAGTCGAACCTCCACGTCGTCAATTATAGCGTTCCGGTTCACCGTAGGATGGCGCTCGCGGATCTGCGCGAGCATTTGCACACGCTTCCCGACCGCCCCGACTGGGTTCCATACCGCACCTCCTACTACAAGGAGAATTGGGGCTTCTGTCTGGCGCACAATGACCTCATGCAGTGGCAGGACGGCGAATACGAGGTTTGCGTCGAATCACAACTCGAAGACGGATCCCTCACCTTCGGTGAGTTTTACTTGCGGGGGAAGCGCACCGACGAAATTCTGCTTTCGTGCCACACCTGCCATCCGTCGCTCTGCAATGACAATCTCTCCGGCGTGGCCATGGTAACGCAGTTGGCCCAACTGCTTTCCGGCGCCTCTCTGGAGTACTCATACCGTTTCCTGTTCATCCCAGGGACCATCGGCTCGATCGCATGGTTGGCGCTCAATGAGGCCAAGGCGGCGCGAATTCGCCATGGCCTGGTAGCGGCTTGTGTCGGCGATCCGGGGAACTTCCATTACAAGCGGTCGCGCCGAGGCGACGCGGAAGTTGATCGTGCAGCAATCCACGCTCTGCGTCACTCGGGGCAGCCTTTCGAAGTCCTCGACTTTTCACCGTATGGCTACGACGAGCGACAGTATTGTTCGCCGGGGTTCGATCTACCGGTAGGAAGCCTTACGCGCACGCCGCATGGCCGCTTTCCAGAGTATCACACGTCTGCTGACAATCTTGATCTCATTCGACCCGACGCCCTGGCGCAGACGTTGTCCGTTTACTTGTCGGTGATCCGGATCCTAGAGAGCAACGCCTGTTACAAGAATCTGAATCCAAAGTGCGAACCGCAATTAGGCAAGCGCGGCTTATACCGCGCATTGGGCGGGCTGGCTGACGCGGGCAAGGCGGAATTGGCCATGCTTTGGGTACTCAATATGTCAGACGGAAACCACACGTTGCTTGACGTGGCGGAACGCTCTGGCTTGAATTTCGACCTCACGCACCAAGCAGCTCAGACACTACTGGAATTCCGATTGTTGGAGCGATTTGAACAGGCGCCTGCCGAAAATGGAGGAGGGACGCGAAGATGACCGCAGTTTTTGTGAATGCCAAAATGAGTGATGACGACAGACGCGCCCAACTGTACCAAGGGCACCTCTTTGTCTATTCGCCGACCAAAAGTTCGCATGAATTGACGAAGTTTGCCCAAGAGTTGGCACAAGAAGCGTTTGCTCCTCATGATCCTCAAACAGCGCAGTACGCTCTACCTGCCGAGAAGTACGCCGAAATCCTGGCGGTTCTTAAACCGAAATTCATCCACCATCCTCGGTGCAAGGAGCTTATCCGCGGAATCGTCACAGAGCTTGGCGCCGTCGCCGAAGAAACCTATTTCGACGTTCCGCGGCTCAGGACAATGACTCATGGCGACTACTTCTCCGCGGGATTGGCATATGCCTTTCATCCACACCGCGATACATGGTTCTCGGCCCCGCCAAGCCAAGTGAATTGGTGGATGCCGGTTTACGCGATTCAGCCGGAAAACACCATGGCGTTTCATCCCAGATACTGGACTCAACCGGTTCGCAACAGCTCCCGCGATTACAACTATTATCGTTGGAATAAGGAGAGCCGGCGCGAGGCCGCAAAACAGATCAAGACCGATACGCGTAAACAGCCCCAAGCCGAAGTGCCCATGGATTTAGAACCGCAGATCCGGCTGGTCTGCGAGCCCGGCGGGATCATCATTTTTTCCGGCGCCTGCATGCATTCAACTGTGCCGAATACGTCGGGGCAAACGCGGTTCAGCGTCGATTTCCGAACGGTCCATACCGACGACGTCGTGGCAAGACGGGGAGCGCCCAACATCGATTCCGAATGCACAGGGACGACGCTAAGAGATTTCCTGCGGGCCAGCGACTTTGTTCGCTTCGCTGAGGAAATACCTGCCGCTTACGACGAGCACCCACCCGAGGACGGGGAACTTATTTTCCAACCAGAAATGTCCACGTCGACGATTGAAAATGCGCGGAGTGTTCATTCGCCGAAGTAACCTCCCAAATGCAGTTAGCCGGCCGAACCCTCCGTATCTTTCAGTCCACTCATGAAAACCCTAATAACGGGCGCTAGCGGATTTCTCGGTTCCCATCTTTGTGAGCGGCTACTAAAGCACGGCGCAGAGGTGCACGCCGTCTCCCGGACCAAGCGAAGCAGCGACCATGCCAGCGTGCGTTGGCATCAGTGCCCGTTGACCGAGTTTGAGTCGGTTCACAGACTCTTTAGAGAGATCAAGCCCGAGGTGATCTTCCATCTTTCCGGACAGGTCACCGCCGCAGCAGAGTTGGAACTCGTCCTCCCGACTTTTAACAGCCTGGCTGGAAGCACCGTGCATGTGCTTGCAGCGGCGACCCATATTGGCTGCCAGCGCGTCGTGCTTACCGGATCGCTCACAGAGCCCGATCCAACTTGCGGAGAATCGGCGCCAAGCTCTCCCTACGCAGCCGCTAAATGGATGGGCTCGGTTTATGCTCGAATGTTTCACCGACTTTACGAAACGCCCGTCGTCATCCTGCGCCCTTTCATGACCTACGGACCACGGCAAAACAAAGACAAACTATTACCGCACGTCATCCGGTCGCTGCTTCGGGGAAGTCAGCCTCGCTTGTCCAGCGGCAACTGGCAAGCCGATTGGGTTTATGTCGATGACGTGATCGACGGCTTTGTGTCCGCCGCTTCTCAACCCGCAGTAGAGGGGTGCACGATCGATCTGGGTTCGGGCACGTTGACGTCGACGCGTGAAGTTGTCCAAAAGCTTGTGACTGCGATTGATCCACGCGTCGAACCGTTGTTTGGCGCCGTTGCGGACAGGCCTTTCGAACGCGTTTGGGCCGCCAATACAGCCTACGCGAAAGAAAGACTTGGCTGGGAACCGAGAACTTCATTGGACCAAGGCTTGGCCAATACCGTTAGGTGGTTTCAGGAGAACCTCAAACACTCGCGCGAAGGGCAAAGACCATGAAAGTCGTTCTTTTTTGCGGCGGAATGGGCATGCGGATCCGCGAGTATTCGGACTCGATCCCGAAGCCGATGGTTCCGATTGGCTACCGGCCGCTCTTGTGGCACGTGATGAAATACTACGCCCATTACGGGCACAAGGATTTTATCCTCTGCCTCGGCTACAAGGGCGACGCCATCAAGAACTATTTCCTGCATTACGACGAGTGCGTTTCGAACAACTTCGTTCTTTCGAATGGCGGCAAGAAGCTCAGGCTGCTGAACAGTGATATTCATGATTGGAACATCACGTTCGTCGATACAGGGATCCAGTCCAACATTGGACAAAGGCTAAAGGCCGTTGAGCCGTACCTGGCCGGCGAATCCGTGTTCCTCGCGAACTATAGCGATGGTTTAACGGACCTGCCGCTTACGGGATTCATCGACCACTTCCTCGAGCGCGGGAAGATCGGGAGCTTTCTGGCCGTTACGCCATCGCAGAGTTACCATGTTGTTTCGGTCGCAGGAGATCTTGCCAGCGTCATCCGTCCGATTGGAACGTCAGGAATTCTGATCAACGGCGGGTATTTCATTTTCCGGAAAGAGCTTTTTGATTACATGCAAGACGGCGAGGAGTTGGTTGAACAGCCGTTCCAGCGGCTTATTCAAGAAGAGCAACTATTGGCGCATCAACACCCGGGATATTGGGCGTGCATGGATACGTTCAAGGATCGGCAACAGCTTGAGGAGCTATACACGAATGGAAACGCTCCCTGGGAAGTTTGGAGGAATACAAGCCAGAATGGGGACGAGGCCTCTTGGGAAGCATGGAAACGTCAGAAGAAAAAGGCAGTTGTTCGACGTGCGTGAGCCGCATTTCGATCGTTCGCCGCGCAAGAGAAGTTCCCGATGGACGGTTCCAGGGCGAGAGCGAGGTACATACCGGCATTGGATGGCGTTCGCGGCATTGCGATCATCCTCGTAATCATGTGCCACGTGAATTGGGCTTTCGGCGGGCCCTTCATGCCCGGGCGCATCAACGGGCCCGTGGCAACGATGTTCGGGTGGGGATGGATCGGCGTCGATTTGTTTTTCGTCCTCTCGGGATTTCTCATCACCGGCATACTCTTCGACGCCAAGGGGTATGAACGCTACTTCCTCAACTTTTACGCACGGCGGACACTGCGGATTTTTCCGCTTTATTTTGGTTTTTTGTTAGTAGCCATCGTCCTTCTGCCACAGCTTCCATTTGCGTTTTGCGAACGCTTGTCGATTTCGGGCCCGGATGCTGCATCCTTGGGCTTGTACTATTACAACTTCCGCGTGGGCGTGACCGGTCAGGCCCTTGGCAGTTTGCATCACTTTTGGTCGCTGGCGCTCGAAGAACACTTCTATTTAGTCTGGCCCCTGGCAATCTGGGCCCTAAGTAGACGTAGCCTCATGCGGCTTTGTGTTGCCGCCACCGTCATTTCGTTCCTGTTGCGCGTCGCTTTGGTTTTGGGTACGACGAAACCGATGCTCGCCTTCTTCGCCACGCCTTGCCGGCTGGATGGATTGCTTGCCGGCGCGTTCGTGGCTTTGGCGTGGCGTAACAATGCGGACTGGGCCGCGTTGCAGCGCTGGGCGGGACGCGTGGCAACGGGGTCTGGTTTCTTGCTTTTGGGACTTGCACTGGGTCAGAGACATTTCATCCCAGACGTGGATCTTAGCAAGCACAATGTTGCGGTCGATGCGACGCTGTTGCTTACCGTCGGTCTTGCAGCTCTTGCTGTATTTTTCGCAGCCCTTATCGTGCTCGCCATGAATGCCGCGCAGGGTAGCAACCTGCGGCGGTTTCTTGAGGGCCGGATCCTCGTGGTTGTCGGTAAGTACAGTTATGCGATTTACGTTTTCCATGCATTGATCTTGCTTGCCACCGTGCATTTCACAGGCCCACTTTCGGAGATTCCGCTCTTCATCGTCAAGCCGGCTATGGTGCTTTGGGTCTTGACGACGAGCCTTTTGGCTGCTTGGCTGAGCTTCCACCTATACGAAAAGCACTTTTTGGGGCTCAAGCGGTTTTTTGAGTATCGCGAGGCGTCACTCTCGACTAAGATCGTTTCTTCACACAGCGAGTCTTTCAGCAATGCGGCACCTGAGCCTGTGCGGGCCCTCTAACCAGGCGCTTCGAATTCTCTGTTTGGGAGCGCATTGTGACGACATCGAGATCGGTTGCGGCGGCACGATCCTGACTCTCCTTAAGCAGTACGCCAACGCCATGGTTCGCTGGGTCGTTTTCAGTTCTAGCACGGACCGTGCCCACGAGGCCCGCGAGAGTGCCGCGGCCTTTCTGGCCGAGGCGCCTGAGAAGGAGATTGTTGTCAATGCTTATCGGGATGGCTTCTTCCCTTACGTCGGCGCGCAGATCAAGGACGATTTTGAGGCGCTTAAGCGAGATTTTGACCCGGATCTAGTCCTTACCCACTACCGGGACGACCGGCATCAAGACCATCGGACAATTTCCGACCTAACGTGGAACACTTTCCGCGATCATCTGATCCTTGAATATGAAATCCCGAAGTACGACGGCGACATGGGAGCTCCCAATTTCTTCGTTCCCTTGGAAGAAGCAACCTGTAGAACGAAGACGCGGATCATTATTGAGAGCTTTCGCTCCCAGAGACAAAAGCACTGGTTCGATGAACACACTTTCATGGCGATTCTGAGGCTTCGCGGCATGGAAGCCAATTCGCCGACCCGGTACGCGGAAGGTTTCTACAGTCGCAAAGCTGTCCTGGAATGAGTAGGGCGCCAAGATTTCATAGCTTACATTCATCCCCTCGATGCAAAGGAGCTGCGAATGCCCGCAAGACGGCTGTCAGATCTGTTCCGAGTTGCTCAACGAAAAGCGCTGCGCCGACAAATCCTCGTACGACCAAACTTGGAATTGCTGGAGGATCGCACTGCTCCCGCATTGGTAGCCGCGTATTCGTTCAACGAGGGCGCAGGGACAACCGTGGCCGACGCCTCGGGCAACGCCAATGCCGGTTCCATTGCGAGCGCGACCTGGTCGGCCGCGGGCAAATATGGCGCGGCGCTTAAATTCAATGGAACCAGCGCGCGGGTTAACATCAACGACTCGAACTCCCTGCACTTGTCGTCGGCCATGACCCTAGAGGCTTGGGTCAACCCGACGGTGACGACCTCCTGGCGGAACGTGATCTTGAAGGAACGGCCCGGCGGATTGGCCTACGGACTGTATAGCTCCAACAATCCCAATCCCGGCGTCTTCATCAGCACGAGCGCCGCCGCCGACCAAGGCCCGATGGCGAACAGCACGCTGGCCAAGAACGCCTGGACGTACCTGGCGGGCACTTATGACGGTTCCACCATGCGGTTATACGTCAACGGGGTCCTGGCAGGAAGCAGTGCCGTCAGCGGCAGCATCCTGGCCTCAACGGGCGCTCTTCGAATCGGCGGCAACGCCGTTTGGGGCGAGTACTTTAGCGGCTTGATCGACGAAGTCCGCATTTACAACGTGGCCTTGACCCAGGCCCAGATTCAGACGGACATGAATACGCCGATCGGCGCCGTCTCTGATACGCAGCCGCCGATTGCGCCGAGCAATCTCACCGCGACGGCCGTGAGCACGACTCAGATCAATTTGAGCTGGACGGCGTCAACGGACAACGTCGGCGTCACCAATTATCTAATCGAGCGCTCGCAAGGCGCCGGGAGCACCAGCTTCTCACAAATAGCGACGACCACCGGAACCACCTTCAGCAATACGGGACTGACGGTAGGCACCGTCTACAACTACCGTGTGCGCGCTACCGATGCCGCAGGCAACCTCAGCGCGTATTCGGCCACCGCGACGGCGACGACGTCGGACACACAAGCACCGACCACGCCGAGCAATCTTGCCGCGACGCCTGTGAGCACGACCCAAATCAACTTGAGTTGGACAGCGTCAACGGACAATGTCGGCGTCACCAATTACCTCATCGAGCGGTCGCAAGGCGCGGGAAGCACCAGCTTCTCACAGATTGCGACGACCACCGGAACGACCTTCAGCAATACGGGGTTGACCGCCGGCACAGTCTACAACTATCAAGTGCGCGCCACCGACGCCGCGGGCAATCTGAGCGCCTATTCGGCCACGGCGACAGCGACGACGCCGGCCCCCGACACGATTCCCCCCACGGTCGCGATGACCGCCCCGGCGGACGGAACGACGGTGACAGGAACCGTCATCCTCAGTGCCGATGCATCGGACGATGTCGGCGTCGCCGGCGTTCAGTTCTTGTTGGATGGCGCCACGCTCGGAGCCGAGGACACGGTCGCACCGTATACGGTTTCATGGAATACGGCCACAGCATCGCGCGGCACGCATACTCTGTCAGCTCGAGCCCGGGATGCCGCGGGCAACCTCACGACATCCGCCACTGTTTCGGTGAATGTGGTGCCGCAACTCGTCATCACCGCCCCAGCTAACAACACCTCCATTACGGGACCGAATATCGCCGTGACTTACACGTCGACCGGCGACTTGACCGGCGTCGATCACGCGCAGTTCACGTTGGATGGCAATCCGCAGCTCTACGAGGACTTCGATTTCAACGGATCGCTGTCGATTTCGAACGTGGCGCCTGGCCCGCACACTCTTAATGGCGTGTTGGTAGCGACCAATCGCTCGCCCATTGCGGGAACAGACGCGCTCGCGATCAACTTCACGGTAACAGCTAGCGACACCACGCCGCCTACCGTCAATATGACGGCGCCGGCGGATGGGGCTTTGGTCGCGGGCACAGTTACTCTGAATGCCAACGCTTCCGACAATGTCGGCGTAGTTGGGGTGCAATTCCTGCTTGACGGGGTGGCCGTTGGACCAGAAGACACCAGCGCCCCGTATTCGTATTCATGGAACTCTTCGAGCGTGGCCAACGGTTCCCACACGCTTTCCGCGCGAGCCCGTGATGCCGCCGCCAATAGCACCGTTTCCACTGCTATCACCGTCAACGTCACCAACGCCAATGACCCGGCAGCGGTCGGCCAATGGTCGTCCGTGATGAACTGGCCGCTCGTTGCCATCAACATGGTTCTCCTCAAGAACGGCAAGATTCTCATGTGGGATGGCGGACCCAATTGCATTGGCAACGAATCGACCCGCGTTTGGGATCCAGCCACTGGAATATTCACGGCAACGCCAGTTCCTGATCCCGCCCTCGCGAAAGACATATTCTGCACGGGCATGACCGTGCTTGCCGATGGTCGCGTGATGATCGTCGGAGGCCACGAGTGCAATGATCCAAACTTCGTGGGTCAGGAATACGCCTACATGTTCAATCCGGACACGTTGCAGTGGACGAATCTGCCCGACATGACCTATCTGCGCTACTACCCCACCGCTACCACGCTGCCCGATGGGCGTGTGCTGGTGACCTCGGGATCCGACCGCACCGTCAACAGTTACGATCCGATCCCGGAAGTCTATGATCCGATCACGAACACATGGACTGTTCTAAGCGGCGCCAGCCAGAACATCGCCAACTACCCGTTCATGTTCGTCCTGCCCAACGGCAAGGTCCTCGCCGCCGGCTCGGACGAAATGACGATGGCGACTTCGATGTTGGACGTGAACACCCAGACGTGGACCGTGGTCGATCCGCGATTGCTCGACGGCGGCAGCGCGGTTATGTACCAGCCCGGTAAAATAATGAAAGCGGGCAGTTCCTACCGGACGCCCGATTCTCTCAACGTCGGACCTTCCGCCGCAACCACCTACTTCATCGACATGAATCAGGCGTCGCCCGCCTGGCAGCAAACCTCATCGATGGCCTATGCTCGCACCCACCTCAATCTGACCGTGCTGCCCGACGGCAACGTTTTGGCGATCGGCGGATCGAGTCAAATCGACGGCTTCTACGCCAGTGAAGCGGTGCTGCCGGCCGAGATGTGGTCTCCGGTCACGCAAACATGGTCGACCATGGCCAGCGAGAAAACGCCGCGCATGTACCATTCCAGCGCACTCTTGCTTCCCGACGGACGGGTGCTGTCCGCAGGCGGCGGCCGCAACGGCGTTACCACAGCCGACTATCTTAACGCGGAAATCTATTCGCCGTCCTACCTCTTCAAAGGCGCTCGCCCAACGATTACCTCAGCGCCTACGACCCTCGGTTTCAACTCGAATTTCTTCATCGCGACGCCGGATGCTGCAGACATTGCATCTGTTGCACTCATTCAAAACGGCGCGGACACGCATGCCAACAACATGGACCAGCGCTTCATCCCGCTGTCCTTCACGCAAGGCGCTGGCGGCCTCAATGTGCTGTCGCCGGCCGACAACAACGTGGCCCCGCCCGGCTATTACATGTTGTTTATCATCAACAAGAACGGCGTGCCTTCGATCGCCCCGTTCGTACGTTTGCCCGCTCCTTCCGAAGACACGCAAGCGCCGTCGGCGCCTTCCAACTTGTCGGGAACCGGCAGCACCGGCTCCGCATCCTTGAGTTGGACCGCCGCCACCGACAATACCGGCGTCGTTCGCTACAACGTTTATCGCTCGACGATATCCGGGTTCGCTCCCAGCGTAGCCAATCGAATTGCCCAGCCGACAACTACGAGTTATGTCGACACGGGCTTAGCGGCGGGCAGCTACTACTATCGCGTCACCGCGCAAGATGTTGCCGGCAACGTCGGCGCGCCCTCGAACGAAGCCAGCGTTGCCGTCTTGGGCGATACGACTTTCCCGACGGTCAATATCACCGCACCCACAGATGGATCAACCGTCTTCGGTAGCATTAGTATTAGCGCCAATGCCGCGGATAACGTCGCCGTCGCCGGCGTGACGTTTTTCCTCGACGGCAATATTCTCGGCACGGAAGACACGACCGCGCCTTACTCGATAACTTGGGACACGACGTCAGCTACGAACGGCAATCATGTCTTGACCGCTCGGGCTCGAGATGCGAGCGGGAACGCAACGACCTCGGCGGGCGTCAACATCACGGTCACCAACGTGCAGCCGACCGGCCTCGTCCTCGCCATGGGCTTCAATGAAGGCAGCGGCACGACGACTACCGACAGTTCCGGCTTTGCCAACAACGGCACGCTCAGCAATACAACTTGGACGACCGGCGGCAAATTCGGCGGCGCACTATCGTTCAATGGTTCAAGCTCAAGAGTCACGATCGCCGACGCCAACTCGCTGGACTTAACCACGAGCATGACCTTGGAAGCTTGGGTCAATCCCGCGCGGACGGATTCCTGGCGCAATGTGATCTTGAAGGCACGGCCGGGCGAAATGACCTATGGGCTCTATAGCTCCAATAGCCCCAATCCGGGTGTCTTCATCAGCACGGCCCAAGCCGACGACCTGGGCCCGATGGCCTCCAGCGTCCTGCCGACAAATGTCTGGACGCATTTGGCAGGCACCTACGACGGCGCCACCATGAAGCTGTACATCAACGGCGCCTTGGCGGCCTCGACCGCGGTGAGCGGCAGCGCCTTGATATCCACGGGCGCGCTCACCATTGGCAGTAACGCCGTCTGGGGCGAATACTTCCAAGGATTGATCGACGAAGTCCGCATCTACAACATCGCCCTGAGCCAGGCGCAAATTCAAGCCGACATGAACGCCGCTGTCGGCGCTTCACAGTCCGCTCAGTCGTTCGGAGCTGCGAGCGTGCCTCAAGCGACTCTGGTATCCACAGCAGACGCGGTCAATCCACGACTCGCGGCGTTGATTTTCTCGCGGATGCAACAAGCTTCTCCCGCAAGCAATCTCGCTCATGGTCCCAGTTTGGCCTCTAGCGTTGAGCAATTCCCAATCCCGCCCGTCACTCTGGCGAAGCCGGCGGGCGTAACTGTCAAGGCTGCCACCGGGGCGGCGCGCTTGCAGCCGGTAAGCCTGGAGCAGCTTCGCGCGAACGATGTCTTATTCTCGATGGGCGATCTGGTCTTGGACTCCTTCCCCGGTCGCCGTTAATATGGGGAAAACAGAGATGAAAGTGCTTTTGACAGGCCACAAAGGATACATCGGTTCCGTCATGGCGCCGATGTTCCGCGCGTCTGGTCACCATGTAGTCGGGCTGGACAATTGCCTGTTTGAAGGCTGTACGCTTGGTGAGCCGCCCGCGGGGATGCCGATGAAACGGCTCGATTTGCGCGACGTGCAGCGGTCCGACTTGGTGGGCTTTGACGCCGTTGTGCATTTGGCTGCCTTGTCCAACGACCCATTGGGAAACTTCAACCCTGAGTGCACCTTCGACATCAACCATCGCTCTTCGGTCCGGTTGGCGGAACTGGCCAAGGACGCCGGGGTGCCGCGTTTCCTCTATGCCTCCTCGTGCAGCTTATACGGAGTGGCCGGCGACGAGCCGGTGACGGAAGAAGCGGCCTTCAATCCGGTCACGCCCTACGGCGAGTCGAAGGTGCGGGCCGAAAGAGACCTGATCCAGCTCGCTGACGATGACTTCAGCCCGACCTACTTGCGCAACGCCACCGCATACGGCTTCTCCCCGTATCTGCGCGTCGACCTCGTGGTCAATAGTCTGGTGGGCTTCGCCTACACCACCGGCGAGGTGCTGATTCAAAGTGACGGGACGCCTTGGCGGCCGCTCGTTCACGTGGAAGATATTTGTCGAGCGTTCCTGGCGGTGCTGCACGCGCCGCGCGAGCTAGTCCACAACCAAGCGTTCAATGTGGGCAGGAGCGAGGAGAACTATCGGATCCGCGAGGTCGCCGACATGGTCTGCGAGGCGGTCTCAGGAAGCGTGGTGAAGTATGCCGCGGGGGGCGGCCCCGACCTGCGTTGTTACCGGGTGGATTGTGGCAAAATCGCTCGAACCCTCCCTCAGTACCGCCCACAATGGACAGTCCGGCGCGGAGTCGAGCAACTGTATGACGCTTACCGCCGACACCGGTTGACGGAGGCCGAATTCCTAGGAACAAAATACCTCCGCATCAAGCGGATCAAGCTGATGCAGAGCGAAGGCCGGCTCGACAACTCTCTGCGGCGGCTGGATTTGACACCGGCCCTGGCCGACGCCTGATACGGATCGCTCTTAACTGTTTATTAATGAGAATTCTGTTGCGAACACCAAGCAAACTAATACGATGATAGTCCTCGCAAGAGCAGGATAGGACCAGCAAACAAGCACACCAGCCGCTTTTCCTCGCCGGAGCCCTAACGGCGGCGTTGGGACCTCCGATCTTTGATGCTTCCAATTAGAAATACAAGTCCCGAACGTAATAGCGTTTGTCGATGGGCCAGAACGAATCTGCCCGGGTGATGCTTCGGACTTGCCGTCGATTGAGAATAGATGTCAGGTCAATGCTGCCGGGAGCTTTGTTGATGACTGCCAAAGCCAAGCTTTGCGGAGAAGTCGATTCTTCGGAGTCTGAAGTTGTCGCCCATGCGGGACAGGCGGCGCAGGTGGCGACCGCAGACAACTCGGCAAAGCCTCAGTCTGAAGAGTCTTGTATCTCCGTGGAAGATAGTGTCGGCGACGGACTCGACGTCGTGGTTGCCAATCGGCCTGCCTTGACGTTCATCTTTGGCTCTGCACGCTCCGGAACCACGTGGCTCGCGAAGCTTATCGACTCCGACCCTGGCGTCGTCTACATTCACGAACCGATCAGTAAAGGGCATGGCCTGTTGCTTCACGACGCGATCTCCACTCTTCGCTCCGGCAAACCGCTGGCCCCCGACGGCCGTGTGAAGATCGTCAACCAACTCGTTGCCAAGTGTGTCCGGTTTTCGCATACCCCTTATTTTCCCAAGAGCTTTACGAGGTTTGCGCACGCACAAAATTTGCTTTGGGGGCTCAGCAAACTGATGCGGCTGCCGGCCTCGATTTTGGTTGGACCGCGTCCAAGTCAAGCGGCCATGGTCTTGGTCAAGGACAGTCTTGAGAACTTCGCGCGCCCGCTGGTCGATGCGCTCGACGCGCGGAGCATCGTGCTCTTAAGGCATCCGTGCGGCGTCGTCAACTCCGTGCTCCGTGGCCAGAAGATCGGAGCGATGGCCCGAATCTCACGTCCGGCGTTTTGGAAGTCCGCACGCGACTTCCTCGAACGGCTCGGCTACCACGAAAGGGACGTCAACGCGCTGCGCGAGGATGAATTTGCAGCCCTTACCTGGCTCGCGACTAATCGCGAAGTTCCGAGCTGGTCCACCGACAAGCGGTGGAAGATTGTTACCTATTGCTCCCTGGTGCGCCAACTGCCGGAGGTCATCGACGAGAATTTCACTTGGTTGGGACTCCGCATGAGTTCTCAGAGTCAGGACTATCTGGGGCGCTCTACGCGGCCAGGCGGAAGCTGGCTGCGCGCCCTATTAGGGCGCAAAAAAATGTACTATTCTGTTTCTCGTCGTTCGAAGCGGCCGGAAATCGCCTGGAAGCAAGAAATGCCGGCGGATTCCATTCGCCGTGTGCTGAAAATCGTGGAGCCATTTCCGCTGGCGCGCTTCTGGCCAGATGAGAGCTGACTGCCAAGCGCCGCGAATGCCGAAAAGCTTCTTTCCCCTCATGTATCGTTGTGTCTTCACCTTCTCGAAGTTTTCTAAGAATCAAGACGGAGTTTAATATGCCGCGATCGATCGTGGTCGATAACGTCTCCAAGCACTACCGGCTCGGCGAAGCAGGAAACACGATGCTGCGCGACGCCTTGATGGGCGCCTTTTCCAGGCTAGTACGGCGTACGAAAGGGCCTGAACCGACCGTCAAAAGAGCGCTCGACGGCGTCTCTCTTGGAATCGAGCGCGGCGAGATTGTCGGGCTGATTGGCCGAAATGGCGCCGGCAAGAGCACCCTTCTCAAGATACTGTCTAGAATCACGTACCCGACGTCCGGCCGCATCGATGTCCGGGGACGAGTCGGTTCGCTGTTGGAAGTCGGCACTGGATTCCACGACGAGTTAACCGGCCGCGAGAACATCTATCTGAATGGCTCGATCCTGGGTATGAAGAAGCGCGAGATCGACGCCGCCATGGAACAGATCATCGAGTTCGCCGACATCAATGGCTTTCTCGACACGCCCATCAAGCGCTATTCCAGCGGCATGCGCATGCGGCTCGGCTTTTCGGTGGCCGCTCACCTTAGCACGGATGTCCTTTTTGTCGATGAGGTGCTCGCCGTCGGCGATGTCGGCTTTCAGAGAAAGTGCCTGGGGGCGATGCGCGACTTGGGCGACGGCGGCAGGACCGTCGTTTTCGTCTCACACAACATGGCAGCCGTTGAGAACCTTTGCAAGCGAACGATTTGGATTGAGGATGGGCGCGTCAAGCAGGATGGCGATACGAGCGAGGTGATCCAGGCGTATCTGAAAAGCTTTGGGGCGGCGGACGCGCAATCACTCGACCTCACGGCGATTCAACATCGTCAAGGCACGGGCGCGGCCCGCTTCTTGCGAATGGAGTTTCTGAACGCGGGCGACGACGGACAACACATCGTTCGAAGCGGCGACTCGCTGCGGGTCCGTTTCCATTACGAGTGCCAAAGAGACATTCCCAATCTCTACTTCGCGCTGCGAATACGCTCGAATCTCGGGACTCTCGTCGCCGATGTGAACTCATGGACCACGAATCAGGCAATCCCGTTGGCCCGCAAGGGCAGCGGAAGCATCGACCTTGAGATCGATTTCCTCAATCTCATGCCCGGATCGTATTACCTTGGGATTGGGATGGCAAGCTACAACGAGGGACACGACGTCCTTGACAATGTCGCTCGGCTCGATTTGGAGCCGTCCGATTTCTACGGAACCGGCCGGGGAGTTGAATCGCGATTTGGACTTGTTTTCTTCCCTTTCCGATGGACCTTCGTTGGAGGGTCCCACAACGGTTCCAACGCTACGCTTGTTGAGGAAGCAACGGAGGTCGCTTCCTTCCGAGAGCAGTCTCAAGTCGCTTTGGGCCGTCGGGGGGCCAGACCCGAGACGATGAGTCCACTGAACCTTCCAGCGCGAAGCACGCCGGCACGGTGAGCGAATCGAAAGCGCTTCTGCCCGGACGAGAACCGGCGCCGCTTTCTTACAGTGCCTTTCTTACATCCCGGATACAAACGTGAACGACAATCCGCTCCTCAGCGTGATCATCCCGACGTACAACTGCGCGCCGTATGTTGCCATGGCAGTGACCACGGCGCTTTCCCAGAGCTATACGCCGCTCGAGGTAGTCGTCGTGGATGATGGCTCATCCGATAATACGAAAGAACGGTTAAGCCGTTGGTCGCATCGCATACGCTACGTCCATCAAGCAAAAGGCGGCGTGTCTAAGGCGAGAAATCGCGGCATTCAAGAGGCTAAAGGCGATTTGATCGCATTTTTGGACGCCGACGACCAATGGTTGCCGGAAAAACTGTCTGAGCAATGGCAGTGCCTGCGCGCTCACCCGGATGCCGGTCTGGTGCATACCGATGTATTTCACGTCCACGAACCAGCGGGCGAGCGAACCTACGTCTACCGCGCCCGAGAACGGTTATCAGGTTGCTGTTACACGGAATTCTTTTGGGGGAATTGTCTGACCACTTCAACGGTGCTGGTGACCCGTTCGTGCATCCAAGAGATTGGAACTTTCGATGAGAGAATTCGCGGAGCTTCTACAGAAGATCTGGACTTGTGGCTTCGAATTGCGCGGCGCTATCCGTTGGCCTATGTCAGGAAACCCTTGGCGCTTTACCGCTACCACGGCGCGAACAATAGTCTCAATCGGCGCGCCATGCTTCAAGACGAGTTTTATGTATTGAGCAAGGCCCTTCAAGCAGATCCTAGTCTTTGGAAGCAATTGGGCGCGGCGCGGATTTGTCGGCGGATGGCCGACCTGGCATCCCAAGCAGGCAATGCAAATTTGGACGCAGGAGATGCACGCATGGCACACTGGTACTTTCGAGCGGCACGAAGTTATGCACCGTGTCATTCGCACTTGTCGCCCCGGACGCGTCGCGATGCTTTTCCCTCGCCCGCGTTAGACAACTCACGGGTTGAAGCGCACGGCGCCGAATGCTGAAATACACTTATGTCGCCCGGCGGTCAGGTTTCATGGTTTGAGAAATGTATGCGTAAACCACGGATGCAATCAACAAACAGTGAAAGTCTCATAGCGAGCCGAGCGGAAGTTCCGCCGAAGGTGTCGATCTGCCTTCCAGTCTATAACGGCGCGAATTATGTCCGCAACGCAATTAGGTCGGTCATGGAGCAGTCTTATGAGGATTGGGAGTTGGTGATTTCGGACAACGCTTCGACGGACCCGACCGAATGCATCTGCCGGGAATTGGCGTCGCAAGACCGGCGCGTGCGCTACTTCGGATGCGCGAAGAATCGAGGATTGGCGTGGAATCACAATAGGGCGTTTTGGTTGTCAAACGGTCGCTATGTAATGTGGCTTGGCCATGATGACATCTTGCACAAGGAATATGTTGCTTCTTGTGTCAAGGCTTTGGATCGTGACAGCGGAGCGGTCCTTTGTTATACAAACTCCGCTTCCATAGACGAGGATGGAACAGAAACGGGCCGCACCGATCTCAAGAATGACGGGACGTCCGATAGCCGCACCGAGCGCTTGAGGTGCCTGCTCCGTTCGAACCAACAATGCGAGGCAATATTCGGGTTGATGAGGAGGGAAGTGCTAAAGCGAACCCGCCTGCATGGGGGCTTTGCCGCTTCCGACGAAGTCTTGTTGGCCGAGATGATCTTGAGGGGACGATTTCAGTTGATTCCCGATGTCCTTTTCTCACGGCGCGATCACCTTTTGCAGAATACCAGACGCTACACGGATTACCGCGACAGAACTTTGGTCTTCGATCCCGACCAGGCCGGAAAACTGATCCTGCCCATTCTGCAAAGAGCCAGCGCATTCTTTCATGCGGTCAGCCGGGCTCGGCTTTCCTGGTGGGAAAACGTTCGCTGCTACCAGCATCTTGTTCGCTGGCTCTGGGCATTTCGGAACCCCGTGCGCTCCGAGCTTCGCGAAGCACTTGTATTTGCAATGAGTCATTGGTTTTCAGACGACGAAATTGCGATGCTCAAGTACGTGAGAAAGCCCTTCGGCTTTTTGACCTTCGGTCAGTCCCAGCGAGGGAAACGCCCGTTGAATGACTGTGGGCGAGCACCCCACGTTGCTGAAAACAATCATTTAGAGCGATCGCGCAGCCCCGTCTCCGCGTCATCGAGTCGTTAGTCATGCGAATCGTGTCCTTTCCGGCGGGCTGGCACCCCTATCAAGAACTATTCGCTCGAGCGATGCGCGCGTACGGCATCGTGATCGAGCCCGGCATGGAGTTCTCGAATCGTTCGCTCGGGGAGAATGCGGACAGCATTGATGCAATTCATTTCAACTGGCTCGAGCACCTCTGGGCTGGTTCGTCGCTGTTCAAACGGATACGGGCCGTCGTCGGGGTGCGCAATTATTGCCGCTTCGCCAAGCGCCTGGGTAAGCGGATCATCTGGACCGTTCACAATCATGCCGAGCACGAAGGGGGCAAATGGGGAGATCGGTTTGGTTTCCGGTCGGTGGCACGCGCAGCCGACCTGATCATCGTACATAGCCGCTGGTCCGAGGAATATATCCAAGGCACCTACCATCCTTCTGGTGAAATTGTCCACATGCCGCACGGAAACTTCGACGGCTTCTACGCCCAGGGCCGTAGTTCAGCGAAGGTGCGGGGGCGCTTGGGGTTAACCGGCAGCGTCCCGATCTGTGGTCTGGTAGGTGGCGTCAGGCCCTACCGCGGTCATGAACTCGCGATGGAAGCGGTGAAGAAACTGGGCGGCCGAGTCCGCCTGTTGATCGCCGGCCCGTGCCTCGACGAATCCTACCGCGCCCGGATCTGCGAGTTAATTGGATCGTGCCCCGAGATCCTGTTTGTCCCGAGGCGCCTGAACGATGCGGAATACGCGGAGATGGTCCAGGCTTGCGACGTGATCCTGCTGCCCTACCAGAACATCACCGGAAGCGGCGCGCTCTTGGCCGCCTGGACTTTGGGCCTCTCGGTGATCATGAGCGACTTGCCCTATTTCCGTGAACTCCGGCCGACGGATAGCGCAGCGGGGTTGATCCTGGAGTCGCGGACGGCGCCGTGCCTGGCAAACGCGATTGAGCAACTTCTCGCGCTCCCGACGGAAGTTCGAAACCGCGCGGCGCGGGCAGAAGCCGATCGATACCGTTGGGATGAATTGGTGACGCCCGTTGCCAGAGTGTTGGGACAGTGGAATAAAAAGCCGTTGCCAGCGGTTGTTTCATGAAGAAGCTGATCAAAATTGGTTGTTACGGCTTGGCGCTTTTGATTGTCCTTCCCTTTTGGCTGTGCTTTCAGCTTGGCAGCCTTATGATTGGGCGTCAAAAGGCGTTTTCCGGCTGGTCGCAGTTTTTCTCATTGTTCCCGGGACTACCTGGTGTTTATCTTCGCTGGGCGTTTTATCGCCTGGTGTTGCCTCGTTGTGGGCTTGATGCCTGCATTGGTTTTGGGACGATTTTCTCGCATTCCACGGCTGCGGTTGGCCGCTCCGTCTATGTGGGGGCCTTTTGCTGCCTGGGCGACGTCACTCTGGCAGATGACGTCCTGATTGGTTCGCACGTATCCATCGCCAATGGCGGCGGCCAACACGGCACGGATCGCCTGGATATTCCGATGCGCGAGCAAAAGGGGACCTGGCCGCCCATCGCGATCGGGCGTGATACCTGGATCGGCGATCGCGCTGTAGTGCTCGCGGACGTCGGCGAGCATTGTGTGATCGGCGCGGGATCGGTCGTCGCCAAGCCCATCCCGGATTACGCCGTCGCTGTTGGGTCGCCGGCGCGGATCTTGCGCTACCGGAACGAAAGTTCCCCAAGGAAGACGGAGGCAGTGGCATGTGCGGAATAGCGGGCGTTTTCTATCGAGATCGCAACCGCCGCGTCGAGCCTTCGTCGCTCAAGGCCATGGGCGATCGTCTCGCGCATCGTGGTCCCGACGGCGAGGGGTTTCTCGATGCGCCCGGCACGGGCCTGGTCCATCGCCGGCTGGCCATCATTGATCTCAACACCGGCGATCAGCCCATCGGCAACGAGGACGGCTCCATCCAGGTGATGTGCAATGGTGAGATTTACAATTATCTCAGCCTGCGGAAAGAACTCGAAGGCCGCGGCCATCGTT
This sequence comes from Planctomycetota bacterium, assembly GCA_016195405.1. Taxonomy (GTDB): domain Bacteria; phylum Planctomycetota; class Planctomycetia; order Gemmatales; family Gemmataceae; genus JACPZP01. The sequence goes on along the minus strand of JACPZP010000052.1, from coordinate 31,374 downwards.
TTCGTACCCAGGGCGACATTGAGATGATTGTCCACCTCTACGAAGAAATGGGCGACCGCCTTTGCGAGCGCTTGCGCGGCATGTTCGCCTTCGCACTTTGGGATCGCAGGCAGGATCGTTTGCTTCTGGCGCGGGACCGCGTCGGCATCAAGCCGCTTTACTACTTCCGCGACGGCGAGAAGTTCGTGTTCGGTTCGGAACTGAAGGCGATTCTCGCCCACAACGACATTCCTTGTGAACTCGACAGTTGCGCGCTGGAAGATTTTTTGACGTTTGGCATGGTTTCTGGAACGCGCGCGATCTTCAAGGGATTCGCCAAGCTCGCGCCGGCACATGTGCTTACGATTCACGCCAACGATTGGCATGCAGCGCCGCGCCGCTACTGGCGGCTGGTCTTTCAGCCCGATCCTGTCGCCACGGCGGCGCAATGGCAAGAGGCCATCGAAGCCAAAGTGGAAGAGGCCGTGCGTCTTCATTTGTTGGCCGACGTGCCGGTGGGCGCGTTTCTCAGCGGCGGGGTCGACTCCTCGGCGGTCGTTGCGTGCGCGGCGGGCGGTGCGAACGAGCCGATTCAGACGTTTTCCATCGGCTTTCACGAGGAAGCGTTCAGCGAGTTGCCGTTCGCCCGGCAAACCGCGAAGCGATTCGGCACGGTGCACCGGGAAGAGATCGTCACGCCTGACGCGGTGCGACTGATCGAGGACCTGTCGTATTTCTATGACGAGCCATTCGCGGACGCCTCGGCCATTCCCACGTTTCTCGTGTCACAAATGGCGAGCCGGCATGTCAAAGTCGTACTTTCGGGAGATGGCGGCGACGAGGCCTTCGGCGGATATTCACGCTATGGGCACGATCTAAGAGAAGCCGCCCTGCGCTCGTTCTTGCCCAGCTGGCTTCGGCGCGGCTTGCTGGGGCCCCTGGGACGCATCTGGCCCAAAGCCGACTTCCTGCCGCGGCCTCTGCGGGCCAAGACGTTGCTTACCAACCTGTCGCTGCCGCCGGCAGCCGCTTACGCGAATACGCTGAGCTGGTGCCGAATGCCGCTGCGCCGCCGACTCTTATCGCCTGACCTGTTCGGGTCGCTGAACGGCCACCAACCGGAGGCGGCGCTTTGCGAAGCATTTGACCGAGCCGATCCCGGCGATCCGCTGGCAGGAATGATCACCGCCGACACCGAGTTGATTCTCCCGGACGACTTCCTGGTCAAGGTCGATCGGGCGAGCATGGCCAACGGGCTGGAGGTAAGGCCTCCGCTTTTGGACCACGAGGTCTTGGAGTTGGCCGCCCGCATTCCTTCGAAGTGGAAGGTCCACGAACGGCAAACGAAGTGGATCTTCAAGAAGGCATTTGAGCGCCGGTTGCCAAGCGACGTGCTTTGGCGGCCGAAGCAAGGGTTCGAGATTCCAATCGATGCGTGGCTACGCGGACCCCTAAAGCCCGTCTTCGAGTCGGCAGTGCTCGATTCAAAATCCAGAGTGCAAACCGTCTTGAACTCCGTCGAGGTGGACAAGCTGTTTCGCCGTCACCTGTCCGGCACGGGACATCACGGCCAAATTCTGTGGTCGTTGCTAATGCTCGCGGCGTGGTTAGAGAGGTTCCATAGGCCGAACAGGAATACTTCGGACGTTTATTACGGCAGTCCACCATCGTACTTGCACAAAACGAATCCGCGGGTCGAGTGTCAACCTAAGTAGACAGGGCGTCGAAGTTTCTTGCGAATTCTGTAAACCTCTCGACTCGACCTGCCATGGGCAGAGAGGTTTTGTTCGGTTTGCAACCTGTTTTCCAGACAGGAGATGTGGCGATCCTGTCCGAGAAAATGGGCGTGGCCCGCGGTTTGCTCTTCACACCACCTCTCGCAAGAATTCGCAATGACGCCTCATCCGGGGCGTTCTCGCTTGATCTAATTTCAGTCAACCCACCGGGACGGAGTCTGCGCGCTGCGGACAAACAACAGGTAATGAAGCTCTCTGCCGGTCTAAGTGAATTGCCTACTCCGCTGACGCTAACACTGCAGGACGAGCGGGCTAAACCCGTCCGCCTGGAAAAGCCGGCGCCGCTGGGTATTAAGAGTCCTTTCCGCAGCGGCGCACAGCCATTTACCCTCGGAATCCCATTTCCGAAAGGGGCGCTTGTAGAACCCTCAACGTTGTGCATGCTCGATCCGGAAGGGGTGCGAATCGCTTTACAGACTGCCCCCTTGTGCCGCTGGTCCGACGGGAGTGTAAAGTGGCTCTTGCTGGATTTCATGCCCGGTCATGTACCTGAAGGTGAAAGCCGTTGGGAAATCTACAACGACAACTACGGCTCGCCGCTGACTGGAGCGCCGCGATCGACGCTCAGGATTCGCGAAGACCGCAAGCAAATTCTCGTAGACACAGACGCGGCAGTCTTCTCGATCGATCCGACATTTTCGAATCCTATTCAAAGCGTGGGGCATTCCGGCAACGAGGTGCTCGCGTCCGAATCGACGCGCTTGGTCTTTAAAGACGCGAACGGAAGGATTGCGAAGCCGCAAGTCGAACACGTTGCATTTGAGGAAAGAGGACCAGTACGAGCGACACTTCGTGTTGAAGGGCATTTTAGAGGTCGGTCCGCGTGCCGCTTCGTGGCGCGGCTCTGCTTTTTCGCCGGTACGGGACTTGTCCGCGTGCGCTTGACGCTGCACAATCCAAATCGAGCCAAGCATCGCGGTGGGCTATGGGACCTAGGCGACCCTGGCTCAATTCTGTTTCGAGAATTGGCGTTGGAGCTTGACGTTGCAAGTGACGCGGCGGGAGAAATTGTCTGGCGGGCGGAGCGTGGTCAGCCTGCCCGCGCCAGCCAAGGGCCCCTGGAAATCTTCCAGGCATCGAGTGGCGGAACCAACTGGCAGAGCAAGAATCACGTAGACCGTCACGGACGCGTCCCACTGCCGTTCCAGGGATACCGGGGATTCGATTCCGGCGGAGCTCTCACGGGCTTGCGCGCCAGCCCGATGCTTTCCCTTCGCGGAAGGAACGGCACGGTCACGGTAGCAGTCCCGGAGTTCTGGCAGCAGTTTCCAAAGGCCCTTAGCGCGGACGGCAAGACGCTTAGGATCGGATTGTTCCCAGGCCAATTCGGCGACCATTTCGAACTCCAAGGCGGAGAGCAAAAAACCCACACGCTTTGGCTTCATTTCGGAAAGGACGCGAATTTCGAGTCCTCGCCCCTGGATTGGGTGGATTCGCCCGCTCGGGCGTTTGCGACTCCAGAATGGGTTGCAGAGTCAGGCGCAATCCCATATTTGCGCCCGGCCGTCGATGATCCGGACCATCGCTTGCAAGAATTGCTCGCGGACGTGATGGATGGCCCGAACAGCTTTTTCGCCCGCCGCGAGATCATTGACGAGTACGGCTGGCGCAATTTCGGCGAACTCTACGCAGACCATGAAGCCGAATTCTACCAGGGGCCCCAACCCGCCGTATCCCATTACAACAACCAATACGATGTTGTTTATGGGACGTTGTTGCAGTTTTTCCGAACGGGAGACGCCCGCTGGATGGAATTGCACGACGCTCTTGCTCGCCATGTAATCGACATCGACATCTACCATACGAGCCGCGACCGGGCGGCATACAACGGCGGCCTGTTCTGGTTCACGGACCATTACAAAAGCGCCGCCACTTGCACGCACCGAACCTACTCGCGGGCCAACTGCCAGACAGGCGATCGCTCCTACGGCGGCGGGCCAAGCAGCAACCATAACTTCACCACGGGCCTTCTCTCCCACTACTTCGTTACCGGCGACCCCAGCGTTCGCGAAGCCGTCCTCTCTCTGGCCGACTGGGTCGTGAACATGGACGACGGCCGGAGAACCGTTCTCGGCTTGATCGACGACGGCCCTACGGGATTAGCAAGTTGCACCGGGACGCTCGACTATCACGGCCCGGGCCGCGGCAGCGGCAACTCGATCAACGCCCTGCTCGACGCCTGGATCGTCACCGGGCGGCACGATTACCTCCAAAAGGCCGAGCAGTTGATTCGGCGCTCGATCCATCCCGCCGACGATATTTGGGCACTCGATCTGCTCAACGTGGAAAAGCAATGGTCTTACACGGTATTCCTGGCCGTGCTGGCTCGTTATCTCGACTTCAAGGCTGAGACTGGGGTGTTGGATTCCATGTTTGCCTACGCTCGGGCAAGTCTTCTTCACTATGTCTCTTGGATGGTAGAAAACGAGGTCCCATACTTCGACCACCCGGAAAAGCTGAAATATCCCACCGAAGCTTGGGCTGGCCAGGAATTTCGCAAGGCGAACGTTCTCCGTCTGTCCGCGGCCTACGCCGACGATCGCTTGCGGTCACGATTGCTGCGGCGAGGGCAGGATCTGGCAGATCGAGCCTGGAGCGATCTGCAACAATTCGCCTCGCGCACGAGCGCTCGAGGTGCTGCCCTGGCGATGGTAGAAGGCTCCCTCGACGCTTCTCTAAGGGTGTCGTCGCCGCCGCAGGCGCCTCGTCCCGCCGAGGAGCCAGATTTTGGTGGGCCCGAGTCTTTTGTCTCCCAAAAACACCGCGTGCTGACCCAGCTTCGGTCCGTTCGGGGCTTTCTCCGTGCTCTATGGCGCTTGGTCAACCCTTGGAACTGGAGTCGTTTTTGGCGTTTGTTGTCCCGTTAAGGACTTGATCCTAACGCCGTTCTTCTTCGAAACCGTTACGCAGATCCGCGAGGCTTAAGAATGCTAACGACCCTTGTGAAGGGAAAGACGGAAAACACCTTCGTCCAGCTGTTTCGCTACGCGCTTGTCGGCGGGATTGCCTTTTTGGTCGATTTCGGCGTGCTGGTGCTGCTTACGGAGTGGTTCGAGGTGCATTATCTCCACTCCGCGGCTATCGCCTTCGCGATGGGCCTGACGACGAACTACCTGCTGAGCGTCTTTTGGGTCTTCGAGACTCGTACTGTCGATAACCATGCTTTGGAGTTTGCGATCTTTGGGATCCTCGGCCTGATCGGCTTGGGTCTGAACCAATTCCTCATTTACTTCTTCACGGAAAAGGTTGGGTGCCATTACATGGTCTCCAAGGGGATCGCCACGGGTACGGCCTTCCTGTGGAACTTCGGCAGCCGCAAGCTAATCCTCTTTTCATGCAAGCGCGAGTCGGCGGATGTGGCCGAGGACGTAACGCTCGCGATTCCCAGTCCGGTTCATGCCGGCACCCACACAACGCCTTCGAGCTATTGATCGTCCTCTTGTTCGGGAGCTTCGTCCATGAACCCGGAAACGTCGGTCGCCGTCATTGGTGCAGGCCCCGCCGGGCTGACCGCGGCTTACTTGCTGTCGAAGAGCGACGCGCCTGTCAGCGTTATGGAGGCCGATGCGTCATACGTAGGCGGAATCGCACGCACCGCGACGTATAAAGGGTTCCGCTTCGACATAGGCGGCCACCGCTTTTTCTCCAAGTCGAAGGAAGTGGAGGACTTTTGGACGGAGATTCTCCCTGAAGACATGCTCGACCGTCCGCGCTCTTCGCGCATCTACTACCGCGGCAAGTACTTTTCCTACCCGCTCAAAGCTTTTGAAGCCCTCCGCAAGCTCGGCATTCTGGAGTCGGGCCGTTGTGTGCTTTCGTATCTCAAGGCTCGGCTGTTCCCGCGTCGCAATCCGCGATCCTTCGAAGACTGGGTGACAAACAGGTTCGGCAAGCGCTTGTTCAACATCTTCTTCAAGACCTACACCGAAAAGGTCTGGGGCATGAGTTGCAAGGAGATCTCTGCCGACTGGGCTGCCCAGCGCATCAAAGGCCTGTCGCTACGGACCGCCATCTTCAACGCCTTGTGGCCCAAAAAGCCGAAGGACCGCGGCCAGGTGATCAAGACGCTGATCGACACCTTCCGCTACCCGCGCAAGGGCCCGGGCATGATGTGGGAGGCCTGCGCCGCCAAGGTAAAGGCGCTGGGCGGTGATATTCTGATGGGACACAAAGTGGTGGGCTGCCACTGGGACGAGTCCGAATGCGTTTGGACGGTAAGCCACCAGGACCATGACGGCAAAGGCCATCGGACTTTTGCGCATCACGTCATCTCTTCAGCTCCAATGCGGCAGCTGGTGAACGGCATCACGCCGCCGATGTCGGAACGTGCCCAAAAGGCGGCGAACGCCCTGAGATATCGGGACTTCCTGACGGTGATGCTAATCCTAAAGGACCGCGAGGTGTTCAGCGACAACTGGATCTACATCCACGATCCGAGCGTCAAGGTAGGTCGAATTCAGAATTTCAAGTCCTGGTCGCCGGAAATGGTTCCCGAGTCGGACAAGGCATGCTACGGATTGGAGTATTTTTGTTTCGAAGGCGACGGCACGTGGAACTCGTCCGACAAACAGCTCATCGCGCTGGCGACAAGTGAATTGGCGAAAATCGGGCTGGCCAAAGCGGAGGACGTGCTGGACGGCTGTGTGGTGCGGCAGCCCAAGGCTTATCCGGTTTACGACGACGACTACGCCAAGAACGTCAAGATTATCGCGGAGGAGTTGGAAGAGAGATATCCGACGATGCACCTAGTCGGGCGGAATGGAATGCACAAGTACAACAACCAAGACCACGCCATGATGACGGCGATGCTGTGCGTCAAGAACATTTTGGCGGGTGAAAAGATCTACGATCTTTGGTGCGTCAACCAGGACGCGGAATACCATGAAACGGGCGCCGCGGGCGAAAAGCAGGAACTCGGTGCGACGGGCCTGCGCATGGTGCCCGCACGCCTCAAGTCCGAGCCAGCCGCCGTCACCGCCGATCAGGCATCCGTTTGATCCAGCTACACTCCCACGCCCTCCGCAGGACCCTTCGGATCGATTCCGTGAACGCGCAAACATCGCCTGAACGTCCACACCGACTGGATGCGTTCCTTGCTTCCTATTGGGCCGTACTGGCAGTCTTCGGGCTGGCGCTGGCGATACGCGCCCTGAAGCTTACCGACTGGAGCATGTGGGAGGACGAAGAGGGTTCAGTCTATTTCTCCCAGCAACTGAGTAAACCTTTCCCCCAGCTCATCCCGATTTTTTTCTACTTGCTTCGAGGCGTTTTCGAGTTGACCGGCGTGAGCGTGACTGCCGGGCGCGCGCTGTCCGCCGGGATCGCTCTCTTTAGCCTGGTCGTGTTTTACGTGTGTTTCCGCAGGATACTCACACGCTCCGTTGTCTTGCTGGCGACGCTCCTTTTGGCGGTGAATCTTGGACATGTATTCTGGTCGCAGTCCATACGCTACTACAACCTCGTAGTGTTGTTTCAGGTGCTTTCCATGTACTGGTTTGTTGCCGGATTCGAGAGCGGCGACTACCGGCTTCTGGCACTGTCGATCGCTGCATTTGCTTTGGCGATGTTCACCCATTTCTCCGCCGCGCTGTTGGCGCCGGTGTATGTGGCGTACCTGGTCCTGTTGATCGTGCAAAGAGAGCGCGGCGGAGTCTACAACCTGCGCGGATACTTAACCTTCGGCTTCGCGCTGGCATTTGTGCTTGCCTATTTCAGCTGGAATGTATTTCAGATGCGCCAGCTGTTGGGTGGGTTTCTCATTCAATCGGCCCGCAACCCGGTCCACGTGCTCACGACGTTCATCTTTTATGCCGGCGCCCCGATCTTTGCGCTTGGGCTTACCGGCATGTGGGTCGCGCCGTCGCAAATCCCACCGCGCATAGCCCGCTTCTTTGCGGTCGCCGGCGTGATTGCAGTGCTGGAACTGCTCGTCATCGCGCGGCTCGATGTCATTAACGTGGCCTGGTACTACGCGCTGTTCGCTTTGCCCGTCTACGCGGTCTTGGCTGCGTTCGCCCTCGTAGGTTGGTATCAACGAGGTCACCAACGGCTTGCGATGCTCGCGGTTTCCGGAGCAGGTATTTATTACGCGTGCTTTCTCGCCAGCTACTTCACCAGCATGCACGGCGATAGGCCGCGTTGGGAGGAGGCAACCAATTACGTGCGTCAGGCGGCGAACATCCGTCCCGGCGCCAGTGACAATCCCGCCGTTTTTGCCACCGTGCCCCCATTGGTCGCCCATTACCTCGGTGTTGAGCCGGGACAGACTTTCGGCCATCCTTTGGTGAACTACCCGTCCCACGCCGAGGGGTTGCCCGCCGTTGAACAGTGGTACGTTGTCGAGGCAGGGCACGTTTCGAAAACGGTCGAGGAATGGCTCGCGACGCATTGCGAGCTTCGAGCGAGCTTCGAGTCGCGGACAGGGCCACGCGACCGGACCGTACGGGTGTATTACTACAAGCCCTTCGAACTAAGCGTTCAGGAGAACCGGTAAGATGCCTGGAATCTGCGGCGTCGTCAGCAAGGCACCATTAGAAGACCTAGCCGGCGTCCTCGGCGACATGATGCACCGCATGAAGCATCACGCTTGGTACGTCGAACACCAGCACGTCAGTTCCAACCAGGATTTGGCCTTGGGACGCGTGTCGCTGGGTTTCGTTAACAACGCCGCTCAGCCTGCCTCCAATGAGGACGAGTCGCTTCGCGCGGTCATGGAGGGCGAGATCTACAACTACGAGGAAGAGCGGCGGGTGCTGACGGCCGCGGGCCATGTATTTCGCTCCGACAGCCACGCCGAATTGCTGCTGCACGGCTTCGAGCACGAGGGAAGTGCATTTTTCCGGCGGCTGCACGGCATGTTCGCCGCGGCAATCTGGGATGCCCGCAACGGGCGCCTGATTCTTACCAACGACCGTTTCGGCATGAAGCCCCTTTATTACAGCGAACTTCCGGGGAAGCTGGTCTTCGCCTCGGAGATCAAAGCCATCCTCGTCGACTCGGCCGTGTCGCGCCGCCCCAACGGGCGCGGGCTGGCGCAGTTCTTCGTCTTTGGGCAGATGCTTGGCGAGGACACACTCCTGGAAGCGGTTCGGCTTCTGCCGGCGGCGGGATGGTTGACTTACGACGCCCGCGACGGCCGGCTCACGCTGGATCGCTACTGGCGATTCGAGCCGGGAACACGACCTAGCGCGGTCAGCGAAACCGATTTATTGGACCAGATCGATGAGGCCTTCCGGCAAGCCGTGGACCGGCGTGTTCAAGGGACGGCCCGCCTTGGGCTCTCGCTGTCGGGCGGCCTCGACGCTCGAACCATTCTCGCTTTGGTTGCGCCGGAGCGGCCGCTGACCACGGTTACCTTGGGTGTACAGGGAAGCCTAGACCACAAAAGCGCCGCGGAGTTGGCTCGCTTGGCGAACCGTCCCCATCACCGCTACGTGCTGAGCACGGACTTCCTCGGACACTTCGAGGATCACTTGCAGCGGATGGTGCATTTGACTGACGGCCAATACCTCTCGCAGTGCATCGTCATGCCAACGCTGCCGATGTACCGCGAGCTGGGCATCGAAGTCCTACTGCGGGGCCATGCCGGCGAGTTGATGCACATGCACAAGGCGTATAGCTTCTCCCTCGACGGCGCGGCTATGGCCTTGAGCGATGGCGCGGCACTCGAGGCATGGTTGGCACACCGGCTGCGCGCTCACATGCTGGACGATGCTGCGGAGCCCCTGTTCGCCCCACCCTATCACGCGCAGGTGGAAGGACTCGCCCGCCAATCCTTGCTCACCTCTTTGGGTGATTCGACCGGAATCGATCCTCCGGTGCAGCGCGTGTGGCACCTGTTTGTAACGGAGAGGCTGCGGCGCGAGACAGCTTTGTCGATGCTCAAGTTCGGTTCCGTAGTCGAAACGCGGTTGCCCTACCTGGACAATGACTTGGTCGACTTGTTGCTGAGCACACCCCCGCACTTAAAGCTTTCGGAGCGAATCCAGACGCATATTCTCCATCGGCACATGCCGGCCTTTCTAAAGGTGGCTAACGCTAATACAGGGACGCGACTCGGCGCCGGGCGCTTCGCACGTTCCTTCGCCGAAGTGCGTCTCAAAGTTCTCGCCAAGCTCGGCGTGCCGGGCTACCAGCCGTACGAAAAGCTGGGCCTTTGGCTGCGACGGGAGCTGCGGCCACTCGTCGAACGACTGCTCCTTAGTCCGCGCTGCTTGGAACGTGGCATCTTCGAACCAAAAGCCGTCCAGGGTGTTGTCCAGCGCCATCTAAATAATCAGGCTAATCACACATTCCTGCTGCTGGCCTTGATGATCTTCGAGACGGGTCAGCGCGAGTTCATCGACAACGAGCCGCCGCCGGCGGTGAGCGGCCTGCGTCCCGCCGGATCGGCAATTGCTTGACCACCGCGATGACGACGATCTGTCAGATCCTGCACGGCATGCGTGTCGGCGGGGCCGAGGTGCTGGCGGCTCGGCTCGCTCGGCGCCTGTGCGGCCAGTTCAGGTTTGTCTTCGTGTGCTTGGATGAATTGGGGACCCTTGGCCAGGAGCTGCGCGACGAAGGATTCGTGGTCGAAGTCTTGGGCCGCGGGTCGGGAGTGGATTGGCGCTGCTCGTTGCGGCTGGCAAGCATCCTGCGAAGTCATCACGTGAGTCTAATTCACGCACACCAGTATACGCCGTTCTTTTACGGCATTACGGCGCGTCTCTTGTGCCACCAGCCGGCCGTTCTGTTCACCGAGCACGGCCGGCATCAGCCCGATTACCCGCGCCGCAAACGCATATTCGCGAACCGGGTGCTGCTGACGCGGCGCGACCGCGTGGTAGGCGTCGGTGAGGCAGTGCGACAGGCCCTGATCCACAACGAGGGCATTCCGGCGCAGCGAGTCGGAGTCGTCTACAACGGGATCGACACGGCCGCTTTTCACAACGGCGGCTCCGAACGGGCGGCCATTCGACGCGAGATCGGCGCCGGCGCCACCGACTTGGTTCTCGTGCAAGTGGCCCGACTGGACTACCTAAAGGACCACGCCACCGCAGTGCGGACGTTCGAGCGCGTGCTTGCCAAACGCCCGGACTCCTGGCTGCTATTGGTCGGCGAGGGCCCTGAGGAGCCGAAGATTCGCAAGCTGGTGGACGACCGACATTTGCAGGAGCGAGTGCGCTTCCTTGGCCTGCGGACCGACATCCCGCGGTTGCTTGCGGCCGCCGACATGTTCCTTTTGACAAGCAATAGCGAAGGGATCCCCCTGACACTAATCGAGGCGATGGCCGCCCGCTTGCCCGTGGTTTCAACGCGAGTCGGGGGAGTCGCCGAAGTGGTCGAGGACGGCCAGACCGGCCTGCTAACCCCTCCTGGAGACGACGAGTGCCTCGCGGAGAAGATCCTGCACCTCGCTGCCCACCCGGAACAGCGCCGGCAGTTCGGCCAGCGCGGCTCGCAACGCGCCATTGAGCTGTTCTCGGAACAGCAAATGCACGCCGGCTACCTTCGGCTTTATGCGGAGATGCTTCGTGGCTGATCGCCTGAACGGGAACCCTCCGAGCCTGTTGGTATTCGCGGACGACTGGGGTCGGCATCCGTCAAGTTGTCAGCACCTCATCCGGCGCTTGCGCAAAGACATGAGGGTCCTTTGGGTCAACAGCATCGGCACACGCCAGATCAAGGCCGACAGTCTGACCTTTCGGCGCGGCGCGGAGAAACTACGAAACTGGAGCCGCGGGTTGGCGCAGGTCGCAGAGCAAATGTGGGTTTTGGACGTGCCGATGCTTCCCGGCCTCGGCACTCAGGTTCTCCGCAACGTCAATCGGTCGCTAGTTACGGCGCGGTTGCGGTCGGCCCTCTCGAATCTAGGCATGACGCGGCCCGTGGTGTTGACGACGTTGCCATACATCGGATGGCTGATCAACGATCTGTCTCGCCGGGCCCTCGTGTACTACTGCACCGACGATTACAGCCATTGGCCTTCCGCCGATCGCGAGGCCCTTCAGGAGGCCGATCGGGAAATGACCGAAAGTGCGGACCTGATCCTGGCGGCTTCGCAGGCGCTTGTCCGCTCTCACGACCGTAACGGCCGCTGTCAGTACTTTCCGCATGCCGTTGACTTCGAGCACTTCAGCGCAGCTCAGCGGCAAGCCGAGCTTCCCGCAGACCTCGAGATTCTCCCTCGGCCACGCATCGGTTTTTTCGGCCTGATTTACGAAAAGATCGATTTTGAACTGCTAGCAGGCGTGGCTCGCCGTTTTCCTCACGGGAGCCTGGTGATGATCGGACCGAAGGCGTACTGTCCCGCCGCCTTCGCCGACATCCCCAACGTACACCTGCTCGGACCGCGGCCTTACGAGGACCTTCCCCGCAACATCGCCGGTCTCGACGTGCTGCTCTTGCCGTATGTGAACGACGACATGATCCGCCAAAGTGGGCCGCTGAAACTGCGGGAGTGTCTGGCCTCGGGAAAGCCGACCGTGAGCATCGACATCCCCAACGTGCGAACCTTGGCTCCCCATGTGCGGATCGGGGGAACCCACGAGCAGTTTATCCATGAGGTGGAACAGGCCCTCGCGAAACCCCTGGGTTCTCAGGACATTCGGGCGATGCAGAAAGCTGTTGAACCGGATAGCTGGGATCGCCGGGCGAAGCAGCTTCGGGCCGCCATCGAGCCGCTGATCTTGGCAACGCGGCCCTATCCCGTTTTCAAAAACGGCGACCTGGGAAGCGCGCCGAGACTTGCAATCCACCTCAATGGTTTCCGCACGAACGGAACCGTGCGTGTGGGCGACGCCCCAGTCTCGAAAGCCCCTTTACGGATCCTTGAGCTCCGTAGCGTCTGTGGGACAGGTGGGGGTCCGGACAAAACCATCCTGCTCGGAGCCGCCCAAGCCGACCCGAGTCGCTATGCCGTCACCGTCTGTTATCTGCGCGACGTGCGCGACCCGGGCTTTGTCTTGGACAGTCGGGCAGCGCGGCTGGGCCTGGATTACGTCGAGATTCGTGAGCGGCACTCGTATGACTGGAAGCTGTGGCCCGCCTTGCGCCGGCTGATCCGTGACCGCGCCATCGATATTGTCCACAGCCACGATTACAAGACCGACCTGTTCGCCCTGATGTTGGCACGCGCGGAGGGCGTGATCCCGCTGACAACTGTCCACGGCTGGAACGGCAACAGCCTGGCCGAGCGGATCTATTATTTCTTTCACCGCCGCTTGCTGGCGCGCTTTCCGGTGGCGATCGCCGTCTCCGAACCCATCCGCCAAACACTCCTTCAGCATGGCGCGCAGCCGGCCCGCATCCGGCGCGTGCGCAATGGAATTGACCACGTCGCGTTTCAGCGTAGTCCTGGAACCCGAGAAAAAGTTCGCCATGCTTGGGACCTTCCGCAGCATTCGGTCGTTCTCGGGGCCGTGGGCAGGTTGGAGCAGGAAAAACGTTTTGATCTGCTATTGGAGGCGGCCGCTCGAGTCCGGATTCCGGAGCCGGTGCATGTCGTTCTGGTGGGTGAAGGTTCGTGTCGCGGCGAGCTGCTGGAAAATGCCCGGAAACTGGGGTTGGAGAATCGTTTGCACCTGCTCGGTCACCGCGACGATGTGAAGGACCTCCACCAAGGGTTTGACGTGTACGTGCAAACGTCCGACACAGAAGGCATTCCGAACGCGGTTCTTGAAGCGATGGCGCTCGAAACACCGGTTGTGGCCACCGACGTGGGCGGCACGAAAGAGATCATCAGCGACGGCGTCCATGGCTGGTTGACTCCGCGCCGTGATGCGGAGGCCTTGGCCCAGGCAATCGGTGAGGCCCTCAGCGAGCCTGCGCGAACCGCACGAATCGTGCACGCCGCCCGTCACCGCATTGAAAACGAGTTGTCCTTTAGCGCCCGCCTGAGAGCCGTGGAAGCGATTTACGAGGAGCTGGCCGCCGCGAGGCGGACCAAAGGGGCAGCTGGCACGACCATGTTGGCGTGGTTGAATTAGGGCTGTTTTTGGCCGACGAATATTCTGTGCAGAATTCTGTGCAAATCGCTCACACCCCCCTCCCTTGGTGCCATTCGACGTAAGTTCTTATCATTCCATGCCTTGAATTGATTCGTTTCAGTGCGAGGTCCGACGCGACCAATGGAAACAACCGAAATGTTCGAAACCGGCCCGGCGGCTGTTCGAGTCTTGGAACCGCAAGTATGTCTCCGGGTATGGGAAGCTCGGGATCTGGCAATTCAAGTCCCCAGAGTGCGCGAATTCGTGTTTCAGGGGCACGAGGTGCCCCAAAGTCGAGACCCGGCATGGTTGCATGTGTTGCAAAAAGCACTCGGCCACGAACCCATCCTTCTGGAGGCGTGCCGACAGGGAACTATCGTTGGTGTGTTGCCGTTGGCGTTGGTGCGAAGCTGGCTGTTTGGGCGCTTCTTGGTTGGTCTTCCATACTTAAATTACGGTGGCGTGTTCGCCGCGAATTCAGAAGTGGCGGCAAAGTTGGTCGATGCGGCGGTAGCGCTGGCCGAAAAGCTGCATGTTCGATACCTCGAACTACGCCACGAGGAGCCGCTCAGCCACGAGCTACTACCCGAGGAGAATCGCGGCAAAGTCCACATGCGCTTGGCGCTACCCGAGACGGCCGGCGTGTTGTGGGACCGAATTTCCGCGAAGGTTCGAAACCAGATTCGCAAGGGCCAGAAACAGGGATTTGAAACCACCTGGGGCGGCCAGGAGAATCTGGCCGACTTTTATCAGGTCTTCTGTCGCAACATGCGCGACCTAGGCACGCCGGCTTACGGTCGACGGCTCTTTCGTGAAATCCTCAGCGAGTTCCCGGACAGCGCCGAGATTTGTGTCCTGCGCGCCGACCGGCGTCCTGTAGCGGCCGCCCTGCTGCTTCACGGCAAGGGTGTCACCGAAGTGCCTAGCGCTTCCAGCCTGAGGCAGTTTAATTCCACGTGCGCCAACATGCTGATGTACTGGCAGCTTTTGGAACGAGCCATTCAGCGCCGGCAGACGGTTTTCGATTTTGGCCGATCCAGCGTGGACAGCAGCACGTTTCGCTTCAAGAAACAATGGGGCGCCGAAGCCTTCCCCGCATGCTGGCAATACCACCTCCGCGTGGGACAGATCAACCAGGCGCGTCCGGATAATCCGAGATACCAACGCTTCATTCGCATTTGGCAGCGCTTGCCGGTCTGGTTGACCCGATGGGTCGGGCCATGGATCGTGCGCGGTATTCCGTGAACCGGTATTCCGTGAAGCCGCTGAGTCCTACGATTTCCAACGATTGAGCAAACTTCGATTAGTAAAGGACGAACCTCATGAGCTTGCTGCCAAGTGTAGTGGACTGCGCGAATGGCGCCGCGACCATCGAAGCTTGGGCCACGGAGAACGCCGCCTCTTCCAGCAATCTGTTGGAACGCATCAAGGCCCGGCAGGCCCGGGTCGGAATCATTGGCCTGGGCTACGTGGGATTGCCGTTGGCCTCGGCGTTCTCGGCAAAAGGATTTCCAGTTCTGGGCTTTGACGTCGATCCCGCGAAAGTAGCCCGCCTCCGTCGCGGCGAGTCTTACATCGGCCATATTCCCCCACAGTTGATCCGGTCTATGCGCGAGCACGGCTTTGACGCAACTGACCGATTTGAGCGCCTGTGCGAGCCGGATGCCATTTTGATATGCGTTCCAACGCCCCTGACCGACGCCCGTGAGCCCGACTTGACGTTCGTGGAGAATTCGGCGCGGGCGGTCGCGGCGGCGCTTCGGCCAGGGCAACTGGTGATCCTGGAAAGCACCACCTACCCGGGAACCACCCGTGACGTCGTCGTTCCTCTTCTCGAAGTGGGCGGACTTAAGGCTGGGCGCGATTTCTTCGTGGCCTTCAGCCCGGAGCGGGAAGACCCCGGCAATCCGTCTTTCTCGGCGCCAACTATTCCAAAAGTGGTCGGCGGGCTGGAGGCCCGGAGCCTGGAGTTGGCCGCGGCACTTTATGGCGAAGTGATGGCGACGGTGGTTCCGGTTTCCAGCCCCGAAGTCGCGGAAGCCTGCAAGATTCTGGAGAACACGTATCGTGCGGTCAATATTGCGCTCGTCAATGAGCTGAAAGTCCTTTACGACCGCATGGGCATTGACGTCTGGGAAGTGATCGAGGCAGCCAAAACCAAGCCTTTTGGCTTCCAAGCTTTTTACCCTGGTCCCGGTTTGGGGGGCCACTGCATTCCTATCGATCCTTTCTACCTCACCTGGGCCGCCCGCAAGGTCGGACTTGCCACACGTTTCATCGAACTGGCGGGCGAAATCAACACCGCCATGCCGACCTACGTGGTGAGTCGAATCAGCGATGCCCTGAACGAACACGGCAAACCCATTAAGGGAAGCCGGATCACGTTGCTTGGCATGGCCTACAAGAAAAACGTGGACGATCCGCGCGAATCCCCGGGGTTTGAGTTGATGGATTTGCTGGTGAAGAAAGGCGCGGAGGTCGAGTACAACGATCCTCACATTCCCCAGCTGCCCTTCATGCGACACCATCCGCACTTGAAGCGGACCAGCCAAACCCTTACTCCGCAGTACTTGCGGTCGCAGGATTGCGTGGTCATTGTCACGGACCATTCGGCGTATGACTACAACTGGATCGTCCAAAACTCGGGGCTCATCGTTGATACAAGAAACGCCACCAAGGCTGTTAGCGGAGGCCGGGCAAAAATCGTCCGGGCGTGAACCATGATCACCAAACGGAAGCTGACCAAACAGTTGCTGATTGTCTGTACGATGCTGGGCTACGCCGGCGCCTGGTCGGCGCAGGCCCAGACACCCGCGCAGGAGGCCCGTGCTAGTGCCGTACATGCTAGTGCCGAACATGCGGCGGGAGACTCAACCGACGCGGTATTCCTCAACAACCACAAGTTGATCAAACCGCTTCAGGGTGAAATGGCGTGGCGGACGGAAATCCCCTGGCTGACCAACATCCAGGAGGCGCGCGAGAAGGCGGCCGCCGAAGGGAAGCCGATCCTGGTTTGGATCGCCGCCGACGGCCATCCCCTCGGGGCCACCTGAGCGGCCGGCTACTGCAGCCGCGTGTCGGCTTTCTACTGCAAGGACTCGGCCCTCGAAACCATCAAGACTAGATTCGTGCCCGTGGCCCTGGACGGCTACCTCCGAGGCAATACGGCCGAACGCGCTTTTTTCAAAGCGGTCGGCGACAATAACTTTCAGTATCTTTCGGCCAGCGGCAAGCCATTGGGCGGCAAGGTGGAGATGTTCAACCTTCGCAACATGACACGGGCATTGGAAGAGTTCAAGTCCCTCCCCGAAGCGGATCGGAAACCCAAGGTCGAAAGGCCTGAAGGGATCAGTGAGGATGGCCGGATTCCTTCCCCGCCGCCCGGCTGCATGATCGTGATCGTTTACACCACGTACCTCGATCGAGATGCCAAAGGAGAGCTTAGCCGTGCCAAGGTGTCCTTCGCCGACATTTACAATGGGTCGTCGAATCCGGTGAGGCCCGCGCCCACCAACTACGAAATGCTCTGGATCACCGAGGCGGAATGGAACGCGATGGCGCCGCGCTCTGCCAAGGTTGGGGACAAGCTCCCCTTCCCAGCCTCGCTCCAGCGCCGCATCTTGCTCTTCCACGCGCAGGATTATAAGTCCACCGATCGAACGCCGACCAGTCAGATCCGGGCCGGCGCGCTGACACTAACTGTGGTGAAAGCCACTTCAGAAAGCATCGAACTGCGTCTCGACGGCTTTGCCAAGACGGGCAATTTACTAGACGATTACTTGGAAGCACCCTCGAAAACCGGACAAGGTGGTCACGGCGACGGCAAGCAAGGCGCGGAGCTTCGGTTTGAGGGCTCCCTTCATTTTGATTTGACGAAGAAGGTCTTCACGCGCTTCGATGTGGTCGCCCTCGGTGAAGCTTGGGGAGAGTTTACCAACCGCCACCGGGGGGCCGGAATGAACGGCAAGCCCAGAAGTTGGCCGATTGGCATAGCCTTTGAGCTTGTGGCCGGCGACCGGCCTGTGGACAGAGTGCCGCCGCGGGCAGCCTGCAAATATCGGACTTTCGATTATTTCGGCACCGGCGCCTTCGGCGCCGCGAAGTGACCAAGTTTCGGTGAATGTTGTGTCAGGCGGAAGCCTTTAGAGGTTGCTGATGCTTGGGTTGTTGTTTACCTACATTCTGACCTATGGAGGGGCGGCGGTTTCGCTCTTCAACCCCTTCATTGGGTTGCTGATCTACGTTTGTTTCGCGATCGTCCGGCCTGAGTCCATGTGGTATTGGTCCGTGCCGGAAGGAAACTACAGCCGCATCGTTGCCGCCGGCCTCTTGTTGGGCTGGGGGCTGCGCGGCTTCGGAAGTTGGAATTTCGGTCAAGCGCGCGGCGTGGTCTTGGCCTTTTTCGGTTTCTGGGTGTGGTCGCTGATCTCCAGTTTGCAAGCGGCAAATCCAGCCATCGGATTAGTCTACGTGGAGACCTTAGCCAAGATTCTGCTGCCGTTTCTCGTAGGCATTACCATGATCGACTCGGTGCGCAAGCTGAAACTCCTTGCATGGGTAATCCTCGTTTGTCAAGGTTTTGTGGCCTGGGAGATGAACCTGGCATATTACAGTGGGTTCAATCGGGTTTGGGAAATTGGTTTCGGAGGCATGGACAATAACTGCGTCGCGATCTCCATGGTCGCCGGAGTGGGCCTGGCGTTCTTCTTGGGCATCAACGCGCCGAGACTATGGCAGAAAGGGTTGGCTCTGGCCTCGGCGCTTTTGATGGCTCACACGGTCATGTTCGCCTATTCGCGCGGCGGGATGATGGCGCTCATTGTAACAGCGGTGATTTGCTTCCTCCTGCTGCCAAAGCAACCGAAACACTATCTGATATTCGCAATTGTGTTGGTGGTCTGCTTGCGGCTGGCCGGACAGGGTGTCCGTGATCGCTTCAATACGTCTTTCGCGGACACCGAATCCCGCGATGATTCCGCCCAAAGCCGGATCGATTTGTGGTCCCATTGCTGGGATGTGATGCTGAAACATCCGGTCTTTGGTGTTGGCCCCAGTCATTGGCCATTGATCGCACCCCGCTACGGTTGGAGTTTGGGGAAGGAAGCCCACACGCTTTGGCTGCAAGTCGGAGCGGAGTTGGGTTTCACCGGCTTGATCTTGCTGTTGACCTTCTATTTACTGTGCGCCGTGCGGCTCTGGCCTCTGACGCGACCACAAGTGGCCGTGTCCGATCCCTTCCTCCGGGATTTGGCGCGGATGGTGATCGCGTCGCTGATCGGCTTTATGGTCGCGGCCCAGTTCGTGACGATCGTCGGGCTCGAGGTGCCTTACTACATCACGCTTCTTGGAGCGGGGGCATTGAAATTAACTTCAACAAGTGCCGCTGTACTTGCGAACGTCCCCGCCCGCCGGTTTGTGCTCGGGCAGATGGCCCCAAGAGTTGCGGTGCGGGTTTGACCTTGATTATCCGATGCAGAGTGGCCTGCGGCGCGCAGAATCTCCAATGAATGTCCTCTTCCTCACCAACAACCCGAATTTGGGCAGCACCGCCCGCATTCTCCAGAGTTGGTTGCTTCTGGGCCGTCAGGATGGCCTGCATGGTCGCGTCATCGCACGTTCCCCAGGAGACTTCACCGCATGGCTCAAGGTCAATGCTGTCGAGACCCTCATCGATCCGATGCCGTGGCCTGATCGACGCTGGCCTATTCCTGGCTTTTGGCACGCCTGGAAGGTGGCTCGTTGGGCTCGTCGCGCACGCGTTGAGGTGATTCACTGCAACGAGCACGATGTGTATCCGTTCGCGGTGATGCTCCGCTGGCTGCTCCGGTGCCCTTTGGTCTGCCACGTCCGTTTCCGGATTGAGCCGGCCTTTTCGACCTGGGCTTTCGGAGGCCGCGGCCGGTGCCCTGACGCCCTCTTGTGGACGTCGCGACAACAGAGGGAAGATTGCGCCGGCGCTCTTGGAGACACGGTCCCGTCGCGGCTGCAGCACCTGGTCCCCCTTGGACTTGATCTTCAGCGCTTTGGAATCCTCGCCGGCGGCCGGGAAGAGACGCGGCGGCAGTGGGGCTTTCGACCGGATGAGATTGTCATCGGAAGCGCCGCCCCCCTTCGACCGCGCAAACGCGTTGAAGACTTCATAACGCTGGTTGACCGCCTCTGTCGAGAAGACGAGCGCGTGGTCGGCGTCCTTGCCGGCGACGCACCGCCCGGAGATGAGGGCTATCGCGTCCAAATCTTAAGTCAGATCGAGGCGACGGGACTCGGACGACGCCTGCGCTGGCTCGGCAACCTGGAGCCCGTCGAGCCCTTCTACCATGGGATAGACGTGTTCGTCAGCACCAGCACTTATGAGACGTTCGGCAACACGATTTGTGAGGCCATGGCCTGCCGTCGACCTGTCGCCGCTTACCGCGGAGGCTCGGTCCACGAGGTCGCTGGTGATGCCGGACGAGTCGTGGAGACCGGCGACCTGAATGCATTGACCGAGGCGGTGCGCAGTTTGGTCCGGCAACCGGCACGGCGTGCGGAACTTGGGGACCAGGGCTTCCGGCGCGTCGCCGACGAGTTCAATCCGGCAAAGACATTGACACAGCTGCGCGCTATTTACGACTCCCTTCTTTAATCGATTAGGCTCCATTATTCATAAGGACGACAGAAATGCAAAAGTACGCAAATTCCATCCTCGTGACCGGCGGCGCCGGATTCGTGGGACAGGCGGTCGTGACGGAGTTGTTGGACCAAACGTCGGACAGTCAAATTGCCGTCTTGGACAACCTGTTCAACGGTCGGCGCTCCCATGTTCCGGACTCTCCGCGGGTCACCCTTTATGAAACCGACTTGACCGACGAAGAAGCGGTCCTGGGCATCATGAGGGATCTTCGGCCGGTTACGGTCGTCCACTTGGCGGCCCTGCACTTCATTCCCTATTGCAACGCCCACCCGACTGAGACCCTCGACGTCAATGTGGTGGGGACCCAAAACCTACTCGAGGCCTGCGGGCGGCACGCGCCGGAGCGTCTTGTCATCGCCTCATCGGCAGCGGTCTATCCAATCCGCGACGGCGCCAATTTCGAAGACGAAGCAGTAGGACCAACAGACATTTACGGGTTGAGTAAATGGATCAACGAGAAGCAACTGGAGCTTTTTTCGCAACAGGCGGATACCCGCTGCGCCGCGGCGCGGCTCTTTAACGTTTTCGGACCGGGTGAAACGAATCCCCACGTGATTCCGGAAATCGTCAATCAGATCGTCCACGGTGCCGAGGAGATCGCCATAGGAAACGTCAAACCCAAGCGCGATTACATCTACGTGACCGACGTCGCCCGGGCCCTGCTGACCATAGCCGAAAAGAGCGAGCACTCTTATCGCGTCTACAACGTGGGCACGGGCGCGGAATACTCTGTGGAAGAGATCCTTGAGCAGCTGGCGACCATCAGTGGGCGTCGGCTGAAACTCAATGTGGCCGCCAATCGCGTCCGCGCATCCGACCGCATGCACTTGCTGTGTGACATGAAACGCATCGGCAACGAGCTGGGGTGGCGGCCTGAGTACACCTTGGAGAGCGGCCTCAGCGCCCTATGGCAGTCGGTCGCAGAAGAGGACAGCCGGGTCGAACTTCAAGCCGCGTGCGCCAAGGGGTGACCATGAGGATCGGCATCTACGTCGACGTCGCGAAAGACGCGCGCCCTTCCGGCATCGGCTTGCACGTTGTGAATCTGTTGCAAGCCCTCGCCCGGATTGACGACTCGAACGAGTATCTTCTGTACTACCAGCGCGGTCTCTTCGAAGGGGCCGGCTCTTTCCCGCATTGGCCGGTGCAGCCGAACTTCCGGGTCCGGCCAGTCCGTCTCCCCAACCGATGGCACCTGCAGCGACCGACTCTCTGGTGGAACTGGCGGCTGCCTCGAGTCCTACGCCGCGACGGCGTCGATGTGTTCCACGGCCCCAACCACTTCCTCCCGGACTTTGACAGACGCAAGAACATTGTGACGATCCACGACCTCGCCTACTTTCACATGCGCGTGCACGGCGATGCCATGGACGAGGTCTTGCGGGTCTGGACGAAGAACGCCTTCGAGCGGGCAGCCGCCGTAATCGCCCTGTCGGAAAATACTCGGCGCGACGTGGAAGCTCTGGGTGTGAGTCCGGAGCGCGTCCGCGTGATCTACGGCGGCGGCCACATCGTCCCCGAGGGCCAAATCCCTTACAACCGAGTTGCAGAGCTGAAACGAAACCGCAACCTTCCGGAAAAATACATTCTCTTTGTCGGAACGCTCCAGCCGCGTAAAAACGTGCCCTTCCTGATTCGAAGCTACGCCCGCTTGAAGAAGGAAACCGGCATCCCTCACGCTCTGGTATTGGCAGGTCACCGCGACACGGCGGCCGCGGAGATCGACGCTCTCAGCCATGAACTGGGCGTTTCTCAAGACGTGATTATCACGGGCTATGTAGACGCCTGGGAGTTGCCGCTTCTCTACAAGCTTGCCGATCTTTTTGTCCTGCCTACCCTCTATGAGGGATTCACGCTCGTCACTCTTGAAGCCATGGCATACGGCGTGCCGGTGATTGCCACGGATACGAGTTCCATTCGCGAAGGCGTGGCCGATGCGGGTCTGTTGGTGCCGGTCAATGACGTCGACGGATTGACTCAAGCCATGAATCAAGCCCTGACGGACGACAGCTTGCGGAAGAGCCTGATCGAGCGAGGCCGGGTCCAGGCGCAAAAGTTCACCTGGGAGCAATGCGCGCGCGACACTCTAGCGCTTTACCGGGAGGTATATGAGGAGTCGAAGCGTTCCGAACCGGTGGCTGCGGCGAGCTAGAGCAAGCGTGCGGTTCGACTCCAACTCTCATGAGCACGTTACTCGTCAGTGAGGTTTTTCCTCCACAGACCGGCGGCACCGCGCGGTGGTTCTGGGAAATTTATCGGCGGCTGCCGCGCAAGGAGTACCTGATTGCCGCAGGTTTGGACAAGCGCCAAGAGGAATTCGACCGGACCCACGACCTGCGCGTGCTGCGCCTGCCCTTGGCCCTGCAATCCTGGGGGATCTGTGGTCCTTCCGGGCTTCGCGCTTATTTCCAGGCGGTCCGTCGACTCTACCGAATCATTTGCACTCAAGGTGTCCGCCAGCTCCATTGTGGGCGGTGCTTGCCCGAAGGACTCATGGCGCGTCTGCTCCAATGCTCGATGGGCATTCCGTACATCTGTTACGTTCACGGCGAAGAAATGAAGTTCGCGGCTGCCAGCCGTGAGCTCGCTTGGTTGACCCGGTGGGTGCTGCGAGGCGCCAATTTCGTGATCGCGAACAGCCGCAATACCCAGGCGATTCTGACAAAGGAGTGGCGCTGCCGGCCGGGGCGCATTCGCCTGATGCACCCGGGAGTGGACACTCAGCAGTTCGTACCAGTCCCCAAGGATCCAAAGGTCCGTGCAAGCCTTGGCTGGGGCGATCGCCCGGTCATTCTTACCGCCGGACGGCTCCAGAAGCGCAAGGGCCACGACACGTTGATCCTGGCCTTGGACTCCGTTCGCAGGACCGTACCGGACGTGCTGTACGCAATTCTTGGCGACGGCGAAGAGCGAAAGTGCTTGGAAGCACTGGTCGCGCGTACGGGGATGGAGCGGCACGTGCAATTCCTTGGGGAGGCCGACGATCGGACGCTGGTGAAGTGCTACCAGCAGTGTGACCTTTTCGTCCTGCCGAACCGCCAGGTCGGCCAGGATATCGAAGGGTTCGGGATCGTCTTGGTCGAGGCGCAGGCTTGCGGCAAGCCGGTGGTAGCCGGCACTTCGGGAGGGACGGCTGACACGATGCGGGTTCCAGACACGGGCCGGGTGGTATGCTGCGACGGACAGCACGACCTGGCTGCCCTACTGACCGAGCTACTGTCCGCTCCGAACAGGCTAGAAGAAATGGGTCGGGCCGCGCGACAATGGGCCGCGGAGCAATTTGACTGGGGGCAGCTTAGCCAACGGGCCGCACGCATTTTTCGGGAGATGACGGCGGAAAATAAAACGGTCGCGGTTTAAACCGCGACCGTGTGCATTCGGTTTTTCTGACGCGGGGAGATGGTGAGAAGCCCTGGCAAGCCGCGCACGCCGCTCAAATCGTCTTGATGAGACCATCGATCAGCGACATGGTGGTCGTGTTCGTGGCCACCGCGCCGGCAATAGCCATTTGGTACTGACTCCAGAGCTGTTGATTGGTCAGCCAGGCGACGGGAGCGGCGGCCAGGTTTCCGCTTGTTTGGGGCACCACGTACGTAGACGCCTGCTCCTTGTAGAAAAGTTGGAAGTTGTTGCCGACCACGCCGTTATAGTCGTACACGAACACGGTGTCGCTTTTGACGAGGTTGGAAGAACCATCGTGCAGATCGTACGCCATCTGGATGTTCTCCGGCGTCCAACCGCCGAGGTTCCAACTCGCCGTCGAACCGAAGCGGACGTTGCGGATGATCAAACTCTTCGAAGAGCGATCTGCCCCATTGGGGCCGCTGCCAGGCGCGCCGATGCTCCGGACCTGAATGTTGACGACGTTGTTGAAGTAGGAATCTTGGATTGTCGTGGTCGTGCCGCCGTAATAGGGATCTATGAACCCAACTCTGCATCCCTGGATGTCGGAATTGCGAACGGTGAGTCCGCTCGTCATGTAGTCCCCAAACCACAATCCGATAAGGTCCTCGTGGGTGTTGCTGAGCACGCTCTTATCGCCGCGGATGACATAGCCATCGAAAACGACGTTGGACATCGGATAACCATAGAAGCCATAGCGCGAAAGGTTCCAGCCGCGGAAGTCCTTGATCGTGCTGACGCCGCCTCCTTGTGGCGAAGTGCCATAGGCGTTGAGCCACCAGACGGTTAGGCCGTTCTCAACACCGTAGACCTCGTTCCTGGCGAACTCCAGGATCGGCATGGCGTTGCCGGGCTTGGTCACGTACTGGCCGGCGACCGACATATCCGCACCCTGGAATTTGGGGATATTGACGTCGTTCAAGTAGTACATGTAGAACTTGTACCCGTAAGCCGCCTCCACTTGATTGCCGACCCAGTTGGCCGCCACATTGTCGTGCACGTAATTGTTGGTGCCACGGAACCAGAAGCCGACGCCCTCGTCGCCGGGCTTGCCGCTGCCTTGGCGGTCCCCCTCGCCCCTGCCTAGAAGCGAAAAGTTGTGAGCGATGACGTTGTAGCTTTCGTTGCCCTGTTCGGTCACTAGCCCCGACCCTGCCCAGTTGTAGATGAAATTGTCCTGAATGAGCCCGTAGTGACTGTCGGTGATCGTGATGCCCCACTTGTAGCGGATGCTGGGCATCGGACAAAAGACGGCGTTGCCGAGGAACGTGTACTGGTAGCCGTCGGCCGGTATGGTCGAGGGACCAAACAGGTGGTCGAAGTTCACTGGGTTGCGATCATTTTCGTTCGTGCCGACATGAGTCACCGCGCCGCTGCTGTCAACAGTTGTGTTGTCGATGGGGTCAATGGTCGTCCTGCCTAGACCGGCGAAAGAGGCGTAGCGGATATCAATGTCTGCGTGATAGGTGAACATGACGTGGCCGCGGTTGCCAGGGGCGCTTTCCGAGCGGACCACGACATTATGAGTGCGATTCGCGACCTCGGGCAGGAAATTGAGCACACCGTTGCCGTCGTAGGCGCCGGGGTGATTGAACTGAAGCGGAGTTGTCAAAGTCAGCGTGAGACCGTCTGCCGAGACCGAGGCCACGACCACTTCCTCATTCTCGGGAACGTAAGGACCCGAATTAGCCGCCCACTGCTTGGAGTCCGGCAATTCCAGCTTGTCTCCGGCTTTCCAGCCGGTGGCGATTTGTGCCAGTTTCAGGGTGGTATCCCCCGCTTTGGGCTCCGTCGCCAGAGTGACGAAGGACGACTTGACCGCACCGTACATCGTCACCTTGCCCAGAGCGATCAGACTGTTGCCGTATTGCTCCGGATCGTTGGTCGTGTCGAGAGGCTTGTTGGCGAGAATGATCGAAGCGGTGACGTTGGCGGCCACGGGGTTGGCTTGGGTGCCGACCACGAGTTCGCCGCCCTCGAGCACCAAGAAGTTGGAAACGTACAACGTGGTGCTGATGTCAGTGCGGAAGATGAGCTTGCCGCCTGCTTGAATCACCACCGTCTTTACGGCGTCGGCGCTGGCCATGGTGAGGTCATAGGTCACCGTTGTGCCGGCCGCGATGGAAACCACTTCG
Source organism: Planctomycetota bacterium (assembly GCA_016195405.1). Lineage (GTDB taxonomy): Bacteria > Planctomycetota > Planctomycetia > Gemmatales > Gemmataceae > JACPZP01. The sequence continues at coordinate 5,420 of JACPZP010000052.1, read as the reverse complement.
TTTGCAAGTGGCACATGGCCGGTAGACCACGTCGTGGTGCTGGACCAGTTGCCGCTGATGGCACTGACGATAGTCGGATTGGCGCCGAAGTTGGGAATTTTGTCGAAGGGCGTGACGATGAACTGGCCTCCGCCAGTCGGAGCGGCCCCGGTCTGGAAAGTCGACGTAAGAGTGCTTGCCAGGGCATTGCCGGCCAAATCCTTGACGCCGTTTGCGCCGCCGATCACCTCGATAGTGTAGGTGCTGGAATACGCCAAGTTTGCAATAGGATCGAGCACGATGGCTTTATTCGGGACGTAATAGTTCAGGCTTACGGGCACGATGTTTCCGGCCGAATCCTTGACATGGACCGTACTGTTGGTGATCGTCGCGGCATTTAACGTCTCGCTCACATATACCGTGATGTTCGCTACGACGCCGACATTAGTGGTTCCGGCCGCCGGAGAGACTGACGTAACCGTGGGTGGAGTGGTATCCGCAGGCGGCGGCGGTATTGAACCGGCTGTCAGAATTTCGATGCCGCTGACTTTGGCATTATCCATCACGGAAGTGAAGTTGATGGCAATATTGCCGCTTGCGTCGGCAACCGCACTGAACTGCTGAACGTTCGCAATGTCTTTGCCGCCCGCGACAGCGAAAATGTCGAAATTACTCAACACCTGAGTGCCGTTGATCGCGACGTTGAAAATCCGCACGCCGGCGCTGGTCCGGTAGATTTCGGCAAAATGAAGGCGGACCGTGTAAGTGGCGCCAGCCGTCAAGTTGGGGAAGGTGTAGGTGAAGTTCGTGCCGAAGCGCTCGGAGTCATAGACTGCACTGGGCGCAGGGTTGGTGACATTGCTCGTGTTGATCGTGTCCGTGTTGGTGTAAGTTGAGCTGCTGCCGCTGACGAAGGCGGCGTCAGCCGTGAATGTCCCAATCGCGCTTCCCGAAGTAACCGCCTGGACCAGGCTGGCTGCGGCTAGCGGCTTGGCCGACGCTTCACTGCTCTTGGCGCCCTCTCCGATGCTGCTGACCGCGCTCACCTGGTAGTAATAAGTCGTGCCGTTGGTTAGCCCAGAGTCGGTGAAGGAGGTTGTGCTGACACCGGTCTTAATCGGCGTGCTCCCCTCGCCGCCTGAAGTTGCCGCGCGATAGATGTTGTAGCTGGTTGCGCCGCTGGAGGCCGCCCAGGACAAGACCACCTGAGCGTTGCCGGCTGTGGCGATCAGGTTCGTTGGAGCGGCGCTGGTATTGCTCACCGAAACGGTGACCGCACTGGATGTCGTGGTGTTGCCGGCGGCGTCACGAGCCCTCGCGGTCAGCGTGTGCGAGCCGTTGGCGGCCTTAGTGCTATCCCAGGAGTAGGAGTAGGGGCTGGTTGTATCTTCGGCGCCCATGGCCACGCCGTCCAGGAGGAACGTAACGCCGGCGACGCCGACGTTATCGCTGGCGGTCGCGGTGATGGTGACGGCGCCGGTCACGCTCGCATTATTGGCCGGAGCGGTGAGACTGACGGTGGGCGCTGTCGTGTCTGGAACCGGGTTGTTGATGGAGATGGAGACGCCCGTCGACGTGGCGGTATTTCCAGCGGCATCGCGCGCTTTCGCAGTCAGAGAGTGGACGCCGTTGGTGAATTTGGTGGTGTCGCAGTAGTACGAGTAGGGACTGCTGGTGACCTCGGCTCCCATCGCTTGGCCGTCCAAGAGGAATGTCACGCCGGCCACGCCGACGTTGTCGCTGGCGCTGGCGGTGATCGTCACCATGCCCGCAACGCTGGCGTTGTTCGCTGGTCCCGTAATGTTTACGCTGGGGGCAGTGGTGTCCGCCGGAGCGGAAAGAGTCAGACTCTTCGTCACAGCTCCGCTTGAACCTACGTCTTTGTCGGTTACCGTTACGCTTACGGAATAGGTGCCGTAATTCGCATAGGTGTGACTGGGGGAAGCCGCGGTGCTGGTGCTGCCGTCGCCGAAGTTCCACAAATAGGTGAAAGTGTCTTTGGTGCCTGGATCGGTCACAGCGGCAGAGAAACCCACCGTCTTGTTGTTTATGGCGCTCGACAATGTGGCTGTCGGCGCGACGTTGGTGACTTGAATGCTGCTCGCGCCGGAGGTGCTGGCGCTGTTTTGGTCGGTGACCGTGACGCCGATCGCAAAGCTGCCCGTCGGCTGTCCCGTCGGGTTATCCAAGTATTGGTGAGCGGCCGAGAAAGTCCGTTGCGCGGACGTGAGGTTGACGGTCGTGCTTTGACCGTCGCCCCATGTGATGACCACGGCTTCCGTGTCGGCGCCTGGATCGGTGAAGCTGCCGGAAAGGGTCAAATTGCCGTTCTCGTTGATTGTTGTCTTATCGCGCGTTAGCGTCAGACCCGTCGGCGCGACGTTGTTGACTGTGATCGTGGCCGATCCTTGTCCAGTATGTCCTTGAGTATCGGTGGCGGTCAATTTGACGGCGAATGTCCCATTTTGAGAGTAAACGTGCGAGAGGGAGGCGCCTGTGCCGGTCGAGCCATCGCCAAAATTCCATGCATAGGTGTAAGGTCCCGAGCCACCACTCGCCGAACCATTGAATTGGTAGCCGCTGCCTTCATTCACGGCGCCGTTGGCGCCGGCGTTTACGGTTAGAACCACAGCGGCAAGGTTCACGCTCTTGGATGAGCTGGTGGCGCCGCCGTCCTTGTCGGTAACCTTCAAAGTTACCATATACGTGCCGTAATTCGCATACGCATGACTCGGGGAAGCGGCGGTGCTCGTGCTGCCGTCGCCGAAATTCCACAAATAGGTGAATGTGTCCTTGGTTCCCGGATCGGTCACGCTTGCCGAAAAGGCGGCGGTCTTGTCGTTCACGGTGCTCGCGATGGTGGCCGTGGGCGCGACGTTGTTTACTTGAATGCTGGCCGTGCCGCTCGTGATGGCGTTGTTTTGGTCGGTGACGGTGACATTGATCGTAAAACTGCCGGTGGGTTGACCGGTCGGGTTGTCAAGGTATTGGTGCGAGGTCGAAAAAGTCCGTTGCGTGGAAGATAAATTTAACGTCGTGGTTTGACCGTCGCCCCAGGTGATGACCACGGATTCGGTATCGGCGCCGGGATCGTTGAAGCTGCCAGATAATGACAAGCTGCCGTTTTCGCTGATGGAGGTCTTGTCGCGGGTAAGAATCAGACCTGACGGCGCGACGTTGTTCACGGTGAGGGCTGCGGACGACAGCCCGGTATGGCCCAGCGAATCCGTGACCGTTAGTACGGCGCTAAAGTTCCCGTTTTGCTTGTAGACATGCGCGACCGAAGCGCCGACGCCGGTGGATCCGTCGCCGAAATTCCAAGCATAAGTATAGGAGCCGGAGCCGCCGGAAGCGGAACCGTTAAACTGAAAGCTGCCGCCCTCATTGATGGTGCCGCCGACGCCCGCGCTAACCGAGAGAGCCGCCACCGGTGGAGCGCTGACCGGTGTGGCCATGTCGGTGGCAATTTGGGCCTGAGAGAGCGCGGTGTTGTAAATGCGCACGTTGTCGATGTAACCCTTGAAATACTCACCCCACACGGTGTTGCCGCCGATGCGCAAAGCGCCCGTCGACGTGAGCATGCTGCCCGAGACAGCCGTGGTGCTCATGAGCTGGCCGTTGACGTAAATGCGCAAGTTGGCGCCGTCATAGGTGCCCGTCAAGAAAACCCATGCGCCGTTCGTGAGAGCGCCCGGGCCCGCGGCGCCAACGTCGCCGCGGCGGCCCATGCTAATGAAGGTCGACGGCGCGGACGGTGACTTATATGGGTCGGTGGCGTAGAGCGAGTAGCTTAGACCGCCCGGCCGTTCCTTGAGTAAGACGGTTCGCCAGCCCGAGAGGGAGGAGGCGTTGACCCAGGCTTCAATGGTCATGCCCTTGGTGAGGTCAAGGGAAGCGGAATCGGCGATGCTTACCATGGCATTGCTGCCATTGAAATAAAGCGACTTACCGTATTTCCCCACACTCGACCACGTCGCGTTCGTGATTGTGCCGTTGTTCTTGTTGCCCGACAGATCGGTGAGCTGGGCGCCGACGCCCTGGTCGAAATTGTAAGCGGCCACCAAGCCATTCGCAGGGACCTCGCGTCGCTCCAGCTGCTCTAGGTGGAGATCCACGCGCTTCTTGCGCCGCAGAGTTCGGCGGCTATCACGAGACCAGGACTTGAGCATCGACCGAAAAGACGTGCAGAAATCACCCATGAGTAACAACTCCTAGGAAGGAATCGACAGCACCCAACGCGCTCGCACACAAGGGCGGCGTCGATGCGCCATGGGCAAGCGCAGCCGAGACCGGCGGCGACGGTGAGCTTTCCAGCAAAACGGGAAATAAAGGAAATACCGGGACGGGAATCAGGCGAGCGTGCGTACGAGGCAGGAAATGGGCTCAGCGGGAACGGGTTGCCTTTTCCTTGCTAAAGCGTCTTTGTTCGCCCTTAGGAATTCCTATCCGCCCGGACAACCATGCCCGGGGCAGTCCTTTGTTGAGGGGGGCACTCGCTCCTTTTGCTAACCGATCAGAACAAGTGACCAAGAGTTGCCGGATTTAGCGAGTGATCCACCAACTCTTCAAGAGCCGTTCGCGCCATCCCCTTTTCAAGAGGGAGGGATGGGCAGAACACCGAAGCCTTGGGAAACGATTATTCCCAACCTAAGAATATTGCGCGACAATCGGGCCGGTGTCAAAAAAAAAAGCACGATAAGCCCTATTTTCACAGAGGTTTGTGTACGGTTTATGGTGCCAGCTAAATTTCCTACTTCGTGCATCTTCCAAAGCTTCTTATTGTTTTTCACCCGAACTTATTCCTTGCCATTATGATGCGGCAATACTCGGAGCGCGACAAGGAGAACGCCTGCTACGCCTGGTTGGTGGGATTGCTTCATCCCCAAGGTCTCCTTTGTCCTCGTTGCGGGGCTGGGAAAAATCTCGGTATTCACAGAAGAACCCGTGTTCCCGTGCTGGATTACCAATGCGCCCGATGTAGGCGCGTTTTCAATGCATGGACAGGAACGCCTTTGGAAAAAACGCGTCGTCGGCCAAGCCAAGTTGTTCAGCTTCTTCGGGGGATGATGGCCAACAAATCAACTTCGCAGTTGGCGCGGGAGTTAAGATGCCAACGCGCCCAGTTGGCGACGTTGCGACGCAAATTGCATCCACTGTTCAAGCTTCTCACGTTGGGAACGCGATCCTTTGAAGCGACTTTCTGAAATCACAGCTGCGGTTCTCGCCGGCGGATTCGGTTCGCGCTTGCGAAACGTGATCGCCGACCGACCGAAAGTATTAGCCGAGGTCGCGGGCCGGCCTTTTTTGGCTTACCTGCTCGATCAGCTTGTAGCCGTCCATGTGAAGTCGGCCGTTCTATGCACCGGCTATTTGGCTCGGAGCGTTGTGGACCTTCTCGGCGCGTCGTATCGCGGGCTGCCATTGATTTATAGCGAAGAGAG
>JACPZP010000016.1 GCA_016195405.1 Planctomycetota bacterium | reverse complement strand
CGACACGAGCAAGATGTCCCGCGACGAGGGCTGGCGCTTCGATCTGAAGCTTCTCGACCGAGAAATCAAACGGATCCATTACGATCCCTTCCGCAAGACGAAGCGCGAGCAGTTCGACGCCTTCGTGAAAAAGCTCCACGACGACATTCCCAAGCTGACCGACAACCAGATCATGGTCGGCTTCATCAAGCTGGCGCAGATGGCGGGCGATGGCCACACCCACGTTCGACCGAGCGGAACACGCAAGGGGCTGCCGATTCAGATGTTTCAGTATGAGGACGGGATTTTTGTGGTAGCCGCGGCGCCGGACCACGCGGACTTGGCCGGCGCAAAGGTGCTGAAAGTCGGCGAGCACTCGATCGAAAAAGCGCTGGCGGCGTTGACGCCGATTATTAGCCGCGACAACGACATGGGCCTTAAAGCCGCGGGCCCCGCGTTCTTGAAGAGCACTATGGTGCTCAACGGCCTCGGCCTCATCCCGGATGCAGACAAGGCGACGTTCACGGTGCGCGACGCAAGCGGCCAGGAGCGCAGCGTCACGCTAGTTGAAACCGCCGAGCAGCCCAACGACAAATGGATTTCGGCCCGCAAGGACAACTCTGCCGAACTCCCGCTCTATCTCAAGAACACGAAAGCGCCCTATTGGTTTGAATACATGCCGGCGGAGAAGCTGGTCTATTTCCAGTACAACGGCGTCCGCAACGATCCCAAAGAGCCCTTGAACAAGTTCTGCGACCGGCTATTCAAGTTCATCGCCGAAAACGACGTCGACAAGCTCGTCCTTGATATCCGCTGGAACGGCGGCGGCAACAGCTTCCTGAATCGGCCCATCATTCACGGGCTCATTCGCTGCGACAAGATCAACCAGCGCGGCAAACTTTTCGTCATCACGGGCCGATTCACGTTTTCAGCCGCTCAGAACTGCACCACGGACATTGAAGCGCACACGAACGCGCTTTTCGTCGGCGAACCGACCGGCGCCAGTCCGAGCTTCATCGGCGAGAGCATCCGCTTCGATCTGCCCTACAGCAAAATGACCGGTACAATATCGGACCTCTTGTGGCAGCGCTCGTGGCCGATGGATTATCGCACCTGGATCGCGCCGCAGCTCTACGCTCCACCGACGTTCGCTTTGCTCCGGGCAAACCGCGATCCGGCCATGGAGGCGATTTTGGCCTACGGCAAGACGGACCAAGCGCGCGACAAATGACCTCGTAGCCGCGTTCGCCAAGAACGCGGGGAAGGTTCCTCCAGCAAATCCAAATCAAACCAACGTAGCCGCGTTCGCCAAGAACGCGGGACGACGCCCGCCGCAGACCCGCGTTCTGGCGAACGCGGCCTACAGGAGATGGCAATGACAATGAGAATAGCCGGCTCATTGGTCTTGTTCGCTGCTTTCTGTTATTCACAAGTGGCAGGTCAACACAAGACCATATTCCGCTGCAATCAATGTCCCGAAGGGCCTGAAGTCAGGGCAGTGGTGTTTGTGGCTGGTGGTGAGCAAGCCGACGTGAAAAAAGCATTGGATGATCCCGCAATCGTTCACAAAGCCGTGACATTCAAGAACGGCGACGCGGAAATCAAAGGTTACCTTGTCCGGCCTCGAAAGGAAGGACCCTATCCCGGCGTCATAATCGTGCACGGCAATCCAGGGGCCACCGACGACGTTCGCGACACGGCTTGCCAATTAGCCCAAGCGGGATTCGTCGGCCTTCTCGTCGATTGGGGCTCGCGCGCGCCCATGCCCGAGAGCAAAGCAGAACGAGCAAAATGGGTTAATCGCATCACCGGCTACACATTTCAGAAGCTCGTACTCGACGACATTCGCGTAGCTGTCGAATACCTCAAGAGCCAGCCGTTCGTGCAGCCTGGCGGAATCGGCATGGTCGGCTTCTGCGGCGGCGGCAAGCAGGCGCTCATGTTTTCCACTCGCTCCAAGGATGTGAACGCTGTCGTCGCATTCTATGCTTCGGCGAACTTTCGGTAGTTTCGCCACAAGACCGATCCGGCGCCCGAGCTTCTCGACATCGTCAAGGAGATTCGCGTCCCCGTGCAAGGCCATTACGGCACGCTCGACAAAGTGGCGCTCGCCTCTGACGCCAAGGAATTCGAGGCGGCGCTTCGGGAGCAAAAGACGCCGGTCGAAATGTTCTACTACGAAAAAGCCGGACACGCGTTCTACAGCTTCCTGCGGCCGACGGGAACCGACCCAGGCTTCGACTATTGCCCCGCCGAGGCGGAAGTGGCGCGCGGGCGGATGATTGGCTTCTTGAAAAAGCATCTCGTACCATGATTGAAGCCGCACCGACCCTCGCTCACGCGTCGGGCTACCAAATTTGAAAGCCCGACGCGTAAGCGAGGGATAATTCCGAAGCGTTCCATGGACGAACAACTTATTGAGACGTGGAAAATCAGCTACCGCATCAATCGCTATTTACTCAGCGACATTGACACCGCCGCCCTGGGACATTCGCTCTCTCCAAAGCACCGCAGCGTCTTTCAGCTATTCGCCCACATGCAAAACGTTCGGCTAATGTGGCTGAAATCAGCCGCCCCGGATTTGCTTAAAGGGCTCTCCAAGCTCGAAGGCGACAACGGCAAGAAAGAGCAACTGGACGCGGCTTTGGAAAAAGTCGCTTTCGTGGGCTACCTCATTTCCCACGAATCGCATCATCGCGGCCAAATCGGCTGGACGCTGAAGGGCACCGAGCACGCGCTTGACCAGAAGACTTCGTACGGCTTGTGGGAATGGGGCGTCCGCTAACCGGATTAGTACATTCGCCTTCGATGGAAAGCACAGACTATGTGGAACCAGTCCTTCGCTCTGGCAACGTGCTCCACGCTTTTCTTCGTGATGACAACGGCCGACGCCGGCGGTCAAAAGAAGCCCGCGCCGTCGTTCGAGCCGGAAGTCGTGATTCAGGATGAAAACTACCGCGATGTTCGCGAACGCTTCCGTACGAAGTTGCTGAAAAAGGGCGCCGCCCCGCAAAAAGCGCCGACGCTGAAGACTCCGAGCGGCGTCACTGAGGTCGAGTTTCCTTCCGGCGAACTTCGCCTCAAGGCATGGATTAACCATCCGGAAAACTCGGATGCCAAGAAATTGCCGGCCGTCGTCTTCCTTCACGGCGGCTTTGCGTTCGACAAGGAAGATTGGGACATGGCCAAGCCGTACCGCGATGCCGGCTATGTCGTGATGGCCCCGATATTGCGCGGCGAGAATGGTCAGGCCGGTGATTTTTCGCTCTTTTACGATGAAGTCGGCGACGTTCTGGCAGCTGCGGAATACCTGAGCAAGCAGCCGTATGCCGATTCCGAGCGGCTTTTTGTTGCCGGACATAGTGTCGGTGGGACACACGCCCTCCTTGCGGCTATGGCTTCCAATCGCTTTCGTGCGGCAGCGTCCTTCTCCGGCTCACCCGACCAGGTTTTGTACTGCAAGTACGGCATCAACAAGGCGAGCATCCCTTTCGACACGACCATTCCTAAGGAATTAGAGGTTCGCTCGCCATTGGCCTACGCGAAAAGCTTCGCGTGTCCAGCACGACTTTACTTCGGTACGAAAGAGAAGCATTTCGAGAAGACCAGCATGCGCACCGCCTCGGTGGCGAAAGAGAAAGGATTGGACGTCGAAGCGATTGCCGTGGAAGGCGACCACATGAGCGCGGTTCCCGGCGAGATGAAGCAGAGCATTGCGTTCTTTGACAAAGTATCGAATCAAAGTCCGAAGCGTCATTGAGTCAGGGATCTCTTCGCAACCGTTGATGGCCACTCTTGAGGCTTCAATAAAACACTCCTCATCGGATTTGTGAAACTCACCTCAAAAGCAGCAACAAGGAGGCTTCACCATGAACGAACCTGCCAACGTCGCCGTCGCGTATATCGCCGAAGCGCGCAAACGCCTGACCGCATGTCAGGAGAAGATCCATCACTGCGTCAGTCAGCTCAACGACGAGCAGCTTTGGTGGCGGCCCAAACCCGAGATGAACAGCATCGCCAACTTGCTCTTGCACCTGTGCGGCAACATCACGCAGCACATCATCGCACCGATTACCAAGGCGCCAGACCGCCGGGATCGGCCCAAGGAATTCAGCGAACGCGGGCCGATGCCAAAGGCCGAAGTGATGCGGCGCTTTGACTCGGTGATCGCCGAGACCGACGCCGCCCTCGCACGCATGAAGGAATCGCAGCTTCTCGAAAGCCGCCGCATTCAAGCAAGTGACACGACGATTCTTGCGGCAATGTTCGGTAGCCTGGTTCATCTGGGCGGCCACACCCAAGAGATCATCGGCATGACGCGGCAGCAACTCGGCGAGCGCTACAAGTTCGCGTGGATGCCCAAGACCCCCGAGCAAGGCGCTCCCAAGCCGTAGGCTATTCAACGCAGAGGACGCGGAGAGCGCAGAGGGAAAGAATTCGGCAGGATCGCACCTGTTCCCTCCTCCGCGACCTCAGCGCCCTCTGTGTTTAGTGATTCGACATAAAGCTACACTTCGTTAAGCACCTGGAGCGCTCGATCTAGATCTGCGAGCGTGTTGTAGATGTGCGGCGCCAGACGAAGCTTGCCCGCGCGATAAGCCACATACACCCCCGCCTCTTTGAGTCGTTCGTAAAGAGAGTGATTGCGCCCGCGGTCTTTGTGTGTCACGAAAATAAGTGTCGATCTTCTTGGTCCCTTGCGCGGACTGAGCACATCGTATTTCGACGCATCGAGTCCACCTAAGAAATGGTCCACCAGCGCCGCATTGTGCTCGGCGATGCGCTCAATGCCGACATCGAGCAGATACTCGATCGCCCTTGCCCAAGGCTTGAAATTGAAGAAGTTGGCGGTGCCGAAAATGTCGAAGCTTCGAGCCGTCGGCTGCCCCTTCGGACGCGAAACCTCGACATGATCCTTGCCTAGATCGTCCGCGGTCATCTGCGTGAGCCAATACGCTTGATTGAACCGAAGGGACCTGAGCAGCTCAGGCCGAATCCAGAGAAAGCCGGTGCCATAAGGGCCGCATAACCATTTGAAGCCGACGCCAAGAATGGCGTCCACAGGCGCCGAAATGTGGAATGGCCGAGTTCCGAGAGCTTGCGAGCCGTTGACGATGAAAGTTGTGCCGTTGGCTCGGCAGAGCGCGCCGAGCGATTCGAGGTCGCAAGCCACGCCGGAGAACGAATGGACCCAGGTGCTGCAGAAGAGCCGAGTGCGCGGCGTGAGGACCGCGCGCAGCTCGTCGGCGTCTGGAAGATGCTGGGCTGGCTCGAGGTAACGGATGCAGACGCCGCGATCCTCCAATGCCAGCCACGGGAATAGGTCCGATGGGAAATCATCGCGAACGAGTAAGACTTCATCCCCCTCGCGCCACGGAAAGCCGTTGGCAATGAGATGCAATCCGTAAGATGCGCTGTTGGCGAGAATGATTTCGTCGGCTGGCGCGCCGATCAGCTTGCCCAGAGCGCGACGCAGACGGGCGGGCGTCTCGCGGAAACGCTCCGGAGTCAACTCGAAGGGCCGCTGCTTCCAGGCCACGGCTTCGTTGACTTCAGCGACCGCGACGCGCGGCAAAGCGCCTTGATGGGCGCAGTTGAGCCAGACTTTGCCTTCGAAGGGACCGAAGTCGGCTCTGAAATCGCTAGGCATACGGTCTCCAGTCGTCCTTTGCTTCGAACCCAGCTTACTCGTAAACTGTCAAGAGAACAGCCGCCCCCGTAGCTCAGGGGATAGAGCATCGGTTTCCTAAACCGAGGGTCGCAGGTTCGAATCCTGCCGGGGGTAGTTCACTTTGCGGGCATCAATGCTTCGGCAACCTGATCTCGATCCCGTAACGAGGAGCGATCGCTAGCAACTTGTCGATCTCTTCCTTCGTCGTCGTCGGCGCGGTCGTCGCCCCTTGGGGCAGGGGCACGCCGCATTCGAAAAACATTTTTTCTAGGCCGGCTGGAGCAACCCAAATAAGCATCTTGGCCGGGCGGCTCGACTCATTCTTGAACGAGTGCGGCGTACCCACCGGCATATTGGCGAACATGCCGGCCTTAGCGACCAATGGCTTGCCGTCAATCGTGAACTTGATTTCGCCTTCGAGGATGTAGAAGCCTTCCTCCTCGCGGCTATGGACGTGCGGAGGAGGTCCGCCGCCCGAAGGAACGATGGCCTCAAAGAGTGCGTATTTGCCGTTGGTGTCATCGCCGGTCGCCAGAAAGCGGTACACGTCACCGACCACGGCGATGGTGCGGCCTTTGTCTGAAGTTGTTAATGTCGGCACTCGAGAGGTCACGGTCGCGTTCTCCTTATGCGGTCGAACTTGTAGCGGAAATTGTAAAAGTTCCGGCGAACCGGAATTCTTGCGAATTCTACCACGAATTGCTAAAAGTCAATCAAGTGCAGATACGTTGAAAGCATGGCAGTAATTTAGAAATCCACGTCAACCACTTCGCCGCCTGCAATCGTTGAGAGCGCTCGATAGGTCGCCGGTTGAATGTTCTCTGCCACGAAGCGGACGCTTCCGTCGCAGAACAGGAAGTTGCACCCTCCCGGATGCAGGCTGCGAAAGCCGCTAATCAAATCACGGCCGGTGCGGTTGTCGCCGAAGGGATCGTTGCCGGCGATGGACGGTGTCGCGGGACGGCGATTCATCGGCTCGTCGCGCGGGTCGGGGCCAAGTCCATATTGCGCAGTTACGGCAAACACAGAACCGTACCATGGATGGCTCGGGTCGCCGGCGCCGCCCGCGCTCCAGCATTGCTCGATCATGGCGAATTGGCCGGTGAAGTCGAGCGTCGGCTGGTCGGGATTCGTCAGGTCGCGCACCAAATAGGACGGCGTGCCGCCCGCGGCATCGCCGATCGCGAACGTTGTGCTGGTGCCGTCCGAAATCTGGATTATGCGGGTGCCGGACTCTCGGCTATCCGGTCGCTGGATGATGAAGACGCCGCGCGTTTCCGAGGGCCAGCGCTTGTAGTTGGGATTCAGCGAACCGTTCGTGCCCTTGCAGAAGGCGTAGTCTAAACAGGCGGCACGTGGAGGCAGCGTGGTGCTCCACTCGGCGGCGATTGCACCCATATCGAGCCAAGATTGCACGCGGTTGTTGCTCGGGCAAAAGAATAGCGAGACAGTGACAGCCACCGCTTCGTAGTTGGGCGGCTGATGCCAGGGCGTGTCGAAATGGTAGATTCGATAGGTGTTGTCGCCTTCCAAGTAAGGCAGGAGAAGCGTAAAGCCGGTCGCCTCCGAGTCGCTGACGTTCGAGCCCGAGCAAATCAAACCCGGCGGGAAACAGCCGTGTACTCCGTGATAAGTGTGCAAGGCTAGGCCCAGCTGCTTGAGATTGTTCATGCACTGGATTCGACTTGCGGCCTCACGCACGCGCTGAACGGCGGGGATCAAGAGGCCAATGAGCACCGAAATAATGGCCATCGTCACCAATAGTTCGATGAGGGTGAATGCACGTCGCAGTGGTCGCATGGTTCGTGCTCCTTTCGCCAAGGAACGAGAACGGAAAAAGAGATGTGAGCGCCCTGCCGCGCGCTGATATATTCTAAGGCACACGGATCGACAGCGAAAGTAGGTTTCTATGTTCCTCGTAAGCCGACAAAGTCATCGACTTATCCTGATATTCGTGGCTCTAAGCACCGCCTCCTGCTCCCAAAAGGCGCCGTTCGAAGGCAAGAGCGTCGCCGAACTCGAGCGCATGGTCCGCGATTCCAATGCGGTGGTTCAAGCGCAGGGCGTCCATGGCCTTGGGCTTCACGGCGCCGACGCGCGCGAGGCAGTCCCTGCTCTTATGGACGCTTTGAAGAGTGAACACCTTCCAGTTCGCCAAAAGGCGGCGGCGGTGCTCGGCAAGATTGGCCCGGATGCGCGGGCGGCGGTTCCGGGGCTTATCAAGACCCTGAGTGACGCGGAATGGACCGTGCGCCGCAACAGCGCCATCGCTTTGGGCCGGATCGGCCCCGAGGCGCGTCCGGCGGCGCCCGATTTGCAAAAGCTGGCGGGCGATCCGGATCACTTGGTGCGCAGTGCGGCGGAAGAGGCGCTAAAGAAGATTGGCCAATGAGCGAATCACAAAACACCCATGTTGTCAGTCCCTTAGCGTGGGAAAGGATGGTGACCGCCGTGGAGAAGGTGCGTGATCGCTTGCGGCGTGCATGTGCGGCTCTCGAAGGGGCGGGAATCCCCTACGCGGTCATCGGAGGCAATGCCGTGGCCGCTTGGGTGAGCGAAGTCGATGAGGCTGCGGTGCGCAACACGCGGGACGTCGATATTCTCCTGCGCCGCTCCGATCTCGAGCGGGCGAAGCAGGCGTTTGCCGCCGCGGGCTTTGTGTATCGCCATTCTTCGGGGATCGACATGTTCCTGGACGGCCCGAAGCCCAAAGCGCGCGACGCGGTCCATATCATTTATGCTGGCGAGAACGTGCGCAAGGATTCTGTGTGTCCGGCGCCGGATGTGGACGAATCCAAGCCGACACCAACCTCCCGCGTGTTGAACTTGGATGCCTTACTGCGGATGAAGCTCACGTCTTTCCGCGACAAGGATCGGACTCACGTCCGTGATCTTATCGACGTCGGCCTGATCGACGCCTCGTGGCCGGCGCGGCTTCCGCAAGAACTGGCCAGACGGTTGCAAGAGCTACTTGATAATCCCGAAGGTTAATGGGTTCGAACTCTCCCTGGCTTGAGGATCGTCCCATGCGTCGAAAGCGTCCGGGAGTCGTCACCGCGGCTGCGGTGCTGTGCATCGTGTTCGGCTCGTTGGGCCTGCTGACTGCCATCGGCCTCCTGGCTGGACGGGCGATTCAAGGCGTCGCCGCGGCGGATCAGGGACGCGACCTACGTCAATTTGAGCGCCAGTTTCTTGAGCGCGCGCTGGAGAACTACATAGCGAGGGAGTTTCCTTGGTATGAGCCGTTCTCCCTTGGAAGCGCTATCTGGCTGCTCATGGAGTCGGCCGCGCTCCTCATCGCGGGCATCGCGATTCTTCCCCTACAGGCATGGGCCCGCGTGCTTGCGATGGTTTTTCTCGTGTTTACCGTCGTCCACATGATCGCCTTGACCGTCGTCCGATTCGTCATCCTGTCGGCGTCGACAGGGTTTCTCCAGGCACACGCTTTGCCAGCCGGACCGCGCGGACAAGGCCCGGATTTCGTGCAAACGGTCATGACGATTACCGCGGTGGTCTACGGGATTTTCTATCTTGGAGTGATCGCGTATCTCTTGACCACGCTCATGCTCTTGACGAAACCCGCCGCGAAAGCGGCTTTTGCCGCAGCTGGTTCAGGCGAAGTCGACGGAAGCGAAAACGATAGGACCGAGCGTGAGCGCCGCTTTGAAGAGGACCGTCCCCGACGCCGACGCCAGAGCGAAGACGATTTGCCTCGCCGGCCACCGGACGGGCGAAACGACGATCGCTTTCGCACGTGACCGCTTTCTCTTCACGCTCAACGCTTTTCCGTGCCGATTAGATAGCCCTTGTCGCCGATCAGATCGCCCACGCGCACCGAAGAGCGAGCCTCCCATGATAGCCTCGAACCGTCGCGGCTTAGCTGGCGCGATTGCAGCAACTCAAGACCCAGCTTCTGCCAGATCTTCTCTGCGGGTTCGCTGGGCGGCGCTTCCTCTTTTGCACGCTTTAGCTCTTTGGCGCAAAGCCGATCGGCGGCCTTCTCCACCTCGGCCGCGGCGGCGGCGGACTTCGTGTCGAGGATTAGGCGCACTGGCCGATTGTCACCCAGTTCGATGCCCAGCGTGGCGAAGCGTAGCCGCTCCAGCATTGCGAAACTGTCCCGATCATCTTCCAGGTCTTTGGCGAAAAACTTGGGCGCGTGCGGGCCGCTGTATTCCATGACTACGGCGAAGGGTGCGTTCTGCACGTCTTTCCAGCCGCTGCCCCAATCGCGCTTGCGAGCAGCAGCAACAGCGTCGAGCACCTTGCCGATGCCGTCTTGCGATTTATCCGCGAAGAAGACCACGGTGCGCTTATCCGGCATGAAGAACGAGACCGGCATTGGGCCGAGAACCGCCACGAGGCCAAGATGATAGACCGTCGTCTGGTCGTGGCGCGTTTCCTTCATCTTGACTTTCGGCGCCAAGCTGCGAACGAAGGTCGGCCAATCGAATTCTTTGTTCATGCGCAACATCAGCGACGACGTCCCGAGTGTGATCCCGCGCGAGCCGGGCTTGCCGGTGCCGGCCGTCATGAGTTGCAGGTTGGCGACCACTTCCTCGATATTCTGCGGCTTCAGATCGTCCGGCAGCTTGAAGCCTAGTTTTTCAAGCTGCTTGAGCTGTTCCGTCATCGTGTCCAGGAACTTGTCCACGCCCGGCTGCCGGCACCAGACGGATGGCCGGATTGCGGCGAAGCCGTGCGCGTCAGGCATAAGATAACCGAGTTCATAGGGCGCCGGTTTTTCCGCCGCTTCTTGGGCGATTGCCGGCGTCACTGGGCCCCGCAATCCGGACAGCAGTAACGCCGCGCCGGCCAACGCGGCGACTAGTCCGATATGCGTCATCCGGGAAAACGGTCGCCTCTTCTCTTTGCCGCGCAACAGTTGAATCCTCCTTACGATGCTCCCGCCGGTGACGGCGGGCAACGCCAGAATGGTCCCTGCCGGCTTCCCTGCCGGCAGTCGCAGAGCCATTCGGGCAAGAACCTTCCAATACGTGGTGCGGCTCTCAACTAGGGCGGCCGCCTCCGAATCGGCTGCTAATTCCTGTCGCCAGCGCGCCTGGGCCGACAGCCAGTGAACCAGCGGATGGTAGAAGTGAATCGCCTGGCAGATACGCGTCAAGAAACCGATCAGATAATCGCGATGGTGGACATGGGCCAATTCATGTGCGAGAACGGCCCCGCGTTCGTCCATCGTCCAGGTGCGCCATTCCGGCGGCAGGAGGATCAGAGGCCGTCGCCAGCCGAACGTAACTGTCAGGCCCGGCACGGCGCTTTCGCATACTCGGACCTTTGGCGAGCAGCCAAGGGACGCGCGTATCGCATCGAATTGGCCGATCAAGTCCGGGTCCACAATGGCACGGATGCGGCGGCGGAGACGACAGAGTGCAAGCCAGCCGACAAGCAACCGCGTGCTTGCGACGATAACCCCGGTGAGGTAGGCGAATCCCAACGCAGTCCACGCAAGCCGCCCGGCGTCGGAATCCTGCGAGCGCGCATGCAACGACGAGAGCCAACGCAGCATTTCGAAGTTGAGTCCCCTAGTCTCAAGCTCAAGTGTGTCCTCCGCGTTTGAGATTTCACGCTCGATTCCATCGAGCGCGTTATCGGCCTTCGGCGCCGAGGGTGACGCCCAATGCAGAGATTCCGGAAGCGGGCAGAAGCCGACAATCGTCATGATCGCCAGCACGGCCATGGCGCCGGCGCCGAGCACGACCGCCGAACGCGGGTGCCGCCGGCCTGTCCAAAGAAGGAGCGCGCCCGCGAGCGCGGCCACAAGCGTCGCACGCAGGGCCAGCCAAGCAATTTGGATTCCGAGCCAGCTCATGCCGCGTCCTCCTCGAGCAGAGATTGCAGAAACGTGCGTTCGCGCTCGCTCAGTTGCGATTGGCCCAGAAGCCGGACCAGCAGGTGCTCGCGGGAGCCACGGAAAACGCGATCGAGAACGTCGTCAAGCAAGCGCCCGGACACGTCTTCGTAGCTTCGCGACGGAGCATAAACAAATGGCCGCTCGTCGTTGACTTGGCTCAGGAAGCCTTTCTCGTGCAGGATGCGCACGAGATTGGCCACCGTGACATAGGTTAAATCGCGGCGCGCCTTGGCGAGCCGATCGCGCGCGGCGGCCGGCGTCAGCGCGCCGTGCTTCCAGAAAACGTGCATGACCTCCAGCTCGCGCTGGGTCAGTTCTTTGGCAGTAGGTCGTGACAAGGACGGCCTCCTTTCCGTCGGAAATTGGAAGAACCAAATTGGATGAACCAAATTTGGTTTGCCAAACATAACGAATGCGGCGGAGCGGTCAAGGCCAATTTGCGAGCCATGCCGCCGAGCCGTGCTCGCGAGTGTCCCGGTGTGGCTTCAACCTTTGCAAAGTGGACGCTTGTAGTGGAGTGGGCGCCGGCAGTCACCGGCCTTCGTTGACAAAAGGGTGAATTCTGCGAAATTCATACGCGTCGTTTTCAGCACCGGACCAATCTCCCCCACGGGCCTTGTCGATGAATGCTTCCATGCCCCGATACTCGTCATTGGTAAGCTGGCCAGCATCGTGGCGGGACTTGGCACGCTTCGCACTTTCCTCCAAGAGCCGGCTATTTTTCATTGTGATCGCAGTGAGGATTGCGTCCAGCGCGCGGCGGTTGTCGCGTTCCTCTTGAGTGGGAGCACGACATCCTGAGGTGAGAAGGGCCAGCCCAAGCGCCACGAGCAAGCCCACGCACGCGGCGACACCCCAACGGTGAATCGCGTTCATGGGGTTTTCGGCTCCTTGTCGATGGGCTCCTTGTCGATGGGCTCGATCGTGGGTTCTTGCTGCGGCAGCTTGTTCTCCAGTCGGGCTAACTCGTACCACAACGCCTTGTTGCCGCGAAACGGCGTGTCTCCGCGGTGGACCCAATGCAGCTTCCTATCCCGTCCAACGAGGAAGGTCGCGTGCAGTAACTCCTCGGGCTTCGAAGCTGTTCCTTGCCGGAATGTGCCGTAGGACTGCGCTGCGATATGGCCGGGGTCGGAAAGCACGGGGAATCCGAAAGCCCCGTATTGAAGGAAGCGTTGTTGGGTCAGTTCCGGCGTGTCACCGCTGACGGCGACCACTTCGGTGCCGAGGCAGTGGAAGCGTTCGAGATCGGCATTCAGCTCGCACAGGTCGTGAACGCAGGCATTGCACGCGTAACCAAGGTAAAACACCAAAACGACCGGCCCGCGTTTGAGTTGGCCGTGCAGAGACCACGGCTGACCATGATGGTCTGCCAGAGTGAACTCGGGAGCAGCGAGATATAGGAGCGGGTGGGTCTGCGTCTTGAAGCGAATGGTCGCCACGGAGTCGGCGAGTTCGCGTAGCCAATCATTTGCCGGTGCACTACGGCGATCGTCGCCGAGAAGTTTCGCCAATAAGTCGAAATGCACTTTGCCGGTTAAGTGCGCACCGGCTTGCGGTGGCTCCACGACCAAAGATGTTCTTTTGACTTCCGGCTGTTTCTGGGCCGCAACCAACCAGGCGCCGACGCCCAGACAGACAACGGCCGCACCAGTCCCAAGACACAGAAGCAAGCGGGTATCCCTGGCTGGAAAAAGGCTAGAAATACTCATCGATCACCTCCCCGCCGTTGCGGCTGACCAACGCCATCCATGTGGATAGCCTGTGGCCATCAGTATAAAATCGAACGGAACCATCACCCAGCAGGATGTTCATGCCGCCTGGGTGGCCAGACTGCATTTGGTCGCTATGGCCCAGCGGACTATTTGGCGGATGAATCACCACCGGATCTTCATAGGGACACGGACCACCATGCGCGCCGACAAAGGCGCCTGGGCCGTCGTACGGCCTATTGGTCCCGCCGGTGCCGAGGCTGGCGAAGGGCGGCCAAGCGAAGTGCGTCGAGAACGGGACAGCACCCGGCCAGACGCTGTCGCCAAGGTTCGAGGATCGCTCCCCGGCGAAGACCGTGTTGCTCAGCCCATCGGTCACGCTGGCGCGCCGCGTCTTGCTGTTTCGGTACATGACCCCGTTCGGCTCAATGGTAACGGGCCAGCTGCACCATAGAGTGCTGCTGCCAACGCTGGCAACATAGTTCGACCGCCCAAACAACGCCAAGGACTGGTCCTTGATATCCACCACGTTTACGGTGTCGCCAAACGCGGGATTACCGCCGCCGAAATCAGAAGGACAGCGGAAGATCGCCACTGGGGTGCGGACCGCGCCGGCGTTGGCCGGGTCGTAGCAGGGTAGGGTCAGGTCGAGTGAGTTGTGGAGGTTGCCCTGCTCGACGTACGGCAGCAGCATGGTCAGCCAACTCCAACCTGGACCGGCATCGTTGAATTGCGGGTCAATGGGCCCCATCGCCGGATTTTCGGGCTGGCTGATGTAGCCGGGCGGGAAGTTGTGATTCACGCCTTCATAGTTGTGCAGGGCCAGACCGATCTGCTTGAGGTTGTTCTGGCATTGAACGCGGTTAGCGGACTCCCGGGCTTTCTGCACGGCGGGCAGCAGTAGGCCGATCAGAGCGCCGATGATCGCGATGACCACGAGCAACTCGATTAGAGTGAACGCGCCGCGCTTGGGTGCTGAAGTCTTCATTAGTTACCCCTTACAACGGTTATTAGCTGACACTGAATTAATTAGTTAGGATAAGCTAATAAGAATCTACCGTCGAGCGAGGCCGTCGTCAAGCTGCTTTGCCCTTTCTAGACTTACCTGGACGGATTTTGATGCCGGAATCAAGAAGTCGAGGAACTTCTCGTGCAATCTAGCCTGAACCAGAACCCCGACGTCGTCGTCATCGGCGGCGGACCCGCGGGCAGCACGGCATCGACTTTGATCGCCCAGCACGGCTATCGCGTCACCCTGTTCGAGCGCGAGCGCTTTCCGCGCTTCCATATCGGCGAATCGCTGATTCCGGAGACCTACTGGGTCCTCAAGAGACTCAAGATGCTCGACAAGATGAAGGCGAGCCCCTTCGTCAAGAAATTCAGCGTCCAATTCGTGAGCGCCTCGGGCAAGCTGTCGGCGCCGTTCTATTTCTGGGACAACAAGCCGCATGAATGCTCGCAGACCTGGCAAGTGATCCGCAGCGAGTTCGATTTGATGATGCTGAAGAACGCGGAAGAACAGGGCGTTGAAGTGCACCAGGCGACCCGTGTCCTAGATGTGCTTTTCGAAGGCGACCGAGCCATCGGCGTGCGCATTCAGAAAGAGGACGGCGCCAAGGCGGAGGTGAGGGCTAAGGTCGTTGTCGACGCCAGCGGCCAAAGCACGATGTTGCAGAATCGATTCAAGCTAAGGCTCTGGGATCCGGTTCTCAATAAAGGGGCTATCTGGACCTACTGGCAAGGCGCCCAGCGCGATGCCGGCCGGGACGAAGGGGCCACGCTCGTCGTGCAAACCGTGAACAAGCAAGGCTGGTTCTGGTACATTCCGCAGCACGACGACACCATCAGCGTCGGCGTGGTGGCGCCATTCGACTATCTCTTTAAGGGGCGCGGCAGCCATGCGCAGACTTACAAAGAGGAAATCGAAGCCTGCCCCGAGATCAAGAAGCGTGTGTCCATCGGCCGGCGCTCGACCGGCTATTTCGCCACGAAGGACTACTCGTATCGTTCCACGAAAGTCGCCGGCGATGGCTGGGTGCTGATCGGCGACGCGTTCGGATTTCTCGATCCGCTCTATTCGTCGGGCGTGTTGTTGGCGCTCAAATCGGGCGAGTTGGCCGCTGATGCGATCTCGGAAGGGTTCGCGAAAAACGATTTCTCAGCCGCCCAACTCGGCAAGTGGGGCGAAATGTTCAACCGCGGCGTCGACCGCATGCGCCGGCTGGTGTGCGAATACTACGACGGATTCAGCTTTGGCAACTTCGTCCGCAATTTCCCGCAGCTCAAGGGACTTGTCACCGATTTGCTCATCGGCGATTTGTTCGATGAGCGCGTCGATGCGGTATGGAAGCCGATGGAGTCGCTTTATCCGACGGATAAGAAGACGATTCCCGAATGGACTGCGACGGCGCCCGCTGAAGTCGCGGCGAACAAGGTCAACGAGCTGGTTATTCCGGAGGGACCGACGCGCTAGAAAGGGCTGCCGCGGCTTCGCGCGTCAGTCGAGCATGCTGGGCGCCGTTCGCTATTGTCCGCAAGAGGCCCTTTGCCGCGGTGGCGTTGATCAATTGCAAGACCCAGACTGCGCGTAAATCTCGGCGCTTCTCTGGCGACCGGGAATGTAAAGCGGCTTCCAAGAGCTTTTCCAGACGGCGCTGCGTTTCCAGGGTGGGTTTGCCTTCCAAGGCTTTCCGCAACTCCGATTCGATATCTTCCCCGAAGGGAGCCAACCGCTTCCAAGCTTCATCGCGCTTGGCAAACTGATCGCTGTCGAGGTCTGCAATCCACTGTCGAACTTGCTTCATGTCCAATGGCTTGGCTGGTTGCACTTTTTCGGCCAAGAATGGAACGCTTTGTTTTGGCGCCCTCGTCAGCGCCCAAACGGCGTCGTAAGCTTGCCGGCCGGCGCCTGAGAGATCCACCCACAGCCTTGTCAAATCCTTGTCAGTCAGTTTTTCCTCAGTGAAAGGAGGTGGCATTGCCTGCGCCGGTACGTTCCAAATCAGGGCCGTGCCATTGTTGAGGCCGGCGACAATTCTCTTGCCGTCGGGACTGAAGGCAAGCGCGCCCACGTCGGAATCGTAGCCTTCGATTTTGTGAAGCTCCTTGCCCGTTGTGAGATCCCAAATGCGGATTGCGTGCGATCCGATGTCCATCCACCAGCGCATGCGCATGCGCGGAAGCCCGTCCGCAGTTGCTATGATCCGACCTGTTGGCGAAAACGCGATGGCAGCAACGGGACGCTCGTGGCCGCAGAGCTTCATGACTTCAATGCCTGTGGCCGCTTCAAACAAATACACATTGTGATCGAGGCTACCACCAGCGATTATCTTGCCATCGGGTGAGAATACTACATCGAAGACATCGTTCGTTTTGAAGAAGTGCCTGACCCTGCGCTGCTCAAGATCACACAGTACCACCACGGACTCGGTCCTGGCTGACTTTTGATCATCACCGCTAACGGCTGCCCAGCGGCCATCGCATGAAACGGAAGTGGATTCTGGTTCGAAGTGTGCTACTTTGAGTTGCCCAAACTTCTCGCCGGTTTTTGAGTTCCAGGTGTTGATGAAGCAAACCGCATCGTTTGACGAAACTGAAACCACGGCTCGTTGGTCTTGGGTAAAACACGCGCAACATGCAGACTCGCCCTTGTGTTCCAGGGTGGCGATCTCTTTAATTTCGGCTTGATTGGCCGCGGCGAGGTCCCAAAGCCGGACCACGCCGGGATATTTGGATGCCGACGCAAATAAGCCGGCGCCGGGAGAAAACGACATAAAACTACCAGAGAAATTGGCAAACTTCCGAAGGTGCTTGCCATTTTGAGCACCCCAAGTGTGGACGGGTTGGTGGGCACCGCCCGTGAAAATGGAATTTCCATCGAGGGAGAAAGCAACCGCATGAATCGGCCCGTGGTGGCCTTCTTCGCATTGATGTATTTTTCCGGTGGCGACATCGACGACGTGCACGAGACTAGATGCGTCTCCGAGTGCCACGGTTTTGCCGTCCGGAGAAAGTACCGCTAACGAGTGACCAAAGGCCGAATTGCAATCGACTACCGATTGTTCCCTTAGAGCAGACAAATCCCAAATGCGGACACTGCCATCGTAACCGCAGACCAATTTCTTGCCGTCCGGGGTGAATACCAAATCGTGAACGCGTCCTAAGTAAGGCCTGCGCCATCGGTATATTTCCTTTCCGGTTTCGAACTCCACAACGATGACGTGCTCTAATGTTCCCACAGCCATCAAGTTGGCGTCCGCACTAAACGCCAAGGCACACGCCGAAGACGATTTCAGCTTCAAACTGGGGAGCGATTTACCGGATTTCGCGTCCCATAGTCGCACCACGTCGCCTGTAACGGCTGCCACAGTCTTGCCGTCGGGAAGAAAGGCCAGCAAAGGGCTGGCGTGTTCGTGTCCATGAAGTCTACTGGCCTCCTTGCCTTGAGCGACATCCCAGACCATGATCAGATCCGGCCCGCCGCTTGCGACAAGGAGCTTGCCATCCGACGAAAACAGAATGTTGTGCGAATCACCAGGATCTCTGGGAGGGGGTGCTTCAATTACCCGCTCGAATTTCCAGGTTTTCACATCCCAAAGCCGAATTGAACGGTTCTGTGTCTGGCACGCAAACAAATCTCCTTTCGGCGAGAAAGCAACTGGGCAAGCCCTTAGATCGGGTGGCATCCGCAGGCGTTTCATTCTCTTTCCAGATGGAACTGCAATGATGGAGACGGAACCGTCAGTGGAAACCGCCAGCATCTTCCCGTCCGGCGAGAATGCGAGGGACGAAGCAATGCCTTCGTGCCGCCAGCGATCGGAGCCAAGGCGGAGAACTGCCCCTGCGGGTAGCGGTTCGTCCCGGCGCTCCCCGGCCGAGGCGCGACATGCAAAGACGAGAAGCACTGAGATTGCGACACTATTGCGCAATAAATGACGACATGCCCAGAAGTGTAACAAAGTTATTGGCTTCGATCTAGCCGCGATGACGCGGCAAACAAAGTCAACGAGCTGATTATTCCGGAAGGGCCGACACGGTGAGCGGAGAAATTCAGAATTGGCAATCTCGAATTGCAAATTACTGT
The DNA here is from genome assembly GCA_016195405.1 of Planctomycetota bacterium. Taxonomy (GTDB): domain Bacteria; phylum Planctomycetota; class Planctomycetia; order Gemmatales; family Gemmataceae; genus JACPZP01. The sequence goes on along the minus strand of JACPZP010000016.1, from coordinate 332 downwards.
AAACAATGCGAACGCAAGTAGTGGGATATCGTAGCGCTATTCAGACCGAGCATAAGGCAAAACTGTGGGATCTGGCGGCCTGATCGCCACAACGTAGACTTTTTCTTGCTAGTCAAAGACTACAACTAGCTGAAGCACACGAGGCCTGAGCAACCAATCGTAACCCTTTACTAGAGTGTAAATGAACCTACGACAAATGCACTCAAGAGTAAAGTTCGTCGAGAGACAGCCCAGCTCCTTCGAAGAAGGAAAGAATCAGTCCGGGATGCTGTCGAATGCGAGCAATGGCGACGTGGAGTTCACCGTGCAACTCTTCCAAGTCCATGCAAGCC
>JACPZP010000015.1 GCA_016195405.1 Planctomycetota bacterium | reverse complement strand
GGCTTCAGGCCGATCCGCTGTTGAGCCAAGCTCCCGCCGACAGCTTGGCGCCGTTGCCCGATCCGAGTCAATTCACCATGCTCTTGGGTTCGGCGATTGGCGTGCTTGGGGATTCGAATGGCGACCTCAAGGCGGGCGAATTCCCAGGATCGTGGCGCGAAGGATTGCCAAAGGCCGTCGCGAGTATTTGGTCCGTTTTGCCGGTGCTGGAAAACTGGAATGCAGTCTACGCATTGGACGCTCAGCATTCGCCCGGAAATCCGTATCCTTCAGCGCATTTGCTGGCGTTGTTGCTGCTAGGCCGGTTGCCCGACGGCGCGTTTGCGTCGCCGCAGGCAATTGAACGCTGGATCGTCGAACGCCATCCGTATTGGTCGGCCCCGACTCTTGATGCCAACGGCCAACCGATTGCGCCGGCGCGGCGAAGCGGCAAGAATGCTCCGACATCGCAGGAGCGCGGCATCGCGCGTTTCATTTTAGGTATTGCGCATCCGCTCCGGCTCGTGCAAGCGACGCGCGACCCCAACGGGGATTGGCTGGTGCGCCTGTCGCCTTTGGGCCGTTGGGTGCTGGGCTTGTGCGACGCGCCGCCTATGGCAGCGGCGTTTCCCCAAACCGTGTTGGTGCAGCCGAATCTCGAAATCCTCGCCTATCGCCAAGGATTGACCCCCGAGCTGATCGTCCAGCTCAGCAAGTTCGCGACTTGGAAAGGCCTGGGCGCCGCATGCACGATGCAACTGGAGTCTCACGGCGTTTATCGCGCGCTTGAATTGGGCGAGACCTTTGACAGCATTGTGCAGACGCTCGAACGCCACGGCATGAAATCGCTGCCCGCCGCCGTGCTCGACTCGCTTCGCACCTGGTCGAACAAGCGCGACCGGTTGAGCGTTTACACCGCGGCGGCCCTCTTTGAGTTCGCCAGCCCGGCGGAGTTGAACGAGGCGCTCGCGCGCGGGCTTCCCGCCGTCCGCCTTACGGATCGCCTTGCGGTGGTTTCGAACGAAGAGGCGATTGACTATCGGAACTTTCGGCTGACGGCGACGCGCGACTATTGCTTGCCGCCGGAGAAATGCGTCGACGTGGAGGCTGACGGCGTCACCTTGAGCATCGACTTGGCGCGTTCGGATTTGCTTCTGGAGTCCGAGGTGAAAGCATTCGCGGAGCTTGCACCGCTTGCCCCGGCGCCCGGTAGGCGCTTGTATCTCCTGACGAGCGCCTCATTGCAGTCGGCCCGCGCGAACGGATTTAGCCTGGCAAACCTGGAAAGCTGGTTCAACCAACGCACCGGACTGCCGGTGTCGCCGGCCGCGCAGCTCTTGTTCACCGCGCCGGATCACCCTCCCGCGGAACTGCGCCGCCAAATCGTGTTGCACGTTATGGACGCCGAGCTTGCCGACGGCCTGCAGCAATGGCCCGCCACGCGCGATCTGATCCAGTCCCGTTTGGGCCCAACGGCGCTGGTGGTGGCGGAAAAGGATGTGGAGACATTGTCTTTGCGCTGCCGGGAGCTGGGGTTGAAGCTGTTCCACAGCGAAGGTTGAAGAACCTCATTACAGAGCCGCGCCCGTCAGGAAGCGACGGGTGGCATGCTTTCGGGGCCGTGCAAGCAGGTCGCACATGCAAGATGAATGTCGGCCCCGAAAGCATGGCGCGACTTCACCCCTAGAAGATGGGCCGAGTCCTTGCAAGGGCTGCATGCTTTCGAGGCCCGTACCGATTCTCCGACTTATCAATCTATCCGGGCCTCGAAAGCATGCCACCCGATTCGAACTAGTTTGGGCCTTAGGAGCCGTCACTTCCCCCGTTTCACTTCCACCAGCTTAAACGAAAGCTTGCCCAACGTATCGAGCATGGCCCGCGCCGCTTGAGCCTCGGTGCCAAAGGAGATGTGTGCGGCATCTACTTCCGTCTCCGCGAGGCTCGAATCGACAGGCACCCAAATTCCGTTCAGGACGACTTCGTTCCAGGCATGGCCGCCGAACGATTTTTGATGGTCGCCCGTGTACACCAAGCCAGAAACCTCGCGCGACGGCACCCCGGCGGCGCGGCACAAAGTCGTCGTCAAGAGGGCGTAGGATTTGCAATCGCCTTCTCTCTTCTCCATCAAGTCGTGGATGTTGGGCAAGGTGCCGATGTACTTGCCCCGGACAAAGCGGTTTACGAAGTTGACGATGCGGCGCACCTTCTCCTCGGGAGTGTCCGCGTCGCCGATCGCCTTTTTGGCAAGCGCTTTGACCTTCTCGTTGCTGATGGCGTAAACCGCCGTCTCGGCCAGTGCGTCCTCGATCTCCTTGGCGTTGGCCTTCGCTTCCTTGCCGTACTTCTTGCCGATCTTGATCGTGACCGCGCCTTCCTTGTCCTTGGTGACGATTTGCCGCGGCCCGTCTTCCAAGGCCGAGGCCTGCTTGGCGCCTTCGCCGACCTCGATGACCAGTTCCTTGACATACTCGGTCGGTCCAAGCGGCCGGTCGATCTTGACCATGCCGAGAACGAACAAATCGCGGCTGTACTTGGTGTCCTTGGCTTGCTCCTCGGTCTCGCGGCGGATCTCAAACTTGTCGGCCATCACCCCTGAAAGGAGCTTGCCCTGGTTGTCATAGCGCGCTAATAGATCGACCTTGGTCTTGAGGTTAAGCGTCTTCACTTCGAAGTAACGGACATTGACGCCGCCGACCAGGCTGTCCTTGGTGGAGAGCAGGGTGCATTTTTGCGGTTGAATCTCGAGCTTCTCCATGTCGAGTTCGCGCGTGACGATCTCGGCGCCTTGACGTGGTTCCTTCTTCAGCCACGTTTCCTGAGCCATAGAGTCCGCCAGCGAGTATTCGATCTTGCCGACCGGGATCACGTTCGTCGCGTCGCCGGTTTGCGCGGAAGCCTTGTAGCCCTTCTCCGTCTTGGTGAGCGTGATTTTCTGTGTGGAGCCGCCCGCCTTGATTTGCAATTCGCCGTCGAGCAGCATGTAAGGCGCCTTGTTGTCAAATCTCAGGGTCTGCGCGAAGTTCACCTCGACCTTTTGCTCGTTGGAAACGAGCTTCAGGGTCATCGCCATCGATTCGACGTAGCGATTGTCGCCTTTGTTAAGGCCTGCCCGCATGAATCCGACCTTGGTGCCGTCGAGGTAGACGCCATACCAGTCGACGCCGAACGACGCTTCAATTTCCTTGGCTTCCAGCTTGGGTCGTTCGAACTGCACCTCCTGAGCGGGGCTCCGTGCGGGAACGAACAACAGGATCAGCAGCGCCATCCAAGTGCGGCAGGGCATGAGAGGCTCCTTTTTACCTTTTATTCCAGATTTGCGACCTATACTAGCATTTCGTTCAGTACAAAGGAACGCTAGATGTTTTCGGCAGCATCAAATTGTTGCGTCGGCATGGCGAACCGCTACAATGGTCTCTTAACATTTGCCGGGTCCAGCGCTGGTGCCCGCCAATCGCGTTGGACGGATTTGCGATCCGTTCAACCTGGACGGTTTACCAAATCGTCCTACAAAGGCGAATCAAGGCACTCCAACAGGTGGTCATTTGCTGAGCTTCGGGGCGCTGAAAGGATCGCCGATGGAAAAATGGTTGTGCTGGGGGGCCATGGGGACCGCCGGCGGGTTGCTCATTCTGTTCATACTCGACTTGGTCATCAAGATTCCCTTCGGCGGTTTGAGCACGGTAGTCAACATCCTGGGAATCGTTGCGTGCGGCCTAATCGGCTACTTGGGATGGGACGCCTTCAAGGACTTGCGTTAGCCGCCCGGTCTCGCTGTTCGCTTCATTACTGACCAGTTCGATTAGCGCTTCAACCAACCCTTCGCTGATTGCCTGGCGCGCTTCGGCCGCCACGGGGAAGCCGACTGCGCGGATGTCGGCGCTGGTCACGGGGCTGATGCTGACGAGGCGCGTCTCTCCGCTTTCCAATCTGGCGCGGCAAGTCGCGTCGAGACCGCGCAAGAACGCGCGGGCGATGTTGGAGCTGGTCAGCGTCACAAAATCGATCTCTCCTCGCCGCAGCTGATCCAGAATGGAACTTGCCGGGCCCGTTTTTGTGGCATCCACGGTCGTGGCATCCACGGTCGTGGCATCCACGGTCGTGGCATCCACGGCGTCCACCTGGGAATAAGCCGCTATCTGCTCGACGGCGCAGACGCCTGTCAATTCTTGACGCAGGAGTTCTCGGCCGCGATCCGCGCGAACCAGGAGCACGCGATCACTCGCGGAGATTCTGTCGCGCAAGGCTGCCGCGAGATGCTCGGACTGAAAGGCTTCCGGGACCAGATCGGCATGGAGATGGTACTGCCGGAGCGTCTCCGCCGTCTTGGGTCCAATGGCGGCAAGCTTCGATTGAGCCAAGGCACGCGCGTCGCGGCCGCCGCCGCGAAGCCGCCTCATGAACGCATGGACGCCGTTGGCGCTCGTGAAGACGAGCCAGGTGTAAGCGGGCAGGTTCGCGATTGCGCGGTCGACCGGACTCCAGTCCGGCGGGTCGCGGATTTCGACGACGGGCAAGACAAGCGGCGTCGCTCCCAGTTCCACCAAGCGCTGCACGAGAGAACCTGCCTGGTGACGGGGCCTTGTCACTAAGACGCGCTTGCCGAAGAGCGGTAGCTTCTCGAACCAGCTCAGCTCCTCGCGCAGAGACACGACCGAGCCGATGATGATGATGGCCGGAGCGGTTAGGCCCAAGGCGCGAACGGCGCCCGCCATTTCGGCGAGCGGAGCGGCGACCGTGCGCTGGTCTCCCGCGCTGGCTCGATGAACGACGCACGACGGCGCCCCAGGGTCTTTGCCGCCCGCAATCAGCGCCGGCACGATCTTATCGAGCCGCGACATGCCCATGTAAATGGCCAGCGTTCCCGGAAAGCGAGCCAATGCGTTCCAGTCAAGGGAGGCCTCGGGGTTCGCGGGGTCCTCATGTCCCGTGATGAAGGCGACGGCGCTCGCCTGCCCGCGCTGCGTGAGCGGGATGCCCGCAAATGCCGCCGCGGCTTGCGCCGCCGTCACTCCGGGCACGATCTCGAACGGGATGCCGGCCGCCTGAAGGGCCTGCGCTTCCTCGCCGCCGCGTCCGAAAATGAAGGGATCGCCGCTCTTTAGACGCACCACTTTCTTGCCTAACCGGGCGGCGGCGATCATCGTTTCATGGGTGGGCCGATGCCGCTCGGTACGCGCCGGCTCGAGAGAGGCGACGCAGATCTTGGCGGCGCACTCGGGAGCGTGTTCCAGGATGGCGTCGGGGACGACCTTGTCGTAAAGCACCAAATCCGCTTGCCGCAAGCACTCCACGGCGCGCAAGGTCAACAGCCCCGGATGACCTGGGCCGGCGCCTACCAAGTAGACTGTGCCCTTCGACATCAGACTTCAACCAGCTCCTCGGATTCCGACGTTTCCCAATCGGGAGCGGTCTCACGCGGGGACAACAAGCAAAGGAGTATTCCCAGCTCATACAGCAGGCTCATTGGCACCCACAGAAACATCATGCTGAGAGCGTCGGTGGACGGCGTGATGACGGCCGCGAAGATCGCCATTAGGAACCAGGATAGCCTGCGCTTGTTGCGGTACGATTCGATGGTGAACAAGCCGATTTTTTCCATGAAGAGCATGACTAGGGGTGTCTGGAACGAGATGCCGAAGACGATCGGCATGAAGATCGCGAAGCCGAGCCATTCGTTGAGGCGCAAATCGGGTTGGAACCCCAATAGTTCGTTAAACCACAACATGGCTTCGATGGCCTTGGGGATGACGAAGAATTCGCACACGAAGACGCCCGAGAGAAAGAGCACGACGCTGAACGGCCCATAGACGTTGACGAGCCGTTTCTCGTGTGGATAGAGCCCGGCGGCGACGAACGACCAGATTTGATAAAAGACCCACGGGCTCGCCAAAACAAGGCCGGCCATCAGAATCACTTTGACCAAGACGACGAAGGCTTCTTGGATGCTCAGCGTCGTCAGGCGCGCCGGGCGCAAGATTGGTTTGAGACGATTGAGTTTTTCACCTAAGTCCAGAGGATTGGAGATTACAGCATTTAGGTCAATGTAGCTGGCGTCTTGAAGGTATTTCGGCTCGATGACATGATCGACCCCCAACTGTTCAAGGAAATCGATAATGCCGCGCATCATTCCGTTGAGGACTTCCGGATCGTCGCGCTGGGGAAAGCCGAACTCCTTCGCCACCGCTTTGGCCAGTTCCTTGGCGTCCAGGCGGACAGTTGTGCGTATAGGCGGAAGGTTTTTGAACTTTCCTTGGCCAGCTTCTTCCTTCAGGCGATTTGAAATCACGACATTGTAGCGCTCTTCATACTTGTCTAGCTCGTTCTCCACTGGGGCGGCAATAAACCTCAGAAGCGGCTTGCCGATAGGAATCGCGATTACGAACGCGATGAGAAAGCCGTAGATTGCCCGCAGCAGATGGGTGCGCAAGTCCTCGATGTGCTCGCCGAAGGACATGCGCGTGTCGGCGAACATGTCGTCGGGATCGGGAACAGGTTCGGCGCGCCGTTTCATGGCTAGCTCGATGTGGGGCACTGGGGAGGGTAGGGGCTCTCAGAATCTGTAGCCGCAGCCTTCAGGCTGCGGTGTCCACGCAGGTTGAAACCTGCGCCTACGACAGCGCGAGCGATGCGGCCTGGCAGACATTTCATCCTATCTGGCTCATCCGTCGTTCTCAAGTGCCCCACGTTACAGTATGGAAAGCAAAGTTGTACATCCTTCCATGTTCCTTGACCCTTTGGGTAGCTGAACTCGTCAGAGTTCGGGTTTCCGAAGTCTCACGACTTCAGCTACGCGTAGGAGAGGCGTGATTGGCGGTCCAAGTCGTTACAAAGCGCCTTGCCGACGCCCCATAAAATAATAGCTGCGCCCCCACCGCGCTGGAGTCCTGTGGGATACTACTTCGTGGACCATCAGTCCCCTCGCGCTCGGGGAGAGGGGTCGGGTCGAAAGGAACGTGAAAAGATGAGCCGCCTTTCCCAGATATGCCTTGCAAGCCTGATATTCGTGGCCGGATGCCAGAACGTCACCGGACCCTTTAAGCCGCGCTCGCCGGCGCGCGTGGATGATCCGGCGCTTAGTCTCACGGAGCAAGAAAAGTTGGGCCGCGCCCGCCTCAGCGTGCCCGAGCAGTCGTCGCAAGTGTTGCCGCAAACCGGCGGCGGCCTGCCCAACGCGCCCGGATTTCGCTAGAACTCCCTTTGTAGGACGGTTTTTCAAACCGTCCCGACGGATTGCAAATCCGTCCTACGTGCCCCGCGAGATTGGGAGGCGCGCTATGCTCCGCTCTTGGCCATTGCTTCTTGTGGTTGCCCTCAGCGGTTGCCGCCTTCCGCCGGAGCGCGAGCCGCTCAAGCCTCTGCCCGAAGACGGGGCGCTTTACTCCTACCAAGAGATCTTGACGCGCGCGCGAGCGCAAGCCAATGCCGCCGTCGAAGCGTTCTACGAAGATGCCTGGAACGATCTGGAAGAATCGGCCAAGGGCCTGGAGCAGACAGCGAGATACCTGCCGAAGACCACCGAACAGCCGACGCATCTCAAGGAATCGCTCTTGCAATCGAGCGGCGAACTCGGCAAGGAAGCAATGAAGCTGGCGGACACAGCCCGAGCCAAGAACGTGGCCGCGACGACCGAAGTGTTGCAGCGGATCACGTTGCGCATCCGCTCGCTGCGGCCCAAAGAGTTGCCCGAGAAATCCAAATCCAACAATTGAGCCCGAAGCGCTAGCGAGGGATTCGAGGGACAACGATGCTGCCGGCGACGCCGTTCTGGTTCAAGCAGCGCCAAGGAAAAATCGAAGAGGCCGGCCCGAACCTCATCAAGGTGACTGGGCCGAACCTGAAGGAAGCGATTCTCGGCATCCGCGAGGAGAACGGGCGTTGGCACTCGTACGTCCGCCGCCAAGCGGATGGCCCGGACCTCGCGGCGACGCACATCGGCAGCGATACCGCATACGAGGCATGGGAAGTCGCGTTCGAGATGTATCGCGGTTTGGATGTGGTTTGACGATTGATGTTCGTTTCCCACACTCGTACGACGTACGACCGGCTTTGCTACGAAACTGCCATTTGAAACGAAACGGGTGAACTGAAATGAAACCGCCTACCACCGCGGATGGCCCAGCCAGCGGCGGAGCTTGTCGAATATGGAGTCATAAATCTCTTCCGTCCATACGTTAAAAACAACATCATAAAACAACATCATCATGGAAAATAACCCTTACGTGACATGATCCCATGTCCCAGGATCGACCAGTATAGGTTCCGTCAGGGAATGGCCTAAACCAGATGGTCTTTTTCGTGCCCGACAACACCTGTTCCACTTCTTGAAAAGTCATTCCCTTTTTGATCTTGGTCTCCCAAGCTGGTTGCCGCGCGGTTAGCATAAATAGGACAAAAAACCCCGCACCCATGCACGCGAGCAACCCCAGCGACAAGAGCAGCCGTCTTTTCACGTCCGGCCTTTGCCTTTCTTTCGACTGGCCCATCGGCTTCGCTACGAAAGCCGCTGTTGAAAGAAACTCGCGAATTTGAAGCGAAACTCAAAGACGATCAATGGCGCTCGGCACTTGCCCCTTCCGTGTGCCATTCATCTGCTATCGTAGACCATTCCGTCGCGAAATCTATGAAACATGGGGGGCGTCTCGGCATGCGGACGGAGGCATACATCATAATATGGTGTGCGCGCGCGTGCGCAATGCAATCAATAACCGCTTTCGCATAGGTGAGTTATAGAGCTGCCAGATCATCCCCCGCGACGAATCTGTTCGCTTCATTCAGTAAGTCTTTGTCGCCTAGTGAGTTAAGTTCTGGCTTTTCAATTGGAATGCGTCGCCAGGGGTGTGTGGGTGGGTGACGACGCAACGAATTTCTTTTAGGCACGATGTTACCCCATTCATCACCTACAATCCCTTTCTTGTTCCGCGTACCCGAATCGGCTTTTCCCTTTCCCCTTAAGTTCCCTCGCTTACCCCGTCGATGGAAGAGACGAGATTCCATAGCGGCAGGTCCGGCTGGATTGGTGCCGCTCGGCTCGCGGCACCTACTGAAGGAAAGCCATGCGGAAGTTGTCTGTCCTCCTGGGCTTCGTTGCCTGCACCTTTTTGTTGTCCGGCCCATCGCCAGGTCAGGACGCGAGCGGCGGCATCGTCTTCACCCGCTACCGGCAATTTCGCATCCCGTTCAATCCAGGTCCGGCCGAGAACCGCATCAAGCAATTGCAACTGTTCGTCTCCACCGACCAAGGGCGAACTTGGCAGCCATCCGCCACCGCTCCGCCGGAGAAGCGTTTTTTCAGTTTCACTTCGGAGCGCGACGGATACTTCTGGTTCGCCGTGCAGACCCTGGATATCGACAACAAGCTCAATCCGCTGACGTTCGACAACGTGGTGCCGAGCATGAAGGTCGTGATCGACACGCAGCCGCCGCTCGTGACGCTGCAGCCGTTGACGCCGCGCGGCAACGAGGTCGGCGTCTCTTGGGACATCCGCGACGACAATCTCGACTTGTCGCAGCCCGATTCCGCGCGACTGGAATATCGCCCGGCCGGAAGTCCCGGCTGGATCGGCGTCGCCATGCCGCCCGGCGCCAACCAAGCTTATTGGACGCCGCAAAGCCAGGGCCAGCTCGAAGTCCGCCTGCGCGTGAAAGACCGGGCCGGCAACTTCGGCGAAGGGACTCTGACGCTTAATGGCGGCGGAGGCGGTAACAATGGAGGCGGCAACACCGGAGGTGGAAATGCCCAAACCGGCGTGCTGCCCGATCACAACGATCGGCCCCAAGACATTTTCAATGGACCGCGCGACGAGGAGCGCAAGCTTGTTGGCAGCAAACGCATCACCCTCAACTACGAAGTCAAGGAAGTCGGGCCGTCCGGCGTTTCCGTGGTCGAATTGTGGTACACGCAGGACGGCCGAAGCTGGAATAAGTATCCGGCGAAATTCGGCGGCGAGCAGCAGAACATCACCTTCGACGTAGTCGGCGAAGGACTATACGGCATCAGCTTGGTCGCCAAGAGCGGCGTCGGCCTCGGCGATCGGCCGCCGCAGATCGGCGATCGGCCGCAAATCTGGATCGAGGTGGATATCACCAAGCCGGTGGTGCAGCTTCACAACGTGCTGGTCGGCACGGGGCCCGAAAAGGGCAAGCTCAACGTCACCTGGACCGCGCGCGACAAGAACATGGCCCGCGATCCCATCACCTTGTCCTATGCCGAACAGCTCGCCGGTCCGTGGACGCCCATCGGCGAGAAGCTCCCCAACACGGGTCGCCACATCTGGACGATGCCGGAGCGGCTGCCGTATCAGTTCCATCTCAAAGTCGAAGCGATTGACCGAGCGGGGAATGTCGGCGAGGCGGTCACGGAGTCACTGATAAAAGTTGATTTGTCTCAGCCGAAGGTGAAGATCCTGAATGTAGAACCCGCAGGGAAGTAACGCATAGTGTGGACAAATGTGTGTTTGCACAGGGCTGCTATATTGGCAGTCTAAAGCTTCATCGCGCCAGCTCCCTCCCGAATGACTCGCATCAGGGATGAGGACTCGGTTGCCTCCCGAGCGACATCCATCCATCGCCGATCTCTTGGCGCATACTGGGACCCATATCGACTTGTCATAAATGTCCCACTTGAAGTGTTTTTGTTAATGGGACATAATCTAACTGGGAGCATACCGTGCCTTTTCAGCTCGAGCTTCCAAAACGGCTAAGAGCCCGAGGCTGGAAGGTCAAGATTCGAGAAAAAGAACGGCTCGAACCGCCCCACGTGACCATCATTTTCGGCAAGAAAGAGTGGCGCGTGGGGCTCAGGGACAAGAGCTTCCTTGAGCCACCGGGAGGCAGATGGGCCGACATTGACGACGAGGTTCGAGAACTGATCGAGAAGAGTTGGAAGGCGCTTCAAAACGCCTGGGACGAGAAGTATCCGAGCAATCCGACTTCGAGCAGGGAAGAGGACAATCCAAAGGACAATCAAGAGGACTCCGATGAAGACAGTTGAAGGGCGCTATGTTATCCTCGACTCAAACCGAAATCGCTTCAAGCGATTTCTGTCCAACACCGTTCGCTTTTGCAAGACTCAAGCCGAGATCGGCAAAGTCTATGAGGAAGAGCCCGTTGACCTCACGTGGATCACGTACACTCAGAAATTCGCCGACGAATTGGTGAAGGCGGTTACAAGCAGGCGGAGAACGCAAGTTAGGCGCGCGTTTCCTAGGCACGAGTGTGTGCTTACCGTGGCCTCTCCAAGGCCGGAGAGCGTTCCGACGTTACACGGCCTCTTCTCGCACATTGTCGGGGACAACCCCGGTTATCGATGGTTGCCGAAGGATGAGCTTTCAGAGGTGCTCTTCGACCCTTCAATCAATCGTTCGGACTTCATCATCGCGGCAGCTTCGGACCCTATCACCCGAACGCTGTCCCTTGTTCGCGGAAATTGTCAGCCTCTGGTAGTGCCGTTTTCTTTTTTTGAGCCTTCGGGAGACGGTACGAAGCCCGATTTCTCGAACGTTCGTGTCACCGATTTTGGCCGCACCGTGGCACTCGGTGATTACGAATCCTCAACCGACACCATTCTTTACGAGACGGACCGGGAATATCGAGAACGAACGCTCTTTCAACGGAAAGAAAGCGAACGGACATTTGGCGCCTCACTATTCCGGCTTCGAAAACAGCGAAAGCTAAAGCGGAGCGACTTCCCAACTCTGGCGTCCAAGACCATCGCACGCATTGAGCGCAATGAAATTGAAAGGCCGCACTGCGCAACGCTGCGAGCAATCGCGAAGCGCCTCGGAGTGCCGCCGGAGGATATCGGGGAATATTGAGACGGGTCCACGCGCGAAACCGCAAGCGTAATACGCTCGCTTGCCAAGTCTTCTTGCTCCCGATAGTTTTCAAGGGTCCGCCCAAGTCCGTGCGAGGCCCGCATGTCCGACAGTACCGAAACTCTGCTTGCTCAGCCGCTCGAGGCCACGGACTGGAACCGGGCCGCGCAGGTTCTGGAGCAGGCGGTCAAGGCAGGATATCAGGATTCGAATGCGGCCTATCTTTTGGCGATGTGCTACAAGCATCTGGGCCGAAACGCCGACGCCCGGCACGTTCTCAGCAAAATCGCTCAGCCGGACGCCAACGTGCATTTGCAGCGCGGCATACTGGCGTTCGCTGAGCGAGACTTCGCCGCCGCTGTCGAGGATTTCAGCCGTTCATTGGAGCAGGAGCCGCGGTCGTATCCCGCGGCGTACAACTTGCTATTGACGCGCCTTAGTCTCGGCGAGCGGGAGGCCTGCGCGGAGTTGATCCCAAAGATCGTCGGCCTCTGCCCGGCGCCGGAAGAAAAGCGATTCCTCGAGATCTTACGAACTTTGTTGGATGGCATAGCCGGCGAGAGTTCTCCGGACGGCAACGGTCAGGATCAGCATTACCTGGTAGGCACATTGACGGCCGCCGAGGAAGCGCGCCTCGTCGACTTGCTCGGAGGCCTGGGTCAGTTCGACGTCGCCTATCCGCTGCTTGCCCGGCTGGTGGCGCAGCGGCCGCACAGCGTCGTCGCGCACGCCGCATACTTCGGGGCCGCCCTCGTCGAAGGGAAGCATTTGATGGATCGCTTCCAATGGGAGGAGGCGTACTCGCTCCTGGCCGGCGTAGCGCGCAAGATCGAAGGCGCCGGCAACAAGCTGGAAGCGACGTCGCTCATTTGCTTAAACAACATGCTCGGTGTTTGTTCTTCGCTCATGCAGGATTTCGAGCGGGCGGCTTGGTACTTCCGGTCCGCCCAGGACGTTTTCGTGAAGGACGTCCAGGCGGCGGCAGGGCTCGGGAATCCGCGTCACGTGAACGAACGCGGCGTCTACATGGGGGCGATGATCGAACAGAACCTGGCGCTCACGGCCGAGTGGCAGGGGCGTTTCGACCGGGCCGAGCAGCATTGGAACCGTTACTTCGACTATCTGGAGCATTACTTCCCGATTTCACGGCCGCCTGAGTTTCTGCCGCGGCTGGCCTTCGAGGGGTTGAGCCGGCTGGCCGACGTATTCACGCGCAAAGAGAAATGGACGAGCGCCCTCGGTTTTCTGCAGCGGGCCCATCGCATTCGGCCCAGCGACAGCGATACGCTCGAACGGCTTTTCCACATGTACACACAACTCAAGAAAACCGATGAGGCGCGGCGGGCATTGAAGAGGCTCCGCGAAATCCGCCCCAACGACCCGCAAGTGGAGTTGTTCGAGCTGGACGTCCGCGATCTGCGCAATCCGGAAGATGTGGAGCGCATGCTTGGGGACATGCGGCGGGTGCTGCAGCGATTTCCAGGCGACATGCGCGTCGAGGAGCGAACCACGTCGATGATCAACAACGTCATCCCGACGTTGGAGCGGCAGGGCGAGCAGTATACGACGCAGATTAACAAGGTCATCGACCAGATGCGCCGCTTGCCCAGCTATCAGATCAATTGGCCGGTGGTCCGCAACGTGATGCGCGATCTGGAAGAGAAGTTCTTTCAGCTCCGCCGCGTCGCCCAGAAATGCCTCTCGCTGGTAAGCGCCGACGACCTTCGCCGCGATTTGAACAGTCTAATCCACCATTGCGACCGCAAGATCGATCAATGCCATTCGTTAGGAGAGTGAGTGGTGAGTAGTGAGGAAACGGAAATGAGCCGGATGCCGCCGCCGCTGCCTGTGACGCTGGAATTGGCGCCGTTGCCGCGCGCGCAGGTGGGGCCGTATTTGATTTTGGGAGTCGACAAGGATGCCGATCGCGAGACGATCGAAGCGGCGTGGGCGAAGCGGCTCATTTGGGCCCGGAAGGGACTGACCAAGTCGCCGCTCGAAGACATCAATTGGGCCCGCGAGATGCTTTCCGACAGCGACCGTCGCGTGAAAGCGGACGCCGCCAGCTTGAACGTCGACACCACGGACGGAATCCTCAAAAGTTTCCGCGAGCGTTTCGAAGGCAAGCGACAAACGACGGCCGGCTGCCGGCCCATCGACATCGAAAAGTCGTTAGCCGACTATCAGCCGCCGACTCCGATCCCCGATTTGGAAGAGGTTCGCAAGTCGATTCCGCAGCCGGAAATTCCGCGCGAAGTTCCCTCCGTACGCGTAATTCTCGAAGAATTCATACGCCAACCCATCGATCCGTGGGACATCGACCTCGACACATGAATCGTCAACGTCGGTAAGTCCTCTGGTCGCGGAGTGTCCGTTTTTCCGGCCTCTTGTGATTGTTGGCGGCGAGCAGGCGTTGCGCTTTCTCCAGATTGGAGACTTTGAAAATGCCGAAGACTTTGCCGTTGCGGCCGCCCGAGCTGCAATAGGCATAGTCGATGCTGACATGTTCCGTCGCCAGGGTCTCGCACAGATGAGCCAGGGCGCCGGGTTGATTGCGAAGTTCGATAGCCAGCACGTCGGATTCGGTGAATGGGGCATTAAGCCCCTGGACCACTTTCGTGGTTTGCGCCTCGTCCTCGGTTACCAGCCGGAGCACCCCGGCTTCGTGGCGATCCATGACCGAGAGGGCGACGATATTGATCTTGTTGCGAGCCAACTCCGACAGCACCTGAGCGAGCCGGCTCGGTTTATTCTCCAGAAATACCGTGAGTTGCTTGCGGGTTTGCACTGTTAGACCTCTCTCTTTCAATTTTAGGATCCCAAACTCGCTTGTAGACGCCCGTAGGCCGCGGTGAAGCCGTCGGCAGCGCCGAAAAGAGCGGAGCCGGCGACCAGCACCCGCGCTCCGGCTTCAGCCACGCGCGGCGCCGTGTGCGGCTCGATGCCGCCGTCCACCTCCAACTCGCATGCCGGATTGCGGCGGTCGAGCAGCGCCCGCATCTGCCGGATCTTGCGCAGCGTGTATTCCAGAAAATGCTGGCCGCCGAACCCCGGGTTGACTGTCATCAGGAGCGCCAAATCGAGTTGCTCGAGCACTTCGCCCAGCACTTCAATGGGCGTGGACGGATTGATCGCGACCCCTGCGCGTTTGCCGTGGTGCTTGATGACTTGAATCGTGCGATCCAAGTGCGGCGAGACTTCCTGATGGACGATGATCGTGTCGGCGCCCGCTTGTGCGAACGCTTCGACATAGCGTTCCGGCTCGACGATCATCAAGTGCGTCTCGACGGGCAGAGTCGACCCACGCCGCACGGCCTGGACGAGCGGCATCCCGAAGCTGATGTTCGGCACGAAACGGCCGTCCATGACGTCCATGTGCAAGCGGTCGGCGCCGGCAGCTTGGGCCTCGCGGATCTGCTCGCCCAGTTTGAGAAAATCGGCCGCCAGCACCGATGGCGCGACCTTGATCATGTTCCCGTCCTCCTGCGCACATCCAACTTGTCGCCGCGCTGAATCACAATAGCGTCCGCCATTCCCACAAACAAGCCTGTACCGACGACGCCTGGAATCGATTTGAGATCATTCTCCAGACCGGCCGGATCTTTGATTTCGCGCACCACGCAGTCGAGGATGTAATTGCCGTTGTCAGTCACGAACGGTTTATCGCCTTGCATGAACAATTGACTCGCCAGGCCGAGTTCCTGAATGCGCCGCTTGCATAAGGGCAGGGCGAAAGGAATCACCTCGACGGGGAGCCTGCCGCGACCACCCAAGACCTTCACCAGTTTCTCTTCGATATGCTCGGGGCCGACCAGGATGACAAGCATTTTTGAAGAAGCCGCGACGACTTTCTCACGCACCAAGGCCCGGCCATAACCCTTGATCAAATTGAAATTGGGATCGACCTCATCGGCGCCGTCAACGGTCAGGTCCAGAGGCAGGCCTTCTTCGAGCGAAACGAGCGGAATGCCGGCCTTTTCCGCCAGGTCCGCGGAATGGTTGGAAGTCGGCACACCGCGGATTCTTAGGCCCGCGCGTACGCGCTCCCCAAGAGCCGCGATGAAGTGCTCCGACGCGCTTCCCGATCCCAGGCCGACCGTCATCCCGTCCGCGATAAACTCCAGCGCTTTGTCGGCGTTGGTCATTTTCATCCCTCGCCCAAGCCCGCAGTTGAGTCTTCGAATCTGCGGGGTTTTTGATGGCACCCCGCAGATTCGCTGCGCTCATCTGCGGGCTTGGACATCTTGTTGTTGCCGCTGCCGGGCCGCGTCGGCGAGGTGAGCAAGGCGATCGACGTCCGGTTGCGACGTGGCCAGGAACGGATGCGGGTACAGGCCCAGCAAGAGACATAAGGCCGCCAACGGGAGGAACGTCGCCCACTCGCGCGGCTCCATGTCCGGGATCGCCGGTCCGTCGTGGTGCGGCTCCTTCAAGGGACCGAAAAGCAGGCGCCGCACCATGGTGATCAAGTACCACGCTCCGAGCACCATGCCGGAAAGTGCCACAACCGCGAAGAACGGGCCGCCGCCGTACGTCGTTTCCTCTTCCATGATCCCGAAAAAACACAACGCCTCGCCGACGAAGCCATTGAGCCCCGGCAGGCCGACGCTCGATAAAACAGCGAACATCAAACAGAAGCCAAAGAGCGGCAGCCGCGTGGCCATGCCGCTGTAGTCCTGCAACATGCGCGTGTGATAGCGCTCATAGAGCATACCGATTAAGAGGAACAACAATCCCGTTGAGAGGCCGTGGTTGACCATTTGAAAGAGCCCGCCCGCTAGACCGGTCGCCGTCAAACTGTATACCGCGGCCATGCAAAGACCCAGGTGGCTGATGCTGGAATAAGCGATCAGCTTTTTCACGTCGTCCTGGGCGTAGGCGCAAAAAGCGCCGTAGATGATGCCGATGACCGCCAACACCGTAACAAGAGGCAACCCCCATGCCAGGCTGACATCGGGAGTAAGAGGAATACACAGCCGCAGAAAACCGTAGACGCCGATTTTCAATAAGAGCCCGGCAAGATCGACGCTGCCGGCGGTAGGCGCCTCGACGTGGGCTAGCGGCAGCCAAGTATGAAACGGCACGAGGGGCACCTTGACGGCGAAACCCGCTACCAGGAGCGAGAACACGACCATTTGAATGCTGAGCCAATAAGCGCGTGATTCCGAGTCTTGAATGGCGAGTTGTTGATTCACGAGTACGACCAGCTCGGGAATCGAAAACGTCAATACGTGCGTGCGCGAATAGACTGCCAGAACGACGCCCATGATGCCGAGCAATGTCAGCAAGCTGCCTGTCAGGGTGTAGACGAAGAACTTACGGGCGGCGTAGCGGCGCTCCGGCCCGCCCCAAATGCCAATCAGGAAAAACAAGGGCACCAGCGACAGCTCGAAAAAAACATAAAAAAGGACGATGTCGAACGCCATGAACACGCCGAGGACGCACGTCTGGAGCGCCAGGAGCCAGGCATAGAATTCGTTGACACGCTCGTGGACTTGATTCCACGAAATGAGCACGCAAGGCGGAAAAAGGACGGCGGTCAGCACGATCAAGAAAAGATTGATGCCATCGACGCCGAGGTAGAACTGTACCGTTCCGGCGCCCAGTGGAATCAAGTCCCAATCGGTCCCGGCGTCATGAAGGGCCGTCGACTTGAGGCCCGGCACGAACTCGGGTTGGAACGTCGTTGAAATGCGCTCCGTGGGTTTTTGGGGCGCCGTCCAGGGTCGTTCCAAGGCCATGAATCGGCCCGCGAGAATAAATGAGCAAAAAGCAATTACCAGGGATACGCCCAAGCTAATGCGGCGAACCGCTGTCTGGCGTTTCGGTCCTTGGAGAGCGACCACGATCGCTCCCACCAAGGGAAGGGCCAGCAGCACGTGCAGCAGATAATGCTCAAACTCCACGCGGGTTCTCCATCAACTCCGCATCTCGACTTGCGATTCAATCGGTGAGGTCATTCTGCTGATGGTACGGATAGGGTAAGCCGGACAGAAATCAAGGATGCCGGGTCAAGAGAGCTGCAGCTGCCTCATCGAGAAGCCAAGTCAATTTCCCCGAAGTGGGTTGCACGCCGGCAGCTGGATACTTTTCGACTGTGGGCATTCCTTCGAGGACTTCCTTCACCGGAGCGGCCTTGTTGGCGCCAGCGACCAAAAACATCACCTCACGGGCAGCGTTCAGAACGGGAAAGGTCATGGTCACGCGATCAACCGGCGGCGGCAACACGCCGGGCGGGCTCCAGGTGACCCATGCCTTTTGTTCCTTGAGCGCGGCCGCGCCGGGGAAAAGCGAGGCGGTGTGACCGTCGTCGCCGAGGCCGAGCAGGATTAGATCGAAGACCGGCGGCGATGCAGAAGGCGGCTGTCCGAAATTAAGAATTGCCGCATAAGTCTGGGCACAAGCGGATGGCGCTCGATCCGTCGGAATGCGCAGGATCTGCTTTTCGGGGACAGGTACCTTCGACAACAGCGCGCTTCGCGCCATGTGAAAATTGCTGCGCGTATCGTCGGGCGGGACCATTCTTTCATCGCCAAAGAGGATCGTGGTCGCGGCCCAGTTCAGCCGGCGCGCGTTCTCGGACTGGGCCAGAAGCGCATAAGTTTTTTCGGGCGTTGAGCCGCCGGCGAGCACGAACAGGAATCGACCTCGGGCGGCGACGGCGGCCTCGGCGGCGCGGATGATGCGCTCCGCCGCGTCTGCGGCCAGCGCGTTTGCGTTAGGAAATCGGAGCACTTCCACGTTGGTCATCTATCTCTACCCCCAGGATTCGGTGCGCTCATCCTGGGCTTACTGTATGCGGCTTAGTTGACGCGGAACAGCAGCGGTTTTATAAACTCCACATGTCCACGACAAAAAGCAGCGCCGCCGGTGTCGCCTGGGATTTGCGTGACCTTTATAGCGGGGTCGATGATTCGCGCATCTCCGCCGACTTAGAAGCCGCGCTGGCGCGGGCTCAGGCGTTCGAGAAGGGGTATCGCGGCAAGATCGCGACGCTGACTCAGAACGACGCCGAATTGCTGTCCAATGCGGTCAAGGAGCTGGAAGATCTTTTCGAGTTGATGGACAAGCCGGCGATTTACGCGGCACTCGTTCACTCCGCATGCACCGACGATCCACGGCATGGCGCGCTGCTCTCGCGCACCCGCGAAGAACGCACGGCTATCAACAAGCACCTCATCTTCTTCGACCTCGAATGGATTCAGCTTGCCGACGAGCCGGCGCGGGCCCTGTTCAACCACCCGAAGCTCGCGAAATACCGTCATTACTTGGAACAGAAACGAGTCTGGAAGCCGCATTATCTCAGCGAGCCGGAAGAGAAAATTCTCGATGAGAAAGCGATCACGGGCAAGGCGGCATTCGGCCGGCTCTTCGAAGAAACCACCGCAAGCATGAAGTTCGCGTTCGGCCCGGAGAAGACGCCTCTGAGCTTGCAAGAAATCCTGGCGAAGCTTTACGATCCCGACCGCGGCGCGCGCAAGGCCGCCGCCGAGGGCATTTCGCAGGGCTTGGAAGCGAACTCCCGGCTACTGGCGTTCATTTTCAACAACATCGTTCTCGATCATCAATCGGACACGCAGCTGCGGCGATTCCCTACGCCGATGGCGTCACGGAATCTATCCAACGAGATCAACGATGCAGTCGTGGAAGCGCTCATGAACGCCGCCCAGCGTCATTACGGACTGGTACAGCGATACTATCGACTCAAGGGAAAGCTGCTCGACCTTGATCGGCTTTACGATTACGACCGCTACGCGCCGATCCCCGCGGACCTTCCAAGCTGCGATTGGCCGCTCGCCCGCCGGATCGTACAGGAAAGCTATGAGGCGTTCAGCCCCAAGGCCGGCGCCATTGTCCGTGAGTTTTTCGACCAGAACTGGATCGACGCGGAGCTGCGTCCCGGCAAACGCGGCGGTGCGTTTTCCTCGAGCGTCGTGCCGAGCGTGCATCCCTACATTCTGCTGAACTTCACGGACCGAATCCGCGACGTCATGACCTTGGCCCACGAATTGGGTCATGGAGTTCACCAGTATCTTTCGCGCGGGCAAGGATACTTGCAGTGTGACACGCCGCTGACAACTGCGGAAATGGCCAGCGTCTTCGGCGAGATGCTGACGTTTCAGCGGCTGCTCCAGATTTACACAGAGCCCAAACAGCGCCTGGCGATGCTGTGCAGCAAGATCGAGGACGCGTTCGCCACCGTCTTCCGCCAGGTGGCGATGACTCGCTTCGAGTTGGATTTGCACCGGGCGCGCAAGGAACAAGGCGAGCTGTCGAGCGAGGCGATCAACAAGCTCTGGCGCGGCACCAACGAAGCGATGTTCGCGGACGTGGTCGAATTGACGCCGGGTTACGATTGGTGGTGGCTTTACATCGGCCATTTCATCCGCTCGCCGTTCTATTGTTACGCCTATGCGTTCGGCGAACTGTTGGTGCTGGCGCTGGTGCAGAAGTACAAGCAGGACGGACCGGCGTTCGTGCCGAAGTATTTGGACTTGCTGGCCGCCGGCGGTTCGGAAGCGCCGCACATTCTTCTCGGGAAGCTGGGCGTGGATGTCACCGATCCGGCGTTCTGGGACATGGGCTTGACGCTGCTAGGCGACATGGTGGCGGAGGCGGAAGCGCTGGCGCAATAGCCATTTCGTTAAGCCGCGAGCCAGCGGCGAGAGCGGACCGAATCCCATTGCGCTCCGCCCGCGCTCGCCGCTGGCTCGCGGCTAAACCTTCCCTTCTCGACAGAATTCACCCAAACGTCATTTCAAGACCGTCCGTCAAAGTCCCGGTCAAAGCACCCCGCTTTCGAAAATCCCTCGGTATTTCCTTCAAGAAGATTTTACGCAACCCCGACCATCGGGCACATTTGTCCGGACGGGAATGCCGCGACTAGTCGGTCGCGCGCCCCGCACATCTCACGGAACATCGCAGGTCGCTTGTCGAGGAGGCCCGAGATGAGGCTCAAGAATGTCCTGGCGCTGACAGTTGCACTTTTCGGTGCTTCCGCATCCACGGCGTGGGCCGGACATTGCGGGGCATGTCGTTTTCCCCCATCATGTCCACAGCAGTGCATGCCGTGCGTCAGCTACCGAGTCTGCTATCAGACCGTGTGGGAAGAGCGCACCTGCGTTCAATATAAGCCGGTTTACCACACCGTCATGAAGGAATGCCGCAGCACCACCTATTGCCCAGTCTACGAGCAAAAAGTCCGCGAACATCGCTATACGGTCTGCCGGCCCGTCTATGAAACCTACGACGTCGTTCGTTGCTTCACGGTCTTTCGACCTGTTTACGAGCAGCATGTGCGCGAGCATCGCTATTGCGTGATGAAGCCCGTCACCCAGTGCTACCAAGAGCCTTGCTACTGGACTACGTATCGGGCCGAATATCAGCAACACGTGCGCGAATGCCGTTACACGGTGATGAAGCCGTGCTACCAGGACTATCAGGTGCCGCAATACTGGACCACCTATCGGCCCGAATACCAGAACCATGTCTGCGAACGCCGCTACACGGAGATGAAGCCGTGCTACCAGGATTACCAAGTGCCGCAGTATTGGACGACGTATCGCGCCGAGTACCAGCATCACGTCCGTGAATGCCGTTACACGGTGATGAAGCAATGCTATCAGGACTACCAGGTGCCGCAAACCTGGACGACCTATCGGCCTGAATACCAAAATCACGTCTGCGAGCGACGCTACACGGTCTACCACGACAAGATCGAATGCTACCAAGTGCCGGTGCAGTGGACGACGTATCGGCCCGAGTATCAGCAGCACTGCGTCGACGTGCCGGTGGTTACTTATCGCACCGTTCTGGAACCCTGCGAGAAGATCGTCAAGACGTACACGTGCGAGCCGGTCTACACGACGAAGCAGATCTGCGTGAAAACAGGCGATTGGCACACCGAAACGTGCTTCATTCCGGGACCAGTCGTCAATCGTTGCTGCCGAATGCCTGGCACGTGGACGTTCGACCCCTGCACCTGCACGTCGCATTACTGCCCCGGCCCGGTAGTCAACTATTGCGTGCAGCTCCCCGGCCGGCATGAGTGCAAGCGCGTGTGGGTGCCGCGCGACGAAATCCGCACGGTGACTTGCTGCCATTACGTCCGTCGCGAGCACTGCCACACGGTTCGCTACAACGTCTGCCGCACGGTGCCGGAATGCACCACGCGGAAATGCACATACACGACATGCCGGATGGTGCCCAAACAGCACTGCAAGATGGTGACTTGCCAGCGCTGCGTTAAAGTGCCCGAGGAACGCGTCCAGCGGATGTGCTACACGACCTGCCGAATGATCCCGGAGCAACATTGCCGGATGATCACTTGCCGAAAGTGCTACATGGTGCCCGAAGTGCACGTCAAGCACATTCCGTATACGACCTGCCGAATGATCCCCGAGCAACATTGCCGGATGGTGACGTGTCGCCGGTGCTATATGGTGCCCGAGGAGCGCGTGCAGCGGTACTGCTACACGACCTGCCGGATGGTGCCCGAGCAGCATTGCCGGATGGTGACGTGCCGCAAGTGCTACATGGTGCCGGAGGTGCATGTCAAGCATGTCCCGTATACGACCTGCCGGATGATTCCCGAGCAGCATTGCCGAATGGTGACGAGGACGCGCTGCATCATGGTGCCCGAGGAAAAAGTCTGCCAGGTGCCTTACACCACTTGCCGGATGGTGCCGGAACAGTGCCAACAGGTGGTCAAGTGCCAGAAATGCCGCATCGTCACGGAAGAGAAAGTCTGCCAGGTGCCTTACACGGTCTGCCGGATGGTGCCCCAAGAAACCGTGACTTGCGTGCCGGTGACGACCTGCCGGATGGAGCCGTATTGCGTGACCTACAAAGTGTGCCGGCGGATTCCGGTGTGCGTGCCTTGCTGTGAATGAGCTGAAGGGCGCGCGAAACCGCCGAGCGAACGACAAGACGCAGCCGAAGGCCTCAACCTTCTGCTGCGTCTTGTCGTTCGCTCGGCGGTTTCGCGCTTTACTCCAGTCTACTTCGCTTGTTCAAACAAGTCCACCCATCCGCGGTACGTGGCAGCGATGCGCATAACGGCCTCTTCGCGGCTGATGTTCTTGCTGCGGTATGCGATCAAAGGGTCCCAAAACGTGGTGCGGCCCACCGCGAAGCCGATGAAGCCCGGGACTTTGGCGGCGACCGTTAACCACTCGCGGACTTTCTTGTCGTCTTCACCGCGCCCCAAGATAATGCAGCCGACATTGGTGCGGCCCCGGCGCTGGGCGGCGGCTACCACTTTCTCGCAGTCTTCACGCGTATCGAGGCCCTCGATCTTCCACACGTCCGGTTCGACGGTCCCATCCTGAAGCATCTGGATCGCCCGCACCATGAGATCGGGCCGCAACTCCTTCTCGAAGCGTTTCTTGTCGCCCTTGACGTGCTCCATCTGAGCCTTGTCCGGCGGCACCAACAATTCAAACATGAAGTAGCGGCCCGTGTGACGCATATAAGCCGAAAGCTTACGGAGCTTGCTTGCCTGTCGCTGATTCATGGCTCGGTCGGCTTCGGGATTGAAGCGGACCAGCACCTTGCAGAAGGTCGGCTTGAACATCTCGATGTGTTTGCCGAAGTCATTGCCGTATTCAAAATCGAATTCGTCCTGGCCGCTCTTTTCCGCCGGGCATGCCGTGATGTATTCCTGCTTGGCCGCGTCCTTGAGAATGGCCGTGCCGAATTGCTCGTCGACCAAAATGCCGGCCTTCTCCTTGGGAACGCCGCCGTCGACCGCGGCCTTGAAGCCCTCGTAGATGATTTGCTTGGTGGCGGCGATCTCGGCGGACTGAATGCCCGTCAACGCCCCCTTCCAGCCGAACATCTTGGCTTGGAACGAACCACGGTGATCGAAGGGAAGGATGTAGAGCGGCTTGTTGAATCCGATATCCATGGCAAACCTCCATTTAAGATGTGGATGCGGAAGGTCTACCGATAATAGATGAATGGAGCGCGAAACGGCAAGCGGTCGCTACAGACGGTTGCTACAGAACGTGACTATCGTCGTTCCACAGGCGAAGGACCGGCTCATTTGCGTTGTGCTCATAGCCGAGAACGCTCAGGCTCGCGGTGCTCAGCAAAAGATAGCGACTGCCCGAAGCATCCAGGCCCAACCAACGCGCCGCTAGGACGCGGAGGAAATGTCCGCTCGAAAAGAGCAGCGCGTTGCCCTGGATGGAGCGAAGGCGCGCCAGCACGCGGTCGGCGCGGGCGCCGATTTGCGCCACGGTTTCGCCGTCGGGACAACCGTCACGGAACAGTTGCCAGTCAGGCCGCTCCTTGAGAATCTGAACCGAGGTCAAGCCGTCGTAGCGCCCGTAATCCCATTCCTGTGTGTCGAGATCAACTTGGGCGACGTCCGCGAAGCCGGCTAGTTCACAAGTCTTGCGGGCACGCTGGGAGGGGCTGCTGAAAACGCGCGCGAAGGCCACGGTCTTCAGGCGTTGGCCAAGCTTGACCGCGTTGCGCTCGCCCTTCTCGGTGAGCGGAATGTCGGAGCGGCCCGTATGCTGGCGTGAGACCGTCCAGGCGGTTTCACCGTGACGGGCGAGATAAACGAGGGGTAGGTCGGCCATGATGTCCTCCCGCACGCGCCATTCTATTGATTGCAATTACCCGTGCCGCCCGGTCCGCCGCACGGATTGCGCCAGTACGGGTCGCGGTCGCTGTGCGGTGGATTGGGAATACAGCGTTCGCTGAAGAAGGTCCGGCACGAGCCGAACATAAAGCGCATCTCGGAGTGAAAGCTGCCGCAGCCCATTTGCGTGTGGTGCGCCCAACAGCCCAGCCCGTGCTTATTGAGACAACTCTGAAACGGACCGCGAGCGGGCGGCGGCGCCGGCACAACCGGCGCGCCGGAAGGCGGAAACTGGGCGGGCGCCGGCTCTTGTCCGGACGAAGGCCCGAAAAAAATCAAAAATGCAATTGCGGTGAGGGGAAGTCGGTACAGCCAGATCTTCATCGATGGAATCCTTTCCGAGGTGGACCTCTTCGGGATAAATCGGCAGTGGACGCGCCGGAATTGCCACGAACACGAATGGTCACCCGGCGCCAGACCGTTCCAGCGGAAGATATGCGGAATATGCGGGCCGCATTGTTTAGCGCGGAGCCGCAGGCGACTGGGCCGCCCGGTCGCCTGCGGCTCCCTGCTAAACGTCATTCGGGTTTTTCTTGGGCCAGACCAGGCGCCACAAGCGGGTGAGCGGATCATAGTACTCGTCCACCACGCGTTCCTTGAGCGGAATGATCGCGTTGTCGGTGATGGTGATGTGCTCGGGGCAGACCTTCGTGCAGCATTTGGTGATGTTGCAGTAGCCGATGCCGTTTGCTTCCTTTAGCTCGGGAAGGCGATCCTCGGTGTCAAGCGGATGCATCTCCAGGGCGGCAATATGGACGAGGAAGCGCGGGCCAATGAATTCCTCGTGCAGGTGATGATCGCGCAAGACGTGGCAGACGTCTTGGCAAAGGAAACATTCGATACACTTGCGAAATTCCTGCACGCGGTCGACGTCGGCTTGTCCCATCCGCCAGGTGCCGTCGGAAGCGTCGGGTTTACGCGGCTTGAAGGGCTTGATGCGCTTCTTGACGCGGTAGTTCCACGACACATCAGTCACCAGATCCTTCACGCGCGGAAAGGCCCGCATCGGCTCGATGGTGATCGGCTCATCAAGCGGCAAATGCGTGAGCTGTGTCATGCACATGAGCCCTGGTTTGCCGTTGATTTCCGCAGAACATGAGCCGCATTTGCCGGCTTTGCAGTTCCAGCGCACGGCCATGTCATTGGCTTGTTCGGCCTGCACGCGATGGACGGCGTCGAGAACGACCATGCCCTCGGCGACGGGCGTTCGGTAGTCCTCGAACTTGCCGCCGTTGGCGTCGCCCCGCCAAATGCGGAGAGTGATCATTATTTGCGTGTCGGTAGACGACATTGACCGTCTCCAATGGATTCACGGCGAGCCGGGAGCGTAAGCGACCGGAGTGTGCGGCGCGTCCTCCGGTCGCTTACGCCGCTTACGCTCCCGACTCGCCAAATCAACCTAACCCATCTCCTTGATAATCTGCTTCAACTCCTCCGGCATCTCCGGAATCGGCACCTCTTCGAGCTGCATCTGGCCATCAGGGCCTTTGCGGACGACGAGGTTTACCTTGGCGAATTTGTCCGCTTTCGCGGGAAAGTCGTCGCGGAAATGGCCGCCGCGGCTTTCTTTGCGGACCAAGGCGGAGCGGGCGATCGCTTCGGAGACCGTCAGCAGGTTGTGCAAGTCGAGGGCCGTGTGCCAGCCGGGGTTATACTCGCGATTGCCGGCGACCTTGGCTTCTTGCGCGCGGCGGCGAAGTTTGCCTAAACCTTCGAGCGCTCGCAGCATCTCGTCCTCGCGGCGGACGATGCCGACCAGATCCTGCATCATGTTTTGCAGATCATATTGGATCTGGTATGGTCCCTCCGTGCCGCCGGCGCGCTCGAAGGGCGCGAGCGTCCAGCGGGCCGCTTCTTCAACCTGATCGTTGTGAAGGGCAGGGGCGCCTTTGTCTTTGGCGTACTTGGCGGCGAACTCACCGGCGCGTTTGCCGAAGACGATCAAATCTGACAGTGAATTGCCGCCCAGCCGATTGGCGCCGTTGATACCGACGGCGCATTCTCCGCACGCAAAGAGGCCGGGCACTCGAGACATTTGCGACTCGGCATCGACCTTGACTCCACCCATGATGTAATGCGTGGTCGGGCCGACTTCCATCGCTTCCTTGGTGATATCGATGTCGCCCAGTTCCTTGAACTGGTGATACATGCTCGGCAGCTTCCGCTTGATGTGCTCCGGCGCGTTCGGAATCTTCGATTTGATCCAAGAAATGTCGAGGAAGACGCCGCCGTGTGGGCTGCCGCGACCTTCATTCACTTCGCGACGAATACAGCGGGCCACGTGATCGCGCGTCAAGAGTTCGGCGGGGCGCTGGGCATTGCGATCTCCCTGGCAATAGCGCCAACCTTCTTCGGGATCCTTGGCGGTCTGATTCTTATAGAGGTCGGGAATATCCTTGTACATGAACTGCTCGCCCTTGTTGTTAACGAGGATGCCGCCCTCGCCGCGAACGCCTTCCGTCACGAGGATTCCCTGCACGCTTGTCGGCCAAATCATGCCCGTCGGGTGAAATTGAAGGAACTCCATGTCCTGCAGATCGGCCCCGGCGTCGTAGGCAAGCGTGTGGCCGTCGCCGGTGTACTCCCAACTGTTGCTGGTGATCTTGTAGGCCTTGCCGATGCCGCCTGTCGCCAGCACCACCGCCTTCGCCTTGAAGATGACGAAACGGCCCCGATCCCGGTAATAGGCGAAAGCTCCCGCGATCCGGTCGCCATCCTTCAGGAGCTTGACGACCGTGCACTCCATGTAGACTTCCATGCCGAGATGGATGCCATGATCTTGCAAGGTGCGGATCAATTCCAGGCCGGTGCGGTCGCCGACGTGGGCCAGCCGCGGATATTTGTGGCCGCCGAAGTTGCGCTGCAAGATGCGGCCATCGGGCGTGCGGTCGAAGACTGCCCCCCATGCTTCAAGCTCGTGGACCCGCGCCGGCGCTTCCTGGGCGTGCAGTTGGGCCATGCGCCAGTTGTTGACGTACTGCCCGCCGCGCATGGTGTCGGAAAAGTGGACCTTCCAGTTGTCGCGCTCATCGACATTGGCGAGGGCGGCTGCGATTCCGCCCTCAGCCATCACCGTGTGCGCCTTGCCGAGCAGCGACTTACAGACGAGGCCGACGGAAACGCCGGCTGCCGATGCTTCGATTGCGGCCCGCAAGCCGGCGCCGCCCGCGCCGATGACAAGGACGTCATGTTCGTGGGTTTCGTACTCCGCCATCAGATGATTCTCCAGTCTTTCCAAATCCCCATCGAGCAGAGCCGCACGTACACATCGCTGAACGCCACCCAGAACAAGCTGATCCATGCCCAAGCCATGTGGCTGCGATTGAGGCAACTAGAGCAGTCGTAAAGGGGCTTGCGGATTTTTGCCGTCGAGAGCTGATCGAGCTTGCCGCCGATGAGATGCCGGAACGCATGACAGCCAAACGTGAATCCGCCCAGGAGGGCGACGTTCACGGTCAAGACCAGCGTGCCCAGGCCGATGCCAAAGGAAGTGCTGCGGGTCACCGGGTCCGTGAACCACATCGCTTTCCACGCATCATGCGCCAGCAGGAAAATGAAAACGATGGCGATGTAGAGGAAATAGCGATGGATGTTCTGTATCAAGAGCGGCCATTTATTCTCGCCCCAATAGCTTTTGCGTGGCTCGCCAACGGCACAGGAAGGCGGATCGGCCCAGAACGCCTTGTAGTAGGCGCCGCGATAGTAGTAGCAGGTGACGCGGAGTCCGCCTGGCATCCATAGAATCAAGAGCGCCGGCGAAAAAATCAACCAGCCCGGCCACCACGACGGCCTCGGCCCGAACCACGCGTGCGGCGATTCGCCCCAAAGTTCCGGCGAGTAGAACGGCGACAGATAAGGGCCGTGCGTGTAGTGCTTTCCTTGAAACGCGGCCCACGTTGAATAGACGATGAAGGCTGACAGTCCGAGAAAAACGACCAGCGGAGTGACCCACCATTTGTCTCGTCGTGTTGTTTCGCCAAAACCCCGCGCCACCGGCAAGCTCATCCTTGCCTCGGACATGCCCGTCTCCCGCCGTGAATGGATTGGAAAATCTCATTCTAGGCTGACGACGCGCGTCGGCCAGTAAGCGCCCGTTTAGCCGCGAGCCAACGGCGAGCGCGGACGTGAGGCGGTCACCGACAGTATCCAGCCCGCGCTCGCCGCTGGCTCGCGGCTAAACGGGGGCGGTCGAGGAGCCGTGTTTCTCGAGCAACGCCCGATACCAAGTCGCCGCCTGTTCCGCCCGCCCCGGCAACGCATTGGTTCCCCAGATCACCGACAGCGTTCGCCGGGTCTCGCCGCTCGTTTTCGTTCGTTGGGCGTCCTTGACGGCGTTGGCACACGGTCCGACGGCGTCGAAGAGGCACAGCAAGCCGCTCAGGTCCATCGATTGGCCGGATTGGTTGAAGACGTACGAGGCTTCCGGCGGCGCGATCCCAACGCGGAACGGCTCCTTGGCATTGTCCAGATCGACGACGCTGATCGGCAGCCCGCTGTGCAGCGACACCACGTTGCACGCATCGACGGCAAGATTGATCGGGCCGAGCGATCCGTCGCCGACGGCGCGAAGAAGATACTCGGAGGCCGGCTTGCTGCGCCCGGTCGGCTTGAAGCCGCCATGGCGCAAAAGGGCTCGCACGGCTTCGCGCACCTGGTCATCGCTGTGAAAGGGAGCGGCGGCGTCGAGAGCGAGGAGCGCCCGGAAATCAGACGAGGAAGAAATCTCGCCGCGTGGATTGGGGAAAGTGGTCGTGAAGGCGCGCAAGTCAAGCAGCGGATGCGGATCAATGACCAACATGCAAACTCACAATTCTAACGCGGGATGATTGCCCATCCTGTCAAAGGAATCAACACCAAGTTCAAGACGACGATAATCAAGATGAAGACAACCCAGCCGTTTATGCCGGACCCGGAGCTTGCCTGTGGAGGCCGATGGTCTCCTTGATATTCAGGTAGCTGATAGGGATTAGGTCCGCCGTCCTGCACGGCATGGGAAGACGATTCCGGCTGCAATGCCGCCAGGTTTGGATCGCGCTCGTCGTCGGTGACGGCGCCGGCGGCATACGCTTGAGGTATGGTCATCTTTTCCCCGCACCACGTACAATCCGCGGTGCCGCCGGCAAAGGAGTTGTCAACGGAGAACTGCGTCTTGCACTTGGGACACGGGAATCGGATCATGGTTGGAGTTCCTTTCGCATCTCGAATGCCACGTGGTCAGTGCGCTCCTGCGAGAGTCGCCGCCAATTCGGACCGAATCGTGTCTAAGCAACAATACTTGAGGGCCGCGTCCGCCGACAGTAAAAAAAGGGCGGCCAGCCAGCGTGCCATTCGGCGGGGCTTCGTGCTGAGCGGTGCGCCGGACAATCGTGCGAGCGAGAGGCTCACCACCTCGAAAATCAGCACGGCGAATCCAAGGCCGCGCAAGAGCGACCATGGATGCCAGCCAAGCAGAAGCGTAAGCAACGGACGGTCCGATTGAGCAAGTAGTCGGCCAACATAGCAATTCATCAAATCCAGTTGGTGAAAGGCGTGAAAGAGCGGAACCAGGCCCAGAGTCGGATAAGCCGCCAACGCCATGCCGATAATCAGGACGGCATGAACGACGAGCCAGCGCCGCGGTTCGTACTCGTCGCTTTGACCCGTATCCAGCCACGCCAAAGTCTTTTGCCAATACGTTGCACCGTCGGGGTAGAGTTGATCTGCGACAGCCGGCTGCCAAAATGCCAATGAGATGGTAAAGACGCTATGGGCGCCATAGGCGGCGCCGATGCACACGAGTCCTTTTACGAGATGATCACGCGCCGCTGCGGCCACCACGAGAATCGTGAGCGCCGCCGCGCTGAAGAGAGCGACCACGCCGGTGCCTACTAATTGAGCTGCGAAGAAAGGGACCACTCCAACTGCGATTCCGACGATTGCCCAGTTAGGCCAGCATCCGAGGCGGCAGTTAAGTGCCAACGCGCCGCGCAGAATCGTTTCCCCCACATAATTTGGTAGGCGTATGGGCCACAACCAGCGGCTGTTCGTTTCTGATTGGTCACTGCGCATGGCCGCATCCACAGTTTAGCGCCCACCGATTTGCCTGGAGAATGATCGACCTGCTCCTTATACTTACAACATCATGGCAAAGAAGACATTCACCGCCAGCGATGGCAAATTAACACTTAGACTGGAACCTGCCGACGAGGGTGGGTACCTCGTGACTTCCCCTCTTGATCCGGAGCTTATTACCGAGGCGGAGTCCCTCGAAGAGGCATTCGATAATGCCCGCGATGCCCTCCAAGCCCTTAAGATGTCACGCTCCAAATTAATGCGCGATCTCGTAGCCCGGAACAACAAGGGTTGAGTCACTGTGAATCGCCGCGCCCTCGAAAAACACCTTCGATTTCACGGATGCTTCCTTCATCACCACGGCGGCAAGCACGATATCTGGATAAATCCTTTGACGCTAGGGCGATCGCCGATTCCGCGTCACACGAAGTTGAAGCGCGGAACCGCGAAAGGAATTTGCCGTCGTTTGGGAATTCCGCTCCCACAAGGACTCTAACGATGCTTCCGAGACCGTCAATCACGTTCAATCGATTGTCGATGGCGCTTCTGCTTTTGCTGGTGTCGGCGCCGTCGTCACCCGTATCTGCCCAGCTTCCTCCCGAAAAAGCGGAGCAATCCTTCAAAGTCTCCGATGGCCTCGAACTCAAACTCTGGGCGTCGGAGCCGTTGTGCATTAATCCCACCTGCTTCGACATCGATCACAAAGGCCGGGTTTGGTATTGCGAGTCGGTGAACTATCGGCAAAAGCTGTTCGGCCAAAAGAAGCTGCGCCGGCCGGAAGGCGATTGCATCGTCATCCTCGAAGACACCAAGGGAGCCGGCAAAGCGGATAAGCGAACTATCTTCTATCAAGCACCTGACTTCATCGCGCCCTTGGGCATTGCCGTCGCGCCTTATCCCGACGGCAAGGGCTGCAAGGTCTACGTCTGCCATTCGCCGCACATTTACGTCTTCGAGGACAAGGACGGCGACGGCAAGGCGGACGGGCCGCCCAAGATCCTGCTCACCGGCTTCGGCGGCTACGATCACGACCACGGCGTTCACGGCATCGTCATCGGGCCGGACAACAAGCTCTATTTCTCCGTCGGCGACACCGGCGTCAAGAACTTGCAAAGCTCCGACGGCAATGGCCGCAAGTGGACTTCCAACAGCACCGATTGCCGGGCGGGCACGATCTGGCGCTGCGACCTCGACGGCAAGAACCTGGAATTGATCGCCCACAACTTCCGCAACAATTACAAGCCGGCCATCGACAGCTTCGGCACCATCTTCATCTCGGACAACGACGACGACGGCCTCGACCAGACTCGCATCTGCTACGTCATGCCCGGCGGCAACTACGGCTATCACCCGCGCGGCAAAGATCAAACCCACTGGCACGAGGAACAGCCCGGCGTGGTGCCGAAAGTCCTGCGTACCGGGCGCGGCTCACCAACGGGCATGTGCTTCTATGAAGGCACGCTTTTGCCCAAGAAATACTGGGGACAGCCGCTGCACACCGACGCCGGTCCGGGACGCCTGAGTTGCTATCATCTGAAAGAAAAAGGCGCCGGCTACGAAGTCGAGCGCGAGGACATGGTCACCAGCACCGATAGCTGGTTTCGGCCGTCGGATGTCTGCGTCGCCCCGGACGGCTCCGTGTTCGTCGCGGATTGGTACGATCCCGGCGTGGGTGGGCATGGGATCGGAGACTTCACGAGGGGGCGGATTTATCGCGTGGCGCCGAAGGGCCATGCTCCGATTAGAGGCCGAAACGCCTCGGTCTCGAATGGTGATATCATCGCGAACTTGCGCTCGCCCAATCTCGCAATGCGTTCAATGGGGGTATCAAGGCTTCTTACATTGAAAGCAAAGTTGCCTAAAGATGAAATCGATGCCGAGTTGGGATTCATTCCTGAAACGGAGAATGACAGAAGCACGATTGAACAACTCGTCGAGTCCGCTTTCAAATCGACCGAAACCTCTTATCGCGCTCGAAGCATGTGGCATCTCGCTACGCTCTCAAAACATTCAAACCTACGCACGATAATGACCAACGAGAAGAAGATCCATTCCGTGCTTAGGCCCCTCCTTGAGGCACTCGATGAGGCGAATTCACAAATTCAGGTACTGGCCCTACGAGCACTCAGGTCGCGGACAGGAGGCGTATCAATCGATCGGAGCGCCGCCGGAATTGAGAACTTCTTACAAAAATCGGGTCCCAAGTTGAGAACAGAGGCGTTATTGCTTCTTCGAGACGAGAGTAGTCCAAATCCAGAAATCACAAGACCTTTGATCCACGCACTCGCCAAGCAATACGACGCGAAAGATCGCTTCTATCTCGCGGCCATCGGCATCGCCGTGGGACATCCGGGTATCAACTCGGATATCGATAAGCGCCGAGCTGCAATTCTTTGGGATTTCGAGGAACATTTTCCCGATTGGAACGACAAGGTCGCTGGGCTGGTGTGGGAATTGCGGCCGCCGGGGATGGTGGCGATGCTGGAGAAACATCTGGCCACGCCGCTCGCGGCTTCACAGCGCCTGCAGATCATCGACATCCTCGCCGGACAGAACGACCCCGCTTGCGGTTTCGCGCTCGTGAAATGCCTCGCGGCGGAGAAATCCAAGGACGTTCGCGATCACATTCTGGCTCATCTGAAGAATCAGCTAGGCGGCAAGTGGAAGGAGCTTTGTAAGAGTACCGAGTTGGAGCAGATTATCGACAAGCTCCTGCAAAGTACTAGCGAGCGCGAAACGGCGATTGCACTGGCGGCGGCGACGGAGAATACAAAGTGGCTGCCGAAAATCGTTGCGACGGCAGATCCGAAGGAACCGTTGCTATTGAGGATGACGGCGGTCAAGGCGTTGGCGGGTTACAAGTACGAGAAGGCTGCGGAGGTTCTCGGAGAACTGGCACAGAACGACGACTCCCCTGAAGACTTGCGGCTGGAGGCGATCGGCGCTCTGGCATTGCAGGATTCGCCGAAATCGCGCGATGTTCTCCGCGACATTGCTGTGAGCGCGAAACGTAAACGGCAGGAGCGGCAAGTTGCGGTCGGTGGCCTGGCGGCGAACAAAGACGGGGCCGAGTGGTTGTTGCAAGCCTTCAAGGACAAGAAATTGAATGCCGATCTAACTGCGGACCTCGCGCGGCTATTGCGCAACAGTCCCTTCCCCGACATTAAAAAGCAGGCGCAATCGAGCCTGCCCGCGCCGCCGAAATTCGATCCCAAGAACCTGCCCAGCATCCCAGCGCTCTTGGCGCGCAAAGGCAACCCGGTGCGCGGCGAACAGATCATGGCCTTGACCTTGAAAAACGACGCCGCCTGCCTCAAGTGCCATACGATCAACGGCACCGGCGGCAGCGCGGGGCCGGATCTCAGCACCATTGGCTCCAAGGCGAGCCGGCAGAATTTGCTCGAATCGATCCTCTATCCGAGCCGGGCCATCGCGGATCAGTACATTCAATGGATCGTCGAAACCGCCGACGGCAAGACGATTAACGGCATCGTCGTCGAGGACACGAAGGACCACCTGATCCTGCGAGATGTCAATGTCAAGGATCACAAGATCGCCGCCAAGGACGTGGTCAGCAGGCAAAAGTCGCCGTTGTCGCTGATGCCGGACAATTTGATGTTGTTTTTGAGTGAGGATGACCTGCTCGATATCGTCGAGTATCTGTACGGGCTGAAGAACGCGCCCATCGCGCCCACATCTTATTATTGGGAGAAGTCGAATGCGTACCCGCTTGCGTTTCGCGCTCGCATAGCACATGGTGAGCGTGGATCGTAGATAAGACGACAGAATCGTTTGGCTCAGGAGTGACTTATGAGACTAAAGTATTGTGCAGGGGGCCTGCTGCTAGCGGCGTTTACCGCAGTCGCCACGGCAGGCGACTCAATCGCCGAAAAACTGGCAGCCATCAAAAAAGACTACAAGGCTGCTGAAGAAGCGTTTTACAAGCCGCCCAAGGGGACGCCAAAAATCTCAAGTAAGGAGTTCGAAAAGCGCCAAAGCGAGCTCTTTCAGGCGGCGGTCGACTTGGCCAAGACGGAGCCGAAGTCCGATGACGCGCTCGATGCCTTGGAGTTTGTCCTAACCGTGCCGCGTGCTTACTACCTTCCCGCTGGAATCCCAGCGATGGAACTCGCCACGGAGCACCACGCCGCCAACCCGAAAGTCGCCAAGATCGTCGCTTGGCTTGGCTATTATCCGCCTCACGATCGGGCCAACCCGAAGGAGTACAAAGCCGCCTCCGCGCTAATCCATGCGGTCGCGGAAAGGAACCAGGACCGGACTGCTCGCGGTCAAGCGATGATGGCTTTGGCCTGGGAAGTAGGCAGGAAGTTCGGCGCCGTGGAATTCAAGAACAACGAAGAATCCGAAAAACTCGCGGCAGCGGCCGAAAAGGCCTTTGACTTGATCCTCAAGGATTACAGCGATTGCCCGCGCATGATGCGTAAGGGCCAGCGCACGCTCGGCGACGAGGCAAAAGGAGAATTGTTTGAGATTCGCAATCTGCGCATCGGCAAGACCGCGCCCGATATCGAAGCCGAAGACCTCGACGGCGCCAAGTTCAAACTCAGCGACTATCGAGGGAAGGTAGTGGTGATCGATTTCTGGGGGGATTGGTGAGGGCCTTGCCGGGCCATGTACCCGCACGAGCGGTCGCTCGTGAAACGTCTCGAAGGCAAGGCGTTCGCACTTATCGGCGTCAATTCCGATCCAGACAAGGAAGTTCTCAAGCCGCGCCTCGAAAAAGAAAAGATCACCTGGCGTTCATTCTGGAACGGTCCGGAAGGAACGGCTGGGCCGATCTCGCAAGCCTGGAACGTCCACGGTTGGCCAACGATCTACGTGCTCGATCACAAGGGCGTCATCCGCTACAAGCACGTCCGCGGCAAGGAGATGGATAAGGCCGTGGACGAGTTGTTGGCAGAGGCGGAAGGGAGTAAATAGCGTCTGCCGCTTGCGTTTCGCGCACGCATGGCGCGCAGCGAGCGCGAAACGCCAAGCGGGGACGTGCCAAGCGCCTAACCGTCCGCTATCCTGAGTGAAAGGACATCGCCTCGCCACTCAGGAAGGACCATAACGTGCTTGCTCCCTATGATCCCTGTCCGTGCGGCAGCGGCAAGAAGTTCAAATGGTGCTGCCAGCCGATTCACGTTGAAATCGACAAAGCATTTCGCCAAGACGCTGAAGGGCAGCACGAGGCCGCCCTGCGCACCATGGAAAGGCTTACGACCGAACACGCCGACAATCCGGAGGCCTGGGGGCGCAAGGCGGAGCTGCTTTACAACCTCGAAAAAGTCGAGGAAGCCGAGGCCGCCCTGCAAAAGGCGTTCGACGTCAATCCCAAATACCCGTTCGGCCATTTCCTCAAAGGCAGTTTTCGCCTCCATGAGGGGGAAGTTGCCGGCGCGCTTATGCTTTACCGCAAGGCGGCGGATTTGTACGATCCGCAGGCCGGTCCGATCCTGGCCCAGCTTTACACGGCGATCTTCGATTGCGAGATGAGGCTGAATCACCCGCTGGCGGCGCGAGCGGCGGCGGCGCTTTCCATACGCTTCCATCCCAACGACGCCCAGCTGCGCGAGACCATCGAAGCCGTCTTCGGGCCGAACAACCCCAACGTGCCCAAATCGGCCAAGCCGGAGTACAAGTTCATGCCAATCGCCGCCGGTGTAACGCCTGAGCGCCGGCAAGCTTGGGAAACGGCGTTGGCAAGCGCCGGCAGCGGCAAATTGAGTGACGCCACACGTGCGTTCGAGCAACTGACGCAAGATGACCCAAACGACGCACCCGCGTGGTACAACTTGGGACTGGTCCAGGCTTGGCTCGGCGCCAACGCTCCGGCCCTGGAAGCATTCGATCGCTACGTCGATCTTGAGGGGGATGAGGAACGTGCCGGCGCCGCGTGGACGTTGGGTGAAATTCTACGCTGCGGCCAGGGAACGGTCGATGAGGCGGATTACCTGCAGCACAGCCGCGGCATGGCGGTGCTGGAGCCGCAAAGATTCGCACAGGCGGTGAACGAGCTGCAGAAGGACGGAACGCTGGCAGGTTTGCAGCTCAATGAGGAGCGCACCGTATTGCAGGGGATGGTGCTGTTGCCTCCGCCGCCGGCCTTGACGCCCGAATTGGAGGCTAAGCAAAGCCGGCGATTGGGCGCCTTCTTTCTGTTCCTCAACAATATCCTGCATCTATGGAACACGCGCGAAGACGCGGTCGATATCGCTCTGGAATCGTTGCGGCCCCATCTTGGACAAATCAGCCAAGTCAGTCGCATTCGGGGCCCGGTCAAGTTTAACGACGTCTTCTCCGAGGCGCTTCTGTTTCCGCCGCCGGGCGTTTCGAAAGAGGAGTTCGAGAAGCGATTGGCCGAGTCCTTCACGAAGTTCGTCGAAGAGACCTGGCTGCAGCGGCCGCTCAAGTCGCTGGGCAACGTGCCGCCCATTGACGCCGCGGGCCAGGCGGGGTTGCGGAAGAAGCTGCGCGGCGTGATTCAGTTCATGGAGGAAGTGGCTGCGATAGCGCAATTCCCTTACGATTTCGGCCGGCTGCGGCGAAAGCTGAACCTGGGCGGAGGCGCCGACGCCGCAGTCGGCGCCGAAGCGACCTCCGGAAAA
Source organism: Planctomycetota bacterium (assembly GCA_016195405.1). GTDB lineage: Bacteria > Planctomycetota > Planctomycetia > Gemmatales > Gemmataceae > JACPZP01. Next base: position 59,787 of record JACPZP010000015.1, on the reverse strand, counting down.
GAAGCCACTCCCGACATCGCCGCGATGGGCGCCACGGAACTTTTAGGACTGAACGTCGACGAGTTGGCCGAAGCACAACTCGAGGAAGCATTTCAAGCGGCCATGAAGCTGGACGCCCGCGACCTGGCCGGCAAGTTTGCGCGAACGTTGGTGGCGAAGCCGACGCGCGCGGAGCGCCCCGATCGCTTGGTCTTTTACAATCACTTGGTCCAGCTAGCGCTTGCGGAAGGCAACACCACCGCGGCGCTGGACCTGATCAACGACGGGGAAAAAGACGACTGCGAGCATAACGCCGGTAAGCGCCGCAACGACTACGAGTTGCGCCGGGCACAAATTCACGTGAAGGCGGGCCAGATTGCCGAGGGACAGGATGTTTTCGATCGCCTAATCGCTCGCCTGCCTGATGAACTCAAGTACCGGGGCAGCGCCGCCGAAGCGATGTTGTCGGCTCGGGAATCGCGTCGGGCGCTTCATTTCGCCGAGCAGGGGTTGGAAGGAGCGCGCAAACAAAGCAATCGCGATTCGGAGCAATACTTTCTCGAGTTGGCGGCTGCGGCACGAAAGCAAGGGGCGTGAGATTTGGGCATGGTTGAAAAACTGGTTTTTTAGGGTGCCATACAGAGCTTGTTTTGCGAGGAGGCCTTTTCCGGCCACCCCCACGACGAATTAGTTCGAATCATTCTGTAAGCCTTTGCCGACTGCAAAGTTAAGTGAACACCGTTCCATTGGATTGCGTCGCCAGGGGTGTGTAGGGGGGTGGCGAGGCAACGAATTCTTGGGCGCCAGGTGTTTCCCTGGCTTGAACCATCCCGCTCTCCAAATCCCGACTTAGTACCTCACTTCCACGCCTGCGCTCACTCCTTGTGCCCAGAAGTTGCTGGTGCGGAACAAAACCGCCGGCCGTTGGGCGGGATTGGGCGGGCAGAACGCTGGGTTCTGGCAGAAGTTCGGCACTTGCGTGACGTTGACGACCGTGTCGACTTGGTCGCCGGGACGAATCACATCGGACCAATAGAGAAAGTCGTAGCCGACAAAGACGCGGACGTTGTCGGTCACTTGATAGCCCAGCTTCACGCCGACTTCGGGCACGACGCTGAAACGGTCACGAGAGAAACGGCCGATGTTGCTTGGAACCGCCAACAATCCGCCGGTGAAGTTGGTCACCGTGCCGTTGGGCGAAAGGAACGTCTGGCCGCCGTCGATGGACAGGGACTCATGCGTCACTCCGAGGGCTATCTTAACGCGACCTTCGACGAACCAGCGATCGCGCTTCCATTCGGCGCTGGCGCCGATCTGGCCGCCGTAGAATGTATTGCGGGTTCCGAAGCTGTCGCGCACCTGAAAGAACGTGCCGGGATCGAACAGATTGGTGCCCGCGACCGCCTGCTGCGATTGGCCGTTCTCCTGGATCACCAGGCCTTCCTGCAAGTCGAGATAGCGAAAGCCCGCAAGCAAGTTCACCTGGAAATCACAAGACTCGAGCCACTTCCGCTTCAAGTTTAACTCCGCTCCTTGGAGGCGAGTCGGCAGATTGACGGCGATTTGGCCCGTCAGCTTGAAGACGTCGCCGGGAGTGGTGCCAGGAGAGGCTGTCAGTTGGCGGTCCTGCGTGCCGGTGTTGATGTTGAAGAAGGGCCGGGCGATAACCGGGAATTGGTCGCTCGTGGCTAGGAAGCTTTGTTGATTTCGGCCGAGGAAGAAGTAGTTTCCCTCCAGCGCCCACTCGCAACACTCGTCGAACCAATAGCCGACGGTGAAGCGCCCACCCGATTGCCCCAGAGGATCGAGGCGCTGGTTGCCGAAGAGGATTTGCGTTCCCGGAGCGCCCAGCGCGCCGCGGATGTCTTCGGGATCGTTGACCGAGCCGGTCGTCACCAGCGGCGGAATACGCTGGCCGCGGGTCCACCAGTAGAGATACTCGGCCGAGACGTAGAAGCGTTGGCAGGGGAAGCATTCCCAACAGCCTTCGCAAAGGCTGCCGCGTTCCAAGATGGGGTTGCCTTTTTTGTCCACCAGAATCCAGCCGCGCTGCGCGGCGGCAAGAGGATCTAAGCCGACGGCGGGCGGAAGGAAGTCCGCGGGCAAGGTCGAGGCGATCGGCCTGGGAATGGACTCGTCGGATTGTTCGATGAGATCGAAGAACGGGACCGGCGCATTGCCCCGTACCGATTCCGGCACGGCATCCATGAGCTTGCCACGATATTTGCCCGGAGGCAGGGCGGGAAGGGCGGAAGCAGCCGGCACCGGACGGCCGAGTGTAAAGGGTGAAGTTGGCGTGCCCGCAACCGATGTGGCCGCGACGGGAGTTGACGGAGTGGACCGCCAAGTCACTTCCTGGGCTGTAGCCTGCCCGTTCAAGAACGCGCAGCACAAAAGACCCTGAATCCACAACCATTTGCTCATGACCAAACCCTCCGCGCGGTCGGGCCACTAAGGTTGGCCCATGGCGCTCCCGGCACTTTCCTCACAACCCTAGTCGGCAGGAAAACGAGAAAAAGGAGAACTAAATGCGAGACGAGCAAAGCTGGAAAGGCTCGTGAAGCGAGCAAAACCTAAAAAGCTTCGCATGCTTGCCCAGCTTGCTTGAAGCGGCGCCGGTCTTGCCGACTTTGACGCGATCCTCCGGGCGACGCCCCGGCGAACTTTCCTGAGGCGCGGCTTCTTCCGAGGGCGCGGAAACTGCCGGGAACTCCCCGTCTGCCGGTTTCCGGAGGCGTTTGGGATTCGGCTTTTATGGCGAATGCGCCAAATGTATGATGCGGCCCTTTACGCCGCCCAATCGGAGAGGCGCCCAAACGGAAAGAGAGAGGAACATGCGAAAGAACGGATTCTTTTTGATTTGTGCCGGTGTTGCCGTGTTGTTGTTTGTCCTTACTTGGACGGACCGGGTTGGGGCGATTGGCGGTCACGGCAAGAGCACGGGCTCGACCAGCGGCGGCAATATTCCTCCGCCCCCCAAAGGATCGGGAGGAGGCACCGGCGATGGCGGCGGCAGCCAAGGCAAGGGAGGCGATGGCGGTGGAAGTGGCGGCGGTGGTGGCGGCGGCCAGTCCTACCCGGAGCCTTCCACGTTGCTCCTGGGTTTGGTCGGAATCGGCGGGGCCGCAGTCGCAAGATTACGACGCCGGAAGCAGCATCTCGCCGTCGCGTGAGACTTCCACCTAAGGAATCGGGTCTCCTACAATAAGCGGGTTCGATCTACCCGAAGCGGAGACGGTTCCGATGTTCGTCTTGGGCTGGCGTTTCGTGGTATTAGCCGCCTACGCTTTTTGGCAAGGCGGCTTCCTCTTTTACACCGCGGAAGTCGTGCCCATCGGCACGGAAGTGCTCGGCTCCGCAAAGGACCAAGGCTTCATTACGCGACGCGTCACTGTAAAGATGAACCAGATCGGCGCCGTCGCTGTCGTGATATTCGCGATCGACCTGTTCGTCAGCCGCAGCCCATCCAGGCGTCGCTCATCATCCTGCATTCGCGTCTTGATGAGATGCTGGACCCGGAATACGGCGAGGTCCTCAACTCCCGGCAGTTCCATGTGCTTCACCGCGCCTATCTGTGGACCAGCACCGCGCAGTGGTTCTTGGGCGTTGCCTTTTTGGCACTGGCGATATGGACTTGGCATGATGCGGATTTGGCGAAAACGTAGGGCGGATTGAAAAACGTGGTGGGACAGGCGTCTCGCCTGTCTGGACCGGCGGGACGCCGGTCCCACCTAGCGTCCCACCTAGCGGGAGCCTTCCACGAGCTTTTGCACGGCTTGCCACATTTCGCGGTGCGTGCCTTCCTCGTTGATCCGCAGGCCTAAAGCCCCGGCGCGAATGCGGGCCACGTCGTCGGACTGCTGCTCGATGGTGCGGAAATAGAAATACCATAGGCCGCCGGTTAGAGCGCCGTCGCGATCATAGACAAATAACGGCTGCCTGCTCATGTCGCGCACCAGTCGACTGAATTCATCGGCCATTTCCTTATTCAGTGTCTGCGGCGACACCTCTAGACTCAAATACTTCATATTGCGCTTTTCCACTTGCTTACGGTCGGCGTCGTCGCTCTCGCCGGGCAAATGAATGCTCAGAACGGCGCGGTATCCCTTGCTCGCTAGCCAATCGAGACCTTCCTCGGAGGTCGGCCGAAGTCCGACGTCGATATTCTCGATGGCCCCCGTGAACTGGCGAATTCCCACTGGCATCGAAGTGGCCGGATTTTTCTTGAGAAGCGGCGGCTCCTTGGTCGCCTTAATGTCGGCTTCCGGCGGATAAAGTTGAACTTTGTCCGAAGTCGCTTCCGGTGAGGAAAAACTGCCCTTGGCGTCTCCGGGCGAGAAACGCGAGTCTATCTTTCCGTCCGGCGCGGGTTGCAGCGCTCCCGCTGGAATATTGCTGCCGGGCGGAACCGTCGGAAACGCTCCAGCGGGCGCTCCAGCGGGCGCTCCAGCGGGCGGCAATGTCGGGAAGCGGTTGTCGGGAGGCGCCGTCGGAATCGTCCCGGCGGGTGTCGGATTGCCCGGAAGGTTGCCGCCCGGGATCGGCTGCGGCTGGCCAAAAGGCGCCATCGGAGCAGGTGGCGGCGCGGGCCGCGTCGCCGGTTGACGCTCGTACGTCCGGCAGCCCGCGCTGAATAATCCCAGGCCGCACGCCATCGTCCATACCAATGCGTATCGCACGTTAGACTCCTCGCTGCTGTGGCGTTCCAACCCGATTTTATCGCGGTCGCAAGTCCATCCACCACGCGCCGGAGGCAAAAACGCTAAGAATGGCCGGTAGGATGCGCTGACTTTGCCGTTTACAAGGGTGACAGCATCCACAAAACGTGCGTCATGGCGGATCGAAGCCGCCTGGGCTCCAAGGATGGCAGCGGCAGACGCGCCACACTCCTTTGAGTCCACCGCGGACGGCGCCGTGCTTTTCCACCGCTTGCACGAAGTAGTCGCTGCAACTGGGATAGTAACGGCAGACCTTGGGAAGCATCGGTCCAAGGACGATCTGGTAGAAGCGCACCGGCAGCAGGACCAGGAACTTCACGACTTCCCGCAGCCAGATCATGGCTTGATTCCCTTGCCGAGCATTTTGCGCACCAAAGCGTGAGCCAGCTTCGGCAGCGATGTCTTCAATTCATCCAATGTCGGCTCTTGGGGACCGCGTGGAATGAGCACGAGATCGATGCTCGCGGGAAGCTCCGCTTGGGTGAGGCGAAAGGCTTCGCGGTAGAGCCGTCGCAGCCGATTACGTACCACTGCCGAACCCACTTTGCGCGCTACCGACAACCCGAGTCGCGGATGTTCGAGGTCGTTTCCTCGTCCGTACAGCACTAGCAAAGCATTGCTGACCGAACATTTGTTGTCGTAAACGCGGCGAAACTCTGCGGGGCTGCGCAGATGCAGCGCCTTGGAAAATCCGAATCGTGACTTGCCCCTGCCCATTCACATTCGTCCCATCAGTTGCGTCATCGAGCGAGCTTCAATGACGTGGCTGATCTTTACGACGAAAAAAGGGGAGCGGCCGCGCCACTCCCCCTTCGTGCTATTAGGTGTCCCTTCGTGGATGATCACGCGCGTGCCGGAACTTCGAAGCCACGGCGATATTCGCGCGTCAACATGCGGTCGGCTTCCGAGTTGTTCTCGAAAGTCTCCTCGCCGCGACGCAACGTTAGCCGTCGGCCCAAAACGTAATTCGTGCTTTCAAGCGGCACGTGCCTGTCGCCCAGATGTTCCTCCATGAATGTCATCGTGGTGCGCGCGTCGGCATCGTTGTCAAATGCTTGAACGCGGGCGTCAAACGCCGTTGGCCCGCCCAAACGGTAGCTGATGTTGCCCAGATGACATAGGGCGCTTGACAGGTGACCTTCCTCGATGTCGGCGTGCAGTCCTTCGCGTTGCCGGGTACGGACGGCCTCGACGAAGTTAGCGTAATGGTCTCCGTCGCCGCGAAAGCGGCGCACGACCTCGCCGTCAGGCCGATAGGCGGTGGCCGTGCTGTAGCCGTCGCACACGAGATAGCCGTCGGCGCAGTGGAACACATTGCCGACCATAGCGCCGCGATAGGCCTGGGTTTCCAAACCACGTACTTCGAATATCAGCTTAGCGTCGCCGTAATCGAAGAAACACAATTGGGTGTTGGCGGTTTCGCCGTCGTCGACGTAGCCGAACCTGCCACCGACGCTCCACACCGAACGCGGCATCTCATTCTTGCCCAGGCCCCAACGGGCGACGTCCATTTGGTGGATGCCCTGGTTGCCGAGATCGCCGTTGCCCGTGTCCCAAACCCAATGCCAATCATAATGGAGGCGCTGGCGGCGCAAGGGCGCTTGCGGCGCCGGGCCGCACCACAGGTTGTAGTCACAAGTCGCCGGAGGTTGCTGCACTCCCTGAACATGCCCGATGCTGGTGCGGCGTTTGTAACACAGGCCGCGGGCGATTTGCACGCGGCCCAAGCCGCCGCCCTGGATGAACTCGATTGCCTGACGCGTGCCGGTCGTGCTGCGGATTTGGGTGCCCGTCTGACAAATCTTGCCGGTGCGGCGGGCGACTTCGACAATGCGCCGGCCCTCGCTGACGTTATGGCTCACGGGCTTTTCGACATACACGTCCTTGCCCGCCTGCATCGCCCAGATGGCGGCCAGCGCGTGCCAATGGTTCGGCGTCGCAATGCTGACTATGTGAATGTCGCGGTTGTCCATGATCCGCCGCAAATCCTGGACGAAGGTCGGATCAAAGTTCTGGCCGTTGCGAGCCGCCTGAAGCGCCCGGCTGGCGACATTGGTGTCGCAGTCGCACATATGGCTGACGACGCAGTTGTGCCTGCCGGCGAACCCCGTGATATGGTCGACGCCCCGGCCGCGCACGCCGATGACCGCGACGTTAAGGCGTTCGTTGGCGCCGCGCGGAGCCGCCGCGGGCGCGCCCCGATCTTGCGCGGCTTTCAGAATATCGCCGCCAGCCATCAGGCCCACCAAGCCCGCGGAGTTTCTCAAGAAGTCTCGCCGACTGAAAAGCGATCGCATGGGAAATCCTCGTCAAGGGTTGAATGATGATCTATTTGCCGGCTTGCTGTTCGGCGAGCACCGCCAACTCGGTCAACTTTGCCGCGGTGACGCCGATGCGCTCGAAGCACTCGGCGACGATGCTGTTGGAGGCGGTTAGCAGAGTGATCAGCAAGTCCATGGGGGTGATGAAATTGCGTTGGTGGTCGTTCGCTCGCGTCCGTGCTTCGCGCAACAGGTTGATGACATTGTCGGACATGAACTCGCGATTGAGCATAAGCAGCGCGTCACGATCGCCGTCTTCCTGGTTGAATAGCTCCTGAAACTGGCCCAAAAGGTTGGTTAGGTCGGCACGAAGAAGTTCGCCCCAGACGCGAACTCCGGGGTCTGGAACCGCCAAGAGGCCCATGAAGATATGCGGACTGCGGAGGCTGTCCCAGCGCGTTTCGCGAGCCAGGCGAAGCGATTCCTTCAACACCCGTGCGGCTGGGTCGCTAAGTGAATCGGGGCAAACGTGGCCGCCGGGTGCGAAAATATCGTCCCTGGCAGGTTCCGGGATCGCCATGGCCTGGTCCTTGAGATCGTTAAATCCGGTGATTCATTATGGCGGGCCGGCTTCATCCGTGCAACAGGGAACAAGCGCCAACCAAATGTTGCCAAAGGCTTCCGGCTGCTCGGCAACAAGCTTTTTTCCCTTGATGAGTTCCAAAATCGCCAGGAAGATTCCGAGGAGCCGGCCGCGCGTGTGCGGCGGGATGAAGACTTCACTGAACGCAATCCGGCCGCGGTGCGCCACCAAGTCGAGAATGCGGTCCATGTGGACCTGAATCGGCGTTTCATCGACGATGATTTGCCGCGGCTGCAACGCGGAGGTTTCGCGCATGAGCCGGCCGAATGCGCTGACCAGGTCCCACAATTCCACGCGCCGGAGAGGCTGTCGTGCGGGATCGAGCGAGACGACCGTGTCCTCCGCGAGGCGCGGCAAACGTGTCATCTGCCGTTGGGCTTGCTCGTCCAGCAGGGCGGCGGCCTCTTTGTACTTCTTGTATTCAATAAGCTGTTTGACCAACTCCAGGCGCGGATCGTCGTCTTGACTCTGCTCCTCCTCTTGGCGCGGCAAAAGCATGCGGCTCTTGATCTCCATCAATGTCGCCGCCATGACCAAGAACTCGCCGGCCCACTCGACGTCGATGGTCTGCAAATGATTGACGAATACGAGGAACTGGTCTGTAATCCGGGCGATGGGAATGTCGAATATGTCGACCTCGTTGCGCTTGACGAGGAAGAGCAGCAAATCCAGCGGGCCGCGAAAGCTGTCCAGTTCAACCGTGTAATCATCCATGGGACGCCCGTGAGTTTGGTCGCGAGCCAACCGGATTCTACAGTGGCCAACTTCGCGCTACTAGCCCGAACATGCGTTCGACTCGCGAAAGTCGTCGTTAGACGCAATTTTTTCACCTAAGTCCTTTTGGCGCTTGATCTTCACGAATTGCATCTAACGAGACGCCCGTTTCATCATCATCTCACGTCACACCTCACGCTTAAATCTGACAAGATGCCTACGTATGAGATCCAAGAGACGAGTGAGATTCAAGAGATGAGAGAGATTAAGGAGATTCGCGAGATTCAAGAGACGCAAGCGCAGACTTTCGGAGCTATGTCTGTTTCTCAAACAGGCACACGCCCGACCATGGCCGCGAGCCTTGGCGGCCCTTGGATTCCGGCAACAGGGCCATCAGCCGCAGCCACCACGCTGTGCGCTTAAGCCTTGACGCGGTCTTCAAGAGCGAGCGCACGCTGATCGGCTTCCATCCGTGCGGAATGAAGAAGTCCGGGCCTTCCTCGGGGCCGAATTTCAATGGCGCGCGGGCTCGGTCGAGCTGCGGGTTCAAATTCTTTTGCAGCAACCGCAACAGGCCAGGCGAGGCGACTTCCAAGACCCAGCGCTGAAAGCTTGGCGGCAGGGCGAGGTCGCGGGCAAGGGCGCCGATTTCCTCGGCCGTCAAGTAAATGAGCAACCCTTCCGTGATAACCAGCGCCTTCTTAGCTTCTTTCCCCAACCGCTCGAACAGTTCCCGGCGGGCATCGTCGTTCGCCAGATCGAGACGAACGCGTTCAAGCCGGCAATTGGGTTTTTCGTTCTTGAGCGCCTCTTCCTTGTAGTTCAGCAAGTCCGGCAGATCGATTTCAATCCAGCGCAACTGAGCCGGCAGCGCCATGCGATACGGTCTGGCGTCGAGTCCAGCCGCCAGGTTCACGACCATGTCGACGCCCTGTTGAATCTGTTCGGTGATGAACTGGTCGAAGAGGTAAGTGCGCGTCACCCACGACCAGGCGTGCTTGTCGAATTCCGGCATCTCGGCGGCTATGCGTTCACCCCGCTCACCGGCTAAGCGCCGCGCCAACGGATCGCGAAAGAGCGCGTCGGGCCGGTCGTTTTCACGCGCCCGGTACATGGCCGCCCAGCATGCGGTGTCGGAGATGTTCTGAATCAGCGGGTCGGCCTGGCTCATCGAATGCCTCCGCTGGCATTGTACGCAAGCGCCGTCGTTCCATCGTTTCACGCTGGCAACTGTGCGCGCCGTCCGCTATACTCAGGCCACTTCACATCCATCTCGCGGCAGCACTTTATGAGCGACGTCACTCGCATTCTGTGCGCGATCGAGTTGGGCGACCCGCATGCCGCGGAGCAGCTTTTGCCCCTGGTCTACGAGGAACTCCGGAAACTGGCCGCGCAGAAGATGGCCCACGAAGCGCCGGACCAGACGCTTCAGGCGACGGCGCTAGTCCACGAGGCGTATGTCCGGCTCGTGGACGTGGAAAAAGTCCAGCAGTGGAATAGTCGCGGCCATTTCTTCGCCGCGGCGGCCGAAGCCATGCGCCGCATCCTCATCGACCGCGCCCGCGAAAAACTCTCACTGAAACGGGGCGGCGACTGGCGCCGGGTCCCGCTGGATAGGGTCGATCTTCAAGCGGGGACGCCGCCGGAAGACTTGCTCGCTCTCGACGAGGCGCTCGCGGAACTGACGCGTCTGGACCCGACGGCAGGCCAACTCGTCAAGCTCCGTTACTTCGCCGGCTTGAGCGTCGAGGAGGCGGCCGACGCCCTTAACCTGGGCGTGGCCACGGCCTATCGGCACTGGACCTTCGCCCGCGCCTGGCTCCATAACCGCGTCGCGGGGAATCCGCCAGATTCCGCCGGCTGAAACGTTTATTGGTGAGAATTCTTCACGTCCTTTTCCGCACTGTCTTTTGGCGGACAAATTCGGGGTTGTTCCATGAACACGGACTTCGAGAAAAGCCGGCAGATTTTTCTGGCGATCGTGGAGCAGCCGTCCACCCAGTGGGACGCGCTTTTGGACGAGGCCTGCGGCAAGGACTCCGAGCTGCACCGGCAGGTGGCCCTGCTCCTCAAGGCCCATGCGGAGGGGGAGGGGATTCTCGATCGCAACGAGGCCCTCAAGGCGCCAACAGGAATCTATGAGTCGTTAAATGAACGCCCCGGAACGGTGATCGGCCCCTACAAGCTCTTGCAGCAGATTGGCGAAGGCGGAATGGGCACGGTCTGGATGGCCGAGCAGACCCACCCCGTCCAGCGCAAGCTTGCCGTCAAGCTCATCAAGCCCGGCATGGATAGCCGTCAAGTACTCGCCCGCTTCGAAGCCGAGCGGCAAGCCCTGGCCCTCATGGATCATCCGAACATCGCGAAGGTGCTGGATGCTGGTACGATCGGCTCAGAGCCCGAAGCGTTAGCGAGGGATTCGGCCGCACCCCTCGCTCACGCGTCGGGCTCTGCAAGGCCTTATTTCGTGATGGAACTCGTCAAGGGCGTGCCTATCACCAAGTACTGTGACGAGCATCACCTGACGCCAAAGCAACGGCTCGAGCTGTTCATCCCCGTTTGTCAGGCGGTGCAGCATGCCCACCAGAAGGGGATCATCCACCGCGACCTCAAGCCCAACAATGTTCTCGTCGCCGAGTATGACGACAAGCCGGTGGCCAAGGTGATCGACTTCGGCGTGGCCAAGGCGACCGGGCCGCGGCTGACCGACCGGACCATGGTGCTCCTCTACGAGTTGTTGACGGGGACGACGCCGTTCGAGAAGAAGCATCTGCAAGCGGCGGCTTTCGACGAGGTGCTCCGCATCATCCGCGAGGACGATCCGCCCAAGCCGAGCACGCGACTTTCGACGACAGATGAGCTGCCGTCGATCGCCGCGAATCGCGGGCTGGAGCCAAAGAAGCTGAGCGGCCTGGTGCGCGGCGAGCTGGACTGGATCGTGATGAAGAGCCTGGAGAAGGACCGCAATCGGCGCTACGAGACCGCCAACGGCTTCGCCGCGGAGGTGCAGCGGTACTTGAACGACGAGCCGGTGCAGGCAGGTCCGCCGTCGGCGACCTATCGGCTGCGAAAGTTCGCCCGGCGGAATAAGCGGGCACTGGCGACGGGCGCGGTACTTTTCCTGGCCTTATTGATCGCCCTGGGGGCCGTCGCCGGCAGCGTTGGCTGGATGATGCGCGATCAGGAGGCGCGGCGGGCAAAGCTGGCCAGCCAGCTGGAGGTAGTCCTTGAGGAGGTAGAACAGCAACTGAGAGAGCAGAACTGGGCCGAGGCGCTAGCCGCGGCGCGGCGTGCGGAGGCGCTGGTGGCCGGCGGCGGGGGAGACGCCGTCTTGCGGCAGCAGGTCTCGGCGGCGTTGGTCGATTTGATTCTGGTCAAGGATCTTGAAGAGATTCGACTTAACCGAGACGTGCGCCTGAAGAGGGATGGCAGCGACACGACGCCGGCGGACCGTCAAGCCGATGGCCAGTACGCGGCAGCCTTCCTCGAGTACGGCGTTGATCTGAACCGCCTCAGCGAGCAGGAAGCAATTAGGCGCCTTCAATCGCGGCCGCACGTAACCGTAGCGCTGGCGATCGCTCTGGACGACTGGACCAATTGCCGAATCGGCAAGGGGGACGTCGCCGGCGCCCGGATGCTCGGGGCCGTGGCCCGGGGCATCGACGCGGACGCCTGGCGGACACAAGTGAGAGCGGCGTGGGCCCAGGAGGATTGGAAGGCCCTGGAGGGACTGGCGGCCTCTCCGGAGTTTCTGCGTCAGCCGCCGCCGACGTTGCACCTGCTTGGAATGATCTTAGGCGACGGCGGCAAACTCGAAAGCGGCATCGAAGTGTTGCGCAAGACGCAGGCAAGATACCCCGGCGACTTCTGGATCAACTACCATCTGGGCGTGAAATTAAGAGTGAAAGGTCCGGCTTACCTGGAACAGGCCATCGGTTTTTCCCGCGCGGCCCTGGCGCTGCGACCTCAGAGTGCCGGGACCTGGACCACGCTTGGCTCGCACCTGATGCGGCAGAAGAAGCCGGATGAGGCAATCACCTACTTCAGCAAGGCAATCGAGCTCGACCCAAAATACGCCGATGCCCACAACGGCCTTGGCGCCGCTTTTCATAGCCAGAAGATGTTGGACGACGCCATCGCCTGTTACAACAAGGCAATCGAGGTCGACCCCAAGATCATTATGGCCTACTGCAATGTCGGCATTGCTCTCCGAGGACAAGGGAAGTTGGAAGAGGCGGTCGAATGGTTCAACAACCCAAAGTACAAAGCGGCCATTCCGGGCGATCCAAAGGACCGCAGCTATCGACTGCACTGGCTCAACAATCGCATGTTTTTGTGTATGACCCTACTTTCCATGAAAGACCATAGGCAACTGGCAATGGCGGGCCGGGAACTGGCGGACACGGACTACCAACCGGAGAAGGACGTCTACGAAGGTGCCATCTGGGTCGCCAAGTGCGTGTCGCTGGCGGAAAAGGACGCGCGGTTGGCTGAGGGGCAACGCAAGGAACTGGTCCAGGCTTACGCTGCCCAAGCCATCGACATTCTCAAGCAAGCGGTCGCCCGAGGATACAAAAACGCGCGCGGCCTGAGTAAAGAGCCAGCCTTCGCCCCACTGCGATCACGCGAGGATTTCCAAAAGCTGGTGGCCGAAGTGGACGCCAAAAAGAAGTAGCAATCACTTGGGGTGCGGCGACGAATCGAGGCCCGCCCTGCAACTTCAAACGAAGCGGCCGGTGAGGTCATGCCGCCAAGCAACGCCCTCACCGGCCCAGGCCCGCCCGAGCGCACGGTCTGCGCGCCCAGGGCATGGCTCTTTCATTCTACCGCAGGCCAATTCCGAAAGGGAGTCTCACCATGTCATTCTCACGTTGGCTGCGGAAGGAATTTGGTAGGACGGTTTTGCAAACCGTCCGACGTTGTCGACCCCAGCTCGAAGCGCTCGAAGACCGCCTGGCGCCTGCCTTCTTGGTCACCACCACGGCAGACAACGGCAACAATGCCGCTCCGGTCCCCGGCTCGCTACGCCAAGCGATCCTCGACGCCGAAGCAAACCCTGGCGCCGACACGATCGATTTCAACCTGCCCGCCGGCGATGCCAGACACTTCTACTACCAAGACAACAGCGCGCCCGGCGTGAGCCCTGTCAACGTAGCCGTGACGACCGCGGCCGATGACTCCACCATCCTCGATATCGACCCGGACTATGCTCACAGTTGGTGGTCGATCCAGCCGACCGCGGCCCTGCCGCCGATCAATGACACGGTGACGATCGACGGATACGCACAGGTGGGGTCCAGCGCCAACACCCTGACGGTCGGTGACAACGCGGTTCTGCGCATCGAACTGGAGGGCAGTTCGGCGGGCGTCGCTCACGGTCTGGTCATCACTGCGAGCGACAGTCTGGTGCGCGGGCTGGTCATCAACCGCTTTGCCGCCACGGATGCCGCCGGCATTGTCATCACGAAATCGAATCCGAGCTCCGGACCCGAGGCCAGCGACAACAAGGTGCAAGGCTGCTACATCGGCATCGATGTCAGCGGCACGGTCGCGCGCCCCAACTTCAGGGGCATACAACTCGCCGACTTCGTAAGCCACGGTCCTCAAAGAACGCTCATCGGCACAGATGGGGACGGCGCTGGGCAACGGTTTCCCTGGCGGCGGCCGAGGCATTCAAATCGCCGGCGGCCCCCAGGGCAACCGTATTGGCACCGACGGCCTCGGCGTGGCCGATGCCGCCGAGCGCAACGTCATCTCCGGCAATCGCGGCGCCGGCATCTTCATGGGAAACCCGGGGACTGACAACAACACTTTCGCCGGGAACTATATCGGCACCGACGCCACCGGCACAGCGCCCTTGGGCAACGAGAATAGTGGTATCGTAATCACGGATGGCGGGAAGGGGAACCGGATTTTGGGCAACACGATTGCTTTTAATGCCTCCCGCGTCGTGTCCGCCGGTGGCGTGAGGATCGCGTTTTCTGGAACCACCGGCAATCGCATCCAGGGCAACTCCATCTATTCGAACTCCGGACTGGGCATCGACCTGACCACTACCGGGGCGGCGGACGGCGTCACAGCCAACGACGATGGCGATCCCGACACCGGCCCAAATAACTTCCAAAACTTTCCGGTCCTCAGCGTGGCTCACTCCGGGCCGAAGACGTTCGTCGCCGGCACCTTGAACAGCCTGGCCAACACCGTCCTCACCCTCGACTTCTACGCCAGCCCCGCCGCGGACCCTGCCGGCTACGGCGAAGGCGCCCGCTACCTCGGATCGTGGACCGGTTCCACGGTCGGCAACGACCTCAGCTTTGCAGTTCTCCTCGCTGCTGCGACTTCAGCAGGCGAAGTGATCACGGCCACGGCCACCGAAGAACCAACGGGCAACACGTCGGAATTTAGTGCGGCCGTAACCACAACTGATCTGGTGGTCATCGGCACGACTGGGAACGATGCGTACGTCTTCAGCGCTCACAGCTCCGGCGGCGTCGAAGTATTTCTCAACGGTCTGTCGCAGGGGGTTGCCGTGCAGGTCGTCGTCACCGACCCGGACGGCTCGGACACCTACACGGTCAACTTCGGCGGCTGGACCGGGAACGTGACGCTCAACGACACGGGGACGACTGGCACGGACGCATTGACCTTCAACGGCACGGCAGCGGATGACAGCTTCAACAAACCAATCGGCTTTGTGCAGTGGAAGCTCACCGCCGATCTAGCCTATCAGACGCGGGTCGATTTCACCGGCTTTGGCGATACCGGCGATTCGATCACCTTGGTTGCGGGCGCCGGCAACGACACGATCCATGACCCCGGCACGAATACCGCCATCCTCGGCGGTCCCGGCGACGACACCATCATCATCGACGCCAGCTTCGGCAACGGCGTCGTCGCCGACGGCGGCGACGGCTCCGACACCTACGTGGTTGCCTTCGGCAGCCTGACCGCTCCGGTCACCATAGCCGACAGCGGCACAACCGGCAGCGATACGTTGGCCGTCCAAGGCACGCCCGGTCCGGATGCGTTTCTGCTTGCTGGAAACCAGGTGCAAAACGGCGCCGAGTCGGTCATCATTGCAAGTCCCATCACCAATCTTACCGTGGCCGGTGGAGGCGGCGTTGACAGCACGACCATCGACGGCTTCACGGCCCCGACCACGAACCTCGCCGTGGACGGCACCGGCGGAACTAACGCCGTCACGATTGTGGGCAGCCCGCCCCCGGGCGTGACGCTCGACCTTATCGGGGCGGTGCAGACCGTCGATATCAACATCAAACCCAACGAAATCAACCTCGCCAACAGGGGTGTGATCCCCGTGGTCCTTTACACCACGGCCAGCTTCAATGCCGCGCTTGTGGACGTCAGTTCCGTCGTCTTTGCCGGCGCCCATGCGTTCCATAGTTCTCTTAGGGACGTGGACCACGACGGCGACCTGGATTTGGTCCTGGACTTCCGCACCCAGGACACCAATCTGCGCCAACTCTATGGGCAACTGCTGGCCGAGGACGACCAGGTCCTGAACGGACGCCTGGACTGCAACGTGGACAAGCACCAGTTAGCCACTCTGGCGCTGACCGGCACGACAGTCGACGGTTTGCAATTCCAGGGGTTTGACGCGGTGGACCTGTTCCTCTCCGGCAAGGCGCTGCGAGCGATGCTGGCCGAGCTGGCGGCCGCGGGGCTTATTTGAGTTGACCGAGCGCAAAGTTCAACGGGGAGCCGCAGGCGACCGGTTGCCTGCGGCTCCCCGCTATACGTGCGAACTTCATTTTACGCCCGCACGAGTTCCGTCACCGCGCGGGCGCCATGATCCGCCAGGCGAATCGGGCGGCCGACATTGGACATGTTCGCGGTCGCGGGGTCGAGGCCCAAGCCGCGGCAGACGGTGGCCATGAAGTCGGGGACGCTGACGGCGCGGCCGGCCGCGGTGTCGACGGCGGTGCCGTCGGCGGTGGTGGCGCCGTAGACCTGGCCGCCGCGGATGCCGCCGCCCGCCAGCACGGCGCTCCAGGCGTTGGGATAATGGTCGCGGCCTTGCTGCTGGTTGATGCGCGGCGTGCGGCCGAATTCACCCATCCAGACGATCAAGGTCGAATCGAGCAAGCCGCGCTGCTGCAAGTCTTCCATCAAGGCGGCCCAGGCGGGATCGAGGATGCCGCTTAGTTGGCGAACGATCTGGAAGTTTTGGCCGTGCGAATCCCAGGCGACGGGATTGCCGTTGAGGGCGCCGAGGGTGACCTCGACGAAGGCGACGCCGCGTTCGACGAGGCGGCGGGCGAGAAGGCAACCCTGGCCGAAGATGTTGCGGCCATAAGCGTCACGGACACGGGCGGGTTCGTCTTCGATGTTGAAGGCGGTGCGGGCGTTGGTGCGCATCAGTCGAACCGCGCGGTTGTAAGCGGTCATGTGGCTGGCAGGGGCGGCGCCTGGGTGGCTGGCGGCGAAATCGCGCTCCATATCTTGCAAGACGCCGATGCGATTGTCGGATTGCTGGCGGCTGGTGCCGGTCGGCGGCGCCATGTCCGAGACACGGAGCATTGCGTCGTCATAGGCGTTCTGGCCGCCGCGGGCATTGAAATTCGGATTGGTGATGTCGCCGACAATAAGCGGGGCGTAAGTCGGGCCAAGATATCCCGGCGCGAACGAACCCGGGCTGAAGAGGCGATAGGGCGCGATGCTCACGAAGTTGGGCAGAGCCGCTTCGGGATCGCCGATTTCCTTCGACAGGAACGAGCCCATGGTCGGATATTGGATCGGCCCTTGAGGCAGATAGCCGGTATGCATGAGGAAGGTGCCGCGGCCATGATCGCCTTCGCGGCTCGACATGGAGCGGACGATGGCCATCTTGTCCATATGCCGGGCGATGCGCGGCAGATGCTCGCTGATGCGGATGCCGGGGACGTTGGTCTGGGTCTCGTAGAAGGGTCCGCCGTTGGCGTGGCCGGGCTTGAGATCGAAGGTGTCGATCTGGCTGGGGCCGCCGTTCATCCAGAGAAGGATGCAAGAACGGCGCCGCTGGGGGTTGTTGGCGTTTTCATCGGCAAACGCTCCGAGCCACCCGGAAACGGAGAGGGTGGTAACACCTGCCGCGGACAGTTGCAGCAACTCGCGCCGGCTCAGAAGGGGGGTCGCCATGGTTTTATCCCTCGAGAAACGAGTGAAATCCAGCGAATGCAAACTCGGGTCCACCATATAGAACTATCCACTTGTGTAATTCTAACCGCCAAACGGCGGATTTCGCCAGTCAAAACTTAATCGCTACAGTATGCCTATGTCTTTTGCAGGCGTGTCGTCGTCCTCCGGCAGTTGGTTGGCGCAGCGGAAGTTTCTCACGCTGCTCGTCGCCTTGTTCTTGTTCCTGATCGTGTATCCCGCGCTGCACGAGACCATCGGCACGCGGCTGTTGTTCGACGCGCTGCTCACCGGCCTATTTCTGACGACCCTGCTGACCGTCTGTTCCAAGCATTTTTTTCGCGTGATGGCCGTCTTGCTGGCAATTCCCACGATGGTTGGGATCTGGACCGGTTATGTGCTGCCGGACTTTCCACGTTTCCCGCTGAGCATCGTCTTCCACGTTTCGGCCACGCTGTTCTTCGCGTTCACAGTTGCCGCCATCTTGAATGCGATCTTCAAGGAAAAGATCGTGTCCGCGGACAGCATCTACGGAGCTTTCTGCGGTTACTTGCTGATTGGTCTCCTGTTCGGTCACGTGTACAGCATGGTCGAAGAAGTGACGCCGGGCTCACTCCGTGGAACGGCGGACTTTGAGGCGCGCGTCCAGAATGAAGATTCGCGCTTCTTTCAAATGACCTATTTCAGCCTCATGACGCTCACGACGGTAGGCTATGGCGACATCATCCCCATCAAGCCCGTCGCTCGCAGCCTGGCGGTGGCCGAGGCCATTCTGGGGCAATTCTACCTCGCGGTCTTGATCGCCGCGTTGATCGGCAAGCGCGTGGCGCAGGCGCTCTATGACGCGCGGGAATGAGAACGTTGGAAACGCAGAGAGCGCGGAGGACGCAGAGACGAGCCGCGTAAGCTCCCTCGGCGCACTCCGCGTCCTCTACGTTTGTATCAGCCAGCGCGAATTGTAGCTCTCAAAATCGCAAGAGCATCTTCACGAGTACGCCGTTGAAGTCGAGGTTGCGCTGGGTTGCCAGCGAGGTTGTGTAGACGGCGCCGAATTCCAACCGGCCCGGAACCAGGACGGCGTTGGCGCCGACGGCAAGGGCCACCACATTGCCGCTATTGGAGAACGTGCCCAAGTCGACGAAACCATGCCGAGTTTCCAGGTCGATGCCGACGTTGCTGGTGTGATACGTCCAGTTGATTTCCACGAGCGGATACAAGCGGCCGAACTGGCGGTCCACGTGCAGGTTGGCGTAGAAGAAGTTGAGGTTGACGTCGCCTGAGCCGACCGGGAATTCGTAGCCGACCGTCGCCAGAACGTGGAAGCAGCCCAGCGCTTTGCCCGCGGTCAAGTAGGGCGCCAACTGTGCGGGTGGATTGCCCTGGAATATTTCGTGAGTGCCGCTGGGAGCTTCCCAGCGAATGCCCGCCGTTAGCAGGAATTGGTCGGGCACATTCTCGATTACCGTGTACTGAACGAAGCCGCCCAGATTGAGCCAGCCTTCGCGGTCGCCGCTGAATTCGCGCCGATCGTGCAAGATGCCGAAGCGATCGCGCAACGTTCCCGAAGTGTTGCGGCTGAAGTCAGCGGTAGCATAGCCGCCCTGGTTCATGCCGAAAGACAAACGTTCCGAGAGAGCAACATAAAGTCCTGCGCCGTAGAGCTGAAGGTTTCCGTCTGGCAGCGCTTCGCGCGTGGTAAACCAAGTGCTGCCGAACATTGGCCAGAGCGCCGTCATCGCGCGCGGATCGATGTTCTGCAAGGGATTGCTGAGAAAGCCGATGAAGTTGTCGAAGCCGTGGTTGCCGGCGAAACGACCTCCCGAACCGGGGCCGGATTCCGACCAGTTGTAAGCGGGAGGCGTGTTGGCATCCAACACCGTCTCCGCGGCGGGAGGGGCGTCGCTCTTAGGTTTCACCTGGCTCAAGGCGGGGCTTTGGGCCAGACCTGTGGACGCGAACAAAAGACACGGCAGCAGACTCCAGCGGCACTTCATGACGGGCTCCTTCCCGATCGACCGACTCCGACAACACCTGTAGCCGCAGGCTTTAGCCTGCGCAACGCCGCGGCCTGAAGGCTGCGGCTACAGACTTTGGTTGGAATCGGCAGTCGCTTCTCATCTCTGGCAAGGTATCAACGCACTTTGCCCGGCTTCCCAGCGCGAAGCGCGTGCAAAGGCGGCAGAGTTTGCCAAGTCCGTAGTTAGCCAGTCGCCAGTCGGGAATTTGTTGGACAACGACCGGGTACGCGTGTACAAGCGAAGCTAATCTCGAACTGCAAATCCTCTTGGTTCCGCAGGTCACTTTCCGAATCCCCCTTTTTCGGATGGCGCCTGCTCCTACAGGGACTGACTAACCGGTGTTCACCGAATCCAGCCATCGGTGAACCCGAACCACGTAGAGATGAGACATCGCCATGGGGAAAGTCAAAAAGTCATCCAAGAAACCCGAAACACAATCCACCGAAACAAGCTCGACGTTCGGGTATCATCCTTCGCGGGCTGAACTCTATGCCATGGGCAAAAGCCTGCGCGACCAGTGCCCACGTGCTTCGCATGCAACCTGGAAACGAGCTGCCGATCGGCCCGATCCGATTGTGCTTCTGGAGGAATCGAACAAGGGCCGCATTCCGCAGTTGATCCCGGTGCGCTATGGACGCATGCTGGTGTCCCCGTTCACCTGGTATCGGGGCACCGCTCTCAACATGGCCGCGGATCTGGCCGCCACGCCGACCAGCGGCTTACGCGTGCAGTGCTGCGGCGACGCGCACCTGTGCAACTTCGGCGCTTACGCCACCCCGGAACGGCGTGTGATCTTCGACGTCAACGACCTGGACGAGACGCTGCCCGCCCCCTGGGAATGGGACCTGAAACGGCTCGCCGCCAGCTTCGTCCTCGCCTGCCGCGACAACGGTTTCAGCACAGATGTCGCCCGCGATGCGGTGCTAGCGTGCGTGCGTTCCTACCGCGAGCACATGGCCGAATATAGCAAGATGCGAACGCTCGACGTGTGGTACGACAGCATCGACCTGGAAAAACTGATCGCGACGGTCGAGGACGACGAAACCAGCAGGCGCGGCCTCAAGCGCCTTGCCAAGGCCCGCCAGCGCAGCGTTCTGGAACATGATTACCCCGGACTGGTGCATACCACCGGTCTGACGCCGACCATCAAGGAAAATCCGCCCACCATCTATCACTTGCGCGAGCAGGGTCACGAGGAGCAAATGGCGAATGTCAAAAGGGCATTTGCCCGCTACCGGGAAACCTTGCCGGAACACCGCCGCGTGCTTCTCGATCGCTTCAAGCTCATGGACTTCGCCGTCAAAGTGGTCGGAGTCGGCAGCGTCGGTACGCTCTGTGCCGTGATCCTCATGATGGCCAGCGACAAGGACCCCCTTTTTCTCCAGGCCAAGGAAGCACGCCAGTCGGTGCTGGAACCGTATGCGGGCAAGAGCACCCACGCCAACCACGGCCAGCGCGTCGTGCACGGCTGTCAGCTCATGCAGTCGGCCAGCGACCTCTTCCTGGGTTGGACGGAAGGGGATCTCGGCCGGCATTTCTACATTCGCCAGCTCAAGGACATGAAGATCTCGATGAGGGTCGAGCTATTCAGTCAGTGCCTCATGCTGGATTATGCCAAGGCTTGCGGTTGGGCCCTGTCTCACGCCCACGCCCGCTCCGGCGAACCGGCGAAAATCAGCGGCTACCTGGGCAAGGGGGACTCGTTCGATAACGCCATCGCCGACTTCTCCATCGCCTACGCCGACCAGAGCGAACAGGACCACGAAACCCTCATGAAGACCGTGCGCGCGGGTAAGTTGGAAGTGTTTATCGAGCCGGAACAATGAGAGACCATTCGCTGATCGGGAGTTGTCGCCATGAGCACCGCGGGAACGCCCTTGCCGAAAGAGCTGACGCCCCAGGAGACCGCTGCGCTTCTGCAGCGCATCCTCGAGGCGGTCGAGAAGGACGAACGCTCACGTTGGGTGGAGATCACTTGCGCGGTCGTGCTGTCGCTGGCCACGATGTCCTCGGCCTGGTGTGCGTATCAAGCGACTCTCTGGGGTGGCGTCCAGACGTTTCGCCTGGCCGCGGCGACCAAGGCCGGCCGCGAAAGCTCGGCGGCTTCCCTCAGCGCGCTACAATCTCGGGCCTTCGATGCCTCCATGTTTATCAGCTACATGCAAGCGAAACACGAAGGCAACGAACGTCACGAGAAATTCCTGTTCAAACGCTTTCGCCCCGAGATGAAAACAGCCCTTGAGGCCTGGCTGAAAACCGACCCGTTCAACGATCCGAACGCGCCTCTAGGGCCGTTCAGGATGGCCGAATACGCTCAGCAGGAGTTGGAAGAGGCCAAGCGCCACGAAGACCGATTCGCCCAGGAATACGCTGCTGCTCAGCACGCCAACGAGAACTCCGATACCTACGTGCTGCTCACCACCTTGTTCGCGACGGTGCTGTTCTTTGGCGGCATCGCGGGAACGGTCGATAGGCGCCGTCTTCGCATCACGATCTTGTCAATCGCGCTGACGCTTTTCGTGGTTTCGCTGGTCTTCCTGGCAACCATGCCCATCTGTCACGAATGACGGCGCCATGACGATGACCGCCGCCCGGCGCTGGGACACAATGCCATGAGCACGACACCGGCCGAAAACCGCTCGCCGCCGGCGCCTCCGCGGGTCGTCGCCATCAGCGGCATGATCTTCGCCGCGCTGTATATCGCCAGCCTGGTGTTCGCTCGCCTCGCAGTCCCTGCCGATCCGAAGGAGCCGGGCGTCTGGCTCGCCGACCCCACATTAAGGAGTTGGGTTCGCTTCGCGCTGAACCTGATTCCATTCACGGGAATTGCCTTCCTTTGGTTCATGGCGGTACTGCGCAACCGTATCGGCGGCCGCGAAGATAGGTTCTTTGCGACGGTGTTCCTCGGCAGCGGGCTCTTGTTTGTCGCGATGCTGTTTGTCGCCGCGGCCGTTACCCAGGCATTACTGGATAACTTCGCCTCCGAGAGCATCCTCCCGGCCGAGAGCGAAACGTATGCAGTCGGTCGGGCGATGGGCTATGCGCTCGTGAACACGTTTGCCGTGAAGATGGCGGCCGTGTTCATCATCGTGACCTCCTCGATCGGTCTGCGGACGGCGGTTTTCCCACGCTGGATGGCTTTCGTCGGCTACGCGCTGGCGCTCGTGATGTTGCTGACGATCACCAACTTCGCCTGGATTGCACTGGTCTTCCCATCGTGGGTGCTTCTTTTGAGCGCGTACATCCTGGTCACCGACTTTGGCAAGGGACATCAGGTGGCCACGAGTGCCGAGGCAAAGCCGCCGCACGAGGGCACGGCAGCGAATGCCTAGCGAACTTCGATCCGTTGGCCGGATCGTCAACACCTACAAATCTAGATCTCGGGAATTTGTTGGACACTAGCCGGGTACGCGTGTAAAAGGTAACCTTATCTCGAACTGCAAGTCCACTGGCTCCTTTCCGCGCGGCGTACGCGAGCGAGGGGAGCGGATCATCTGCACAAATCAACAAGGAAGTTGAACGCGTGGCATTTCCGCGCCGCGAAGCGCATTCGTCGGTTCTGAATCGTGGCCGAACGTAAGAGTTCGGATGAACCTGAATTCTTACGAATTCAGCTACAGAGGATTTGGTCGGCAACCACTTTTCAACGGAGGAGAACATGTCAGTGCGTCGACTTCTCGTCTGTATGCTTGCCTTGCTGCTCTGTGGCGCCACGGCGCCCGCGGATCGGCAAAAGGGCCTCTCCGATAAGGACGCGGCCGGGATCGCGACCGAGGCCTACATCTACGGATACCCGCTCATCACCATGGAGCTGACCCGGCGCGTGATGACCAACACCGCCGAGCCCAAGGACAATCATGCGCCGATGGGTCAGTTCTACAACTCGCGGACTTACCCTGACGCGTCGTTCCGGGACGTGACGGCGCCCAATGCGGACACTCTCTACTCGACGGCGTGGCTCGATCTATCCAAGGAGCCTTACACCCTGAGCCTGCCCGACGAAGGCGACCGTTACTTCTTGATGCCAATGCTTTCGGGCTGGACCGGAGTGTTCCAGGTTCCCGGCACGCGCACCACGGGCACCAAGGCACAGAAGTACGCCATCACCGGTCCTGGGTGGAAAGGCGAATTGCCTGCGGAACTGAAGGAACTCAAAGCGCCGACCAACATGGTCTGGATCCTGGGCCGAACTTATTGCACCGGCACGCCGGAAGATTACAAAGCCGTCCACGCCATTCAGGACAAATACGCCCTCGTGCCGTTAAGCTCGTACGGCAAGCCCTACACCCCGCCCAAGGGGAAGGTCGACACCTCGATCGACATGAAGACGCCAGTGCGCGACCAGGTGAACAACATGGACGTGACCACCTACTTCAATCTGCTGGCGAAGCTGATGAAGGACAATCCGCCCGCAAAGGAAGATGGGCCAATGCTCAAGAAGTTGGCCAGCATCGGCATCGTTCCCGGCAAGGAATTCGCGGCAGCCGACGCCAAAGGATTGGACGATGTCCCCAAGATGGCCCTCAAGCGAATCATGGGCCAGTTCAAGACCGGCGGCAAGCATATCAACGGCTGGGAATTTACAACCAAGACCGGGCTTTACGGGACCGATTACTTGCAACGGGCCTTTATCACCGCCATCGGCCTCGGCGCCAACCGGCCCCAAGATGCGGTCTATCCGACCTCCGAAATGGACGCCGACGGCAAGCCGTACTCCGGCGCCAACAAATACGTGATGCACTTCCCCAAGGACCTAACGCCGCCGGTCAAAGGCTTCTGGTCGCTGACCATGTACAACGCGGAGATGTTTTTCGTCAAGAATCCCATCAACCGTTACTCGGCGAGCATGCGCAGCAATCCCAAGTTCAACAAGGACGGCTCGCTGGACATCTACATCCAGAATCAGTCGCCCGGCAAGGACAGGGAGGCGAACTGGTTGCCGGCGCCGGACGGAAAATTCGTTTTGATGCTGCGAATGTACTGGCCCAACGAGACGCCGCCATCGATCATCGACGGCACCTGGAAGATTCCCGGCGTGAAGACGGCGGGCAAGTAGATCTTAGAAACGCAGAGGGCGCAGAGAACGCGGAGGAAAAGACAGACCAGGTTGATCCTCCTGCCTTAGCTCTGCGTTCTCCGCGTTTCAGTTTTCGCCGCCGAAGGATTCGAAGGAGTCCAAAAGAGCGCCATGAGTTCCATCGCCATCAGCGGAATCGTGTTCGCATTCCTATTCGGCGGCGCGCTGCTGGGTCTTTGGCTTCGCCGCGCTTTGCCGGACCATCATTTGAGCGCGGAGGCCAAGGAGACCATCAAGCTTGGAATCGGTCTCATCGGCACGATGGGCGCGCTCGTTTTGGGCCTCATGGTTGCTTCGGCAAAGGGTTCCTACGACACGCAGAAAAGCGAGCTGACGCAGATGACGGCCAAGGTGATCGTGCTGGATCGCGTCCTGACTCGCTATGGGCCCGAAACGAAGGAAGCGCGTGCCGCGCTCCGCGACTCGGTGGCGCGCGTACTCGCGCGCATTTGGCCTGAGGATTCATCGCGCGGGGGTCAGTTCGACCCCAGGGCCGCCAGCGGGGAAATCATGTTCGAGAAAATACACGAGCTTTCTCCTAAGAACGAAGCGCAACGCACGCTTCAGACACAGGCTACGAGCGTCGCCATGGACATTTCCCAGACGGCTTGGCTGCTTTTTCAGCAGGCCGGCAGCGCGATTTCCACGGCTTTTCTGGTCGTAGTGGTCTTTTGGCTCACGCTTATTTTCGCCAGCTTCGGCATGTTTGCGCCCGCGAACACCACGGTGCTCGCCACGCTTCTGCTTTGTGCGCTGTCGGTCGCAGGCGCGATTTTCTTGATCCTTGAGCTCGATCGGCCCTTCGACGGGTTCATTCAGATTTCCAGTGCGCCGATGCGCAACACTCTTGCGCAGCTAGGCCATTAGCAAGTGGGACGGATTGCAAATCCGTCCTCCGAGCAAGAAGTTCGTTAAGCGGGTGCGGCCGCCCCAGTGTGGGGAGGCGAGCCCGACGTTTTTCCAAGGGAGTAATCCGATGAAGAAGATGTGGCAAGGCGGTTTGTTCGTTTTGTTGGCGCTCGTGTTCGGCGCGGCGCTGACGATGTGGCAAGGCAATGGCCAGCCCGCGTTCGGCGGCGGAGGCGATAAGTCGTCCGGTCCGCACTATACGGTGATCGAAACCCACGGCCACAACCTGCTGGTCACCGACAACGCGACCAACAAGCTCTATTTCTACACGACCGACAAGGACGCGCCGATCGGCTCGCCGTTGAAGATGCGCGCTTCGTTGAATCTCAGCCAGGTGGGCCAGGCGGAAATCAAGATAACCGACAACCGGCCGGCGGGGAAGTAAGCCCGCGCCATTACCTGAAAGTTCTCCGCGGAAAGGAAATACGATGAGCATGAACTTGAGAAAAATCGCGCTGGTATCGGTGGTCGCATTCCTCTGCCTGACTCCAGCGCAAGCCCAAGTCGAGCGAGCGGCCTACTACAACCCGTATTCGGGCACCTACCACGGTGCGACGGAGGCGTACAACCCGTATACGGGCGCCTACGGCGCCGGACGAAGCGCCTACAACCCAAATACAGGCGCTCATGTTGCCGCAGGCGCGACCTATAACCCGTACACCGGCGGCGTCCACACGGGAGCGGAAGGGTATAACCCGCGCACCGGCACCGAAGCCGAAAGTCGAAGCTACCACAACCCCTATACCGGCAACACGGCGCACGTGCAGGGAGCCTACAACTCCCGCACGGGAAACTACGCATATCACTACAACGTGCGCCGCTAGCAGTCATTTCACAAGGAGAACTTGAATCATGCGACGGAAAATGGAGGTAGGTCTTTATGTCAGCCTCGGCGTTATGCTGGGCCTGGGTATTGCGACCTACCGGAACTTCCTGCCCGGGCACGCGGCCGCGGCTCAGGAAAAAGAAAAAAAAGAAGCGGGCGGCATCTTCTCGCCGCCGGGTACGACCGACACCGGGCCGGTGACGCCGCCGCCGGGCGAGCCGCCTTTCAAGGGCAAGATCGGGCGCACGGTAAGTGAGTCCATCCCCGACTGGCCGCCGCAAGCCACCGCGCCCAAGGGCGCGCCGAATGTTCTGTACATTGTGCTCGACGACGTCGGTTTCGCGGCTCTTGGCTGCTACGGCTCGCCCGTCTGCAAGACTCCGCACATGGACAAGCTCGCCAACAACGGTTTGCGCTACAACAACTTCCACACCACCGCCCTGTGCTCGCCGAGCCGCTCCTGTTTCTTGACCGGCCGCAACCATCACTCGAATGCGATGGCGGCCATCACCGAAATGTCCACAGGTTACCCCGGCTACAACTGCCGAGTGCCCCTCGCTCACGGTTTGTTGTCGGAAATGCTCACGCCGTTCGGCTGGGCGGCTTTCGCCATCGGCAAATGGCATCTGACGCCGGCTGAAGACATGAGTCTGGGCGCCAATCGCAAATGGTGGCCGCTCGGCCGTGGATTCGATCGCTATTACGGCTTCTTGGGCGGCGACACCGACCAGTGGTATCCGTGGCTGACCTACGACAATCACTTCATCAAGCCGCCGAAAACGCCGGAGGAAGGATACCACAACGTCCCCGACTTAACCGACAAGGCAAAGGAGTTCATTGCCGACTTAAAACAGGTGGCGCCGGACCGGCCGTTCTTTCTGTACTACTGTCCCGGCGCCTGCCACGCTCCGCACCACGTTCCGCAAGACTGGATCGCCAAGTACAAGGGCGCCTTCGACGCCGGCTGGGACGATTATCGCGAGAAAGCACTGGCCAACCAGATTAAGATGGGCATCTGTCCGCCGGGCACCAAGCTGTCGCCGCGCGACGAGTTCGTTCCGGAGTGGGCCAAGCTGACCAAGCAAGAAAAAGAACTGTACGCGCACCAAATGGAAGTCTATGCGGCGTACCTTTCCTACGTCGATCACTACGTCGGCGAGTTGGTTGCCTTCCTGGAGGAAATCGGCCAACTCGACAACACCTTGATCATTACCGTGTCCGACAATGGCGCCAGCTCCGAGGGAGGGCCCAACGGCTCATTCAGCGAGATGCTTTTCCTGAACAACGTGCCGCAAACGATCGATTTGAACCTGAAGCACCTCAAAGAGTGGGGCGGACCGAGCACCTACTGTCATTACTCATGGGGCTGGGCCTTCGCGACCAACACCCCGTTCCGCAAGTGGAAACAGATCGTCGCTCGCGGCGGCACGTCCGACCTGTGCATCGTCCACTGGCCCAAGGGGTTCAAGGCCAAGGGGGAAATTCGGCATCAGTTCATCCATGCCATCGACCTCGTGCCGACCACCCTGGACGTGCTTAAGCTGAAGATGCCGTCGTCGATCAACGGGGCGGCCCAAGCGCCTATTGAGGGGGTCAGTTTCGCCAAGACCTTCGATGATCCGAAGGCCCCGTTACCGCGCGAGGCGCAGTATTTCGAGATGCTCGGCTCGCGGTCCATTCAGCTCGACGGCTGGCGGGCCCACGTCGGCGCCCCGAACTGGCCTTCGGGAGAACCCACCACCGCCGAGTACATGGATAAGGCGCCTTGGATGCTGTTCAATCTTAATGAGGATTTTTCTGAAGCGGACGACGTGGCCGCCAAGTATCCTGCCAAGCTGGAACAGCTGAAACAGCTGTGGTTCATGCAGGCCAGCAAGTACAAGGTCTTCCCGGTGGACTCGTCCTTGCAATTACGCCTCATTACCCCTCGGCCGCAAATGTCCGCTCCGCGCGACAAGTACGTCTACTATCCGGGAACGGGCGAAGTCGACGGCTCCAACGCGGCCGATGTCCGTAACCGCTCGCACTCAATCACCGCGGACGTCGAAATCGGCAAGGAAGGCGCCCAGGGCGTCTTGCTGGCGAACGGCGGCACCTTCGGCGGCTTTTCCTTGTTCATCAACAAGGACCAGAAACTCCAGTATTCACACAATTATGTGGCCATCCAGGAGTACAAGGTCATCTCCAAAGAGAATGTTCCTGCGGGCAAGTTATCGCTGCGCATGGAGTTCAAGAAGACCGGTCCACCCGATTTCAAGATCGGCAAGGGCGCTCCTGGAACCGTTACGTTGTATGTCAACGACAAGGTTGTGGGCGCCGGGGAAATCCCCGTTACCTGCCCCATAGGATACTCGCTCTCGGGCGACGGCTTATCGGTCGGCAGAGACACTCTCTCCGCCGTCAGCCTCGACTACATGGGGAGCAATTTCCCCTTCACGGGAGGAGTGATTCGCCGCGTTATCGTGGACATAGGCAACGATCAACACCCGACGCCGAAACCTCCGGACCGTGATTGAGCGCCACGCGTTAACTAAGGTAGCCATTGCGCTCCGCGCGATGGTTTTTAGGTGTCCCGCGGAGGCAGCAACTTCCGCGGGACGCCGTTTTCGAAAGCTGAAAATGGAGCGGACCGAGTGAGCACCAAGGCGCTGCTGATCGTGACAGCCTTGATTGAGATTGGAACGGGTCTCGCGCTGCTGGTCGCGCCTTCGTTGAGCGTCGAGTTCTTGCTTGGCGAAGGACTCTCTTCGCCGCAAGCGCTCGTCGTGGCGCGCGTCGCGGGCGTCGCCTTGATATCTGTAGGTGTCGCGTGCTGGCTGGGAAGGAATGCCGATCGTCGCGCGCAATCAGGGCTCATCGCCGGGATGTTGATTTATAACCTTGCGGTGCCGATACTGCTCCTCCATGGCTGGATTGCTTCGGCGCTGCAGGGCCTAGGGCTTTGGCCGGCGAGCATTTTGCACGCGGTGCTTGCCATTTGGTGTGTAATTTGTCTTCGGCCCGTCCGTTGAATACCGCAACTCTTGTCGCTAGAACCGGAAATGGCCATGAAGCTTTCTTCCAGATTGGAACGGCTGAAACAGGACAAACAGTCGAAGCAAGCGGGACACAAATCCGGCCTGCACGAACGCGGAATGTTATCGCCGGCGACTTGGCTCTTGCTCACCCTCTGCCTAGTTCTGGCCGGGGTCGGCACGCTGGCCGTCTATGAATTCTTCATCTGGAATAAGGTGCCGCCGGAGTTGGTTGGATTTTGGGAGGTGGAAGAGGGGCCGCAAAAGGGCGCCTCCTTCGAGTTCTTTCGAAAAGGCGAAATGGAAATCCATATGAAGAACAAGAAGAAGGACATTTCTCACAAAACACGCGTCGTCGTGAAAGACAAGACGATTCTGTCTACGTCGAAAAATCCGCAGACACGGGTGGAGAAAACCAGCCCGATCATGATTCGCGAATTAACCGCGGATTCGCTGATCCTTGAGTTCGAGGGGGGTGAGGTGTTGAACTTAGTGCGCCTGGAGTGACCCAGTAGGTCCCGCGAGCCGAGCGGGACCTGGGCGGCGCCTTGGGGGAAATCCGGTCCGGCTCGGCTCGCCGGACCTACTTGAGAAGGGAGACTCTGCATGTTCAACCGAACGAACCTTTTGGCCATGGCGATGCTTGGCCTAGGTACGCTGCTCGGTTACGCAGCGGCCTGGGGCAAGCTGCCATCATGGCAAGGAGCCCGTGCCGCTGCGCCCGACGTCAGCGCCGGCACCCCGGCGCTATGCTGCACCACCCCGCAGCGGAATGTCGTGCTCGCCCAGGGAGGCGGCGAAAAATGGCAAACGCCCAAGCCGGGCAATCCGCGCGGCTCGACAACCGGGCCGACCGACGCGCCGGGCTACGATCACCCCAACCAGTACATCCACATGAAGCCGACGCAGATCGCGCCGAACATGGAGCCGGTGATCGTCCATCCTAAGCAGCTCGAAGAAGCGAAGGCGAAGCTCACCAAGGCGCACGAGAAGTTCGGCAGGAAACCGAATTTCTTGGTGTTCCTCATGGACGACGTGGGCTGGATGGATCCGGGCTTCAACGGCGGCGGCGAAACCGTCGGCAACCCAACTCCCAACATGGACAAGGTCGCCCGCGAGGCCTTGATCTTGAGGTCGGCCTATTCCACGCCGAGCTGCTCGCCCTCGCGCGCTTCCATCATGACCGGCATGAATCCGCTCCATCACGGCATCCTGCGGCCGCCGATGTACAACGAGCCGGGCGGGCTCGACGGCATCACCACGCTGGCCGCCATCTTGCAACAGCTCGGCTACTACACGCAGGGCATCGGCAAGTGGCACATGGGTGAGAACGAGGGGTCGCTGCCGCAGAACTGCGGCTTCGACGATTACTACGGCTTCCTCGGCGTCTCCGACATGTACACCGAATGGCGCGACATCTATTTCAACCCGGAAGTCGCGCTCAGCCCGTCGCGCTTCAAGATGATGGAGAAGCTCGGCTTCAACCACAACAACGTCCATTGCGTCAAAGGCAAGAAGGACGTCGAGAACGTGTACACCATCGACTTGAAGACGATCATGGATCTCGATCAGGACTGGGCCCATTACGGCGAGCAGTTCATCCGCAAGATGGCCAATGAGAAACAGCCGTGGTTCCTCTATCACTGCACGCGCGGCTGCCATTTCGACAACTACCCCAACCACAAGTACTCCGGCAAATCGCCGGCGCGTACCGTCTACAGCGACGGCATGGTTGAGGTGGACGACATCTTCGGCAGGCTAGTTGCCGCTCTCACGGAAACCGGCCAGCTCGACAACACGATCATCATCCTGACCTCCGACAATGGACCGGAGATGGAAATCCCGCCGCATGGCCGAAGCCCCTGGCGCGGCGGCAAGGGCTCGTGCTGGGAAGGGGGCGTGCGCGTGCCCACCTTCGTTTATTGGAAGAACATGATTCAGCCGCGCTGCTCCGACGGCATCTTCGACCAGGTCGATATCCTGCCCACCTTTGTCGGCATGGCCGGGAAGCCTGGGACGCAGCTCAACGAGCTCTTCCCCAAGGATCGTTACACGGACGGGATCGATCAAACATCCTTCTTCCTGGCCACGGACGGCGAATCGTGTAGGCGCAGCCGCATCTACACGCTGAACCAGTACTTCGCGATGGTGCGCGTGGACGAGTTCCAGTACATCTTCACGACGGAACTGCAAGACGCCATCTTCAAGCGGGGCGACATCGGCGGCTTCAGCGGCGCGATTGTCACCCAAACTGGCGGTGGGATTTGCGTCAACTTGTGGACCAATCCGCAGCAGGATGTGAGCGTCGGCGTGCGGCACATCCCCATGACGGTCCCGGTCATGGCGGAAGCGGGCCGCTATTTTGAAGTCCTCAAGAAATACCCGCCGAAGTTCAAGGTCGGGTTCGCGAGTAATTAGCTTCGCTGGACGATCTCGATCCTTTCTCTGCCCTGGGGAAAGGATCGAGGCATTGACCCAGAGTCAGAAACGCAGAGGGCGCAGAGTACGCAGAGAAGACGGGGCCGTGTCATTCTCTGATTCTTCTCTGCGATCTCTACGTTCTCTGCGTCGCAAGAAAAAGAAGAATGAAACTCGCAGGAGTACCAGCAAATGAGAATGAGGAAGCTTGGATTCGTCGCGGTGCTCGCGCTTCTCGTTCTGCCGGCTTTTGCGTGCGCGCAGGAGAACGAGAAGGGCAAGTTTTCCTTCGCCGTGTTCGGGGACTCCCGAACGATGATGTACGTTCCGTACAAGGAGGGCCAGGAGGCCAAAATTCACAAGCAGCTCGCGGACGTTTTTGCGCTCGCCCTCTGAGAGAAAGCAGCGGAAGAGGTAGTGAAGAAATATGTCAAGCTGACGTTCGACCCGGACACCAAAGAGCTGGTCCATATCCAGATGCCGTTCATGACCAAGTCCGAGGTGGCCTTCTTGACCCTCGACAAGGGCTGGGTCACGGAGGCCGCCGTCGAGGACGTGAAACTCCTTCCGGGCGTCCGCCGCGCAATGTTTCGACTGGGCGGCGGCGAATGGGTGGCCCGCGAGTTGGCGCGCGAAGTCCAGACGGGGCGGGCCAGGTTCCTGGTCAGCACCGGGGACATTGTGTGGTGGGGAAAGCAGGGGATCACGGTGCAGGATAGCCCGTTCTGGAGGCGGGTGAACGAGACTTTGTTGGCGAAGTTGCCGGCGCCGGACGACGAGATGAAGGCAGCCGGCCTCGAGGGCCGCTTTCTTCCGAGCGTCGGCAACCACGAAGTGTGGGGCGATCCCAAGATCGAAGGCGTGCTGAATACGCTTCCCTACCTAAAGAAGCTCGGCGTGTCCGCAGACCGGCTTATCTACAAGTTCGACTTCAAAGGCGTTCGCTTCATCTACCTGTGGACCGGGAAGTATGACTACCGTGCGCCCTCGGACTGGGATGCGGAACGGCCGGTCTACCAGGTGCAGATGAAGCAATTGAAGGAGTGGCTGGATGAGGCCAAAACCGCCGGCATGCGTAAGGCGTTCGTCATCTTTCACAACCCGGTTTTCGCCCGTTCGGGCATGGGCGGCATCCCCGAGCCGCGCAATCCCCACAAGGTGATTGCCTCCTACGCCAAGGACTTTGACGAGCTGATCGTCTTCAATGGACACGTTCACACGACCGAGATCTACCACGTTGACGGCGTGAAGTATTTCTTGCTGGGCGGAGGCGGCGCCGAACAGGACCCAATACTTCCCGGCCGGACAAAGATCAAGGTCCCTGATGACTACCCGCCCGATCTTTACTGGAAGGGGCAGGCGCCCAAGGAGGAGTACAACTACCTTCTCGTGGACGTCGAACCCGGAGAAAAGATCAGGTTCACACTGAATCGCTTCCGCCCTTGGTCGGCCAAGCAGTTCGAGACCGTGGAGCTTTTCAAGCCCTCAAAGTAAGCGGCATCGAAGAAAAGTGTTTGGTGAAATGTCATGAAGAACGGCAGAGAGGAAACGCAAAGCGAAACAGCAGGGCAAAAGTCCTCTGCGCCGCCGTCCGCCGTCAAGCCGCGGCGGGGAAGTCGGCGCTTGCTCTGGATCTTGCTGGCGTTGCTGGCCGGCTCGACGGCCGCCAGCTTCGTCGTTTTCCGATTCGTCGTGCCGAGTCTGACGAGTGTTCCTCGCGAACTCGTCGGAACCTGGCAGGTAATCGAAGGCGACAAAAAGGGAGCGAGATTTGAGTGTCGCTGGAACGGATCGGCCGTATTCACGGTTTTCGAGCACGGAAAAAAGGGATCGGAGGAGTTTTCACTCCGAGTGAGGGGCAAGAGGATTTTCCTCACGACAAAAAATGCCACTGGGATGGAAGAAACGTTGATCCAAACGATCCTCAAGCTGACCGACGACGAGCTGGTTTTTCGTGATCAGGACCAGACGGTTTACAATATGATTCGCATCCGCGATTAGGGGACTTTCTCCGGATTGAGAATTCGGAGAGCCTATGTCGGACAGCTCATATTGGTGCGCGCGCGCTGGCAAGCAATGCAATCCAATGACACGATCTTGCGGCCGGGGCCTTTCTCGTCGAGGTTTTGTTATAGGGACAATTCCAGGGGTGTACCAGTGCGAAACGTGCCGCTCGAGAGAAACGAAATCCTGAACCTGTTTATTGCCAAGCACTTATGAATTCACCCTCGAGGCGCTCGATTTCTGCCCGGAGGTCTCAAATTCGCATGTCAAATGAACACTCGAAGCCTCGGCATCGGCCTGGCCGGGCCTGGTTTTTCGCCACCGTCGCTGTTCTAAGTCTGACAATCCTCGTGCTCGGCGCGTTAATCGCCAAGCGACATTTGTTTCCCAACTATTGGACCGTCGAGGATCTAGGCCCCGTCGGCATCAATTCTCAAGAAGCTCCTCGACCGGCGCCGGAAGGCATGGCTTGGATTCCCGGCGGCGTCTTCTGGATGGGCAGCCAAGATTTTCCTGACGCCCAGCCAATCCACAAGGTTTACGTGGACGGCTTCTGGATAGACCAGACCGAAGTGACCAACGAGCGGTTCGCCAAGTTCATCGGGGCGACCGGCTACGTAACCGTGGTGGAACGCTGGACCGATCCAAGCAAGCTTCAAGGATTCACTGCGGATTTGTTCGGATTTCAGCCCGAGTACGTTGGCCATCTCGCCTTGGCGCCCACGGTGGGATTTCCCGCCGGCGTGTCCTGGCTCGGCGCAAGCAGCACCTGGCCCATGCTCAAACCGTTTTCACTCGTATTCACGCCGTCTACGACCGCGCTCGACCCCCTGAGGACGGATCCGCGAAGGTGGTGGCGCTGGTGCGCATGGGCGAGTTGGAAGCACCCCGAGGGTCCAGGAAGCAACATCAATGGCCGCGAAAAACATCCGGTGGTGCACATCTCCTATGACGATGCCCTGGCGTACGCACAGTGGGCCGGCAAGCGCCTGCCCACGGAAGCCGAGTGGGAATTCGCGGCCCGCGGCGGGCTGGATCGCAAGAAATTCACCTGGGGCGACGAACTGAGACCGGCCGGCAAGTTCATGGCCAACACCTGGCAGGGTCCGTTCCCGCACAAAAACACGCTTGAAGACGGCTTTGCGGGCACGGCGCCGGTCGGCTCGTATCCCCCGAACGGCTTCGGCCTTAGCGATATGTCCGGCAACGTGTGGGAATGGTGCGCCGACTGGTATCAGCCGAAGTACCTCGACACGTTCGCGCCGCGCAATCCCAAGGGGCCAGCGCAGGGCTTCAACCCGGCCGAACCCCGACGCGTGCAGCGCGGCGGCTCGTACTTGTGTTGCGACACTTACTGCAAGAAGTACATGGTTGGCGGCCGCGGCGACGGCGATCCGGAAAGCAGCACCAATCACATCGGCTTTCGTTGCGTCAAAGAGGTGAAGTGATTGAGCGTCTTCAACTCTCGCTGGCTCGGCGTGCCGTACACGCCACGACCCGAGGAACGAACATTCCTGGAGCGCGCGGAGACCCAACGGGATGACGAGCTCGCCGTTCGCGTCGCGGTCTTAGACACCCGCGAAAGCGAGCGTTTTTTCGGAGTGCCCTTGGCGCGCCGCGGCATTCAGCCGGTGTGGCTGGAGATCACGAACCACGGCGCGAATCCCTATCGGCTCCGTGTCGCGAGCATCGATGCGAACTACTATCCGCCCCTTGAGGCGGCGTACGTCAACCATCTCAAGATCGGCCGCCGCCTCCTGGAATTCGGCTTGCTCGCTTGGCTCTTTCTACCGCTCATTGTCCTCTTGCCCTTCAAGGTCTTCGGGGCCCGCTCTGCGAACCGGCGCATGAATGCCTTTTTCGTACAACAGGGCATAGGCTGGGGGCTGATCCGGCCGGGGAGCCAGCTTTCGGGATTCGTCTTCAGTTCGCTTGATGAAGGGACCAAACAGATTTGCGTCAGGCTTCAAAGCGCAGCCGGCGCGAAGGATTTTTCGTTCTCGATTCCGATCCCGGGGCTCAAGATCGATCACCACGACAAGCGTCTTGAAGCACTTGCCAACTCGGAGGACACCGTGGCTTGCGACGAGGGCGAACTCCGCAAGCGGCTGGCGGCGCTTCCGCGGAGCACGACCAACCACAGGGGATCGGTTGAAGGCGATCCGCTCAATCTCGCGGTGGTCGGCGATTTCGCCGCCATCATTAGCGGGTTCGGGGCACGCTGGGACGAGACGGAGACCATCAGCTTCAAGTCGTGCGGGCGGACGATCAAAGCCTTTCTGCGCGGCAGCAGATACCGTTATTCTCCCGTGAGCGCGCTCTTCGTCGCCGGCCGCAGCCAAGACTTCGCGCTTCAAAAAGCGCGGCAGACGATCAACCAGCGGCTTCACTTGCGGCTCTGGATGACGCCGCTGCGGTTTCAGGGCAAGCCGGTCTGGATCGGTCAGGTGAGCCGCGACATCGGCGTGCGGTTCACGCTGAGAACCTGGAACCTGACCACGCACAAGATCGATCCGGACGTCGACGACGCGCGGGATTACGTGCTCGACGACCTGATGGAGAGCGGCCGAGTCGCGCGGGTGGGCTACGTGGCTGGAGTGGAGGCCGCCCTGCGAACGGCGCCAAGACACAACCTGACCGGCGACTCGTATTTCACGGACGGCCTACGGGCGGTGGCGATTTTCTCGGAAACGCGGACGAACCCGACCTTGCTTAATTGGATGTAGGCCGATCGTTAAATCAAAGGCAGGTGCCCTGTGACCGCGGAACACACTCGACTCGAGGAGGCTCGCGAGCGGAATGCTCCCTGGAAGAAATGGGGACCGTACCTCAGCGAGCGCCAGTGGGGCACCGTGCGCGAGGACTACAGCGAAAGCGGCGATGCCTGGAATTACTTCACGCACGATCAGGCCCGCGCGCGCGCCTATCGCTGGGGCGAGGATGGGTTGGCCGGCATTTCCGACGACCATCAACGGCTCTGCTTCGCGCTCGCCCTGTGGAACGGGAACGATGCAATACTCAAGGAACGCCTCTTCGGACTGACCAACAGCGAAAGCAATCACGGCGAAGACGTCAAGGAGTATTACTTCTACCTCGACAGCACGCCGACGCATTCGTACATGAAGTACCTCTACAAGTATCCGCAGACCTACCCTTATTCCGACCTCGTCGAGACCAGCCGGCGGCGGGGACGCAACGAGTTTGAGTATGAACTGCTCGATACGGGCGCCTTCGACAAGGACCGCTACTTTGACGTGTTCGTCGAATATGCCAAGGAGTCGCCCGAAGACATCCTGATCCGGATCAGCGTCTACAATCGCAGCCGGGAATCGGCTATTTTGCACGTCCTTCCGACCCTGTGGTTCCGCAACCAGTGGTCCTGGCAGCGGACGGCGGAGAGGCCGACGCTCGAGCAGCTTGCCGGCGCGGGCGCCCACAGCATCGTGAAAGCGGTCGATAGTAAACTCGGCGAGCGCTACTTCACCTGCGAAGGCGAAGTTCCTCTCTTATTCACCGAAAATGAGACGAATACCCAGCGCATCTTTGGCACCGCCAATCGCGGTCCCTACGTGAAGGACGGCATCAACAACTACATCGTTGACGGCCAAGACGCAGCGGTAAATCCGGACAAGAAGGGAACCAAGGTGTCGGCGCATTATCGCCTGACCCTGAACCCTGGCGAGTGCAAGGTGGTTCGACTTCGGCTGTCTGAGGTAGGTCCCGCGAGCCGAGCGGGACCCGTCCGGCTCGGCTCGCCGGACCTACGGGGCTCGCCGGACTTACCTTTTGCTCATTTCGACGATGTGATGCTCGCCCGGCGCAAGGAGGCCGACGAGTTTTACGCGGCCATCACGCCTCCATCTCTCGATCCCGATGCGGCCAATGTCATGCGCCAG
This sequence comes from Planctomycetota bacterium, assembly GCA_016195405.1. Lineage (GTDB taxonomy): Bacteria > Planctomycetota > Planctomycetia > Gemmatales > Gemmataceae > JACPZP01. The sequence goes on along the minus strand of JACPZP010000015.1, from coordinate 22,175 downwards.
GCGCTGGCGGGCATGCTGTGGAGCAAGCAATTCTACCACTACGACGTGGACAAATGGCTCGAGGAGCGCGGCTCCGATCCGTTCAAGGCGAACCGCAAGATCGGCCCGCGCAATGATGGCTGGCATCACATGTACAACGGCGATGTGATCTCCATGCCGGACAAGTGGGAGTATCCCTGGTACGCGGCGTGGGACCTCGCCTTCCACGTGCTCGCCTTGACTCTGGTGGACACCGATTTCGGCAAGAAGCAACTCAAGCTGATGTTGGGAGAGCGCTATCTTCACCCCAATGGCCAGATTCCGGCGTACGAATGGAACTTCGGCGACGTCAACCCGCCGGTGCATGCCTGGTCCACTATCTTCACCTATCGGCTGGAAAAGGCGCAGAAAGGCGAGGGCGACAAGGACTGGCTCAAGAGCTGCTTTCAAAAGCTGCTCCTCAATTTCACCTGGTGGGTGAACCGCAAGGATCGTACGGGGCGAAACGTCTTTGAGGGCGGCTTCTTGGGTCTCGACAACATCGGCGTGTTTGATCGCAGCGCGCCCTTGCCGACCGGCGGCTACTTGGAACAGGCGGACGGCACCGCGTGGATGGCCCTCTTCTGCCAAAACATGCTCGAAATCGCCACGGAGTTGGCGATGTCCGATCCGGACTATGGCGACATGGCGCTTAAGTTCTGCGAGCACTTCCTGTGGATCGCCTCGGCGATGTCCCATCTCGGCGGCGACACGGGCATGTGGGACGAAGAGGACGGCTTCTACTACGACGTCCTCCGGCTGCCCAACGGCCAAGCCCAAAGGCTCAAGGTTCGGTCCATGGTCGGCTTGTTGCCTCTATGTGCGGCCACGGTCTTTGAAAGGGACCTGCTGACAAAATACCCCGACATTGGCGAGCGCCTGCAATGGTTTCTGGACGCCCGGCCCGAATTGTGCGCTGTCATCCACGACCCGAGAAAGACGGGTGTCGCGGGTCGCCGGCTCGCCTCCATCCTGGACGAGACCAAGCTCCGTCGCGTGCTGGCGAAGATGCTCGACGAGAACGAGTTTCTTAGCCCGTACGGCCTGCGCTCGCTGTCGCGCTTTCATACCGATCACCCCTATGTCATCCATGCCGGCGGCCGGGAATACCGCGTGTCTTATTTGCCGGCCGAGTCCGACACCGGCATGTTCGGCGGCAACTCCAATTGGCGCGGCCCGACCTGGATGCCGGTGAACGCGCTGATTATCCGTGCCTTGCTGCATTATTACAGCTACTACGGCAACGATTTTACCGTGGAATGTCCCACCGGCTCCGGCCGGCACCTGAACTTGCATCAGGTGGCCCAGGAGATCGGCCGCCGCCTCACGAACATTTTTCTGAAAGACAAGGATGGCCGGCGTCCGGTCTACGGCGGAAGCGAAAAGTTCCAGGATGATCCGCACTGGCGCGATTGCCTCTTGTTCTACGAGTATTTTCACGGCGACAACGGCGCCGGTCTGGGCGCCAGTCACCAGACCGGCTGGACGGGGACGATCGCACGGATTATGCATCTTTTCGCGACCGCCCGCCCGGAAGAGGACCTCCAGGCCGGCAAGGAAGCTTATTTCCAGAGACAAGCACAAGCGGAGATCGCAGCGTCGCGTTCAAGTCGTTAATGTTCTGGTTCGGAGCAATGTGGAGTGCTGCGACTGGTCGCAGCTTTAGGAGTTTGGGAGGGAGTTCACCATGCGCAAAAGAGTGAGAGCGTTCTTGGTTCCCACCGTGATTGCCGCGGCGGCGATCGGCTTCTTGATCGCTCGGGACAACCGGGCCACGGGCCAAAAACAGGGTGCAGCGGGCGATGGCGACGGGCGGCCGGCCGACCGTGAAGCCATCGAAAAATCCGCGCGCGCGTTCATGAAGGCGTTCGAACAGGGAGATGCCGCCCAGGTCGCATCGCTCTGGACCGAGCAGGGCGAAATGCACGAGCCGGGCGGCGAGGTGATTCAAGGCCGCGCCAACATCGAAAAGAGCTTCCGCGAACATTTCAAGCACAATCCCAAGGCGAAAATGGACGTGCTCATCGAAAACATCCGTTTTCCCGGACCGAATCTGGCGATTGAAGAAGGAGTCCTCCGCCACACCGGCGCCGGCAAGGAGCTTCCGAGCACCACGCTCTACAGCGTCACGCACGTCAAGGACGGCGGCCAGTGGAAAGTCGCCGTCTCACGGGAATGGGGGGCGGGACAGGATCGCCTCGAAGACCTGGCCTGGCTGGTCGGCAAATGGAAGGCCGCGGTCGGCGATCAGGAAGTGACCCTCTTGATCGCCAAAGAGGCAAAGAAGCCGTCCCTAGTCGGTCGCTTCACCAAAAAGGCTCAAGGTAAGGATGTCTTTTCAGGCACGATGAAGATCTTCATCGACACGGCGCGAGGGCAATTGCGTTCGTGGCACTTCGACGACGAGGGCGGCCATGGCCAGGCGCTGTGGATTCGCGACGGCAATCGCTGGGTGCTCGACTCCATCGCCGTTTTGCCCGACGGCACCGAGACGGCGTCCGTCAACATTCTTGGCCGCATCAACAACGACGAGCTGACCTGGCGTTCCATCGACCGGGTGATGGGGAATGAAGAGCTGCCGGACACTGTGCCGATCAGATTGGTTCGCGTGAAAGATTAGTGATTAAAACCTTAGACCCGTAGCCGCAGCCTTCAGGCTGCGGTGAGCTCGCAGCCTGAAGGCTGCGGCTACAGGCATTGAAGCAGGTTTTGGTGATTAGGAGCTAAGCCATGAAACACGCGTTTTCTTGCATGCTTATCGTTGGACTTGTTTGCTTGCTGGATAGCGACCACGCCGACGGCTGGGGACACGGCGGCCGCGGCGGCGGCGGTTGGGGAGGCGGCGGCTGGCGCGGGGGCGGCGGCTATCACGCCGATAGCTGGGGCGGCGCCCGTTCCGATAGCTGGGGCGACCGCAGCTACTCGGGCTGGCGCAGCGGCAATTCCTATTCCGGCTGGCGCGGCGCCGGCGCCACCAGTTCTTACGACCGCAGCTGGACCGATGCACGCGGCGGCTCCGTCAATGTCGATGGCACACGCGGCGCCGCCGTCGGTCCGCGCGGCGGTGCCGTCGCCGGAGGCACGCGCGATGTGACCGCCACTACCGCGGGGGGACGAACCTACAACAGCGACAAGCAAGCCGGCGTCGCCGTCGGACCCCACGGCCGGGTCGTCGGCGGCAGCGAGCGAACCGGCGTCGCCACGGGACCGGGCGGCGCCGTTTCCCGCAGCTCCGGGACGGCATTCGCCGGCAGCCGCTTTTCGACCGATTTCGGCCTGGCCCACTATTCGTCCATCAGCGCCGCCGGCGTGCATTCGACGGCTTACTGGTCACATGGAGTTGTAACCACACGCGCCGGATACGTCCGCACGAACTTCGGCTATTACAATTGCTTCCACCCCGCGTGGTACACCGCGCACCCGGGTTGCTGGTTCGCTTCCGGCTGGGCCGCCGGCGCCGCCTGGACGGCTGCCACCTGGCCCGTGCTCTCAACCTGGTGCGCTATCCCCGCGCAGCCCGTTTATTACGACTACGGCAACACCATCGTCTACCAGAACAACAACGTTTACGTCGACGGCCAGGATGCCGGGACTGCCCAAGCTTATGCCAAGCAAGCCGCCGTTCTGGCCGACCAGGGCCAACAGGCGAAAGCCCCGCCCGAGGAGGAATGGAAGGCGCTGGGAGTGTTCGCTCTCGTCCAGGGTGAGGAAAAGACTTCCAACAACATTTTTCAAATCGCGGTCAACAAGGCCGGCATCATCCGCGGCAACTACTACGACGGCGTTATGGACACGACGAGCCCGATCTATGGTTCCGTGGACAAGAAGACTCAGCGCGCCGCCTGGACCATCGGCAAAAAGAACGACCGCGTCTTCGAAACCGGCGTCTACAACCTAACCAAGGCGCAAACTCCGATCCTGGTGCACTTGGGCGCCGACCGCACGCAGCAATGGCTCCTAGTGCGCGTGGAGGCGCCCAGTGATTCCAAGGAGTCAAAAATTAGCGCCATGAGTTCCATCGCATCAGCGGAACTCGTAGACGCAGCCTTCACGAGCTACAACCCGTATACCGGCGGCGTCCACACTGGTGCGGAAGGATACAACCCCCGAACCGGCAGTGAAGCCGAAAGCCGAAGCTATCACAACCCCTATACCGGCAACACGGCGCACGTGCAGGGCGCCTACAGCCCACGCACGGGAAACTACGCGTATCACTATAACGTGCGACGCTAGCGATTCTATTGTCTGCCCTGGGTGGCGATGGAGTGTGTGCTGAAGGAGACCTGGCCGCAAGGATTTTCGACCAAGGCCATGAGTTGCACGTAAGCCTGACGGTAGGCCAGGTCCGCCTTCACCAGATCGACTTCGGCCTGCATGCGCGCCGCGGAGGCTTTCAGGAGGGCTGACGGGTCGCGAGCCGCGTCCGGCGTGGCTGCTTTCTTGGCGGCCTCCGTCCGCAGCTCCACCATCTCTTGAGCGGTCTTGAGGTCGTTGCGGCTGTCGATCACCTCACGAAACGCCTTGGCGGTCTTCTGCTTGATCTCATCTTCGGTCTGTTGGAGCTTGAGATTGGCCATAGCCACGAACGTTCTTCGCTCGCGCAGCACGCTTCGGCGCTTGCCCCAATCGAGGAAGGTGTAGGTTCCCACGACGCCGACGTAGCCGATATTCGGTTGCATGTAATCGGCCGCGGTCTGGTTCATGTATCCGCCGACCAGGGCGACGCTGGGCACATAGTCGAGCTTGCCGGCGGCCACGGCCGCTTCCGCCTTGCCGATGGTTTGCTGCGCCTCGCGAATCTCCGGACTCGCGGCGAGCGCCAAGCCGATCACGTCGTCTACGCAGGAATAGGGCAATTCCGGCAGGGCGGGAGCGACTAACTCCACAATCGTGCAGCGCGGCAGATCGAGCAGGTCGTTCAATTGCTCCTCCAAGTCGGCGACCTGCTTTTTCACTTGTTGCAGTCCTTGACACGCTTCCACCAAGGCGATCCGTGCTTCAAGTGCTTTCGTCTTCGCCAGCATCTCGGCGCCGCGCAGACCCTCTTGTGCCCCGATTTGAATACGGCGGACGGCAAGCAAGCCCCAGTAGAGCTGTTCCACACCGCTTGCCAAGTCACGGATTCCCTTCTCGAGCTGCGCCTGAGCGATTCCGCGGTCGGCTTGGGCGATCTTAACGCCTTGCCGCACCTTGAGCAGATCGGTGATCGGCTGCGCGGCGCCGATGGTTGTAAAATTGCTGTTCTGATTCAACACGGCCGCATTGACGCTGAACGTGGGAAAGGTCACCAGCGGCCTTCCTCTCGGCCCCGTAACCGTTCTACCCCCGCCCGTGAGGACGGTGCCCAGGTCGTCGTTAAAGTGAAAATAGAATATGCTTCCGGTGACCTTGGGAAAGTAATCCGCTCTGGCAGCCCGGATCGCGAACTCCTTGCTCTCGACGTTAAGCGCGGCGAGGTTGAGCAATTTGCTGTTTGACAGCGCTCGCTGCTTTGCTTCTTCCAGCGTGATGCGCAAGGTGCCTTGCGTTTTGCCCTGCGCCTTGGCGGCTGAATCCTGGGCCTCAAGTCGCGAGGTCGAAAGACCCGTCAGAAAAACGGCAGTCAAAAGTGCGGAGGAATGCGAAATGCGCGCTCGAATCTTCATGATGGTGCGCCTTCATGTCAGCTAATGCCCCGGACCTTCCTGGTCGGTTGACAGAATAGCTGCTGTCGCACTCATCGGGCCGGTGGCGAGTCGGCTAAAGCTGGAAAGCTGATTTTTGATTGCATTCCAAAGCTTTCTTGGGAGAATCAGGCGCACGCGTCAAATCCGGAAGTCGTCAACGCTGGCGCATACAGTGCGCCGGACCAAAATGTCCTTGGCAGAGTATATTCGCATGAAAAAGGTCAAAGGCAGGAAAGACGGATCACGCGAAAAGCAACGATGCACTGCTCCGGCGCCTACGAAAGCAGACCCGTCTTCGTCGAAGCTGCGCTGGGTCGCCGCCCTCGCGCTCATTGCTTTGGCGGGAGCCGGGGGCTACTCGATCTTGCATTTTTACGTTTTGACACGGATACCGCTCGCCATGGTCGGGACCTGGGTCGTGATGGAAGTCAAAATCGGGGGAGGCGACAAGAGCAATGAAGCGCTCAAGGGAGGCAGGATGCAATTTCACCGCGATGGCACGATGATCCTCCAGACCAACATGGATGGCAAGGGCTATACGATCAAGGCGACGGTGGAGGTTGAGGACGACACCTTGCGTATCACCACGGTCAACCCCAGCAACAAAAGAGAAACGGCCACCGACGTTCATACGATTCGCACGCTGGAACGGGACCGCTTTGTAATCGAAGATCGCAAGGGGACCATTCTGATGATGGAACGTCTGCGCGAGTAACGCGCGAACGATTTTTTGAAATTGGAGCATCCGTTCTCATCTCGTCTAAGAGAAACATTTTTATTACCAGGGAGGTACGAAACTTGAAAGCCAGAATCCTGAAATGGGGTCTGTACCTTTGCCTCGGCGCATTGCTCGGGGCGGGGGCGGCCATCGCGCACTTCTTCCTGCCGGAGCTGCAGGCGTGGGCGCAAGAGCCAACCATCGGCGCGAAGCAACCAGGCAAGAAGGGCGGCAAGGGGAGCGTTCTGCCGATCCCGGAGCCGGCCATGAAGCCGATCACCGAGCTTGATGCCCGCAACGCCAAGCCGCCGCCGCGCTTCGAGGTCAAGCCGCCCAAGGGGGCGCCCAACATCGTCATCGTGCTGATTGACGACATGGGCTTCGGCCATTCCAGCGCCTTCGGTGGGCCGATCCACATGCCCAACGCCGAGAAGCTGGCCAAGAAAGGCCTGAAGTACAACCGCTTTCACACGACCGCGCTTTGCTCGCCGACGCGCATGGCGCTGTTGACCGGCCGCAACCATCATTCGTGCAACATGAGCTCGATCACGGAAACGGCCACGTCGTTTCCGGGAGCTACCGGCGTGCGTCCCGCCAGCGTTGCGACCCTGGCGGAAATGCTGCGCCTGTGGGGTTACATTACCGGCGCCTTCGGCAAATACCACGAGACGGCCGCGTGGGAGGTCAGCCCTTCCGGCCCGTTCGACCGCTGGCCGACCCGATCGGGGTTTGACAAGTTCTACGGCTTCATCGGCGCCGAGACGAACCAGTGGGCCCCGCTCATTTATGACGGCGTGACCCGCATGGAGCCGCCGAATGATCCGAACTATCACTTCACCACCGACATGACCAACAAGGCCATCCAGTGGATGAAGTCAACCAGATCGCTGACACCGGATCGGCCGTTCTACACGTACTTCGCGACTGGAGCGACCCACGCCCCGCACCAGGCGCCCAAGGAATTCGTCGCCAAATACATGGGCAAGTTCGATCAGGGTTGGGACAAGCTCCGCGAGGAGACGCTCAAGCGGCAGATCGATCTGGGCGTCGTGCCGGCCGGCACCAAGCTCCCCCCGATGCCGAACGGCGTGAAGGCATGGAACACCCTCAGCGACGACGAGAAGAAGGTTTTTGCCCGTCAAATGGAAGTGTACGCCGGCTTCGGCGAACACACCGATCACGAGATCGGCCGCTTGATGACGGCCCTCGAAGAGATGGGAGAACTGGACAACACCCTGTTCTTCTACATCGTCGGCGACAACGGGGCCAGCGCCGAGGGCGGGCTCGACGGCACGTTCAATGAGCTTCTCAACCTCAACGGCAGTAGCGATACGATACCGAACCTGCTCAAGCGGTTGGACGACCTTGGCGGCCCGATGGCCTACAACCACTTTGCGGTGGGCTGGGCGATCGCGGGCAATACGCCGTTCCAGTGGTGCAAGCAAATGGCCTCGTTTTTCGGCGGCACGCGCAACGGCTTGATTGTCCATTGGCCCAAGGGCATCAAGGCGGAGAACGAAGTGCGCGCGCAGTTCCATCACGTCATCGACATCTGCCCAACGGTGCTGGAGGCCGTAGGCGTTCCGCAACCGGACGTCGTGAGCGGCGTCAAGCAGCGGCCGATCGAGGGGGTGAGCATCTTGTACTCCTTTGACGACAAGAAGGCCAAGGATCGGCGCACCACGCAGTATTTCGAGATGTTTGGCAACCGAGCGATCTACCACGAGGGCTGGACCGCCTGCGTCCAGCACAGTATTCCCTGGGACTTGGGTAAGCCTGTCCCCCCGTTCGCCAAGGACCGCTGGGAGTTGTATCACGTGGACGAGGACTTCAGCCAGGTGAACGACCTGGCGGCCAAGAACCCGGCGAAGCTCAAGGAGCTTCAAGAGCTGTTTCTGGTGGAGGCCAAGAAGTACAACGTCCTGCCGCTGGATGACCGACGCATCGAACGCCAGAACCCGCAAATTGCCGGACGGCCGGACCTGATGTTCGGGCGGAAAAAGCTGACGGTCTACGAGGGGATGAGTCAGTCGGAGAACACCTTCATCAACATGAAGAACGCCTCGTACACGATCACCGCCGAGGTGGAAATTCCCAAGGACGGCGGCAAGGGGGTGATCATTTGCCAGGGCGGGCGCTTCGCGGGCTGGAGCCTGTACATGAAGGAAGGCAAGATTCATCACCACTACAACTGGTTCGACGTGCAGCGCACGACGATCAGTTCCAAGGACGCGCTGCCGGCAGGCAAGGCGACCATTCGCTACGAATTCGCCTATGACGGCGGCAAGATGCCCGGCGCCGGCGGAAAGGGGACGATCTTCGTCAACGACAAAAAAGTCGCCGAGGGGAAGATCGAGCAAACCGTGCCGTTCAACTTCTCGTTCGACGAGACGGCCGACGTGGGCTTCGACGACGCCACGCCGGTCACAGAGGACTACGTGGCTGGGAACGCCAGCCGCTTTAATGGCAAAATCCGCCAAGTCACCATTGAGGTGAAGTAATCGAAAAGCCGTAGCGGAACTCGCCAGAGCTCTGGCAAGTTCCGCTACAACAAATCGCTATAGAGTTAGCCTGCGGTCATCCAACTCAGCCGCGGTGAACCCGAACCAAGTAGAAATGAAACATCACAATGGGAAAACTCAAAAAGGCCTCCAAGAATTCTGAACCCCAGCCCGTCGCCGAGAAAAGCGCGAGGTTCGGGTTTCACCCTTCCCGGGCTGAACTTTATGCCATGGGCAAGAGCCTGCGCGACAAATGCCCGCGCGCTTCGCATGCGGCCTGGCAGCCCGCCGCCGATCGGCCCGATCCGATTGTCCTCTTGGAGGCGTCGAACAAGGGCCGCATTCAGCAGTTAATCCCAGTGCGCTATGGACGCATGTTGGTGTCTCCGTTCACCTGGTATCGGGGCGCTGCTCTCAACATGGCCGCCAGCCTGGTGTTCGCTAGGCTCGCTGTCCTGGCCGATCCAAAGGAGTCGGGCACCTTGGTCGCCGACCCCACATTGCGGAGTTGGGTCCGCTTTGCGCTGAACCGCGCGAGAGCGCGCGGCGGTGATGATGTTAGGCCGCGCTCACCTATCATGCGGACACCGGCTGCTCGTACAGACCGCGGTAATGCGCCGCGCAGCGGTCTCTCCACGCTTGCTTGTCGGCTTCACTGGCGTTCCTGCCGGGCCAGAGGAGCGGTTCGCGGCCTGGGAGCCAGTAGTGGAAGGCGTCGCCTTTGTAGCCGGAGCCCCCGCAGCAGATCAGACGCTGCCGCGCCGCTCGTTTCAGCCAGCGCGACAGGGTCGAGCGGTCCGGCGGGTCTTCCTCGGTGGGCCACCGTTCCAGGATTTTCTGCTGGGTTAACTTGTCGGTGGTGTTCTGCAGGATGTAGTGCACCTCGGGCCAGGTCTGCACGAGGGGTGTGCCGGTTGCGTCGGTGCGCACGAGGTAGTCGGCGCCGTCGGCGTTGAGTTCGAGGATGAGGTGGCGCGGCGTCGCGACGTAGCGGGAGTAGGCGCAGACACGGCGGCGACGATCGCGGCTGCGGGCCCGCCGAAGGCAGCTCATTTCCATGACGATGTCCGCGAAACCCGAAAGGGCCCCAGAGCCGCGCGCCGTCTGGCCGTCAGCGCGTTTGCCCTTCGCGGGATGGTGCATGAGCCACACGGCGGGACCAAGGTTCGCTAGGGCCTGGAGCGGCAACAAGCAGTCGAGCATCATTGGGGCGCACGTTTCGGCATAGCCGGGGAGCAACGCGGCCAGTGGGTCGATCACCACCAGGTCAAGGCCCTCCTGACGATGCAAGGCTTCCAGGCTGGCGATCAGGGCGAACCACTGAGCGTCGTTTGGACGAGCCCCTTGGAAGGGGCGACAGAGGAACTGAATGTTCTGCCCAAGGGCGAGTTGGCGGCAGCGCGCGTCCCAGTCAGACGTAGCTTCTTCCGAGACAACGATAGCCCGGCCCGGCGCAACCGCCAAGTCCGCTAGCTGTCCGCCTGGGCCCATGCGAGCCAACAAGTGGGATGCGAGTGTCGTTTTGCCCGATTTCGGCGGGCTGATCAGGGCGGTGACTTTTCTGTGCGCCAGATAGCCGTGCCAAAGCCAGGACAAAAGGGGCTCCTTGGCAGTGGCCAGTTCACTTGGCCGAAGAGGCTGTAGCGGAAAGTCTTGGATGGAAGGAAGTTGCGTCGCGTTGTGCATGGGCGCCTCGTTGTGATGTGCGGTTGGGCCGTTTCGTTTCAGCCGGGGTGTGAGTGATTTGCACAGAATATTGCACAGAATCTTGCGTAGAAAAGCTCTCCGTTACATGACCGATCGTATTCGCCATTTCACGAAATTGCAAAGTCAGTAGTTGGGTGAAATCGACAAGATCGCGCGGTGTGCGCGGGTAGGTCGGAAGTGTCGAAGATAGCGGATTCCTCATTTCTTGGAACGAGTTTCGACCGTTTCATAGAATCACCAAGCCGATGTCACGGCTACCATGTCATTTTCTCGTCCTTCCAGGAGTAACCGCGAATGAGAATGAGAAAACGCGAATTCGCCGCTGTCCTCTTGCTCGGCGGTTTGCTGGGCTTTGGGGTCGCGGTCTGCCGCAATTTCCTGCCGGGCTTGGCATTCGCCCAAGAAAAAGAGAAAGTCGGCGGCATTTTCGCGCCGCCGGGCACGTCGGAAACCGGACCGGTGACGCCGCCCCCGAATGATCCCCCATTCAAGGGGAAAATCGGCCGGACCATCAGCGAGTCGACTCCCGATTGGCCGCCGCTGGCCCGCGCTCCCAAAGACGCGCCTAACGTGCTCTTCATCGTGCTGGACGACGTGGGCTATGCGGCCCTGGGTTGCTATGGTTCGCCGGTTTGCCAAACGCCGCACATGGACAAGTTGGCCAAGAACGGCGTGCGCTACAACAACTTCCACACCACGGCGCTTTGTTCGCCGAGCCGGTCTTGCTTCCTGACCGGACGCAATCACCACTCCAATGCCATGGGTTGCATCACCGAAGGCTCGCGCGGCTTCCCCGGCTACAATGGCCGGGTCCCGCTCAGCCATGGCATGTTGTCGGAAATGCTCACTCCGTTTGGCTGGGCGGCGTTCGCCATCGGCAAATGGCACCTGACGCCGAACGAGGACATGAACTTGGGAGCCAATCGCAAGTGGTGGCCATTGGGCCGCGGCTTCGACCGGTTCTACGGCTTCCTGGGCGGCGAGACCGATCAGTGGTATCCCTGGCTTACCTACGATAATCATTTCGTCAAGGCGCCGAAGACGCCCAAGGAGGGGTATCACAACGTACCTGACCTCACGGACAAGGCGAAGGAGTTTATCGCCGACTCAAAACAGGTGGCGCCGGAACGCCCCTTCTTCCTGTACTACTGCCCGGGCGCCTGCCATGCGCCGCACCACGTTCCCACGGAGTGGATCGCCAAGTACAAGGGCAAGTTCGACGCCGGCTGGGACGACTATCGCGAAAAAGCCCTCGCCAATCAAATCAAGATGGGCATCTGCCCGCCCGGGACCAAGCTGTCGCCGCGTGATCCGGAGGTGCCCGTGTGGGCGACGTTGGATCAGCAGCAGAAGGAACTGTTCGCCCACGAAATGGAAGTATTCGCGGCGTACCTGGAATACGTTGATCATTACATTGGTGAGCTGGTCGGCTTCCTCGACGAAATCGGCGACCTGGACAACACGCTGATTATCACCGTCTCCGACAACGGCGCCAGTCCGGAGGGTGGTCCGTCGGGTTCGTTCAACGAAAACCTGTTCTTCAATAACGCGCCGCAAACCGTCGCGCAGAACCTCAAGCACTTGAAGGAGTGGGGCGGCCCAAGCACGTACCCGCATTATTCGTGGGGCTGGGCCCATGCCACTAACACTCCCTTCCGGCGCTGGAAACGGGAAGTCGCCCGCGGCGGCATCTCCGACCTGTGCATCGTCCACTGGCCCAAGGGCATTAAGGCCAAGGACGCCATTCGCGAGCAGTTCACCCACGCGATCGACCTGGTGCCCACCGTACTCGACGTGCTCAAGGTCAAGATGCCGGTATCGATCAACGGGGTGGCCCAGGCCCAGATTGAGGGGGTGAGCTTCGCCTCAACCTTTGACAACGCCAAGATCAAGATACCGCGCGAAGCACAGTACTTTGAAATGCTTGGCACGCGCTCCATCTACCTTGACGGTTGGCGCGCCTACGCGCCCTGGGAGCAGTTCGGCACGCAGATCACTCCAAAGGATGTGGACACTGCCAAGTGGATGCTCTTCAACATCAACGAGGATTTCTCCGAGTCCGAAGACATTGCAGCCAAGCACCCGGACAAACTCACGGAGATGAAGCAATTGTGGTTCGCCCAAGCCAGCAAGTACAAAGTGTTGCCGTTGGACGCGAGCGGCGTGGAGCGCCTTGCGGCGCCGCGTCCGCAAATGTCAGGTCCGCGAACCAAGTACGTCTATTACCAAGGGACCGGCGAAGTGGAAGCCGCCAACGCCGCGGACGTCCGCAACCGCACGTTCAGCATCACCGCCGACGTGGAAATTCCCAAGGATGGGGCCGAGGGCGTGCTGCTGGCCTGTGGAGGAAGTTTCGGCGGCTATTCATTCTTCGTGAAAGACGGCAAGCTCGTGTATTCCCATAACTACTTGGGTCTTGCGGAGTACAAGGTCGTCTCCAAAGAGAAAATCCCCACGGGTAAGCTCGCCCTCCGCATGGACTTTCAAGTGACCGGCAAGCCCGATTTCAAGATCGGCAAAGGCGCGCCGGGCACCGTGCGCCTGTCCATCAACGGCAAGCAAGTAGGCCAGGGGGACATCCCGGTCACCTGTCCGATCGCCTTTGGCTTGTCGGGCGACGGCCTCTGTTGCGGCAAGGACACCGTTAGCGCCGTCAGCGCCGACTACGACGGCAGCGAGTTCCCGTTCACCGCAAGGATTTATCGCGTGGTCGTCGATATCGGCAACGATCAACCAAAGATGCCGAAGACGCCCGAGCGCGACTAACCGATTTGGCGAGCCGGGAGCGTAAGCGGCGTAAGCGACCGGAGTTTTCCGGCGGGTGACACGGGTGGCGCGACGCACCTATGTCACCCGGCGGCTCGCTCTGTTTAACCTTGGAAAGTCGCGAGGGACCTGCGCTGAGTCTGAAGTCGCTCTTCATTGTGACCGCTCTGGTGGAAACCGGCGCCGGGCTTGGCCTGCTGGTTCTGCCTGCCGTCGTAATCGCTCTTCTGCTTGGTCTAGCGGACGCGGCGCCGGAATCGCTACTGGTTGGCCGCGTTGCCGGCGCCGCTCTGTCCGCCATCGGTGTCGCTTCTTGGAGAGCCAGAAACGACAATCGCTCGGCGGCTCGGCTCGGCTTGCTCACGGGCATTCTGTTTTACAATATCGCGGCCACCGCTCTCCTCGGTTATGCTGGGATGGTGTTGATGATGGCCGGCATCGCGCTGTGGCCCGCGGTCGCACTTCACGCAGGACTTGCCGCGTGGTGTTGCTTGCAGTTATACGATGCGCAGAAGGGTGGCTAGCCGGAAACGTAAGCGACCGGAATAGGCGCGGGTTCCTCCGGTCGCTAACGCTCCCGGCTCGCCAAAGTGCTTTCTTTTAACTCTCGAGTCAGGTTTCCACTCATGGGCGTCAAATCAAGATCAAAAAAGAACCACCCAGGCTGGAATGCTTCGCGCGGCGTCGAGACGGGTGCGAATCTGAAGCGCCGGATAATCCTCATTCTCGCTTTGCTGCTGGCCGGCGGCGGAACGTGGGCTTTCTTCGAGTTCGTCTTGTGGAACAAGATTCCGTCGGATCTGGTCGGCAAGTGGGAAGTCGTGGACGGCCCGCGCGAGTACGCGGGTGCAACCCTTGAGTTTTTCAGACAAGGTAAGCTGGTGGTAAGAGTCAATCGAGGCGGAGATCTCGGAATCATCGATGCCACAATTCGCGTCGCGGGAAAGAAGATATTCTCAACTACGCAGCGACCTACGACGGGCGAGACATCGACCAGTGCCTTCGTCATCCTCACGTTGACTGATCGCGAGCTGATAGTTGAGGACGAGCAAGGCAATCCAATGAAAATGAGACGAGCTCAATAGAAAACAATCTCTCCATTGAGGTGCCGCAATGCTCAAACAATCGTGCTTTCTGTTCGCCGTACTAAGCGCGGGTCTGCTTGCCTCATCCGAGGCGCACGCGCAGAAAAAAGACGTCCTCGTCGTCAAGACCTGGAGCGGCTCGGTGACGGATGAAAAGCTCCAGAAAGACCGTCCCGAGGCCGTCACGAGCGCCCAGCAGCTCGAGAAGATCTGGAAGGCATGGCAGATCGAAGACGCCGTGCCGAAGATCGAGTTCGACAAGTTCCTCGTTGTGGCGGTCTATTCGTCGGGCAGCAAGCTCAGCTTGGCCGGCGCCAAGCTCGACGACAACGGCAACCTGGAAGTTCTCGGCCTCGGCACGCGCGATCTGCGCGACGGCTTTCGCTTCGTGCTCGGCGTGGTCAGCAACGACGGCGTGAAAACGGTCAACGGCAAGAAGTTGCCATGATCGACCAGGCGAGCGCCGGGGCGTCAGCGGCCGACGCAGCGCCGCTCGCCGCAATCCGGAGCGCAGGTGTACCACGGCGGATAACAACGCGGCACGCAGGGCAACGGCTTGCCGCAGTAATCGTCGGGGAGAGCGCAGCGGATTGGGCAGACGGCGGGCAGCGGCTTTGAACAGTAGTCGTTCGGCCCGCAATATCGTGCCGGCTTGGTGCAAGGTAGGGGCTTGGACGTGTAGATGTCGGGGCAGGTGGGACAGCACGGCCGTCGTTGCAAGCATTTCCGCCAGGGCTCCGACGCAGCGCTCCGATCACAGCACACGATGTACCCCAAAAGCAACGCAAGGAAGTAACTTGACTTCATGCTATTCCTCGACGTTGAGTGTCGGCTGCGTGCTTAGCGGCATGCCGAGCCGAGCTTGAGCCGGGGGCAGCGCCCGCGGCGGTTGCGGGACGCTCTCCGCAGGCACATCGCCGGGGGTGCAGCCGGTCTGGCGAATCTGCCAGCCGCCGCCGAGCGCCCGGTAAGTCTGGATCAAGCCGAGTCCGATTTGTCCCTGCGACTGGGCAAGCTGACTTTGCTGGCTGACGAGGTTTTGCTCCAAGAGGGCGACGCGATTGAAATCAACGAGCCCGTTCTGGTACTGGGCGATGGCGGTCTTGACGGCCTTTTCCGCTGCCGCGACGCTTTGAGCGAGGAAACGGGCTTCCTGTTGGGACTTCAAGAACGTAACCAAGCCGTCCTCGACCTCAACGTTAGCTTTGAGGACCGTGTTCTGGTAGCTGGCCACGAGTCGTTGGAAACTGGCTTCCTGGAGTCGGACGTTGTTAAGAATGCGGCCATAGTTGAGAAGAGGCCATTTGAACGATGGCCCGATGGTGCCGCCGAATGAGCCGGGGGAGAACAGGTCGCTGAAGCTCTGCGATGACCAGCCAAAGGCGCCGGTGATGGAGATGGCCGGGTAGAAGTCCGCCTCCGCGACGCCGATCTTGGCACATTGGGCGGCAGCCTCCCGTTCGGCCCTGCGGACGTCGGGGCGGCGGCGAACCAGATCGGCGGGAATGCCGATTGCGACATCCGGCGGCGCGACGGGAATGGGCCGGCTCCCGAGCATCGCTTGCAAGTTTTCAGGAGCGATGCCGAGAAGCAGGCACAAATGGTCGTTGGCTTTGCGGATGTCGATTTCAAGCTGGGGAATGAGCGCTTCGGTCTGGGCCAGGTTGCTGGTCGCCTGATCGACGTCGAGTTCGGTGGCCTGGCCGCCCTTAAACCGGGCCTGGGCGATCTTGAGCGTGGTCCGCTGTAACTGCACGTTGGTCTGAGCGTACTTCAGCTGTTGTTCGAAGGTCCGCAGCTGCACGTACGTCGAGGCGACGTCGCCGATCAAAGTAACCAGAACGTCGTCGTAGTTCTCGACCGAGGCGTCCAGGTCCGCGTCGGCGGACTCAATGGCGCGGCGGTAACGACCCCAGAAGTCAAGCTCCCAGGCCAGCCCGAAGCCGAATTGCCACTGGCTGTAAAAAGTCTGCGGGATTGCAGAACGGTTGACGACGTTTCGGCTTAGTCCTGTTTGGGTGAAGCTTCCTTTGGCGAACTGGTCTTGCGGGAAAAGGCTGCCGACCGCGATGCCGTACTTGGCCCGAGACTCAAGCACGAGGAAGCCCGCTTCACGAAGCGTGAGATTCTGCTGGTAGACGCGGCAAACAAGGGTATCGAGAACCGGATCGTTGAAGACTGTCCACCAGTTGGCCGGCTCGTTTTCTTCCTTGCGAACGCGAACGTCGTTGGCGTCGATCCAGTCCTTGGCCACCGGTGCGGGCGGACGGCCGTAGTTGGGGCCCACCTTGTATCCATTGCGGACGTATTCCGAGAACGGCGTGCAACCGCACACCGCCAGCGACGTTGCCATGGCGAGCAAGACGCCCAACACAGGCCGCCCAAGGCGGACCAGTCGAAGCTTGCCCAGCGACTTTTTCATGAACGGGGCTCCCTGGCCGATCGTGCATTGGGACCGAATAAACCGGGTATTCGTTATCTTCGGTATTTTCCGCAGAGACACTTGAGCGGCGAGTCCCGACAATGGCCCTTTAGGAAGCAGCGAAGTTCTCCTGCGCCTCCCGGCTTGCCTGGTCGGTGACTTGCTTGGTCCGTGAATTAAACCCCAAGGAGCCAACCTGTGGCCAACTCGACTGTCCACACACCGACGCGGCGCTGGAGCGTACGGAAACGAGTGGCCGTCCTCCTTGTTACATTGCTGCTGCTCTACGGCGCCCTTGCCTACCTCTTCTTGCCCGCGCTGTGGCGACACTACAGCAGGCGCCACCCAAGCTTGGAAGACGTTCCCGGTATCACCTATGCGGCCGACGGCATCCCCGGCGACCCGCTCAACGTGGCGCTCATCGGCGCGAAGGAGCAAGTCATCCGGATCATGCTGGCGGCGAAATGGCATCCGGCCGACCCGATCACCTTGCGGAGTAGTCTAAAGATCGCCGAAGCTAGCGTGCTCAAGCGATCCTACGATGAGGCGCCTGTCAGCAGCCTCTTTCTTTTCGGCCGCAAGCAGGATCTCGCTTTCGAGCAACAAGTCGGAAACGATCCGCGCAAGCGCCATCATGTCCGCTTTTGGCTAACGGAAAAGCTCGACCCCGATGACCGGCCCGTGTGGGTAGGCTCAGCGACGTTCGACGAGCGCGTCGGCCTTAGTCACCGGACCGGCCAGATCACGCATCACATCGACGGAAACGTCGATGCCGAGCGCGACCACTTGTTCCGCACTCTCGAACAGACCGACGACCTCGCGGGAAAGTACGTCGTCGATGGCTTTCACAAGATCCGCGAAGGCCGCAACGGCGGCGGAGACCACTGGCACACGGATGGGAATTTGTATGTTGGTATCATCAAGCGCGATTGAGCCGAAGCATTATCCCGAAGGGCGGTGCTCCATGATCTCGGAAAGCGCCAAGTCGGAAAGCACCAAGGATACGGCTGAGTTTTGCCTGCAGGACGCACAACGCAAGATCCAAACGCCGCGTGTACCGTCGGCGCTCGTCGACGTCCGTGTCGGCGGCTTGTCGCACCAAGGCAAGGTTCGGGACAACAATGAGGATCATTTCGTGATCGCGCGCTTCAGCCGCGCGCTGCGGACTCTCCTGACCAACATGCCCGGCGACCCAATCGGCGGCGGCCACGAGGAAGTCGGCTATGGCATGCTGGTGGCCGACGGCATGGGGGGAATGGCCGCCGGCGAAATCGCCAGCCGCTCCGCCATTGAAAGCCTCGTCGAGTTGGTAGTCAAGACGCCCGACTGGATCATGAGCCGGGACGACCAGTTGACCGAGGTGGTCATGCACCGCATGGCGCAGCGGCTGCGGAACATCAACGATCAATTATTGCATCAGGCCGAGAACGATCCGACTTTGGCCGGCATGGGAACGACACTGACGCTGGCGTGCAGCCTGGGCTTGGACCTGGTCTTTTGTCATATCGGCGACTCGCGCGCTTACCTTTTCCGCCACGACGAGTTCCGCCAACTGACGCGCGACATGACAGTCGCCCAAGAAATGGTGGACGCCGGCACGCTCAGCCCTGCCGCGGCGGCCACCAACCGCTTGCGGCATTACCTGACGCAATTCTTGGGCACTCCGGGGAGTCTTCGAGCGCAGGTTCAACACCTGCCTCTGGAGAGCGGCGATCGCGTCTTGCTTTGCTCCGACGGCCTGACGGAAATGGCCGGCGATGCGGCCATCGCGGACGTGTTGCGGAAAGTTCGAGAGCCGCAGGCCGCCTGCCAAGCCCTGGTGGATTTGGCCCTGGAAGGTGGCGGCAAGGACAACGTGACCGCGCTAGTGGCCGAGTATCAACTGAGAACTCACTGAGTGAATGGTGGCGACCGGTTTCCAATCGGTCGGATCGGCAAGTTGGAAACTCGCCGCCACATCGTACTGTGAAAGCATTGGAAAGGAGCACACCGTGATTAGGCATCTGTTGTGGTTTCTGGTTACTCCCGCGCTAGGCCTCGGCGTCGCCGTCGAGCCGGTCGCCGCGCAAGGCTCTCCCAAGGAGGAAGCGGCGATCGCCAAGAGCGCCGAAGCGTTCATCGACGCCTTTCACAAGGGAAACGCCAAAGCGCTGGCCGCGTTCTGGACGTCCGATGGCGACTACACCGACCAAAGCGGCAAAAACCTCAAGGGCCGCGATGCCATTGAGAAGACGTTCACTGGCTTTTTCTCCGAGCACAAAGGCGCGAAGCTCCGGATCGACAGCCATGCGCTTCGTTTCGTCACGCCGGAAGTTGCCGTCGAAGACGGCGTCACGGCCGTGATACCTGCCGATGGCGGCGCGCCTAGTCAGGCCCGTTACACCATCGTTCACGTCAAGAAAGACGGACATTGGCTGTTGAGCAGCGTTCGCGATTCGCCGTATGTGCCGCAGGGCAATTACGAACATCTCCGCGGCCTGGAGTGGGCGATGGGCGATTGGGCAAGCGATGGGGACAAGGGGACCGTGGAGCGCCTCTCCGTCGCTTGGGCCGAGAATCAAAACTTCATCAATGCTACGTTCATGGCCACCGTCAATAATGTCTCCGTCGGCAGCGCCAAGCAATGGATCGGTTGGGACCCGGTTGACAAGCGGGTTCGTTCTTGGGTGTTCGATTCCACTGGAGGATTCGGCGAAGGCACGTTATCGCAAGTAGGCAAGAATTGGGTCATTAAGACCAAGTCCGTGCTTCAGGACGGCAAAAAAGCGACTGGCACGCTCATCGTCGGACCCGTCGATGCGGACACCATCACGTTCCAATCAACGGATCGAAGCGTCGACGGCGTGGCTGTCCCCGACGGCAAGGAAATCAAGTTGAAACGCATGAAATGAAACCTAACCCAAACATCGTGGAACTCGTATGAATTCGTTGTGTCGCCACCCCCCACACACCCCTGGCGACGCAATTCAATGGAGAAGAATTGACTTAAATTACTTGCCAACAAAGACTTACACGATGAAGCGAACAGATTCGTCGGGGGGTGGGGGTCGGTTGGAAAGGCCTTCTGGCACAACGAGCCTTCCTTGATCTGATCGCTCTGAATTCTTGCTAACTGAGCTACACAAGGCTGAAGGAGAATGACCATGAAGCAAAAGACTCTGTTTTTGGCAGTTGCTGTCCTCGTGCTGGCGCTGGCGACGCCTTCCAACGTTGTCGCATGGGGTGGCTATCATGTCGGCTACACGCACTATGGTCCCGCCACCGGTTTCTCGCACTACGGCGCCACGGGGTTTCACGCTGGCGGCTACGGCGGCTATGGCGGGTACCACTACGGCGGCTACCACTATGGCGGTTACGGCGGCGGCGGGTATCATTACGGCGGCTATCATTATGGCGGATACCCGTCCGGCGGCTATCATTACGGATACTATCGTCGTTGGTGATTGTTGACGAATCTCCCTTCAAGCAGTGGCCGGCATCCCCGGCCGCCCTCAACTGGAGCGCACTTATGGGACTAAGTCATCTAGGAATCTTATTTGTCATCGCCGCCGGCCTGGGTCAAGGCGGCGGACAGAACGATTACTACGCCGGCCTCACCGCCGCTGGGCGCGAGCTGTCGACGAAGCTGGATTTGTTCCAGCAGTCACTCGTGACTATCGGCCCTTCGCCGTCCGTCGGGCGCGGCATCTATCAGCAATCCAACGGCATTATGTACGACCTGATCTATTTTCAGCAGCAGGTGAAGCGCCAGGTTTCCCGCGACGACCTTTACATCGCCTATGACAAAATGGACGGCAAGCTCGAAACGCTCCTAGGCGACCTGAAAGCCTTCGAAAAATGGGATCCCGCCTTGCGCATGATGGCCAAACAGGTCATCAGCGCCAATCACGATGTCCAGTTCGCCCTTGCCGGCGGCGGCGACAATGCCCCTCGCAAGGGCCAGGCCGCATATCGCCAAACGTTGGTGATTTTGGATCGTGTCGGCAATCTCGAAAACCTGGTTCGCTTCGTCTTCGATGAACAAGCCTCTCTGCCCGCCTGGAACGCGGAGTTCAAAGCGTTGCGTCAATCCATCGCGGATCTGCAAAGCGCGCAAAAAAACAAGGCATCCAAGGACGAGGCGAAGGCCAAGTTCCAGCAAACCGATCAGGCTTGGGAAAAGCTGGTGACCCGATTCAAGGCCCTGAACGAGGACCAACAGCTTCTTCTGCGTCTCGGTTTCGGCCAGGTCGACCAAATCTTCGCCCGGCTCGCGCCGCTGTTCGGGATCGACAACCGCAGGGCCCCGCTCAAAGCCGATTTTTCATGACGGGCAGATCGCACACTTGGCGGAAACCAGGTCCGGAGGCGTAGCTCGGCGGTAGAGCAACGGACTTCTAATCAAAAAGATTTCCCTAGCCCGGTGGTTGGAACGCAGCCCCGCCGGGCTTTTTCGTTGACGGGCGCAAGCGCCTCGGGGACAATCAGACTTTGGGCTGCAACTCATTTCCACGCACCAATCGAGCCCGGAAAGAATGAGATCATGACTTCAAACGAGCCTGAAAAGGAGCGGCGCAGGGATCCGCGCCGGCCGTCAAAAAAGAACCTCGTTGTCCACTGCCGCAAAGGCACTCTCGGCCTTGGTCCCAACTTGGCGCTGGCGGCTCTGAACATCTCCCTTTCTGGTGTGCAGTTGCGCCTCAAGGAGCGCCTTGAACCGGGCCAGGAAATAGAAGTGGATTTGCAGACCGCGGAGATGAACTGCCGCATTACGGTCGCGGCTGATGTGATTTGGTGCGCGGCTCAAGGGAATGATTCTTTTGTCGTGGGGGCGGAGTTCCGCAAGAGCCTTACTTATGCTGAACTCAAAGAGTTGACGTGATCTTTCAAAGTCGCGACGTAGGACCGTCAATCATCGTGGACTTGTTGCGGGCCGAATTGCTCAAGAGTTAGCAAAGAAGCGAAAGTATTGGGATCGAGACGAAACGGGCAACGACTGGCCCGCGAGCCGGGAAACCGGCCGCTCAACAGGCGTGAGCGCATGGAGAGACGTGCCGTCCAGCCCATGGTGACGCGGGAATTCCGGACCCTTCGCAGCGTGCAGAGGTCTCCCCGGACGGTGGGTAAACTGCCGCAATGTAGACCGAACGCGCCCGGCCGTTCGTGCCTGAACCAAGGGCCGCCGGGCTTCAGTGTGAGTCAACGCGCTACGAAATAAATGGCCGTTACTGCAAGTGCGAAAATCGCAATAGCGATTGCAAGGGTAAGACTTGAGAACAACGCGATTGCTGCACCGCACCAGAGGAGTACGGC
>JACPZP010000011.1 GCA_016195405.1 Planctomycetota bacterium | reverse complement strand
GGATGGACCTTGCTTGCGTCGGACCAAAAAACCTTGCGGACAATCACGAGCAGGCCAACCAAACCGATGACACAACCAAGAAGTATCACCAGCCGGCGGAAATCCTTTTTCGGACCCCCGGATGATTTTCCCGTGGCCCAGTCAAAAAAACTGAATCTGCGCGCCATCGTTACACCCTCGGTCGGAAACGACCTTGATCCATAGCCGCGGTACGGAAACTGACGTCGGAAGAGTCTCTCTTCCCTGAAAGGCCTGACCGGGATGAACGTGGTTAGCACAGGAAACAGCGGATGGCGCGCAATATATCCCGCGCCTCTAGAAATGTGAAAGCGAGGTTTCGAGGAGCATCGCCCAAAAGGCTGGAGTTAGTGACCGTGAGATGGAAAGGTGGACAAATGCAGGCCATGTCGCTAGAGAAGGCTGCTTGTAGAGATGACTCATCCGGCTCGGTATACCTTGGCGGATTTGGGTTTATTCGCTCCTGTTGGCACGGACATGATCCGGTGGGCGTCTTGGCCGGGGCATCCTTGTTGTTTGGTGAGTGATTTGGACAGCAGGTCTTTTTCGGCGGGTCCTTCGCAAACCAATCAGCCGCAACGCAACAACACATCCCTGGCCCAACCGCCACGGTCAGCGTCAGATACAGTAGTAGCCCAACGCGAAGCATGAGAATCCTTTGCTGTCTACTGCTTATTTTGCGGATTTCCGATCAGTGTCAAGACGTCACGACACGGAAATCCATGCACAAGGAGCGGGTGCATTTTTTGTGCCACGGGCAATCCCAGCCGGCAACCTCCCCTTTTGAACGAACCCCGACTGCCTTGAAGCAGCACTTCTGTGCGAAAAATGCCGAAATGTGCGAAAAGGGCACACTGTACTGCCATTTTCCATTCTGATGGCGTTTATTCTCTTTTCAAAGCAAGCTGCAAACCTGTGAAGTAGCCAAGGCACGTCATCTCTCTGGGCGATGGCCAGACGCTGATCGCCGAGATCGGAAGCGCCGCTGCCGTAATGCGGGTCACGGCATTTCGCAAGCCTACGATTCTTTGGTCCGGCGCCTTGAAATCATTGCAGACCTCGGCATTCAGAAATGTCCGAATCTTATGTCGAATCCGCACCTCTTCGAAAAGGAAAAAACCGACCGTGCATGTGTTGATTGTGAACATCAAGAGGGCAAGGTACGAGGTTGCAAGGTCCACAGCGTTCTCCCCGGGGCGCAAATGAGTCTATTTATGCATTTTCCCCGACGGGGCCGACGGCGCGCTTTGGGGCGGCCAATGCTCTTCCAACGTCAAGCCCGCGATTTCACTTGCCGCCCGCCAGGCGTCGCCCCAGGCGCGCAGATATTCCAGGCGCGTGTCGATTGCAAGCCGCTGGGCCTGGGCGACGTTTAGAGCATTCAGTTGCGATCCAGGGGCCTGCCAATCCTTCAACGTAGCTTGGGCCAGGGCTTCTGCGTCGGCGGTGTATTTCTTGAATTGCTCGGCCCGTTGACGCGCCACGGCATAGTGGCCAAAAGCGCCGGCGAACAATCCTAGTAATTCGTACTGCACGCGATTGACTTCCAGCGTGGAGCGCGCCAATTCCGCCTGGGCGGCGCGAATGCCGCCTTGATTGCGGTTATACAAAGGCAACGGCATGCCCACCTGAAAGGTCGCTTGGTTTTCACGGTCGTTGTAATTGCGTTGATAGCCCCCTGCCACAGTCAGGTTCGGGATCCTCTGAGCTTGCTCGCGTTTCAAGGCCCATTCGGACCTTTGGATTCCTACCTGAGCTTTTCTGACTTCCGGGTGTCGCTCGGCGATCAATGACCGCCACGCTTTGAGTGCAGCCGGATCCACTGGATAACCAGGCAAATCGTCGCTATTGAACTCATCGGCGGGGGCAAACACCAGGCTAGGAGACCCGACGGTGGCTGCCAATTTTGAGAGTGCAGTCCGGTATTCCTGGGCCGCCGTATCCGCGTCGATCTTCAGCCGATTCAATTCGATGCGGAAAGGCAAATAGCCTACTTGCCCGAGCAACTTCTTGACCTTCTCGTCCTCGAATTTTCTGTAGCGTTTCTCCCAGTCCAATTGGATTTGCTGGACAAAGTCCCTGCGTTGCTTCAGAGCCAACACTTCAAAATAGCCCTGCCGTACCGCGGTGAATACCGCCAGGCGCTTGCTGTCCAGACCAAGAGCAGCCTGGTCCATCTCGGAGTATGCGACCGCCCGGCTCAAGCCGAGCTTGTTGGCGGTCACAATCTCCTGGCTGACCAGAGGCCAGGTATAGATGCCGCCGCGGGGTCCGACTTCCTCGCCGCCCACGGTCACCGTGGGGTTGGGATAGCGGCCGGCCTGATCCGCCTTGCCCTGAGCTGCATCGATGTCGAACCGAGCCTGTCCCAGGCTTGGGTTTTGCGAGAGACTGAGTTGTATGAGGTCGCTCAGCGTGTAAACTTTCTGCGCCGAAGGTGACGCCGGCATCACGGGAAGCCGTTCGGGCGCTTGCTGCGCACACGATGGCGACGTGCCGCACGTTCCGAGGGCAACTGCCGCAATCGCCACCATTTCCTTTAGCGTCATGGCTTCTTCTCCTGTTCCATTCCATGAGGAGTGGGATGCCCGGAACCCAACGGTTTGGAAAATCCACCACCGAGTTCCGGGTGTGTCCGACTTATCACGACTGCGGCTTCTTGGTGAACGTGCCGCGTGGGCCTTGAAGCTGAATGGGCCGGTCGTTGCTTTTTTCCACGGCCTCCCACAAACCGCGCGGCGAAAGTTGCTTGCCGGCCTGGGGATGAACCCACAACAGCTTCTTCTCCACATCCACCTGGATTTTCTCGACCCCGTCCACTTCGTAAAGCTTGTTGGCGATGCGCTTGGCGCAGCCGTCGCAGTGCATCTTTTCCACGGTGATGACCGTGTAAGCGGGGGACTTCGCCGGACCTTGAGCCTGTGCCGACCAGAGCGTCGCTAACGCAAAGACCACCAACAAAGCACCGAGAAACTTCGTCATGTTCATCCTCCTTGAAAAAGTAGCGGACTGGTCTTTTCCTTTACCGTTCCCGCGAACGTGAAACGCCCGGCGCGAGACCGGTCTGTCAGTCTCGCGCCGGTAACTGTGTGAAGCTAGCCTTTCGCCTTGAACTCCGATTCCGGCGGCCGGGGCGGCTTCTTGCCGTACTTCGCGACGTACTTGGGCTCCCACACTTTCTCGTACAAGCCGGGCTCGCAGATGAAGCACTGAGACTTGGCGCGGTCGTGCAGCTTGCACCAGTCGCCCTTGTCCTTGTACTTCTTTTTGGCGTCCTCCGGGCCCATGCACAAGCTGCAATCATCTTCAGTGACGCCGTGTTCCGAGCACCACCAGCCGTGGCCAGCCTCCTCCTTGCCGACTTCCTTCTTGCCGCCCTTTTTGGCGTCATCATCTTTGGGGCCTTTTTGGTCGGCGTCTTTGGTCTTGCCTTTGGCTTGCTTGTCGCCGTCTCCCTTCTTGCCGTCCTGGCCGCAGCCCGCGGCAGACAAGACCAAGGCCGCGCTTAGCAGCATGGCCAAACACCCAACAGTACGTGCGAACTTCATGGAGTACCTCCTTCGAGCTATACAGAAACGGTCTCTCTTCCCGCCAGCGCTTCCGACGCGGGCGGGGCCTCTTTCTTTTCCTTGTCCATCGGTGATTGAAAAATCAGATATAAGATGCGAACGACAAACAGCGACATAATCATGGCGCTGAGGACGCCGCCGATGACCACCGTCGCCAAAGGCCGCTGCACCTCCGCGCCCATGCCGGTGCTGAAGGCCATCGGCACGAAGCCGAGGGCGGCGACAAGAGTCGTCATGAGCACCGGCCGCAGCCGAGTCACTGCGGCTTGGCGAACGGCCTCGTCCAAGGGCAAGCCCTTGCGGCGTAGTTGCCGGATGTAGGAGACCAGGATCATGTCATCGAGCACGGCCACGCCGGACATGGCGATGAAGCCGATGGCCGCCGAGATGGAGAACGGCATGCCGCGAATCCACAGGGCGAAGATGCCGCCGACGGCACCGAACGGCACCCCGGTGAAGACGCGCGCCATGTCGACGAAATTGCCGTAGGTCAGGTAAAGCAGAATGCAAATCAGCAGGGCGGCAACCGGCACCACGAGAAAAAGCCGATTGCGGGCGCTGATCAAGTGCTCCCACTGGCCGCCGAGCGTGTAATAGTAGCGGGCCGAGGGCATCTTGACCTGTTCCTTGAGCTTGGCCTCGACCTCGGCAACGAAGCTGCCGAGGTCCCGTTTCTCGGGATCCACATTGGCGCTGATGGCGATGCGGCGCTGGCCCCACTCCCGTGTGATGGTGGATGGGCTATCCTCGAGCACTTGGACATCGGCCAGGCGCGACAGCGTCAGGCGTTCACCCTTGCTCGTCACGATGGGAAATTCCTCGATCAGTTTTTTGGTATCCTCCGCCCCCTCACCCCTCCCCCTCTCCCCGGGCGGGCGAGGGGACGACAGCGTGCCGCGAAATCTCTCCGGCAGGCGGATCACCAGGGGGAAGCGGAACTGGCCTTCGACGACTTCGCTGACGCGCGTGCCGCCCAGGGCTTCCACCAGGTCCATGACCTCGCTGGCCGGAACGCCGTGGCGGGCGATCTCGTCCTGTTTGATCTTGATTTGCAATACCGGCAAACCGGTGAGCGGCTCGATGTTGACCTCGGTGCTGCCGTCGATGGCTTTGAGCACCTTCTCGATTTCCTGGGCGCTTTTTTGCAGGGTCTTGATGTCGTCGCCAAAAAGCTTGATCGCCAAATCGGCGCGCACGCCGGTGCCCATCTCGTCCATGCGCAGCTTGATCGGCTGCGAGAAACTGAATTTCGCCCCCAGAAACGGCCGAATCTCCTTGTCGATCAAGGTTTTCAACTCATCTTGTGTCTTCGCCTTGGTCCACTGGTCGCGCGTCTTCAGGCTGATGAAGATGTCGGTCAATTCCACGCCCATCGGATCGGTGGCGATCTCGGCAACCCCGATGCGGCTCCAGATGTGGCGGACTTCGTCAGGAAAGGCTTTCAAGACGGCTTTCTCGATCTTGGTGTTTTCCTCGATCGAGCGCTCGATGGGGGTGTCGGCCAGGCGGACCACGTTGACGGTGATCGCCCCTTCCGACAGCGTGGGGATGAACTCCGACCCCAGGCGCGGCGCCACGAATCCGAAAGCGAACACCAGGATCGCCAGGGCGACGCCGATGACGGCAGCCTTGTGCTTCATGGTGAATATCAAGATCGGCGTGTAGAGGGCCAGCGCGATGCGCATGAAAAGCGGTTCGCGCTCCTCGATCCGCTTGGGCAAGAAGTAGCTGACCAGCACCGGCATCAGCGTCATGGAGAAGATCATCGAGCCGGCCAGGGCGCAAATCACCGTGAGGGCCATGGGCCGAAACAGCTTGCCCTCGATCCCCTCCAGAGTCAGGATCGGCAAATACACGATCATGATGATTAGCTCGCCGAACAGAGTGGGCTTGCGGACCTCCACCGCGGCGTCGCGAATCATTTCCAGCTTGGTCTTCTTCGCCAGGTCCCCGTGGGCGATATGCCGAACACAGTTTTCCACCATGACCACGGAACTATCCACGATCATGCCGAAGTCGATGGCGCCCAGGCTCAAAAGGCTGGCCGAGATACCGAAGCGAACCATGCCGGAGAACGCAAACAGCATCGACAGCGGAATGGCCAGGGCGACGATCCCCGCGGCCCGCAGATTGCCCAGGAACAAAAACAGGACGGCGACGACCAGCAAGCCGGCTTCGAACAGGTTCTTCCGCACCGTGTCGATCACGAAATCGACCAGCTCGGTCCGGTCGTAAACCGATTCGATCTTGACGTCGGAAGGCAGCGAAGTCTTGATCTCCTCCAGCTTCTTCTTCATCGCCCAGGTGACCTGGTGGCTGTTCTCTCCGATAAGCATGAAGCCCAAGCCAAGCACGACTTCGCCCTGGCCGTCGGCTGTGACCGCGCCGCGGCGGATTTCATGGCCGATCTCGACTTCGGCAACGTCCTCGATCTTGATGGGCACGCCCTTCTTGGCCGTGATGACGATGCCCTTGATCTCGTCCACGTTCACGGTGCGGCCCAGGCCATGAACCAGCAGCATCTGATTGCGGTAACGAATGTTGCCGCCTCCGACATTGCGGTTGTTCTTCTGTAAGGCCTGAAGGACCTCATCGAAGGTCAGTTTGTGCCGGTCAAGCCTCTCCGGATCGAGGCGCACCTGGTACTGCTTCTCGAAGCCGCCCCAGCTGTTGATCTCGGCCGTGCCCTTTACCGTGCGCAGCTTGGGCTTGACGATCCAATCGTGAATGGTGCGCAGGTTGGTGAGGTCGTTCCCCTGGCCGGTCACAACATAATGGAAGACTTCGCCCAGCCCGGTCGCCACCGGTCCCATCTTCGGCCGTTCGACGCCCCCCGGCAATTCCGCCGTGGTAAGGCGCTCGTTGACCAGTTGGCGGGCGAAGTAGATGTCTGTGCCGTCCTCGAAATTGAGGACAACTTGGGAAAAGCCGAACTTGGAAACCGAGCGCAGCTCCTTCAAGCGCGGCAGGCCGCTGAGCACCTGCTCGATGGGAAAGGTGATCTGCTGCTCGATTTCCTCCGGATTGAGAGCCGGGACGATAGTGTTGATCTGCACCTGCACCGGCGACGTGTCCGGGAAGGCGTCGACGTCCAGGTAGCGCAGAGACACCACGCCCAAGCCGGCAGCGGCGACGGCGAAAAGCACCACCAGCAGGCGGTTGCGCAGCGAAAAGTCGATGATCCAGTTCAGCATTTGGGCCTCCAAGCCGAATCTCAGCCCGCTTCACTCCTGTAGCCGCATCCTTCAGGGCGCGGCTTTTCCGCAGGCTGAAGCCTGCGGCTACGGCTATTTGCAACCAGCCCGACCGGGCTGTTAATGGGCGCAGCCTCAGCCGGCGCCCAGGCTGTTCTTGCGCAGCTCGGCGCGAATCGTGGCGCTGTTCGTGGTGGCCACGACCTCGCCCGGCATCAGGCCGGCGATGATCTCGGTGTAGCGGTCGACCTTCACGCCTGGTCTTACGGTGCGCACATGAAAGACCTTCGGTGCGCCAGGCGTATGGAAGTTCTTGTCCTGGACGAAGACGATATTGCAGTCGCCTTCCCAATGCAGGGCCTCCGTGGGAATGACCACGACGCTTTCCTCGCGCAGGACGATTTGCCCGTGGCCGAATGTGTTGGCCAGCAAGCTTCGGTCTGGGTTGGGGAGTTCCGCCCGGAACTGGACCGTGCGTGTCTTTTCATCCACCTGGGTGCTCTTCCATACCAGCTCGCCCGTGACTTCCTTGTCGCTGCCGTCCGCTCTGAAGCGTACCGCCTGTCCCGGTTTTCCCGTCTTGGGATCGCGGATACGAAGATACTTCAGGTCCTCGTTGCGAACGTTCAGGATCAGCCACATCCGGCTTGTGTCCGCAACCACGAAGAGCACCTTCGCAGCATCCACGACATCCCCAGGCACGGTATTGGCCACTGTCACGACCCCATCGCGCGGGGCCAAAACAGGGAATAGATTGGCCGACACCGATTCCCCATTGAGTCGCTCAACGATGTCTTTCGGAATGCCAAAGAACTGCAAGTACTTACTCAGGTTTTCGAGCGACATGCTTTTGACGTCTTCCAAGCGAACCGGCAGTCCGAGGTTGACCAGGGCTTGCTGCGCGCCCATAAGACGGATTTGCGCCTCGCGCTGGGCCGTCTCCAGTTCCAGCAGACGCGTTTCAGGAATGGCTCCCTTGTCAACCGCCGGCTTGACGTTCCCCACCGTCTTAGTTCTAAGGTCGAGCTGCGCGAAGGCCTGCTGGAATTCCGCCTTGGCTTTGCCGATTTCCAGAGCGTCCACGAGTGCCAATACGTCGCCGCGTTTGACCACGGCGCCGATCTGGCCTTTTTCGGTCACTAACCAGACCCGCCCCGATACGGCCATGGTCACGGGCGCAACGCGCGGCTGTTCAAAGGCGATCTCACCGCTGGCCGCGACGGTTTCCGTGATCGGCCGTTCCCCCGCGAGGTCGATACCGATGCCCATCTTGTTCATCACGTCCAAAGAGGCGAATTGGAGGCGGCGGTGGTGTAGTGTGCATTTCTTGTTATTGCTCGTGCGATCCTTCAAGTCCAAGGCACGCTGGGCCCGGTCCAGATCAGCCTGAGTTATCTTCGGGAGACTTTTGAGCTGGGCAATTTCGGGCCGCTCGAAAGGGCAAAAGTGGACCTCGTGCTTGCGGCACCAAACCGACTCGATCCGCGGCAGCAACGTCTCGTCGCATTCAACGCATTCGGATTCCGGCACGCTGTGTTCCTTGCACCAGTCGTCGGCATCAGGTTGGTTGTTGCCGACCAAGTCCGAAAACTTGGGGATCGTCCAGCCCGTGTGATGGCCCCAATACGCCAGGCCCCCGAGCAGAGCCAGGACGATTACCGTCGGTCCGCTCTTGAGAAGCCACGGGAGAATGCGTCGCTTAGCAGGACTTTTCTCCAATTTCGGGGGCGTAAGTAGAGGCTCGGGTTGCGAAGTTGAAGCACGTTCCAAAATGCCCACGGCATGGATGTTCTCGTTCATGAATTCTCCCCGTGAGATTACCTTGGTTAGAACTCGCCAGGTTCACTGTCAGCGGCCCGCGCCAATGCGGACGCAACTTGCCAGAGATTCTCGACTTGACGAGTGTTTTTTTGTGATGGAATGGGCGCGTGCTTTCGCTCCAGCGAGCTGAAATGCGCGCAGCTGCCTGAGAAAGGGTTTACGGTTTAGGAGGACGAATTAGGCCATCGCAGAAGGGGGGTACATAATCGGAAGTGTCTTCAGCCACAAACTCGAAAATGGTCGGAACGAAGGGCTCGCTGGACGGAGGTGGATTCAACCACGGCGCCATAGTGACGCTGCACATCGCGCATCCCCCAGGCACCGGGCACGAATGCTCCCCCGTGGGGCAGCATGGACAATTTGGGCTAAGGGGACACTCCGGACAACCGGGGCAGTTGGGATCATGCGGCTTCGGTTTGCTAGGCTTGGCGTCTATCGTCTGCGGGATCGGAGCGTTGCGTTGGGAGCAGTGTTTGCATTTGCTCGTCGGCTTCGCGTCGTCGTGCTTTTGACTGGTCGATTCATCCGGACCGCGATGCGCGCACCAGGCAACAGCCAGGTTCAGATGCGTATTCGCGAGAAGATACGCAACCATGCTGAAGCAGGCAACCAGACGCAGCCCCCAACGCGGCATGAATTTCCCCCGATGCACCGAATCCACTATATCTATTTCGGCAAGAAGCTGCAACGGGCACCAGAGAATCCAAAGTTCAACGCACGGACCGAGGTTCAATGGCGCCCTGGTTGCTCGGAAACCTAAGCAGTTTTTACCTCGGCTTACCGCGGTGTTGCATTCACCGCGCTGCCATCGACGTTCTGACGAAGATAGCCGTCTTTGGATTCGGTGCGCGGATGTTCTTGGTCCTCTTCGACATTAGGAAACAACTCGTTCGCCAAACGTTCGAGCGCCTTGGCCTCGCTCGCGGCCTTCTCTTTTTTGAAATAAATTCCCGGACCGAACAGGCGGCCGAAGAGGAAAAACACCGCCGGCGTCACTACCTGGTCCATGATCGTGGAATCCAGGAGCCCGCCAAGGACTACGAGGGCAAGCGGATGGAGGATCTCCTTGCCGGTCTGGCCGGCGCCGAGAACCAGCGGAATCAGTCCGACGATCGCTGTTAGCGCCGTCATCAGCACCGGAGCCAACCGTTCCAGGCTCCCACGGATTATCATTTTTTCGTCGAATTGCTCGCCTTCATGTTTCATCAAGTGGATGTAATGGGAAATCATCATGATGCCGTTTCGGCAGACGATCCCCAAGAGCGTGATGAAACCGACCCAGTGAGCCACCGAGAGCGTACTTGCCTCGGCCCAGACCTTCGGCCAGTCGTACCAGGCCGCAGACTGGAGTTTCTCCCAGCTTGGCCGGTTGACAATCATGAGGGCGATGACGGAGCCAATCGCCGCCAATGGAATGTTGACCAGGAGCACCTGAAAGGCTGCCATCCACGAGTCCATGCATTTCCACAGGAGCAAGAAAACGACAATGACGGCGAAGATTGCCAGAATTCCCAGGCGGAAAGTGGCCTGCTGCTGCGCCTCGAATTGGCCCCCGTATTCGATGCGATAGCTGCCCGGCAGAGTACGCAGTTTCTCCTCCACGGGTTGCAAGGCTTTTTGAATGTCCGCGACCACGCCGCCCAGGTCCCGCCCCTGAACGTTGCAAAAGACGACAATGCGGCGCTGGACGTTTTCCCGGTTCAAGGTGTTAGGGCCGGTAGTGTCAACCACCTCGGCGACCTGCCCCAGTTTCACTTTTCGCCCCAGTGGAGCGTCAAGGATTGTTTGATTGATGACGCTGGGGTTGCTGCGCGCCGATTCTTCGTACCAAACCACCAGCCCGAACCAGCGATCCTCGTCGATGACCTGAGACACCACGCGACCCTTGTAAGCTGTTTCCAGAAGCCTGGCCACGTCCCCGGGGGCCAGGTTGTAGCGTTTGGCTTCATCCCGGTTCACTTTTAGCAGTACCTGAGAAATCTCCACCTGGGGCTCTATTTGCAGGTCCACGACGCCGGGAATCGCGCTGATCCGTCCCTGAACGTCGGCTGCTTGGCTGCGCAGCTCGCGCAGGTCTGGGCCGAAGACCTTGACGGCGATCTGGGCGCGCACGCCCGACATGATGTGATCGAGCCGGTGGGAGATCGGCTGGCCGACGTTGGGCTTGATGCCGGGAATACTGCTCACGCGCTCGCGAATGTCCGCCATGACTTCGTCGCGCGGCCGGCCATGAACCGTCACGCCCCAGCCGTGCAGGCCGGGTACGGCTCGCGCCAGCCCGGCGACAAACCCGGGTGTGGCGAGTTCATGTTCCTGCAGGCGCACGTCGATCTCGGATGAGTTGACGCCTTCCGCATGTTCATCCAATTCCGCCCGCCCTGTCCGCCGCGATACCGACAAGACTTCGGGAACCTCCAGCAACAAATCCTCGGCACGTCGGGCGATGCGGTCGCTCTCAGCCAAGCTGGTTCCTGGCTCGGCTGCCAGGTTGATCGTAAGCGTGCCTTCGTTGAAAGGGGGCAGGAATTCAGAGCCCATCCAGAAGAGGATCACCTTTGAAAGAACGGCCAGCACGATGGTGGCCGACAGAATCGGCCAGGGGTGGCGCAAGGTCCAGCGCAATACCTTTTCATCGAGTTTCTTGAGCCAGCGCAGAACGAAGGGGTCTCCTTCCTTTTCCATGAACCGGGCCTTTGGCAAAAGGAATGAGGCCAGCACCGGCGTTACGGTTAACGACACCAATAGCGAACAAAGCAGCGTGATGAGATATGCCAGGCCCAAGGGTGCGAACATGCGCCCTTCCAGTCCGGCGAGGGAGAACAGCGGGAAGACGACCACGACCACGATGAGCGTGGCGAACACGATCGAGTTTCGGACCTCGGCAGAGGCCAGGAAGACGACTTTGAGTGGATTGTCCGGTCTAGGCTTG
>JACPZP010000002.1 GCA_016195405.1 Planctomycetota bacterium | reverse complement strand
GCTGATCGACTGGCGGGTCTCTGGACTGAGCAGTAGGTGAAAATGATTGGTCATGAGGCAGTATCCGAAAAGCCGGAAGGGATAGCGTTTCTGCGTTTGGGAGAGTGCCTTGAGAAAAGGGAGGTAATCGCTCGCCCCAAAGAAAATGGGACCGCGGTTATTGCCACGGTTGATGGCGTGGTAGAGCAATCCATCCGCGACCGGACGAGGAGCACGAGGCATGCAAGAAAGGTACGCTTGCGATCAAGCGGCCGTCAAGCAAAAAATGAACTGACACCAATTTCACCCGTCCAACTATATAGCGTCGAGAACTGCCCAATTTGATCCGGACTTCGAAGGAAACGTGGGAGACGCCTATGGATTTACGTGTGGCGTAATCCGAGTTGCCATAATCGCTGCTGCTTTAACGTTGGCAGCACGAGCTATGGCGCCGGGCGGAGGGAGTGGTCTGACGGCCGCACAACGACAGCAGGCAACTCGCGCCGCGCGTGACATTCGTTGGGGCGAACGGGCAATTCGGCGCTGGGACCGTCTTTACCGCCGAGCAACTAATGCTGTGCCGCCAAATGGGACGGAGGCGGAAAATATCACTAAGATTATCGAGGGGATTCAGCAAGTGGTTGACTAGGGTAGAGAGGTTCTGCAGAATCTGGGATTGTAAGGAAACATGGTAGAATTACGTGTGTACATCACATCCATTTGGATGACAGGCATGAAGAGGCAGCCATGGCACGATTTGAAAAAATGGTTGAGCGAGCGAAGCGCGACGTTCGACGAAGCAAGAAGAGCTATTCAGGCTTTCGAAAAACGCAGAAACGCTACTGGGAAAAGCTGTTCGGATCCAGTGTAGAAGGGCTCTTAGAAAGAAGGGAAGTGGCACAAGCCTACCTGCGTGATCCAATTCCCTCGCGCCGAATTGTTGCGCTCAGTATTCTAGCCCATCACTGGGGGCCTGATGCCACTCTAGCTAGCTCGAGCGAGGACATAGTTGGCAAGGATCCGGATCACCAAGTACGAGCGGTGGCCCTTTCAATATTAAGCATTTGTTTCGCTGGAGCTAGGGATTCAAGGATTCAGACCATGCTCGCGCGGATAGCACTCAAACGATCGGAGACGAACGACGTTCGCTTCGGTGCCTATTTGGGACTCTTTCAGGTAAGCGGGATGCCTATCCAGTCGTGGCCAGACCCCACGACTTTTCAAGTGGAAACCGATATCGACAATGAATTCTTAAACCGCCTCGCGGGAAGGGCAACTGGCAAAGGGGACACCCATGAATGACATTAACTTAAGCCACACGTTTCTTGCATGCCAACGCTTTGCGTAAAACGGCGCGTGGTTCGTTCATCAGGAAAATCAAAGGGGAAAATCAAAGGGGACGCGGACCATTCTTGAAGTCGACTCAGTGCGAGAAAACAAAGGCTGGGGAAAATCAAAGGGGACGCGGACCTTTCTTGGGGGAGGAATCGGTGTCAGTTCACTTATTGCTTGACTGTCGTTCGTGGGAAAATGGTGTCAGTCCCCACGCAGCGGTGCGGCACCCATAGATTATGAAAATGAACCTATTCGGCCTGTTTGCCGAAGTCAAGCTCCGTTGCGATGAAATTCCGTAGATGGGGGCGTTTTTTGGTGTCCAGGCTTAGTGGGGGTATGCGAGTGTGAGACTGTGAGTCCCTGACCTTTTCGCCGCCGTAACCTTCAACTAATCAATGTCTTGCGTCGACACCTCGCCGCCAAAGTGCGTGAGGCTGTGACTCCGAGTTTGGCGCTCTGGCTTCTCAGTTCACCTTCTCGCCACTTCAGGCGACGCGAACGGACGCGAACGGTCCTGACCCCCCTTCTGACGACTGTAGCGGCGTGGCGGGCAGCTACAGATGTTGCCGTAGGGAAATTTGGCTAACTTGGTGTCAGTTCAGATTTTGACCCCAATTGAGCCAACACTTCACGGTCGGGGCAACCCGGCAATCGTTCGGGGAAAACATTCATTGTTTATTATTACCCGCTTTCGTCTGACGCCTACTCGGCCCGTTTGCCGAAGTCAAGCTCCGTTGCCATGAAATTCCGCAAATGGGCGCGTTTTTGGTGTCCAGGCTCATTGGGGGTATATGACTTTGAGTCTGTGAGTCCCTGACATTTTCTCTGCCGTAACCTTCATATAATAAATGTCTTGCGTCGACGAGCTCACCGCCAAAGTGCGTGAGTCTGTGACTCCGAGTTTGGACCTCTGGCTTCTTCTACTTTCCCGTCAACCACACACGTTCCGGCTCATTCTTCCACCGGTATCGCGTGGCAAAATCCTCGACGGTCAATAGCTCTTGGCCGCGCGCCGATTCGACGATGACGTGGAGGTTCTTTGCCACGCCGACGGCGCCCCGGAAGTTGCCCTCGGGGCTGATGGCCAGGCTGCCTGCATCGCCCAACGTCAGGAGCGTGGCTCTGGGTGTTCCCGTTGCGGCGTCCCAAAGTCGAATCGTTCCATCGGATGAGGCGATGGTCGCGAGCTTGCCATCGGGATGCCAGGCGAGACAAGCTCCACCTGGAAGCGTCCCTACGACCTTATGGGAGCTTTGTCGCCACAGGCAACCTTGGTCGGTGAGGAGCACGCCTTCGGGCGACCAAGCTATCGTCATCGCGCGCACTTCAGGGATTTCGCGCGGCTTGTCCTCCGAGTCGACTTTCCAGACGGCGACCGGCTTACGATTTCTGGCGATGGCGAGGGTGACGCCGTCCGCGGACCAGGACAGCCCTGTGACCGGCTCGCCCAGGCGCTCTGTCTGCATCAGCGCGGCCCCCTCGACATCCCAAATGCAAAGCGTTTTCTCTTGGTGTCCCGCCGCCAGACGATAGCCATTGGGCGACCAAGCGAGGGACAACACAGTGCCCGTGACGCCGTTGAGGGACACCGATTGCTCTGTCTCGAAGTCAAAGACACTGAGGTCCTTGCCCCCGATTGCCAACCGTTTGCCTTTGGGCGACCAGGCCAGAGCGACGACGCCCCCAGTGTTTGCGGGGAGCGTTCGCAGCCTTTCGGCCTTGGGCACATCCCAGACTTCCACTTCCAGGCCGCCTTGCAGGCACGAAGACGCCGCCAGTGTTTTTCCGTCGGCCGACCATGCCAGCGCGTAAATCCGCCGCAAGCCATGGATCAG
Organism: Planctomycetota bacterium; assembly: GCA_016195405.1. Taxonomy (GTDB): domain Bacteria; phylum Planctomycetota; class Planctomycetia; order Gemmatales; family Gemmataceae; genus JACPZP01. Next base: position 52,674 of record JACPZP010000002.1, on the reverse strand, counting down.
AGGCTTCAAGGATTTGCCCGTCTTTCCATCCCAAATATGGATAAGTCCGGAATCGAGTCCGCCGCCGGCAAGGTAAGCGCCGTCGGGTGACCACGCTACGGCCTGCACGCGATTCGGCATGAGTTGACTGGGGAGCTGGGCCAGCGATGTTCCCGTGCTGGCTTGCACAAACGCCACCGTTCCACTTTCCAGGCCAAATGCCATCGAATCCACTTCCGCGCAGAATGCCATGGACTCCGCCCGGAAATTTCTGCGCCAGACGGTGTCCGAGTGCTCACACGACCAGAGCACTGCTTCCACACGATCGAAGCTGGCCAAACGCTTGCCACTTGGCGACCAGGCCAATTCCACGACGGGCTCTTGGTGCTGGATGAACTTGGTTTGTGCCTTGTCGGACTCGCGGTCCCAGAAGTGAACCTTCTTATCAGCGCCGCCAATAGCGAGGAGCTTGCCGTCGCCTGGAGACCATGCCAAGGCCCGAATGACCTCCTTGCTGAGTTCGCGCTGTTTGGGTTCGGATCCAGATTCCAGATTCCAAAGCCACCATTTGTTGGCGGCGCTGCCGGCCAGCATTTTCCCATCGGGCGACCAAGTTAGGGTGCGGATGGCATCGTCCCGAGGAGAGCGAAGTGGACGAAACTCGTTCTTCGCCGGGGTCCAGCGAGTTACGACGCCGTCCGTGTGGCCGATTGCCAAGGTTTTACTGTCCGGCGACCACGCCAGGGCGGTTGCGTGCTTCAGCCGCGTGGCGGGCACGCGCTTGCCGGAAGGGACCTCCCAGACCCAAACGCGTTGGTCATCCCGCCCCTCCATCGCCGCGAGCGTTCTGCCGTCGGGAGACCAGGCGAGCCGACTAATCGATGTGTCGCCGCCAAGGAGAAGCGCTTGCAATTTCTGGGTACGAACGTCCCAAAGATGAATACGCCCGGAGCTCGCCGTGGCGGCAAGGAGGTGTCCGTTGGGCGAATAGGCCATGGCGCGGATCGGCCCAAAGCGGCGCGGCGGCTCGAAAGTCCAACCGAGAACTCCCTCGAATGGCGCCGGTTGGGCTACGAGCGCCAGCGTAGTGAGCGGCAGCCCTTTCGGGGCCGGGCTTGGAGGCGGAGGTGTATGTGTCAGCTCCTTCTGGATCTCGGGGCCATTCTTTTCGAGTGCCGGCTTTCCCCTGTCCGTGGCAATCCGAAGCACGATAATGCCACCCACAAGTAAGAGCACGCTGGCCGCGATAGCGAGTGTCTTGCGCGGCTGTTGCCCAGACTTTGCGGGAGAAGTCTTTGTGGAAGTTTCGGCGACGGCTTTGGTTGGAGAGGATTTGGCAGGGATCTTAAGCGGCGCGGTGGGTCCGGCGCCGGTCAACCAATTCTCCAATGCTCCCGCCATAGCGGCTGCATTGGAATAACGCTCCGCCGGTTCCCGGGCCATCGCCTTTTGCACGATCGCTTCCAGCTTCGGATCGAGATCGGACCGGAAGCTTGACGGCGGCGGCGGCGCGTCCTTGGCGATCTTCGAGAGGATCTGCACCTTCCTTCCCCGGAAGGGAAGGCGGCCCGTCAGCATCTGGTACAAGACCACGCCCAGGCTGTAAATGTCCGCAGCCGGACCGACGGATTCGGCGTCGTCCGCCTGCTCGGGCGCCATGTAGGACACGGTGCCCATGATCTCACCTTCGTCGGTCAGGTCGCTGTCGTCGTCGGGCCGGGCCAGGCCGAAGTCGGTCAAGACGGCCTTGCCCGCGCCGTCAATCAGAATGTTGCCTGGCTTCAGGTCGCGATGAATGACATTATGCTCGTGCAGGGCAGCCAGGCCGGTGGCCACCTGACGCGTCAGCTCCGCGGCCGCCTTGCAATCCGCAAACTTGCCGGATTTTGCCAGGCATTCGGCCAGTGAGCCGCCTTCCAGGTAGGTCATCACAACATAAGGAAAACCATGGTGCTCGCCGACGTCGTGGATTGGGCAAACATGCGGATGGCGAATCGGGGCGGCCACCCGGGCTTCGCGCAGGAAGCGCTGCCGGCCGGTGGAGTCCGCTTGGTGCAGTTTGCTCGAATGGGGCACCTTGATCGCCACCAGCCGGCCCAGCCGGGGATCCTCGGCCTTGAAGACCGTCCCCATGCCACCTTGGCCGATCACGCCCAAGATGCGATACGGGCCGAGCCAGCCCAGTTCAACAACAGTCTTGGGTGGATCGAACAAGGCGCGGCAAAGGGTGAATGTGCCGTGCTGAGTGGAGTGGTCCGCGTCGCCGCCGGGCGACGCCGTGTCTTCGGCGGCTGGAACCGTGTAGGTGCGCTGAGGCCGCATCCGCCCCATCATCTGCTCGGCGGCCTCATCCGCCCAAGCGGGAGGTGTCGGCACAAACAGCGCCGGAACTCTGAGTGCGCCGTTTTCGCCAAGCGCCTTGATTTTCTGCTGGCAGGCGCCGCATTCCAGCAAGTGGCCTTCGAGGCGTTTAGCCTCTTCGCGGGAGGCCGCGCCTTTCAAAAGCTTGCGAAACTCGTCAAACTCGGGGCAACGGATTGGCGCAACCATGGCGCACCTGGTCATAATTTCCTGAAGGATTCCTAAGGATCGGATGCGGTCCGGATAGGGAAAAAGTTAACAGCTAGCTTGGGAGGTTGCAAGAGAATTCCGCAAACATTGTACAAGCGCTCGGCCCAATCGCGACCTCCGGGGACCGGCAGGCGAATCACTTCTGCGCCGCCAAGGTTCGTCTCAGGCCTTCCTGGAAACTAAACTTCGGATCGTAGTCCAGCTCATTTCTCGCCAGGTTGATGTCGGCCTGCGACATGCGGACGTCGCCGGCGCGGGGCGGGGCATGGATCGGTTCGAGCTGCGTGCCCAGAATTGCGTTCAACTCACGCACTAAATCAAGGACCGAAGTGCTTCGGCCCAACCCGATGTTATAGACCTGGCCCGAAGCTTTCGGGGCCTGTGCGGCCTTGACCATCGATTGGACGACGTCGGCCACGTAAACGAAGTCGCGCGCCTGCAGGCCGTCGCCGTGGACTGTGGGCCGCCGGTCTTGGGTCATTGCGGAAATGAACAGGGCGATAACGCCGGAATAGGGGCTCTTGGCGTCCTGGCGAGGTCCAAACACGTTGAAGAAACGCAGACGGACGGTTTCGAGGCCGTAGACCGCGGTAAAGCAACTGCAATAGTGCTCGCCTGCCAGCTTGGCCGCGGCGTAAGGTGAGAGCGGAATAAGCGGATCGCTCTCCTTGCGAAGATCGCCCGGCTGATCGCCATAGGCGCTGCTGCTGGCGGCGAAGACGACGCGACGCACGCCACTCCGCCGGGCCGCGTCGAGAAGGCGCAGTGTCCCCGTGGCGCAGATTTCATGGACCAAGAGGGGATCCTCGACGCTCTTGGTGACGGATGGAACGGCGGCTAGATGGTAAACGACGTCGCAGCCGGCCGTCGCCCGCTCCAGCAACGCCAAATCGGTCACGCTTCCCTTGAGCAACTCCACACGCGCGGTCAAGCCCTGGAGATTGACGGGATTGCCGGTGCTGAAATCGTCGAGGACGCGGACGGAATGGCCCGAGCCAACGAGAAATTCAACGAGATGAGAGCCGATGAAGCCGCCGCCGCCGGTAACGAGACACTTGTACACGCAACTCTCCGCGATTTGGGACCAGGGCTTTCGTGAACTATATTCTAATAAATCACTCCCCGCTTGCAGGTTAGCGCCGCCTCCGCGCACCACGGGCCGCGCTAACTGGTCCCAACATCATGAAGCATCTTGCCAAGTCCGCGCTTTGCGCGATCTACAAGTATTCCGGCGTCATGCGGGCCCAAGAGACGTTGGCCTACCGCGCCGGACGCTCGTTCATGACCATCCTCTTGTTCCACCGCGTCACCGACGATATTCCGCGCGACGGGCTCACGGTTGGCACCGGATGGTTTCGTGATCTTTGTAAAATGCTGCGCCGACGATTCAACGTGCAGCCCTTGGCCGAGGTGATGCGGCTTCTCAATGAGGGCGGCGCGGCGCCGCCGCGAACGGTGGCTGTCACGTTTGACGACTGCTATCGCGACAATTTATTCGCCGCCCGCATCCTCGCGGAACAGCAACTGCCGGCCAGTTTCTTTATTCCTTCCGGCATCGTGGGCACCGACCACGTCTTCGAGTGGGACCGGGGCCTGAAGGCCATGCCCAATCTCACGTGGGACGAAGTTCGCGAGATCGCGGACTTGGGTCACGAAATCGGCTCGCACACCGTGTCGCATCCTGACCTGGCGAAGATTTCGGAAGAGGTGATGCGCCGCGAATTGATCGCCTCGCGGCAACGGATTGAAGCAGAGATCGGCAGGCGGGTCCGTTGGCTTGCGTATCCGTTCGGGGGCCGGGCCAACTTTCGGGCGGAGCGGCTCCCGATCGTGTATGAGGCCGGCTACGAAGCGTGCTTTTCCGGTTACGGCGGCTTCGTCGATCCGTCGGTCAAGGGCAAGGTGATCCCGCGCGATGCCGTGCCGTGCTTCGATAGTTTGCTCAATCTGGAGCTGCACTTGAGCGGCTGCCTGGGCTGGATGTACGCACTCAAACGCCGCGTGGGGTTGATCTGATGGGCGCGCCACCTGGAATCGCCGCCTTCCGCGGGGTGCTTTGGGCCGAGGTTGTGCGGACGGCGCCCGGCCTCAGCACACACCTGGCCGCATGGGAGGCGCTCGCCAAGACTGCGCTCGAGCCCAATCCGTTCTACGAGCCTTGGATGCTTGTGCCGGCAGTAGAGGCATTCGGGCGTGGTCTGCGGTTGCGTTTTGTGTTTGTCTATCGCATGGATTCCGCACACGAACGTCAACTCATCGGTTTCTTTCCGTGCGAGGCGCGGCGCCGTTACAAAGGGCTGCCGGTCGATGTGCTCGGCTTGTGGAAGCACGTCCATTGCTTTCTTTGTACGCCGCTCATCCACAAGGATCATGGTGCGGACGCCTTGAGGGGGTTTTACGATTGGGCCGGCAACGATCGTCGCGGCGGCGCATTCGTGGATTTGTCCTTCGTTCACGCGGAGGGACCGTTTCAGAAATTGCTGGCCGACTTGCAAACGGAATCGCGCTGCGTGAGCTTTGTCGATGAGACCTGGAGCCGCGCCTTGATCGAACCGGGGCGGGACGCGAACGCCTATCTGGCTTCGATCTTGTCCGGATCCCGGCGCAGTGAGTTGCGACGCCTCTTAAAGCGCCTCGGGGATCTGGGTCGGCTGGAAACGCGAAACCTAACTCAGGACGACGACGTCGAGCCCTGGATCGAGCGGTTCCTCGCCTTGGAAGCGGCGGGGTGGAAGGGCCGGGAGGGGACAGCCCTCGACGCCGACGCGGATCAGGGAAGCTATTTCGCCGCCATCGCTCGCGCGGCGTTCACGCGAAAGCAACTTATGATGCTCGGATTGTTCATTGACGAGCGGCCCATCGCGCTTAAGTGCAACTTCTTGGCCGGACGAGGTTCCTTTGCCTTCAAGATCGCTTACGATGAAGCGTTCGCCAAATATTCCCCAGGAGTACTCCTCGAATTGGACAACATCCGCGAGCTGCACCGAAGACCGGAGCTGCGCTGGATGGATTCGTGTGCCATGGCGGGGCATTTCATGATCGGACGGCTTTGGAAAGAGCAGCGCGCGCTGCAGTCATTGGCGCTATCGACGGGGCGACTCAGCGGCGCTTTGGTGCTCGGGGCGCTGCCGATGTTGCGGGCGATGCGGCGCGGTTTGCGGAAGTTTGCGAGGTTGCCAAGGGGTGCGCGAGCGCGAAACGTAAACGAGAAGGGAGGTTAGCAATGCGATTGGTCCATTCGAATCATGTGGGCCTCTCCATCACGCCGAAAACCGGCGCGGCGGCGCTTTTGGATATCGACGCGGCCACGTTCAAAGATCATTTTGACCGTAAGCCGTTCTTGATCGGCCATCGATTGGTGGATCATCCGCTTTTCGCCTTACCGCGCATATTGGAATTGGCGCGAACGCTGCCTGAGCGGAACGTGGAATACAACGCCGGCGAGTTGCCCGTCAGCCTCGACCCTGCGCAGACGCCGCGCAACGGCCTGTCGGTCGAGGAGACTGTCCGCCGCATCGCCGAATGCAAGTCGTGGATGGTGCTGAAATACGTCGAGAACGATCCCGAATACTGCGAGCTTCTGCACCGTTGCCTGGCCGAAGTGAGAGCCTACTCCGAGCTGCTTTGGCCGGGGATGCGGCAAGCCCAGGGATTCGTCTTCCTGACTTCGCCCAATTCGGTGACGCCCTATCACATGGATCCGGAGCACAACTTCCTGCTGCAAATCCGAGGCAGCAAGAAGATCCACATCTTCAATGGCCGCGATCGCTCCTTGGTGACCGAAGAAGACCTGGAGCGCTTTTACGGCGGCAGCCATCGCAACATGCCGTTTCGCGATGAGTTCCGGGCGCGCGCTTGGATTTTTGATCTTAAGCCCGGCTTCGGCTTGCACTTCCCGGTGACGGCTCCGCACTTCGTGGAGAACGGGCCGGAAGTGTCGGTGTCATTCAGCATCACGTTTCGGACTCCGGATCTGGAGCGGCGCAGCATCGTTCATAATGTAAACGCCTGTCTGCGCGGCCGTGGCTGGCATCCCACGCCTGTCGGTCGAAGCCCATGGCGCGATGCGGTGAAATGCCAGGCGTATAGGCTATGGCGCAAGACCCGCAAACTGCTGGGGAGACCGGCGCCGTGAATGGTCTGATCCAAGCCGTTCCCAGGTCCGACGTGGACGTTGCAGCGCGGCCGTCGTCGCGATTCCAATTGGTGACCGACATCGGCGCCTTGACCTCGCTTGCGCCGGCTTGGCAGGAATTACTCGCTCGAAGCGCCCATCCGGAGCCGATGGCAGGGCCCACGTGGCTCATACCCTGGTGGCGAATGTATGGCGCCGCCAAGCAATTGCGCGTGGGCTTGTTTTGGATGGGCGATCGGCTGGTCGGCATGGCGCCTTTATGCGCGCGGCGTAAGACCTGTCGCTTGGGCATCCCCTTTCGTCGGCTGGAGTTCCTCGGCAGCGACGTCGACGAGCACGACGGCGTGTGCTCCGAATATCTGGGCGTGATCGCGGAAAAAGGATTCGAAGCGGAAGTCGCGCGCACTCTGGCGGCGGATCTACACTCGGGAGCATTCGGCGCCTGGGATGAAGTGGTCCTGAGCGCCATGGACGGGACGGCGGCGATGCCCGAATTACTGCTGAGGGAGTTTGAAGCGCAAGGGCTGAGAGCTGAAAGGAAGCAGAGCACGTCGGCCACGTTTGTCACGCTTCCGGGCGCCTGGGACGAATATCTGCGTTCGTTGGGCAAGAAGAAACGGCAAGGGCTGACTTACGCGCTGCGCGATTTTCAGAGTTGGGCGGGTCCCGATTGGCAGCTCGTTCATGCCCGCACTCCGGAACAGCTTGAACAAGGCCGGCAGATCCTCAAGAAGCTGCACAATGACCGCTGGCAGGCCGACGGCAAGAGCGGTGCTTTTGCAAGTCCTCGCTTCGACGCCTTTCACGAAGCCGTGATGCCGGCGCTTTTGGCTGAGGGACGGCTCGATCTGATTTGGCTCTGCGTGCGTGGGACGCCGGTCGCGGCACATTACCACATCGCGGCGAACGGCAAGACCTATTTCTACCAAAGCGGCCGCGAATGCGACGTGCCCGCAAAGCTGCGCCTGGGCATCGTCATGGCGGCTCTGGCAATCAAAGAAGCGATCGCGGCGGGAATCAGCGAGTTTGACTTTCTTGGCGGCGAAGACGCATACAAGAGGCAACTCGCGCGGGAGAGCCGCCCCATCGTGCAAATTCGTGTTGCGCGAAAGTGTGCGGTGGAGAAACTGCGTCGCTTCACCGAGTGGGGCGCGGGCCTGCTCCGCAATGTGCGCCGCCGTCTCCAAGCCCGCGCGCGCGCCTGAATCGTAGCCGAATTCGGCAGAATTCGGATTAATCTGAACTCTGACGAGTTCAGCTGCAATGCCGCTCCAGAAACGCGAAGGCCTCTTTCTCGCGTGGCCCACCCGTCTTTTCCACCAACACCGCCAAACGTTTGAATTCCGACTCGATTGCCGCGCGCGGGAGAAGCGCGATCCGGGTCGCCAGGATCGCCGCCTCCACGACGGCGTGCTTGGCGCGGTTGAAGCCGAAGAAATCGCGCAACCGGCCGGCATGTATGGTCTCCATCTCAATGCGAACGCGCGGCTCCCTTTCATCGATTGACATGACGCGGAACTCGAAGTAGCGACAGGAATCCGTCAACACGAAGCCGCACACTTTGGCGGCGGGGACCATCGTGGGAATGGGCGTCACCGACCCGACGGCAGCTTTTGCCAAGAGAAGCACGTCGTCGGTGACGTGGAGCACGCCCTCACCGTGGGCTTTCAGGTTCTTGTAAGTTTGCGATGTTGGGAACGGCCGCAGGACGAAGCGCTCCATCACGTCATCGACGTGCGGCCCCATGGGAGCGATATTGACTTCACCCGTTTCCTGCCCGATCGTGGTGACGATGCCTTCAAGGATCATGGTTTCACCACAGCTCACCACGCGGACCTGCGAATGCGCCCAAAGAGAGCGCCTGCGAGAAGTCCGGCTTTGGCCCATTTCGAAAGCACCGGGCGCTCTTGCATGACGTTGTAGTCCAGCGCGGTGATGCCATCGAGTATCGCAAGGCCTCCGCGCGCAAACAGCTCGATGTCGGGCCGCAGCTCCGGGGGCATCATCGCAACAAGGGGCATGCCTTGTTGAAACAAGGCGCGGGCGCGTTCGACTTCGAATCGCATCAGCTCGCGGAACGCCGGCGTGAAGCGGCGAGCTTCCAAGTCGGCGTCGGAATAGCCGAACTGCCTGCGATCTTCGGCCGGAAGGTAAACCCGGCCGATTTCGAAATCACGCCGCACGTCCTGCCAGAAATTCGCCAGTTGCAGGGCGGTGCAGATCGCATCGGAAAGGCGACCCCGATTCTCGTCGAAGCTCTCGCAAAGGTAGAGGACCAGCCGGCCCACCGGGTTTGCGGAGTAGCGACAGTAGTCAAGCAACTGAGCGTAGGTTTCATAACGCTTAACATGCTGATCCTGCTCGAAAGCGGTGAGCAAGTCGAGAAACGGCTCGCGAGGAATTTGGAATCGTTCTATCGTCGGCCTTAGCGCGACCATGACAGGGTGGCGAGGCTCGTCGCCGTAGCAGCGCAACAACTCTTCGCGCCACCAGGCCAAAAGCTCCAAGGCACGAGCGCCGCCGCCGGTCTCATCGCCCAGGTCATCCGCCCAACGGCAGTAAGCATACACGGCGTGGAAGTGAGGCACCAGCCGTCGGGGCAAAAGGAGCGACGCCACCGAGAAGTTCTCATAGTGCCTTCGTGTCAGACTGCCGCAATACTCTCGGGCGGCGCGCAGGCCCACCGGCCTGGGGGTTGCGTCCGGCCCAAATCGGTCCAGGTCCTTGAGGAAACCGTTGTCCACTCAGGAATTATAGCGGTAGCCCAAAAGTCGCGGCGAGCCGGGAGCGTTAGCGACCGGAGTGAACCCGGAGATTCGGGTCGCCCACTCCGGTCGCTCACGCTCCCGGCTCGCCATTTCACGCTCCCGGCTCGCCATGCTTATTGAAGATGGTCAACTCAAGATCACTTCAATGACGTGGCCGTGTACGTCGGTCAGGCGCCGGTCGATGCCGTTGTGCCGGAACGTGAGCTGCGTGTGATCGATGCCCAGAAGGTGTAGAATCGTGGCGTGCACGTCGTAGCAATAGGTCGGATACTCGACGGCGCGGAAAGACCATTCGTCGCTTGCCCCGTGGGTGACGCCGCCCTTGATGCCGCCGCCGGCCAGCCAATTGGTGAACGTGAAGGGATTGTGGTCGCGACCCCGGCTTCCCTGACTGCACGGCATGCGGCCAAACTCCGTCGTCCAGAGAATGATCGTGTCCTCGAGCATGCCGCGACGTTTGAGATCTTTGATGAGAGCGGCGGTCGGCTGATCCATGCTCGCGCCCATGTCGGCGTGGTCGCGGGCGATGTCCTCGTGCGAATCCCAGTTGCGGCGCGGAAAGCCGTTGTCCGCCCCGCTCCAGATTTGCACAAACCGCACGCCGCGCTCCAAGAGGCGGCGGGCGATCAGGCAGTTGCGGCCAAACTCCTGCGTAATCGGACGGTCCAGGCCATAGAGTCGGCGCGTCTCTGCTGTTTCGCCGGAGATATCGAGCACCTCCGGCGCGGAAAGCTGCAGCCGAGCCGCCAGCTCATACGAAGCGATGCGGGCGTCGAGGCGCGAATCGCCCGCTTGGCTTTCCTGGTGGCGGCGATTCATCTGTTGCAGGAGACCCAAGCCGTCGCGCTCGCTGTCGCGCGTGATGTACTCATTCGGTCCTGGGAAGAGGTCGAAGATCGGGTTGCGATCGTTCGCACGCACCATCGTGCCCTGGAAACTTGCGGGCAGGAATCCCGCGCTCCAATTTGCGGGACCATTGGGAGCGAAGCCGCGCGAGTCCGGCAAGACCACGAAGGCGGGCAGATCCTGCGACAGACTGCCTAGGCCGTAGCTCACCCAGGCGCCGGCGCTGGGGAAGCCGGGCGAGACGAAGCCGGTCGCCTGCATGAACGTGGCCGGTCCGTGGACATTCGACCGCGACACCATGGCCGGCAGAAAGGCGATGTCGTCGGCGCAACTTGCGATGTGAGGCACTAAGTCGCTGATCCATCTGCCGCACTGGCCAAATTGCCGCCAGCGCCAGGGACTCTGCATCACGGCGCCGGGGCTGCTCTGAAACAACTCGACGCGGCCGCCCGGATTGAATTCTTGCCCGTTACGCTGGATCAACAGCGGTTTGTAGTCGAACGTATCGCATTGGCTAGCCGCCCCCGACATGAAGAGCTGCACGACGCGCTTGGCGCGAGCGCGATGGTGCAAGCCGCCGTTGAGATCTTGGCGCGGCGACTGCTGTGCCAGGAGGTTGTCACGGCCAAGCAGAGACGCCAGCGCGATGCCGCCTAGGCCGCCGCCGGATTGCCAGAGAAAATGGCGACGCGAGAATTCCATGAGATTCATCTCTCGGTATTGCAAGTCCTATTCTACCGAAACAACCCCTTTGGCAGCGGCGCCTCAGCCGCAGATGGCAAGGAAAGGCTCAGACTTTTCGCGAGGATGGTGGTCAGCGTTTGCGGCGTGACACGTTCCGACTTCACGCCAGGTTGGATGCCGGGGCCCATGACCAGGAGCGGCACATGGGTGTCGTAGGGATGCGGCGAACCGTGCGTAGTCAGGTAGTACTCGGATCGGCTCGACTTGGGCGGATTGCTGAACAGGTGATGCGGTTTGAGCAAGACTCGGACGTCGCCCGATGCCTCGGGAAAGAAGCTCTTGCGGACGCTTTCGACGAGAGGCCCCTGCCCCTCTTTGCTCTGAAGTTGCGAGCGCGTGAATGCATCTTGGATGCCGGGCTGCTTGACGAGCCAGTCGGCCAGCTCCCGTTCCACCACCTTCTGTTCAAGCCCCAGCTCACGAAGCACGCCGCGATTGAGATAGACCCATTGGCCGGCCGTGGCTTCAATCCAGGGCAGAGTCTTCTTGTTCCGGGCAAAAGTCTCTTGCAAATGTGCGACGGCCTGGCTCTTGAGCAGCTCGGGATCGACCCGGCCCGCGTCCTTGCCCTGTGACTTGGCGACTTCGGGAATCGGACAGATGCCGTGATCGGCGCTGACCGCGATCACATAGCGCCCCTTGCCGACCTTGGCGTCGAGCGTGTCGAGCAACTCCTTCATGAGGCGGTCCGAGCGCAGGGTTATGTCGAGCACTTCCTGCGAGTCCGGTCCCCAACAGTGGCCAATGAGATCGTTGCTGGAGAAGCTCAAGCACAAAAGATCGGTGACCTCGTTCTTCCCGAGCTTTTCGGCGTCGATCGCGGTTTTGGCGAAGTCGAGGAGCAGCTCGCTGCCGCGAGGCGAAAACGTCAGAGCTTCGTAGTAATTCTGGCCAATTTGTTGGAGCCCGCCCTTCATGGGATGGGGAAATGTGCGTCCCTGAGCGATGCCGATGCCTTCGAAAGAAACGTTGTCGGGGCCGCTGAACTTGGCGTAGTCGCGATCTTCGCGAATGCGGGTCCAGTCCTTGCCGAACCAGGTGTCGGGCAGCTTGCGTTTGTTGAAGTCGCGCACCCAACCGGGAAGGTCGTCTTGATAGTAACTGGAGGTGACGAAGCCGCCTCGGAGGGTGCTGAACCAGTAGACGAACTGCGCTCGCAAGGCAGCCAGCAAAATCGCGGCACGATCCTTGATCGAGAGCGAAACGATCTTGGCCCGCCCCTTGCTGCGGCGGAAAATTACATCGCCGATGGACTCCTCGCAACGCCTGAGCGGCGAAGCGCCAAGTTCCTTCGTGGTGTTGGTGGCGTTCTTGTCATTTTTGGCGGGAAGCTGCGGCACGATATGGTAGCGCTCACTCTCGACCGCGCCGACAATCTCGCCGCTGGCGCGGTCATACCAACTGTTGGCGATGATGCCGTGCTTGTAAGGCGACGTGCCGGTCACGAGCGACGCGTGACCGGGCGCGGTCAGCGTATCGGAATAGGGATAATGGCAATTCGTGAACCAGGCGCCGTCTTGCTGGAGGCGCTTGAAGCCGCCGCCTTCGAACAGGTCTTTCCACTTTTCCAGATAGTCGCCGCGCATCTGATCGAAAACGACGATGACTGCGAGGCGGATCTTGGGGCCGTCGGATTCATCCCCAGCAGCTAGTAGACATTCCAGGTGCTCAAGGCCGATGAGTGGCGCGAACATCAAAAACAGCAGCAGAAATCCGCGGCGAAAGCCTTTCATCGTATTCCTCAGAAGTGGATGTCCTTGAACCTGCGCACACAACCCGTAATCGCAGCTTCCGTCGGCAACCGCTCGATGCTCGACGCGCCGAAGAAGCCGACGATTCCGTTGGTATTGCGCAAGATGTAGTTCGAGCGTCATGGCTGTCTGGGCGCCAATGGAACCTTTGGTCGTCAAGCCCATGTGCGGGATTAATATATGAGCGCCGGCTTTGGCCATGTCGCGGGCTTCGTCCTCATTGAAGATATACGGGCAGGTCAGAAGGCCTAGTTCGGCGGCCGCGCGAATCATTTCGACTTCAAGCCCATAGCCCATTTCGGTCTCTTCGAGGTTTTGGCGGAATTGGCCGTCGATCAGGCCGACCGTCGGGAAGTTCTGCACGCCGGAAAAGCCTGCGGCCTGCACCTCACGCAAAAAGAGCTTTATGATGCGAAACGGATCGGTGCCACAGACGCCGGCCAGAACAGGAGTCTTCTTGACGACGGGCAACACTTCGCGGGCCATTTCCATGACGATCTGGTTGGCGTCCCCGTAAGGCATCATGCCGGATAGGCTGCCGCGCCCGGCCATGCGAAATCGGCCCGAATTGTAGATGATGATGAGGTCGATGCCGCCGGCCTCGGCGCATTTGGCGCTGATGCCGGTGCCGGCCCCGCCGCCGATGATCGGCTTGCCCGCGGCGATTTGGGCCCGGAGGCGTTCAAGGATTTGTTGGCGAGGCACGCTCATGGTGAACCTCTTCGGCAAGGCGACGTGATGATTCTAAGTCCAGCCAGTCGATTACGCTTCCGTTGAGCGAAAACTTGTGATCGCGGCCGCGGATTGATCCAGCCCACGAATTCGTTTACGCGTCCACAGGGCGACCCCACCTAAAACAACAGCTATGGGCAGCCACAAGGCGCCTGGGTACGTATTCCACAGAACGGTCATATACCAAGGCTGCAATGGCGCAATAGTGGTTACTCCGTCGGCGCGACGCACCACCAACAACGGGTGGCCCCACCAGGTTCGTTCGACGGCAGCCGTGGTTGCGCCGGGATCTTTAACACGGAAAGCCGGATCATCCAGAACTTGCTCTTTTCCGGCGAAGTGTACAACGATGAACTCGTCACGCTTCGAGATCGAGCGCGCACCTCGTTGACAAAACGTGTTTAGCAAGTTCCCCTCAAAATCGAACTTGTAGATTTGATGAGCATACCACGAAGCGACGAAGACGGCGTCCTCGCTCACGACTACTCCTGCGACACTGTCCAGCGGGCGACGCCAATTTGGAACTGATACTTAAGCTCAGTCATGACAATGTACACCACCGCCAGGCAGCCAGCGCATAGCGCCGACACGACTGACGCAACATAGATGGTGAGATACATCGGGCGCATGTTACGCAACTTTTGGTGGATGCTCCTCAACGGCGGGGCGATGGACCTATACTCGCCTTTGCAATTGGCAGGGTTGTGCAATGATTCTATATCATGTCGTAAACGAGACCAACAAACAGGGGCGCGAACTATGCCAGTCCCTTCTCTTGTCATCGAAGTTGACGAGCCAGAGTTTCGCTGGGGAAGAATGATTCGGCGTGTCAATCAGTTCCTCGCCGCCGGCGTGCCGGCAGTCGGAATTCTCCAGCCCACTCTTCGCACGTTGACAATTTTCCGTCCGGGAACGGAGCCTATCGATTTCGAACCGGAGCAGGACTTGTCCTCAGTAGACTTTCTACCCGGTTTTCGTTGCAGAGTCGCAGACTTCTTTGAGGATGCAAGCGCTCATGCCCGTCGTTCTTCTCGGCACGCTCGACACTAAAGGCGCCGAATACCAATTCGTCCGCGATCTGCTCCGTAGTCGCGGCGTCTCCACGCTCGTCATCGATGCCGGCACGCAATCTCCTCCATTCCCGCCGGACATCGGCAGCGACCAAATCTTCGCCGCCGCGGGAATGTCGCTCGAGGCCGTGCGGAAAGCCAATGATCGCGGCCAGGCGGTGGAGGCGGCGGCGCGCGGGGCGGCGAAGCTCGTCGTCGAACTGCACCAACAAGGAAAGGTCGACGGCATCCTCAGCCTCGGCGGCTCCGCGGGCACCACGATGGGCACGGCGGCGATGCGGGCGCTGCCTTTTGGCGTCCCGAAAATCATGGTCAGCACGCTCGCCAGCGGCCAGGTCAGGCAATGGGTCGGCGTCCGCGACATTCTCATGATGCACTCGGTCGTCGATATCAGCGGCCTCAATCGCATCAGCCGGCAGGTGCTGACCAATGCGGCTTTGGCAATGGCGGGTATGGTTTTGAGGGGCGAGAATGTAGAGAAACTGCAAATTGACAATTGCAAATTGACAATTGACAATTTGCCGCCACTTATCGCGGCGACCATGTTCGGCGTTACTACTCCTTGCGTTAGCGCTTGCCGAACGCAACTCGAAGCGGCCGGCCATGAAGTGCTGGTCTTTCATGCCACGGGCACCGGCGGCCAAACAATGGAAGCGTTTATTAACGACGGAATCATTGAAGGCGTTCTCGACCTTACCACCACCGAGTTGGCCGACGAGTTGGTTGGCGGAATATTGTCCGCGGGCAAGGATCGGCTTACCGCGGCGGGGCTTAAAGGAGTGCCTCAAGTCATCTCGCTGGGCGCGCTCGACATGGTGAACTTTGGACCGCCCGAGACGGTGCCGGAGAAGTTCAAGGGCCGCCGATTCTATCAGCACAATCCCAGTGTGACCTTGATGCGGACAACGCCGGAGGAGAACGACAAGCTGGGCAGGGAGATCGCCGAGAAAGCCAGTGCCGCCCGTGGGCCGACGGCGATCCTCGTGCCCTTGCGCGGCGTGTCGGCGATCGACCGGGAGGGGCAGCCTTTTTGGTGGCCTGAGGCGGATCGAGCGCTTTTTCAGAGCATTCGCAACTGGCTTGGGCCGCAAGTGAAGCTTGTCGAGTTAGGCATGCACATTAACGATCCGACGTTTGCGGACATGGTCGTGCAGACACTGCGCCTTCTCCTTAACTCGGGTTCCGCCTAAATCCGTACGTCATTGAGTGCGACAAGTGTTTGGAAATCGGGTAGAATTGCCGTGTTCACTTACGATATCTCCTTTTGGATGCGGGAGCAGACACGATGGCGAGAGCCGATGCCCAGCGGGTTGTGCTGGGCCTGATACGTGAAACGAACGGCATTTGGGACAGCAAGACAAAGTTGTTCCAGGCGTTTTACTTCGCACACCTGTATTACGCACGAGACTTTCCCGGGATCCTCACCGATTGGCCGATTGCGCACATGACTCAGGGTCCTGGAATCTACAACAGTAGCGCTTTGTTCTCGAGTTTGACCAACAAAGGGTATTTGAAAATTGAAAGAATTGAGGAAGGCCCCTTTCCTGAATTTCGCTTCGTGCTGACGCAACAAGGACTTTCCGGCCCCTTGCTTCCTGCAGATGCCCTGGATGCGGTAAGCAAGGCCGCCGCGTTCGTAAGTCCAAGAACGGTCGCGGAAGTCTCGCAAATCACCCACGAGCATTCGAGGGCATGGAACGAAGGGAAGAGCGGATCGATTCTTGACATTTATGTGGACCTCATTCCAGGCGACGAGTTTGAAACAAAACAAAAACGACTTGCTGAGCTTGACGAGCAATTAGCATTGGCGTTGGTTGACCAACAAATCCAGACAGAAAACAATGTTGCGAGCGTCGCCCGATGAAGTCGCAAGTTGCTGCCATGAAGGCGGCGGCAATTAACGCATGTCGCTTGCGTGGCTTCCCGTTCTCCGAATTCATGGAGGAATGGGGGCTTGAGGGGCTTGAGGATATCCTCCTCGACGCCGAATCGAATAACCTAACGCCCAAGGACATTGCTGTTCGTGTTCTCTGCGAATGTTGCGTCACCGAAGGCAAGTTCAACAACTTTCAAGTGGGACTGCTTAGCGTAGTGAGTTACTTGACTGAGTCGCTGGGGCCGCTTGGACAGGGTGGACAACAATCCTTCAAAGACCTTTTAAGCATTCTCAATCAAGGAGGTTCGGCGCAAGCAGTGACGGAATGGATGAACACTCACTTTCCATGAAGTGCAAAAAGACTCGATCACTCCCGAGTCGGCCGCCACATCAATCCTAAGGCCGTCATGCTTTCGCGCTGGGCGACGATGGCCCAGGGCGTGTTGGGGTGATCGCGGGCGATGGCGACCAGCGACTTCTTGACTTCCTTCTCCATCTTCTTGTATTCGCTTTCCTTAGTGGACAGCTTGACGCTGGAACCGACGCGGAAGCCGGTGTCGCCCGGGGCCAAGTCAGGCAGCGAGTCGCCGCGCACCTTGGCGAGGATTTCGTTGTACTCGTTGAGATAGACCAAGCGGGCCTTGAGCCGGGCGACGGCGAGATCGAAATTGATTTGCCAGCGTTTGGAGTTTTCCTTGTCGCGTTGCTCACCCGCTTTCACCAACTGGTCGAGCGCGTTTTTCAGCTCGAACTGCATGACGCCGACGGGCTGCTGCTCCCTGGCGATGTTCTTCTTGAGCTGCGGCGACGCCGGACCGCCGGGACTGGGAAAGAACTCCTTGAC
Organism: Planctomycetota bacterium; assembly: GCA_016195405.1. GTDB lineage: Bacteria > Planctomycetota > Planctomycetia > Gemmatales > Gemmataceae > JACPZP01. The sequence continues at coordinate 35,358 of JACPZP010000002.1, read as the reverse complement.
GCGAATCTTCTCGCTCTCCTTCAAGATTTTTTGCACTTCGAAGTAGGCGGCCCGCAAGGGATACTTCTCCTTGTCCTTGGCCATCGCCATCAACTCCTTGGGAGACTTGTAGTCGGCTTTGTATTCGTCCGGCGACATTCCGGTGAATGCCGGCAGGCTGGCGAGATTGATCGGCTGCCTGGAGCCGCGCGGCGACGGGATGATGTTGATTTCTTCGAGAATGTTGCGCACCAACGTCTGAGCGCCGGCGCTCGGCGGTTTGAGCGTGAGCTTGGGCGGCAAATCCTGGCTTGGATCGAATGCCGCTCCCTCGTCCGGTTCCTTGCCGTAGACTTGCGAAACTTGCTCCAACTTTTTTGCACCCAGCACGTCCTTCAGACGTTGGTTTACTTTAGTCACCAGGAGGTCCAGGGGAAGCGAGGCGGTTGGCTCGGTAATCCCCTTGCCGCGTTCTTGGAGCGAGTTGCAAAGCGCTTGCAAGAAGAGGCTGCCCTTCTCGAACTCGAGGGATTGCTGACCTTTGGAGCACGCCGTCCAGACCTGGATGCCGGCCGGCGGGTTGTGGAGCTTCGCGTCGAAGTCTCCGGGCATCTCACCGGCGCCGGGTAACTCCTCGCCGCGGGCCGGAGGGAATCGGAATACGTCCAGGACCAACAGTTTTTGCCGGGCGGGACATTTCGCAAGCTGCTCGTATACCCAGGCGAGTGGAATGAGTGTGTCGGGCTTTTCGCGGTTTCCTTCCACGGGCACGAGGTAGGCCTGCTTTTCCATGTCGATGGCGTGGCCGGTAAAGAGAATCACAATGCGGTCCTGCGGCCGGCTTGTTTGTACGAATTCACTAAGGGCGGCCTCGATCTGCGGCTTGGTGGTGGAGAGCGGCTTGCGCGCGCCGTCGGCCAACTCCGTGATCTGGTTGGGCGGAATATTCATCGGCGGTCGAGTGAGTTGGTCGGCTAGAACGGCCGTGCTGCTGCCTGGATAGTTGCCATCGCGGTCGCTGCCGTAGTCGAGAGGATTGAACAACAAGTAATTGGAGACATTGATGAGCAAGGCGCGGCGCGGAAACACGTCGCGGCCTGAAGCGGATCTCGTGTCTTTGTCATTGGGCGGCTTGGCGTCGTCCTTGGTTTTGGCGCTGGTTTTCTTGTCCTTGTCGGCCGGTGGGAATTGCTTGTCCTTGAGTTCGGCGATCTTGTCCTTGTCGTCTTCGTCCTTGTCTTTTTTAAGGGCCTTTTGCAGTTCCGGCCAGGCAAGCACAACGGCACCCGCGGCGATGCCGAGCAGCACCAGGCCGACGAGCGTGCCGACCATCCAACCGCGCCGGCCGCGACGGCGGCGCGGCAGCGCGGCGGAAGCGAGCGGCTCATCGTTGAAGCCAGAGGACTTGTTTCCAAGTGATAGAGGTGCAACAGGCGGTGGGGAAAGAACAGGCGGAGGCAGCGGCATCCCTGCGACCATGCTCGCAGGTTGCAGCGCTGGCGCCGTCGCCCGCGTCACGAAGACTTGCTGGCAATGCTTGCATTTCATCGGCCGGGAAAGCCATTCGGCCGGAATGCGGAGACTTCTGTCGCAATAGGGGCACTTGGAGTGAACCACGGGAGTCATGAGTCAACCTTGCCCTCGCTACCGTTGCGCGGATCCATCGTCATCTGACACTATTTTACATCGCGAAGTTCCGCCGTGCCAACTCACGGAGATTCAGGGCTCGTGGAGATTTCGACAAACTCACGGAAGCATGGACGCTCGGGATCGCGGCAAAGGTTGTACGAAGCTTCGCCGCCGTCGGGTCCCCAACCGTGGTAGGTCTTGGTGCAAGTGAACTCCACCATGCCGGACTGGAATTCCGGATCCTGTTCAAAGTCCTCGCCAAAGACCTGCATCGACTTGCAGGTGAGATAAGCACAGCGCGGGCGATACGGTTGCGGCTGGTTCATGAGTGGTTTCTCCGAAAAAGCGGTCCAAGCTATGCTAGCCGCAAGGGGCGCTCGCGGAAACATGGCCGCAATACCCGTTTGTTAACCGGTCTTTGTTTAGCCGCGAGCCAGCGGCGAGCGCGGACGGCATCCAACGCGGGCAGAGCGCATACAGGCCGCGCCGGCAGTACCCAAGCCCCGGCACACGGACCCCGGCCCGCGCTCGCCGTTGGCTCGCGGCTAAACAATTGCAAGGTTGGTCGCGCCCAAATTTGCGTAGCTTTTGCCTTCACCGTATCCCTCTGCTACGATGGAATTATCTGCAAGGATGCGTGCCCTCCAAGCGTCTATCGCAACGGACTGCCGATTTTCCCGCCGGCCATCTGGAAACCCACACCATGACGCGAAAACTGTTTACCTCGCCCTCCATGCTTTTTCTACTTCTATTTACCTCTTCTCTAAACGCTCAATCCTCCGAGCCCATTCGCTTCGCCCGTACGCCGGACATCTCGCCTGACGGCAAGCAGGTGGCGTTCAGCTACCTTGGGGATTTGTGGATCGTCGACGCTAAAGGCGGCGTCGCCCGGCATCTGACCATGCACGAGAAGCACGATTTCGCGCCATTGTTCAGTCCCGACGGCAAATGGATCGCGTTCTCCTCCAACCGCCACGGCCAATATGACGTCTTCGTCATCCCCGTGCAGGGCGGCAAGCCCAAGCGCCTCACGTTTGACTCCGCGGACGATGTGGCTACCTGTTGGTCGGCCGACGGCAAGCAGATTCTGTTCACCTCCACGCGGCAAACCGATTTCCCCCAACGCCAGGAGATATTTGTCATTCCGGCGACAGGCGGACAGGCCCGGCGCATTAGCGTTCACGAAGGCCGAGAAGGCGCGTTTTCTCCCAAGGGTGATCTAATCGCCTACGTTCGCGGCCCAGGCACCTGGTATCGCAAGGGCTACCGCGGCTCGGCCAACGACGACATCTGGATTTGCAACGCCGACGGAACCAACAATCGCCAGATCACCACCTTTAACGGCCAAGACAATCACCCGCAATGGTCGCCTGCCGGCAAAACACTCTACTGGGTCAGCGAGACTTTCGGCACGCCGGCCAACATCATCAAACAGGAATTCGTACTCAATGGCTCGGCATCAGTCGCTTCACCCCCGCAGCAGGTCACGCATCACAAGGACGACGGCGTGCGGCGAGCCCGTCTGTGCGCCAACGGCGAATGGATGGTTTACGAGTGCGGCCCCGATCTTTACCTTCTGGAAATCAAGACCGGCAGCACGCGCAAGCTGAATATCGAGGTTTACGCCGACGACAAGACTAATCCCGAGCGCCTCGTCACCTTCACCTCCGGCGCCACCGAATTCTCGCTGTCTCACGACGAGAAAGCGATCGCCTTCGTGGTGCACGGTGAGATCTTCGTCATGCCGCGCAACGGCGGCAAGGCGAAGCGCTTGACCGACAGTCCCGCGTTCGACCACGGCGTCGCCTGGTCGCCCGACAACAAAAAGCTCCTGTTCCTGTCGGACCGCGGCGGACACGAAGACATCTATCTCCTCGAATCCGACGATACCGAGCATCCCGAGCTGATTCAGGCCCATCGGTTCAAGGTCAAGCAGCTTACGAACACCCCCGAAGCCGAGATGGGCGTCATGTTCACGCCCGATGGCAAGCGCGCCTCCTTCCTCCGTGCCGGCAAGTTGATGACGATGAATCCGGATGGAACCGACCAAAAAGTCCTCGTCAAGGACGGCCAAATCTTTGACTACGAATGGTCGCCCGACGGCAAATGGCTGGTTTACGGCCGCTCGGACAGCTCCTTTGCCAGCGAACTGTTCATTGTGCCCGGGACGGGACCGACGGCCGCTGACCCGCCGCGCAACATCACGCGCTTCGCCACGTACAACGGCGGCGTGACGTGGAGCAAGACGGGCAATCGGCTGGCGTTCATCAGCAGCCGGCGTCGCAACCAGACGACCGCCCATGTGCTGTCCCTGCAAAAACCGGCTGCGCCCGGCGCGCCGGCCAGCAAGGACATCGATTGGGACGACATCCATCTGCGCGTCAAGCAACCGGCGCCGCTTCCGGCAGGCGAATGCGCGATTTCCAACGACGGCTCGCGAATCGCATTTCGAGCGACCGTGGACGGCGCTTCCGACCTATGGGTGGCCAGCAGCGACGGAGGTCAAATCGCCCGACTCTCCACCGGCAACGTCAATCCGCACCAGATTCAGTGGTCAAAGAACTACTCCAGCATGATCTTCTTCCGTGATGGAGGGGGCAACATACGGACCGCGACGGTCGGCCCTCCCGTTCCTTCGGGAATCGCCGCCATTCCCGCACCGTCTGCGACGATTCCGTTTCAGGCTCGTATGACCGTGCGTCAAGACGAAGTCTTCGCCGAGATCTTCGCGCAAAGTTGGCGAGCCCTCAACGAGAGCTTTTACGATCCGCTGTTCCACGGCGCCAATTGGAACAAAGTCCGCGATAAGTATCGGCCGCTCGTCAAGCACGTCGCGCTCAAGGAAGACTTGTTCACCATGATCAGCCTTATGCTCGGCGAATTGAATGCTTCCCATTTAGGCATTTCCGGCAATCTCGGCGCCGCCGAACAACAGACTGCTGACCTGGGCCTAATCTTCGACGATGCGTACAAGGGGCCGGGCCTCAAGCTTGCTGAGATTTTGCGAAACGGACCCGCGGACCGGCGTGGATTGAGCCTTAAGCCGGCCGAGATCGTGCTGCGGATCGACGATGTGGAGTTGAAACCGAATGTCGATGGTTCCAAGCTTCTCAACGACAAGATCGGCGAGGTGGTGACCTTGAGCGTGACCGGCAATCCCGACGATCCCCGCGCGACCCGGCGACTCGAGCTGCAAGGCGTGAACCGGCAGGAAATCGCCAAATTGATGTACGAGCGCTGGGTGAAGAAGAACGCCGATCGCGTCCATGAAATCAGCAAGGGCAAGCTCGGCTACATCCACATTCCGAGCATGGACGAAAACGGTCTGGACCGCTTCCTACGCTCGCTCTACTCCGATTGCTTCGACAAGGACGGCATCGTCCTCGACGTTCGCTACAACGGCGGCGGCTTCACCCACGAGCAAGTCCTTAGCTACCTCACAGGCAAGGAGCACACGTTTTTCCACCAACGCAACGGCCCCAGCGGGCTGGTGCTCAATTCCAACGACCGCCGCTGGACCAAGCCGCTCGTGCTGCTCGTCAACAACCGTTCCTATTCCGATGCCGAGATTTTCCCGCACGCATTCCGGACCATGGGCCTGGGCAAGCTGGTCGGTCAGCCGACTGGCGGCCACGTCATCGGCACCCGCAACATTCAACTCATCGACGGAACCACTTTCCGCACTCCGCGCATCGGCGTCACAACCAACAAGGGCGTGAACATGGACAAGGAGGGCGTGACGCCGGACATCGTCGTTGACGTGCATCCCGATCAACTTGCCCGCGGACACGACCCGCAGCTTGAGAAAGCCGTCGATGTGATCCTGCAGGACGTGGCTGCGATCAAGAAGACTAAGGGAGCGGTGGTATCGAGTGCCAACTCGGTAAAGCCCGGTTTGGGCCCGCTGGTCTCCCCGGCGCCCGAAAGCACGCCGCCGCCGATGCCGCCGGCGAAGGATTGAGGTCTACGGAATCAAGCAGCGGGGTTGCATGGAGCAGGCAAATTCCTAAAACCAACTAATGTCCGCGAGCCGCCGGCGCTTGCCTTAGCTCCCATGCTGATGCTTGTCCGGACGCTCGACGTGGATCCGCAGACTTAATGAACCGGAGAGACGGCGTGCGCGAGCCTTTGCTTCTTGATTTTTTCCAAGCCCTTCCGGACCGCCGCCAGGAAGACTCGCCGCGTGAAATCGCCCAGCGCATTCGCCGGGGGCTCAACCGCTTCAAGAAAGCCGTCGAAGCTCGATACTCGCAGGCGACCTTGGAACGCCTCTTGGTTGCGCCGGACGCGGAGATTCGCCAGGCGGCCGTTTTAGCCCTGGGCCTCATCGGCAATTTTGACGTCAACGCCCTTCTCGCCGCCCGTCTCCACGACGAGGATCCGACAGTGCGCGAGTTGTGCGCCGACGCTTTGTGGTCGATTTGGTTCCGGGCCGACACCCAGGAGAACAATATGGAGCTGCAGCGCTTGATGCAGCTCCGGGTCAAGCCTGACACTGCTTTGGTTGTGCTAGCCGGCTACGACGCGCTCATCCGCAGATCGGCACGCTTCGCCGAGGCTTATAACCAGAGGGCCATCGTCTTTTTCCGTCTGCGCGATTACGCCAAGTCCGTCGCCGACTGCGAAAAAACGCTTCGCATCAACCCCTTCCATTTCGGCGCCGCCAGTGGTCTGGCCCAAAGCTTCATGAAGCAGAAGCGGTTGCGAGCGGCCCTGCGCGCCTATCGCCGCGCCAACCGCATCAATCCCAACCTCGACGGCGTGCAACAGATGATTGAATCCCTGGAGCGCATGCTCGGCGAAAAGGGATGAGCTTGGAAGCGGTTTCAAAAAGGGGTCAGGACCTCTAGAATCACAGGTCCTGACCCCTTTTTGAAACCGCTTCTAGAAACCCACGTCTCCCACAGCTTCAAAAGCGTTCTTGAAATGTTCGAAGGCGGGTTTGCGGACAGCCTCCGGCCAGCTTAGCGTCAAAACGTCAAATCGGGCTGTATGTCCAAGCAGCCGCTTTTGCTTGAGGAAGAATAGCGCGAGCCGCGTGAGCCGTCGCTGTTTGGCGACGTCGACGGAAGCGGCGGGTCCGGATGTGTTGTCGGCTTCCGTGGAGCGCACCTCGACGAAAACGAGCGTCCGACCATCAAGAGCGATCAGGTCGAGTTCACCCAACGGGCAAGTGTAATTGCGGACCAGGATGCGGTAGCCCAGCCTCTTGAGAAACCGCGCGGCCGCCCGCTCCGACCGCGTGCCGAACCAACGCCGCCACCACGGCTTGCTCGCGGTCGGGGGCATCGCAAACTCCCGTTCAGCGGGGAGCCGTAGGCGACCGCGGCACTGCCCACGGTCGCCTGCGGCTCCCCGCTAACAAACGCATTACTCGGTCGGCGCCGGCGCCGCGGTTTCCTTTGGCGCCTCGTCCTTCACCTTGCGCTCCCGCAAGCGCGTCGCTTTGCCCACGCGGTCGCGCAGGTAGTAAAGCTTGGCGCGCCGGACCGCACCAGTGCGTTTCACGTCCACTTTGGCGATTTTCGGCGAATGCAGCGGAAAGGTACGCTCAACTCCCTCGCCCTGTACGATCCGGCGAACCGTGAACATCTCGCGCAGCCCTTCGCCGCGCTTGGAGATCACCACGCCGGCGAACACCTGCGTCCGCTCCTTCTCGCCCTCCAAGATCTTTTGGTGCACCTCGACCTGGTCGCCGATGGTGAACGAGGGTGGCTCTTCTTTGAGCTGGGACTCCTCCACAAGCGCCATCAGTTTATTCTTCATCGTTTCCTCCAATGGGTTGGGTGTTTTCGGTTGCCGCTCGCGGCTTCGCAGTTCGATTTCTCGATTGTTCCTCGCGCCAACGTGCGATCGCCGCATGATCGCCGCTCAATAGCGCCTCCGGCACCGCCATACCGCGAAACACGCGCGGCCTGGTGTATTGTGGATACTCCAGCTTCCCCGGCTCGCTATGCGACTCTTCGGTCACGCTGCCGGCGTCCCCCAGGACGCCAGGCACGTAGCGAACCACGGTATCGATCAGCACCATCGCCGGCACTTCGCCGCCGTTACAGACAAAGTCGCCGATCGAGATTTCACGCGGCTGCAAACCCAGGCGTATACGTTCGTCGAATCCCTCATAGCGGCCACACAAGAGAATCAAACGCCGATGTCCCGCCAGTTCCTTCACCACGGCTTGCGTCAACCGCTGTCCCCCCGGCGTTAGCAGGATCAAAAGGCCGGGGTCGGGGTCGAGCGGCCTTATGCCCTCCACTGCGGCGAACACGGGTTCGGCCATCAGCACCATGCCGGGCCCGCCGCCGAAGGGCCGATCGTCGACGGTGTGGTGCTTGCCCTTGGCCCAGTCGCGCAGGTTCCATAGGTGAATTCGCACCAACCCGGCGTCGATGGCGAGCTTGAGCAGGCTCTGAGTGCGATATCCCTGGAAGATATCCGGAAACAGCGTCAGCACGTCAAAACGCATAGCGCCCGCCAAGCCGCGGGTTGAGCGCAGCGAATCCCGCGGGTCACGCCTGCACGACGGTCTGCGGCGCCAGTTGCTGCGCTTGCGCTGCCGCTTCCTCGAATTTCTTCATGTATTTCTTGAGGAGCGTCGTCACCCTCTCCGACGCCAACGCTCCAACCGACTGCCAATGCTTGATGCGGTCAGGCTTGAGCGTTACGCGCTGTTGCTTGTCCCGCAGCATAGGGTCGTAAGTGCCCAGTTCCTCCAAGATCCGGCCGTCGCGCGGTTGCCGCGAGTCGATGGCCACGATGCGGTAATACGGGCGATGCTTGCGCCCCATCATTTTCATGCGAATGCGAACTGCCACGAAATCTCCTAGTGGTTAGTGGTTAGTGGTTAGTGGATTGTAGTCAGTGGCCGTTCTATCCACTAGCCACTAACCACTAGCCACTACCTCCGCTTTTTATCCTGCTTCCTTTTCTTCTTCCGTTCGTCCGCCCGCTCCTTGGCGGTTTTGCGATGGCCGGTGCCGATCTTGGTCTTGGGCATCATGGCGCCGGGTTGGAACATGCCCGCCTTGCCCATGCCTGTCATCATCTTGAGCCGCTGCCAGAGCGACATCTGGGCCATTTGCCGCATCAGCACGCGCACCTGGTCAAACTGGTTGAGGAACTGCTTGACCTCGTGCGGCTCGCTGCCGCTGCCGGCAGAGATTCGCCGCCGCCGACTCAGATCGATCACGTCCGGATTGCGGCGCTCCTCCTTGGTCATCGAATCGATCATGCCCTGGATGCGTTTGATTGCCTGCTCGGGATCCTCGCCTTCGGGGATCATGTCGCCCATTCCCGGCATTTGGCTCATCAGGTCGCGCATGCCGCCCATCTTGGCCATCATCTCAAACTGCTTGCGGAAATCGTCGAGGCTGAAGTCGCCCTTTTCCAGCTTCTTCTGCTGTTTTTCGATCTCCTCCTGGGTCAGCTCCGCCTGGACGCGCTGGACCTTCTCGATCACCCCCATGATGTCGCCGTGGCCAATGATCCGTTGGGCCATGCGCTCGGGAACGAACTCATCCAGGGCTTGCAGCTTCTCGCCGACGCCGACGAACTTGATCGGAACCTTGGTGACTTCTTTGATCGAAAGGGCCGCCCCGCCGCGCGCGTCGCCGTCGAGCTTAGTGAGGATCACGCCGTTGAGATCGAGGGCGTCGTTGAATGCCTTCGAGCTATTGACGGCATCCTGACCGGTCATGGCGTCGCAGACCAGAAAGACGTCATCCGGTTTGACAAGCCGATCGATCTGCTTCAACTCCTCCATCGGCATCTCGGCGATGTGCAGCCGGCCGGCAGTGTCGAGGATGACCGTGTCAAGCAGCGTCTTTTTGGCATGAGCCAGGGCATTACGACAAACATCAACCGGGTTCGGCCCTTTGCCGTCGGACGCGGCCGGTCCCTCGGTGTAAACGGGAACGCCGATCTGCTCTCCCAAGACTTTGAGTTGTTCGATGGCGGCGGGTCGCTGCAAGTCGGCCGCCACCAGCATCGGCTTGCGCCCGAGTTTCTCACGCAAGAGCAATGCGAGCTTGCCGGCGGTTGTCGTCTTGCCGCTGCCCTGAAGTCCGCAAAGCATTAGCACCGTGGGCCGATCCTTGGCGAAGTGGAAGCGGTGATCGACCGGACCCATGAGCTGGACCAGCTCGGTGTAGATGATCTGGACGATCTGCTCGCTGGGATTGATGGTGCGGAGGACGTCTTGACCGAGCGATTTTTCGGTGACGCGCCCGATCAGATCGTTGGCGACGGTGAAGTTGACGTCGGCGTCCAGAAGCACGGTACGGACTTGTTGCAAGCCCTCACGGATGTTGGCCTCGGTCAATCGACCCCGGCCGCTCAACCGCTTGAGCGCATCGGACAAGCCGCGCTGAATGCCTTCAAACATTGAAAAATCCGGAAAACACGCCGCCGCTGGAGTTTACGATCTTCTCCAGAACGTAAACGGTGAATTATAGGAAGGGGAAGGCCAGGCCGCAACATGCCCTAACGGACGATAAACTAGCAATTCATTAAATCAAAAACAGCAGGACGGCAGAAAGGCCGATTATCGCCATGTAGCCACGAGGAATTGTGAATGATCCGCCTCGCTCACCTCAGCGACATTCACCTTTCGACGCCGAACCTCGACTGGACACGCGCCGACTGGTTCAATAAGCGTCTGGCCGCCTGGTTTAACTTCCGCTGGCTGGGCCGGCGACATCGCTTTCGTTACGCCGACCAAGTGCTCGCGCGTTGGCGCGCCGAGATCAGCGACCGGAGTATCGATCACGTCGTTTTCTCCGGCGATGCCACGGCCCTCGGCTTCCCATCCGAGTTCACCAAAGCCGCGGACATGCTCGGTGTCGGCCAACTCCCCGGTTTGGCAGTGCCCGGCAATCACGATTACTGCACGCGGCCTGCGGCGGCTTCGGGAAATTTCGAGCGCGTCTTCGCGCCTTGGCAGCAGGGCCTGCGCGTGGACGATGAGATCTATCCGTTCGCCAAGAAGATCGGCCACGTCTGGATGGTGGCGGTCAATACATCGACCGGCAACCGCTGGGCTTGGGATGCGGGTGGAGCGGCCGGACCCGAGCAACGCAAGCGCCTGGCCAAACTATTCGAGCAGCTCGACGCCGGGCCGCGCATCCTCGTCACGCACTATCCCGTCTGCCTTGCTAGCAGCAAGCCCGAACGCCGCTCGCACGGTCTGCGCGACATGCACGAATTGGTCGACGTTGCCGCCAACGGAGGCGTGTCGCTGTGGCTGCACGGCCATCGTCATAACGCTTATCGCTTTCAACAGTCGCCCTGCGCTCCCTTTCCGATTATTTGCATCGGCAGCGGCACGCAGACAAACTTGTGGTCGTACGGCGAATATACCATCGAAGACTGGAAGCTACATGGTGTCAGGCGACGCTATGACCACGCCACGGACCGCTTTGAGGACGCGGAAACATTCGACCTAATACTTCGCGGCAAAGCGCCCGTTCTTTCTTGACACGCCTCGACACTCACCTTCATACTTCAATCATGCGGATCACGCTCACCGTCATCGAAGGCCCGCACCAAGGACAAGAGTATTCGTTCGCACGCCACGACACTTTTCTCGTGGGCCGATCGAAGCACGCTCACTTCCGCCTGCCGACGAAGGATAAGTTCTTCTCGCGCATTCATTTCATGGTCGAGGTCAATCCGCCGCAATGCCGGCTCATCGATATGGGCAGCCATAACGGCACGTTTGTCAACGGCGCCAAAGTGCTGACGGCCGACCTCAAAGACGGCGATGAGATTCGCGCGGGACACACGACCCTCAAGCTCGTGTTCCATTCCGAATACGACGACGCCGTCGCACAACCCTCGACGACTGCCGCAATCACCGGCGCCAACGAGCCGTCAGGATTTCGCATCCAGCGTGAATTAGGCCGCGGCGGCATGGGCATCGTCTATTTGGCGACTCGCAAGAACGACGACAAGCCGATTGCCCTCAAGATCGTCGCCCCGGCCGTCACGCCCACGCCTCAGCAGATCGATAGCTTTCTGCGCCAGGCGCGGACGCTGACGGCGCTGACGCATCCCAATATCGTGCGTCTGCACGAAGTCGGCGAATCGGACGACTTTCTGTTTTTCGTGTCGGACTATGTTCCTGGGACCGATGCGGCAGCGTTGCTAAAGAAAGGCGGGCCTTTTGAGATTTCCCGAGTGCTCAAACTCGCCGGACAAATGCTGGACGCCCTCGATTGCGCTCATCGCAAAGGCTTCGTCCACCGCGACATCAAACCGAGCAATTTCCTGATCGCCGAGACGGATGGAACAGAGCAGCTTAAGCTGACGGACTTCGGCCTCGCTCGAGTTTACGAGGCTTCGCCGCTCGCCGGCGTGACCATGACCAGCGATCTTGGCGGCTCCGTGGCATTCCTGGCGCCGGAGCGGATTACGAACTACCACGATGATTCCCCGGCCGCCGACCAGTATTCCGCGGCGGCCACGCTTTACACGCTCCTTACCGGCGCCCATGTCTTCGACTTCCCCAGCGAGACGCACCGCCGCTTTAGCGTGATCTTGCGCCAGACGGCAGTGCGGATCCATGAACGCCGGCCGGATATTCCCGACAGCGTCGCCACCGTCCTGCACAAGGCGCTGTCACGAAACCCCACAAATCGATACCCGGATGTGGCGAGCTTTCGCAACGCCCTTATGGAGTTTCAGAAATGACACCACGCATCTACATCGGGACCATCGGCGAAGGCGTCTTCCGCAGCCTCAATGGAGGGCATACCTTCGCGCGGGCCATGGACGGCATGTTCGTCGAATGTCACGTTCGCGCCCTGGCCATCCATCCCGAGCATCCGCGTACGCTTTTTCTGGGCAGCGAACAGGGTCTCTTCCGTAGCGACAACGGGGCAGACTCATGGCAGCGCGTCGATTCGCCCCTTAACGGCCGCCAAATCTGGTCGATTCTTATCGCGCCACAGAATCCTAAGCTGATCATGGTCAGTACATGCCCTTCGGCCATCTTTCGTTCCGAAGACGGCGGCGCAACATGGACGGAGGGCAAAGCGAGTATTCGCGAGGACTGCCCGCGCATCATGCGCACGCGCGTAACCACGCTCAAAGCCGATCCGTGGTCGGAAGGCACGCTCTGGGCCGGCGTCGAGATCGACGGCCTGTTTCGTAGCACGGACGCTGGAAGATCGTGGGAACCATTCGGCAGCGGTTTGAGTTCGCGCGACATTCACGATATCGCCTTTGCCGTCACACACCAGGGACAGAAGGTAATGCTCGCCGCGACCAATAACGATTCTAACCGCTCGACCGACGGCGGCGTCACCTGGCAGCCCTTAGAGATCGGCAAGCAACTTCCTTGGTCGTATTGCCGATCTTTAGCGACTCTGGCTCCCCTCGCCCTTCGGGGGAGAGGGGTTGGGGGTGAGGGGATCGTATTCCTGGGCAACGGCGACGGCCCGCCGGGCACCGTCGGCATCATCGCCCGTTCCGAAGACGGCGGCGTCACCTGGCGCGAAACCAAGATGCCGCGCCGCGGCAACGGCACCATCTGGAACTTCGCCATGCACCCCTCAGACTCGGAATTCGTGCTATCGTCCAGCGTCAACGGTTTGGTCTTTCAATCACGCGATGCCGGCCTGACGTGGGAGATGCTGCCGCGCGAGTTCGGCGAGATTCGGGCGCTGGCGTGGGGGCCGTGACAAGCCGTCGAGTTGCCCATGGTGGCAGCAAGTTTTCAACTTGTTGACATTCGTGAGAGATACCGAATAAATTACAGCCGCGGAAAAAACGGGACGTAAACGCTGACATGCTGGAGAGAGCCGAATGAAATGCGTTATTCTTGGGATAATGATATCCATCTTGTTAACTGGCTGCGGCCGGGGCCAGAACTCCAAAGTCACCGTGTTAAAAGAGCTTTTTAAGGAGCGCCCAGACACGAATGTCACCGAATCGCCAGAATACAACTTTTCGTCGTTCGCCGGCACGGTTTGGAAAACTAAAGTCGAGGTGGCGCTGGCAGATTTAGAGGCGTATACCGGCAGGCACCAAAAAACCCTGCTCGCTCCGCAACACTTCGATCCGACGCATCCCAAATACTTGCGCCCGTCCAGTATGCAGACGTTCGAAGTGCTTCCCGTAGGCACTCGCCTGAAATTTGAACGACTGATGTTCGACAACGGGATCGGGAGCCGCCTTTGGATTATCGCGTTGCTCGGTGATCGGGCGCATGCGGCATCGTTTGAACGCACTAAGTTCATATACGTCGACCGACATTTGCTGGCAGAAAATCGATTCACATTCCCAGGGTCGTCTGACTCCAACGTGTGGGGTGTGAACCCTGACCTGCTGGAGAAGGCCGAATGAAAAGCGTCGTCCTGCGTTCTACCGGTCGGAACAGCGGAGTCAAGTTGCGCCACCAGCTCATTTGTTCGCATCCATCACCAACGTCAGCGCCATCGTCGCCCACGCCGTCGCCGCCGCGGAGATGAATTGCGAGCGCCCGTGCGGAAAGCGTGAATTAACGTGCGGTTGAAACGGAAAGCTGCGCGTCTGCACAAACCAGGAGCCGTCGGCGAGCTGAGTTTTGAGCAGAAAATAAACGCCTCGCTTGTACGCCTTGTCATCGATGGCCAGTCCGCCGCCCTCATGAAGCGCGAACAACACTTGTCCAGTGGCGTAGGCGTCGCTCGGCAACGTTTCGAGCTGCATCCAGCCGCCGTCGTTGCGCTGCTCGGCCAACAGCGCCGCGTTCACCTTCTGAATGAGTTTGGGGTCGGCATTCGCCCAGCGCAATCCGAGCAGTTGAAACGCCTTGTCCTCCGTCTCCGCAGGTTTTGCATTCTCCAGCCAGGATCGGGCCAAGGCGATCCGCTTTTCCATTTCCTTGGCTCGCCCTTTGGTAGCGTAGTCCCGCAAGCCCCGCACCGCAAGGGCCGTGAAAGTGAAATCGCTGGCATCGTGCGGCGGGCGGTAGACCGGTGTGCGCCACGAGCCGTCGCGCTTTTGACGCAATGTCAGGAAATGAACCAGAGCGTCGGTGAGCGCTGACGGTTTTTGTTCTTCCGCGGCGAATGCGGCCAACGTGAATGCCGGAACAAGATCGTCCGTGACGCCGCCGCCAAGAAGGTTCCGCTCGCGATTTTTGCTGAGCGTGCTCACGACTGCGTCGCGTTCTTGCCGGGCAGTCTTTTCGTCAACGGAAAAACCGCGCTTACGGGCCAATCCCACCGCCATCGCCGGCAACGACTGATGATGACACGACACGCACCCTTTGCGCGCGGTGAACGCGGCGCCGCTTGACTGAAGCAGGGCAAGGCTCTTGTTGACGGCACTTCGAATGGAGTCGCCATCAATCGTCTTGTGAAGCGGCTCAAGTTTCGTGATCTCGCGAGGCACTTCCTTGGCGGCAGCTTTCTCCAGAAGTTTCGCGATTTCCGTGCCGCCGCGCCGCTTCGCCCAATCGAGCGCGGTTTGGCCCAAATTGTCCTTGGCATGAACATCCGTTCCGTGAGCGAGAAGCGCCTTGACCGTCTCGACGTCGCCGGTCGTGGCGGCCATCAATAGCGCCGTTCGACCGAAGGCGCCACCTTGCGCATTGACGTTTACGTCTGCATTGAGAAGTCTTATCACGACTTGCGGTTTGCCGCGAACGGCCGCACCCATGAGCGGCGTGAACACGTCGTCGGCAGGCTCGGTGATACTGGCCTGCGTCTTCGGATCGGCGCCCATTTCGAGGAGGCGCTTGACCAGAGTGTCATCGCGCGTGAGCCAAGCCGCCGCATGGAGAGCCGTGTAGCCGCTCTTCGTCTTGGCTTTGACGTCGGCGCCCTGTTCGAGCAAGAAGTCGATGGTGTCGCGATCACCGCCGATGATCGCCGCCATGAGCGGCGTGAAGCCGCCTCTGCTGACGTTGAGCTTCGCCCCTTTTTCGGCCAGCAGTTTCAGCGTCTGGCGCGAATTCGCGAGGCCTGCGCCAAGGAAAACAGCATCCTCCGGAATCGTGGCTCCATGATCGAGTAGCAGCTTCATCTTTTCGAAGTCGTGCAATGCCCATTGCAGCGCGACGGTTCCGACCTTGTTCTTCGCATCGACTTTGGCGCCCTTTTTCAGAAGAAGCTCCATCATCGCTGCGTCGGAGTTGAGGGCAGCGTACATCAGCGCGCTCGCGCCGGTGTCGTCACTGGCATTAACATCGGCGCCATTTTGAAGCAGCTTTTCGACGAACTGTCGTTTGCCATCGCGGATAGCAGCGAAGAGCGCACGATCCGCGGTCTCGTCGCCCACCGGCCGCATGGGCAGCAAGAGAATTCCGAACAATAATGCGACCTGAGCCATGTGGCTATCTTATCCCGTAGGTCCGGCGAGTGCCGTAGGTCCGGCGAGCCGAGCCGGACCCATGAACCCAAAGAAAACGCAATGCCACTGCAATTTCGTCGGGCGACCCGAGGCGGAAATTAGGCCCACTTGCGCTGTTTGAGTTGGTCGCGGGTTCGTGGGTCCGGCTCGGCTCGCCGGACCTACCAGCCGCTGGTTGTGGAGTGTTTGGTGCAATGACGGGGCACCAACTGGTGCGCGCGCCGCCGCACAATGCAATCTAAAAAACGCTTTCACTGGCGTTCCAGCAGACCTTTCCGGGCCATTGCCCCCCCGACGAATCTGGTCGCTAAATTTAGTAAGTCTTTGTCGCTTGGCAAGTTAGGTGCAAACGTTTTCCTTGGAATTCTTCGCCAGGGGTGTATGGGGGGTGGCGACACAACGAATTTTTAGGCGATCATTTCTTCCGCGCCCCGCGAAAGCGCCGAATCAGCTCGTTAGTCGAGCTATCATGCTTCAGTCCCGCGTCGTCTTTCGACTGCAGTTCCGGAATGATTCGTTGCGCAAGCACCTTGCCCAATTCCACGCCCCATTGGTCGAACGAATTGATGTTCCAGATCGTCCCCTGCGTGAAGACCTTGTGCTCATAAAGCGCGATCAGCTTGCCGAGCGACTCCGGCGTCAAGCGGTCGAGCAGGAACGTATTGGTCGGATGGTTGCCGGCGAAGGTGCGATGCGGTATCTGGAAGTCGGCCACTCCGTCGGCTTTCACTTCTTCGGCCGTCTTGCCGAATGCCAGTGCCTCGGTCTGGGCGAAGAAATTGGCCATCAACAAATCGTGATGGAAGCCGGTCGGGTTGAGGGTGTGCAAAAAGCCGATGAAGTCGCAGGGAATCAGCTTGGTGCCCTGATGGATGAGTTGGTAGTAAGCGTGTTGGCCATTGGTGCCCGGCGTGCCCCAAACGATGGGCCCAGTCTGGTAATCGACGCGCCGGCCTTCGAGATCGACCGACTTGCCGTCGCTCTCCATGTCGAGCTGCTGGAAATATGCGCTAAGCCGGCCCAGGTAGTGGTCGTAGGGCAGGATCGCAACCGTCTCGGCGCCGAAGAAATTATCGTACCACACGCCGAGAAGGCCCAGTAGCACCGGTAGGTTCTTCTCGAAGGGGGTGATGCGGAAGTGCTCGTCCATGGCATGAAAGCCGGCCAACATCGAGCGGAAGTTATCCGGTCCAATCGCGAGCATGAGCGATAGGCCGATGGCCGAATCGTAGGAATATCGACCGCCGACCCAATCCCAGAACTCGAACATGTTGGCGGTGTCGATGCCGAACTTCGCCACCTCCTTGGCGTTGGTCGAGACGGCGACAAAATGCTTGGCGATGGCCTTCTCATCGCCGAGCGTCTTGAGCGCCCAGGCCCGGCCGGAGTGGGCGTTGGTCAACGTCTCCAGCGTGGTGAAAGTCTTGGACGAGACGATGAAGAGCGTCTCCGTGGCGTCGAGGTCGCGAACGGCTTCGACGACATCGGTGCCGTCGATATTGGAGACGAAACGAAACGTCATGCCGCGATCGCTGTAATAGCGCAAGGCTTCGTAGGCCATCACGGGGCCCAAATCGGAGCCGCCGATGCCGATGTTGATGACGTTGCGGATGCGTTTGCCCGTGTGCCCCTTCCATTGGCCGGAGCTGACGCGGTTGCAAAAGTCGGCCATCTTGTCGAGCACGGCATGGACCAGCGGCACCACGTTCTCGCCGTCGACCATGATGGTCTGGTTCTTCGGCGCCCGCAGTGCGACGTGCAAAACGGCGCGCTTCTCCGTGATGTTGATCTTGTCGCCCTTGAACATGGCATCGATGCGCTGCCGCAGGCCACACTCGTCCGCCAGTTGCAGCAGCAGTTTTAGCGTCTCATCCGTGATGCGATTCTTGGAGTAATCAAAGTAAATTCCAAGCGCTTCAGCCGTGAGGCGTTGGCCGCGCTTAGGGTCGTCGGCGAAGAGTTGCCGCATGTGCAGGTCGCGCACCTTGGCGAAATGGGCTTCGAGCGCTTTCCAGGCGGGTTTCTGGCGGAGAGGGGTGCTCATTGAATTCTCCTGAGCCCGAAGCGCTAGCGAGGCCGGAAGGTGTCGCGGCGCGCCCTCGCTAGCGCTTCGGGCTCAACTACAGTGTTTCTACAACTCGACGAACTAAGACGCGTAGTTTTTTTTCGGCGGCGTTGGCGACGGCGATGATGTCAGCCAGCACCGCAGGCTCCAACGAATCCGGTAAACACTGGTCCGTGATGACCGACAGGCCGAGGATGCGCATGTTGGCGTGTACGCCGACGATCACCTCCGGCACCGTCGACATGCCGACCACGTCGGCGCCGATATTGCGCAGGAATCGATACTCGGCCCGCGTCTCGAGATTCGGGCCAGCGACGGCGACGAAAACGCCCTTTTGGCAGACGATTTTCTCCTCCAAAGCGATCTTCTGAGCGAGCGCGAGTAATTCGGGATCGTATGGCCGGCACATGTCGGGGAAGCGGATGCCGAGGCGGTCGTCGTTCTTGCCAATAAGCGGATTGTCGCCCAGGAGATTGATATGGTCTTCGATCAGCATGATGTCCCCTTTGGCCCATTGGGGATTCATGCCGCCGCAAGCGTTGCTGACGACGAGTACCTCGCAACCCATTGCCTTCATGACGCGGACCGGAAACGTTATCTGTTTGAGCGTATAGCCTTCGTAGAAGTGGAAGCGGCCTTCCATCGCCATAACGGCTTTGCCGCCGAGATTGCCACACACGAGCCGGCCTGCATGCGAAATCACAGTAGGTTGCGGAAAGTGCGGGATGTCGCCGTAGGGGATCGCGACGTCGGTCTTGATGTCGTCGGTCAAGCCGCCGAGGCCGGTGCCAAGGATGATGCCGACCTTCGCCTTGCCGCGCCAACGCGCCTCGACGGCTTTCTTGGCTTCTTGGATTTGGTCGTAGAGTTCGAGCATGGGGGTCAGATTTTTGAAGAGCAGCGAGTTCAGGTTCTTAAAATGGTATATTGAGGCTGGCTTTCGCGGGCATGTTGACTTGTGTCGGAGGAAACCATGGCCACTGTCGCGGTGCGACCGTCAGAGCGGAACTATAAGGATTTACTGCTGGAACTGCTGCCCGAACAGGGATACTGGTCGGAGGATGAATACCTTGACCTAATCGAGCAATCGAGGCGGCTTGTGGAATATACGGATGGGTACCTGGAGTTCCTGCCAATGCCAACGGATCGTCACCAGGCAATTCTCGCATTTCTGTTCGAGATTTTTAGAAAGTTCTTGGAGCCCCGAAACGGAAAAGTTCACTTTGCGGGCATTCGCTTGCGCGTTCGCAAGGGTAAATACCGCGAGCCGGACCTCATCGTGCTGAAAGATGCGAAGGATCCACGTCGCCAAGATCGATTTTGGCTTGGAGCGGACGTCGTAGTTGAGGTCGTCAGCGCCGATAATCCGAAACGCGACCTCCGTGACAAGAAGAGGGACTACGCCGAGGCGCGCGTGCCCGAATACTGGATTGTCAATCCGCTTGATCGAACAATTACGGTTCTCGTTTTGGCGGGAAGCCGATACAAGAAACTTGGCACGTTTCGTGATGGCGAAGAGGCCCCGTCAAAGGAACTCGATGGGTTGACCATCGCGGTTTCTGATGTTTTCAATGCGAATTGACCTTGGCCGCCAATCTCACGCCGCAATACCTCGAAGCCGAGGCTGACTACAAGAAGGCCCAGACGCCGGAAGAGCGCCTGGAATGCCTTAAGCGAATGTTCGCGCTTGTCCCCAAGCACAAGGCGAGCGAGAAGCTGCAAGCGGAACTCAAGACCAAGATCAGCGACGCCAGGGACGAAGTCGAGCACGCCAAGAAGCACGCGAAGAAGGCCGGCGTCAGCTACAAGGTCCCCAAGCAAGGAGCGGGCCAATATGTCTTGATCGGCGGGCCCAACGTCGGCAAAAGCCGGCTGCTCACGCGGCTAACACGCGCAACTTCCGAGGTCGCGCCTTATCCCTTCACCACGCGCGAGCCGCATGCCGGCATGATGGACTTCGAGGACGTCAAAGTCCAGCTCATCGACCTGCCGCCGATAACCGCAGACTTCATGGAGAGTTACGTCTCCAGCATGGTCCGCATCGCCGACCGCGCGCTCCTGATGGTCGATCTCGGCGATGACGACGGCCCCTTCGCCGCCGAAACGGTATTGGACCGCCTCAAAGAGGTCAAGACAATCCTGGTGGGTCAGAAACCGGCGACTCAGGAGGATTACTCGATCCAGTATGTACCGACCTTGCTTTTGGCCAACAAGATCGACCTGGAAGGCTCTACCGACCGTCTGGAAATCGTTCGCGAGATGTTCGGCGGAAGCTTTCCGATTCACATGATTTCAGCGGAGCATGGACACGGAATGGAGGACGTGCGCCGAGAGCTTTACCGCAACCTCAACGTCATCCGCGTCTACACCAAGCAGCCGGGCAAGCCGCCGGACATGACGTCACCCTTCACGTGCCCCGCCGGCAGCACGCTCGTGGAAATGGCGGCGCTGGTGCATCGGGA
The DNA here is from genome assembly GCA_016195405.1 of Planctomycetota bacterium. GTDB lineage: Bacteria > Planctomycetota > Planctomycetia > Gemmatales > Gemmataceae > JACPZP01. The sequence continues at coordinate 14,886 of JACPZP010000002.1, read as the reverse complement.
CTTCGCCGAGAATCTGAAATCAGCCCGCATCTGGGGCACAGGCGTTCTCGACGGTCAGACCGTGAAGCGCGATCACGTCATGCACGACAAAGACGTGGTCGAGTTGCATATATGAGCCGCTCGCGGCTTCGCATCCTTCAGTCCACTCCGATCTTCGGACAATCCTTCGCCACGAGACAGCCCTCGCAATTGGGCTTCCGCGCTTGGCAAACTTGCCGGCCATGGAAGATCATGCGGTGGCTGAACATGGTCCATTCCTTCTTCGGGATGACCGCCATCAGATCGATCTCCACCTTCTCCGGATCCTCGGCCTTTGTCAAACCCATACGCCGAGCAAGCCGGCCGACATGCGTGTCCACCACAATGCCGGGAACGTCGAAGGCGTTGCCGAGGATCACATTGGCCGTCTTGCGGCCCACGCCCGGCAAGGGCACCAGATCCTCCATCGTGTTCGGCACCTCGCCGCCGTGTTTCTCAACGATCGATTTACAACAGGCAATGATGCTCTTGCTCTTGTTGCGGAAAAAGCCCGTCGACTTGATGGCCTGCTCCAGCTCGGCCTGATCAGCATCGGCGAGGGCTTTGGCGTCAGCGTAACGTGCGAATAAGCCCGGCGTGACCATGTTGACGCGTACGTCGGTGCACTGGGCGGATAGAATCGTCGCGATCAAGAGTTGGAGCGGATTCTCGTAATGCAACGCGCAATGGGCGTCGGGGTAGAGCTTCGCGAGGCCGCGCTGCAATCGTCGGGCACGCTGCTTCATGGGAATACTTGGGGGCATCTTCGGTCCTCGCTGAATCCCGTTTATGGGTGCAGCACGCGGCCAATTGCCTCCGCGGCTGAGTCTAGGGTCTGGTCATCGTGATCGGCATGGATCGACACGCGCAAACGCGCCGTCCCCTCGGGCACCGTTGGCGGCCGTATCGCCCGGATGTCGAAACCGGCTTCCTGCAATGCCTTGGCAGCGTTCGTGGCGGAGGCGTCTTCACCCAGCACGATCGACACGATGTAGGAACGCGCGCTCGATTTCACGCCGTGCCGCTCCAAGGCTGCATGGAAGTGGCTTGCATTCTCATGTATCTTTCGCCGGGCCAGTTTATCGGCCTCGACCCAACCCAAAACGTCCAACCACCATGTGCCGACCCGAGGCGGCAATGCCGTCGTGAAGATGAAGTGCCGGCAGCGATTAACGAGTATGTCACGCAGTAGCCGCGAGCAAGCGACATAGGCCCCGTGGACGCCCAGCGCCTTGCCGCCGGTATGAACGGTCGCCAACACTTGGTCGCGCCAGCCTTTGTGATCCACGAAACCGGCGCCGGTGCGTCCAAGGCAGCCGGTGGTATGCGCCTCATCGACGATCCAGTTGACTTCGTATTTCTTCACCAGGCCCGCAATCTCCGGCGCCACGAAGTCTCCCTCCATGCCGTAAAGCGACTCGGTCACGAGGAATAGCTGTCGTTGCGGCGGCCGCGCCTGTGAAGCTTCGCGCAGTCCCTCTTCGAGATGATTCAGGTCATTGTGCCGGAAAATAAACCGTTCCGCCTTCGCCAACTTGAGACCATCGATGATGGAAGCGTGGTTGAACTCGTCGGAGGCCACACAATCGCCGGGCTCAATCACTGTCGACAGAAGCCCTTCATTGGCGGTGTAGCCCGAGGAGAACATCAGGGCAGCTTCGGCGCCATGCCACTGTGCGAGCTTCGATTCGACCTCGTCCCAAACCACATGATGCCCGCGCAACAGCCGCGACGCTGTGCCGGTGCGCGGAAGCTCCGCTTCCGGTGGCAGTGGAAGGTTGCGATAACCCAAATAATCGTTGGATGAAAAGTCGATGCCGCGCGGCGGTGTCAGTCCACGGAAGCGTCCCAAGCGTCGCAGCTCTTCCAACTGACCCGTCCAGCGGTCGGTGAGGCTCATGACGCGCTTGCCTCGAAGACCGGCAGGCCCATGGCCCGGAACAGGTCGGCGTCTCCCTCGGCCCTTGGGTTCGGTGCCGTCAACAGCTTGTCGCCGAAGAAGATGGAATTCGCTCCCGCCAGAAAGCAAAGGATCTGCAACTCACGGCTCATGCGATCCCGGCCGGCGCTCAGGCGGACGCGCGCCTTGGGAAACGCGATCCGCGTGACCGCGATTAGGCGCACCAGCTCGATGGAATCAACCGGAGCGGCATTTTCCAGCGGCGTGCCGGCGATGGGCACCAGACAGTTGATCGGAATGCTCTCGGGCAATGGATCGAGTTGGGCCAATTCGACGAGCAGCATCAGGCGGTCGTCCTCGTTCTCGCCCATGCCGAGGATGCCGCCGCAACAAACGGCAATGCCGGCCTCCTGCACTGCTTTGAGTGTACGCAGCCGGTGATCATAAGTTCGCGTGGAAATGATGTTGGGGTAATGCCGCCGCGAGGTGTCGAGGTTGTGGTTGTAAGCGGTGAGGCCGGCGTCGGCCAAGCGTCGGGCTTGCATTTCGGTCAACATGCCGAGGGTGACGCACGCCTCCATGCCTAATTCGCGGACTTCGCGCACCATGTCAAGGATGCGGTCAAACTGGGGGCCGTCTTTCGGCTCGCGCCAGGCCGTCCCCATGCAGAATCGGGTCGCGCCCAGCTCTTTGGCCCTTGTCGCACTCCGGCGAACTTCGTCCAGGCTCATGAGCGGCGTCGCCTCCACGCCGGTCTTGAAGTGGGCGCTTTGGGCGCAGTAACCGCAATCTTCCGAGCAGCCGCCGGTCTTGACGCTCAGTAGGGCGCAGCGCTGAATGTCGGCCGGCTCATGGTTGGCGCGGTGGACTTGGGCGGCGCGAAACATCAGCTCGGGCAACGGCAAATGGTAAACGCCTTGAAAATCGGCGAGTGTGTTCATGCAGGTTCCTCTATCCGCGACATTGTATAAATAAGAGTAACAGCCGCTTTCAGGCCTCGAGAATCATGCGATGAGACGTTGCATTTTGGCCGTCGTGTTCTTCTTGGCGCTGGCGCCGTCCGCGGCAAATGCGCATGATGTGGGCTTGGTATGCAAGCAAAAACAAGGCACGAACAAGATCTCCGTGGAAGCATTCTTCGACGATGAAACGCCGGCTGCCGGCGCGAAGGTGGACGTGGTGGACTCGGCCAAGAAGACCATCACGTCGGGCAAAACCGACGCCAAGGGGCTGTGGACTTTCGAGGCGCTCGAACCTGGAGAGTACAAGGTGATGCTCGATGCGGGAGCCGGTCACAAAGCGGAACGAAGGATTGTCGTGCGGCCATGGGACGGTGTGCCGGCAAACACTGGGGAACAGACGCCGATTCAAGAAGGGCCAAGCCGGCAAGAGTTCACGCGCTTCCCGTGGCTTAAAGTCGGCGTCGGCTTGGGCGTGATCGGCCTTTTCGGCGTCGCATTTCTGGTCTCGCGTCGAAAGCGACGACTTGGCGAGCCGGGAGCCTAAGCGGCCTAAGCGACCGGAGCTTCCCCGCGCCAAACTCCAGTCGCTTACGCTGCTGGCTCGTCTTATTTCTTCCCGAAAGTGACGGCGCATTGCGGCATGAGCTGATGAAAGTCTCTGGCCGCCGCCTCCGGAACCTCAGTATCGGCTATTTCCAAGCGCTCAAGATGCTTTAGCGCCAAGAGGTGCTTCAGGCCCGCGGACGATACTTTGGTCGCGTTCAATGCCAATTCGCGCAATTCTTTCAATTTGGCCAACTCTTCCAAGCCTTTGTCGGTTACGGCAGTGCCGTTGAGACTCAGTCCGCGAACGCCGCTTAACTTGGCGATTTCTTTCATGCCGTTGTCGCTGATCGCAGTGTTGCTCAAGTAGAGTTTTACCAGTTTCGGCAGCTTCGCGAGCTGCTTGAGCCCCTGGTCGGATACTTTCGTCGAATCCAAGACGAGAGTCTTGAGCCCACGGAGTCCCGAAAGATGGGAGAGATCGCTGTCGTTCAGGTTGGCTTTGCTAAGATCGAGTTCCGCAACGCTCCGCGTCTGAGGATCGCGTTCCATCTTCGCTGCACCCAGCTCAAAGAAAAACTGAGCGGCCAGACGTTCTTCCTCGTCGATCGGTCTGCTTCGCTGCCAAGTGATCCAGACGATGAAGGCTAGCGCAAGAACACACACCAGACCCGCAAGCCATAAGCTCGGGGAACGCTTATTGACCGACATGCGAGCATTTTATCGCTTGAAGCGCTAAGGCAGAACCTCCACTGGAAAAAGAACGTACTGAGAACACAAAAGTGACTGGCTCGATGGTTCGCGTTTACGTTTCGCGCTCGCAAGTCCCCTGGGAGGCGCGCAACGCATGCGAATATTGGAGAATACCCATGCCAACGCGCAATGTAGCCGCTGTTTACATGTTCGTGGCGCTTGCCGAGGTGTTCTTCTCGCCTGCAAACGAAGCCGTCGCCGGGCCATTCGGACGGCGATGTGGCTGCCGGCGTTTCTTAAGACCGCCGGCTTGTCGCGATTGGACAAAAGCTACCGCGCTGCGGCCGTGGTTCGAGAAGGACGCCGCCTTTTACACCTTGGACCACAGCACAACCGCCCAGGTCATTCATGTGATGGGCCAGGAAATCACGCAGAAGCAAGACCAGACATTCGCCATACGGTGGAATGCGCGCGGACTCGATTGCGAGGGAAACTTGATAGTTAATGCCAAGATTTTGGCGATAAAAATGCGGCTGGAGATTGGCGGCAATGTCATCGCGTACGACAGCGAGAAAAGACCGGACCCAAACCCGATTGGAGCCTTTTGCGATAGTCTAATGCAACATGAGTTTCGATTCGTCGTCATGTGCGACGGAAATGGCGTCAATATCCAGGGTACGAGCCAACTGCTCAAACAACTGGAATCGTCGATGCCACAGTACAAGTGGCTCGCGAAGAGTTCTGTCGCCCATCTTGTGACTCTTGCAACTCCATTTTTGGATTTCACTCCATCATCCCCGGTTGTTCCAGGTGACTCGTGGAAGAAAACCCGAACGCACGACCCCGGGCCTATCGGAATCTATCGCGATGAGCTTGTCCTCACCTATTTAGGCAGGTGTGGATCATTGCAACGAATCGAGGCGACTGGCACGCTTAACTACGAAGCGCCGAGCAAGGCGGGATACCTCCCTTTCTTGATAAGATCAGCGGATCTCAACGGGCCACAGTCGCAGGTGATCGTGTTCGACGCTAGTCGGCGTCGCTTGGCCGAACGGATAATGAATACCCAGCTTTCCGGCAATATAGTGATCGAAGTAGGCGGGTTGCCGACGGAGGTGAAATTAGAGCAGACCCAGCGGCGACGCGTATCGCTTAGCGACACCAATCCTACTTGGCAGCCGCCCGAGCGTTAAGAAGTCGCGCCAGCCGCGATTTGCGCCTGGCCGCGGTGTTGGGGTGAAGCACGCGCTTGGCCGCCGCCTTGTCGAGCTTCTTGATGGCCACGAGCAAGTCCGCGCGAACTTGGTCGAGCGGCGCGCCGGCGGCGGGGTCGGTCACCTTGCGGATTTGCAGCTTAATGGCCTTCTTGGCCGCCTTGTTGCTCAGGCGGCGCTTTTCATTCTTTCGCAGGCTCTTCTTGGCGCTCTTCGTGTGCGGCATCGGCTTACCGTGGCTAAGTGAAAGTCAAAAACTTAGACTATGATGGCCGAACCACGCCGACAAGGGCCGCCCTCATGGACCACGCGACGTGCGATCTCTGTGGCCAGACTCTGCTCGCAAAGAGCAAGGTGCGCTTCGAGATGAAGATCGAGATCAAGGCGGCTTACGATCCGCTCAACCTGAGCGAGGAGGATTTGGCGAAGGACGTGTCGGCGCAGATCGCCCAGGTTCTCCGCCAGTTGGAAGGACTTTCACAGGAGGAAGCACAAGACCAGGTGTATCGAGCGTTTCAATACGACCTGTGTTCCGCTTGCCAGCGCCGCTTGGTTCAAGATCACCTAGCAAGATTGAAGCGCGACCCCGACGCCTGAATCGGGCGCCGGGGCCATGAAAGTATCCGACGCTTACTTCTCGATGACCGAATCAAAGACGCGCACCTTGGTCCAGTTATCCCGGTTTTCCTCGATGAACTGCTTGTGGCGGGGGTGGTCCTGGTACTTGTTCTGAGCGGTCATGTCCTTAAAGACGATCTGTAAAGCCACGTCCCAATCGCGGTCGTTGACTTCGCGCTTCAACTCGGTGGCGAGGGTGCCGGCGCCGAAGAAAACCTCGCCGTCGTGCTTGGAGAGATGCTTCTTGCAGGCGTCGACCAGCTTCTTCTTGGCTGCGTCGGAATTGTCTTTGAGCGTGAAATAGACCATGTGGCCAATCATGGGGCCGTCCTTTCCGGCTTGAACGGAGGAATGAAAACCGCCTAGGCCCGCGAAACCGATGGCGACAAGACCCAGGACGACAATCAGGAGAGTGAGCTTGCGCATGGGAATGCCCTCTAGTTGAAAATCAAGGATATTGGAAAATGTAGGGACCTAAAGCAGTCTATCCAAGCCCACAGGCGAGTCTTCGAGCCTGTGGGGTGCTCTCGTAAGCGGCACCCCACAGGCTCGAAGACTCGCCTGTGGGCTTGAAGGCACTTTCTTACAGCAACTCCGCGATCGGCGTCGGGTCGTCGAGGACGTTGACGGGTCGGCCGGAGGGATCCATCAGTTGCAGGCGCGGGTTGATGCCGAGGACCTGGTAGATGGTCGCGTGGATGTTGCTGGGCGAAATGGGGCGGGTGTGCGGGCGATTGCCGAGGCGATCGGTGGAGCCGACGATTTGGCCGCCGCGGACGCCGCCGCCGCCCATGAGGCAGAACATCGAGTCGCCCCAGTGGTCACGGCCTGGAGTGCCCATGCTGCGCGGGGCGCCGCCGTTGCCGCCGTCGTTCATCCGCGGCGTCCGGCTGAATTCGCCGCACAAAATCACCAGCGTCTTGTCGATCAAGCCGCGGGTTTCGAGATCTTGGAACAGCGCGGAGACGGCGCTATCCACCATCGGCAAATAGTTTTCCATGCCGGCTTGCAAGTTCCAGTGATGGTCCCAGCCGCTGAAGCAGACTGTGGTGAAGGTTGCGCCGGCTTCCACCAATCGGCGTGCCAGTAGAGCGCCCTGGCCAAAATAATTGCGGCCATACTGATCGCGCAGGCGTGGGTCTTCGCGATTGATGTCGAAGGCGGTCCGTGCGGTGGCGCCAGTGACGAAGTCGTAGGCTTCCTGGTTAAAGCGGTCCATGGCCTGGGCGGTGCCGTTGCCTTCGAGTTGGCGGCGCGTGTTGTCGAAATACTCGGTCAGCGAGCGGCGATCCCCCAAGCGCGGCAGCGACAGTCCTTGGGCAAGGTTCAAGTTCTGAACGGAGAAGTTCGGCGTATTCGGATCGGCGCCGACCTGGAACGGATTGTGGTGCGCACCGAGCATGTGGCCGCCGTGGTAGCCGGGCGTCAGGCCGATGCTGTGGATGGAGGGAATGCCGACGTAGGCGGGCATGCCGCGACGGCGGGCACCGACTTCGCGCGAGACGATAGCGCCAATGCCGGGGAAGCGCTGCATGTTGTTGGCGCCCGAAACTCCCATGTCCTTGGTCGTCAACATGCGATGGCCGCCGGCGAAGTGGTCGCCGGTGTTGTGGTGCAGCGAACGGACGATCGAAAACTTGTCGGTGACGCGGGCCTGCTTGGGAAAGAGTTCGCTGATGTCAAAGCCAGGAACGCGCGTACGGATGGGCCGCCAGATGCCGCGATATTCCGCGGGAGCGTCGGGTTTGAGATCGTACAGGTCCATGTGGCCCGGGCCGCCATCGAGCCAGAGGAGAATGACGGAGGTGTCGCGCGCGCCTTCCGGCCTGTTTTCCGAGCCGAAACCCTTGCTCTTAAGCGCCTCGGACATGCCGAGAAACGCCATGCTCGAGACGCCAAGCTGAAGGAAATGGCGGCGATTGAGGCCGTCGCAGTAACGGCCCGTCGCGCCTAAGTCCAGACGGAACATGAGATACCCCCCTGAAAAACCGTGCTTTCAAAATCGGCGAAAGCCCAAGACAAGGTTAACGCAAGTTCACTGAATTGGACAGTGATATTCTGGAAAAAAGGCGAGCCGGGAGCGTAAGCGGCGTAAGCGACCGGAGTGAACAATCGGAGTCCTCCGGCGCTATCTCCGGTCGCTAACGCGCCCGGCTCGCCTAAACTCACAGGTTTGGTCCGGCTTGACAGCGATTCATCGCGACTTATAATCCGCCGCTCGATTGCACTCTCTATTGGCGAAGGAACGCGCCTTGGCAATCCAGGGAAGGAAGAAGCGAACGTTGGGCCGCGCGCTGCTTTTGGCAGTGGGGGCGCTCGTTCTGTTCTGGACACAAATGTCTGGCCAGGAGCCCATTTCGCCAACGCTCATTCCGCCCGGTGATACCAAGCCCATCCAGCTTTACGCCGAGAACATCTCCACCTGGACTGACGGCAAACTGCGTCTTTTCCTGCTTCAGGGAAAGGTCTGGGTGGAGCAGGGGCAAGTCAATCTGCGCATGCCGCAAGCCGTTATCTGGTTGGATGAAGACCGCAAGAAACAAACCGGCACCTATTTCCTTGACATCTACGGCGAAGGCGGGGTCGAACTCGCCAACGGCGCCGCCAGCAAGAAAGGACCGGACGCGCTTTTCCATATGAGCACGCGCGGCGAAATTCGCATCAAGGCGTACGCCAACAAGGTGGCTCAAAAGGACATGTCGGCTGAGGCGGTGTTTCAGCGAGCAGTGAAAATGAAGAGCCGGCCGCCGGCGCCGGCGCAACCCAAGACGGCCGAATTAGAATCTCCCGGCACCATTCAACCTGCGCAATTTGTCCAGCCGCCTCCGAACGCTGCGCTTGGTGTGCAACCCGCGCCTGCACCGGCGCAGTTTCCGACGGGGCCGTCGCCAGCGCTGCCGACGCCGCAGACGCCAACGCAGCAGATTCCCGTGCCGCAGGTTCAGCCCGCCTTGCCGCCGCCAGGAGCGCCGGCGCCTACTCCGGTCGCTAACGCTCCCGGCTCGCCCGGTCCGAAAGGGCCCGGCGGACTATTTGCGCCACCGGCCAACGGCGAGCCACGCAAGTTCACCGTTCGGCCGCGCGGCGCCCAGGGCATCACTTTCCAGAATTACTCCATCAACGCCGAGACTGTCTTTGTCATTCCCAATCCAGTGATCGTGACGGTGACTAATCCGAGCGACAATAAGGTCATCGCCGATATCGAGGCGGACCGCGTTGCATTCTGGACCCCGGGCAAGCCCAACGAAGTCTTGGGCAACCTGAGTTCGCCACAGGGCGAGACGAGCCGGCACCTCGAGTTCTATCTCTCCGGCAACGTGGAGGTTCGCAATTCCTCCGGCAAGGAAACGGAAACCCTGCGGGCCGACGAGGTCTATTACGACGTCAGCCGCAACGTCGCCATCGCCCTGCGCGGCGATTTGGAAGTGCGCGAGCCGAAGATCCCGTACCCGATCCATTTCCAGGCCGAGGAGCTGATTCAACTCAACGCGCAGCAGTGGCAAGGCAAGATGGCCAGAGTCTATTCGACGCAGTTACCCTCCGACCCGGGACTGCGGATCGAAATCCGGGAATTCACCCTGAACGAAGAAGAGATCATCAAGAAAGGGACTTTTGGCACGACGATCATCGACCCCAAAACGGGCCAGCCGGAAATCTACAAGCAGCGCACGTTCACAGGCAGCGACAACGTTTTGCGGTTGGAAGGGGTGCCGTTCCTCTACTTCCCCCGGCTGAAAGGCGACATCCAGGATCCGCTCGGCCCGCTTGACAGCCTCGGCACGAACTACAATCGCATCTTCGGCTTTCAATTCCTGACCACCTGGGACCTCTATGAGCTGCTCGGCATTTACAAGACGCCCGGCACGCGTTGGCGGCTCATGGCCGACGTCTTGACGCTCCGGGGCCCGGCGCTGGGAACCGAGTACGACTTCGCCGGCAAGGACATGTTCGGCATCCCCAGCAAGTACGACGGCATGATCAAAGCATACGGCATTTACGACACCGGCCCGGATATTCTGGGCGGCGGGCGGGGTCAACTCATCTACACATCGCCCTTCACCACCGAGCCCGTTACGCATCCGCCTTGGCGCGGCCGGTTCTTGGCGCAGGACAACATTCAAGAAATGCCTTTGGGCTTCAGCGTGCAAGCCAAGGTATCGGCCATCAGCGACCAGAACTACTTGGAGCAATTCTTCGCGCGCGAGTGGCAGAACGACCTGAACCAGGAAACTTATCTTTATGTGAAACAGCAAAACGGCATCTGGGCGTGGACCGCCCTGGCAGAGCCCAACATCCGCCGTTGGATCACGGAGACGGAATGGCTGCCCAAGGCCGACGGCACCATCCTCGGACTCTCCCTCCTCGACACGTTCACCTACAACATGAAGGCCAGCGCCGGCTACGGCAGGCTCATGCCAACCGAGCAGCCGCAGTTCTCCTACTTCCCGACCGACAAGCTCGACAGCACGGGCCGCTTCGACCTGTGGCAGGAGCTGAGCCTGCCGTTTAATATGGGTCCATTCAAGCTCGTTCCCTATGTGGTCGCGGACGGGGCTTATTACACGCAGGATTTGGGTAATGCCCCGACCAGCCCAAACATGTCGGTGCCCCCCACCAACGTGAACGGCGACGGCCGCGGCAGGCTTTACGGCGCGGCCGGCATCCGCGCCAGCATCCCGTTCTCCAAGCTCTATGCCGATGTGCAGAGCGAATTGTTCAACCTCGACGGCATCTACCACAAGATCACGCTCACGGGCAACTATTACAACGCGGCCAGCAGCGCTCATATCAATCAGCTGCCGCAGCTTGACCGGTTCAACGACGACGCCTCCGACCAGGCCCTGCGCGACCTGTTTTTCCGGCAACCGACGCTTAATCCGGCCAACGCCATCTTTTTGACGCAATCGGCGCTGGTGAATCCGCAGTTCTACGCTCTACGCCGTTTGATCGACGACCGCGTCGACACGCTCGACAACATCGACGTATTGCAGCTCGCCTTGCTCCAGCGCTGGCAAACCAAGCGCGGCATGCCGGGCAACGAGCACGTCATCGACTGGATGACTTTGAACCTCGGCATCTCGATTTACCCGCAATCGGCGCGCGACAACTTCGGCCAGACCTTCGGCGTCATCGAATATGATTGGCTTTGGAACGTCGGCGACCGCACCGCTTTGGTGAGCAACGGCTGGTTCGAGACCGAAACCGGCGGCCCGCGCGTCTTCAACCTAGGCGTCGTCTTGAACCGGCCCGACAAGACAAACTTCTACTTGGGCTACCGCCAGATCGACCCGCTCAACAGCCGGGCGTTCGTTGGCTCGCTCACCTATGCCTTCAGCGCCAAATATGCAATCACGGCGAGCACGTTCTATGATTTCGGCGTGAACACGCAGTCCAATTCGCTGGTCATCAGCCGCATCGGCACCGACTTGCAGATCAATTTCGGCCTCACCTATAACTCCATCCTCAACAACTTCGGCGTGACCTTCGAGATTCTGCCGAACCTCTTGCCGGCCAACCGCATGGGCAGCCACGCCATCGGCTCCGGCACGATCGCACAACGATAAGCTAAGTTGTTCACCACAGAGGCACAGAGACACCGAGAAGCACAAAGGAGAAGTGAGCTAGGAATAGAACTCCACGGCTCAAAAGCGCCTGTGCCCAATTTGCTTTTTCTTCCTCAGTGTCTCGGCGTCTCTGTGGTTGAGATCTTTGAAGACAGAGGACACTATTTACTCGTGTCGATGATGACACGGACGCGCTGGCCGATGATAAGGGGACGCGGACCTTTGGAGGTGACTTCGATGACGCATTCCAACGTGCGGACGTCGTTGGGGATCAAGGGCTCGAGGATAATGTGGCGCTTCGGGCCGTACCATTTGCCGACGCTCTTGACATTGCCTTGCCAGAATTGGTCCCGAGGATGAATGGCGTCATCTTCGATCGTGACTTTCTGGCCGGGGCGGATGGCGCTGGCCCATTCCTGCATGATCTCGGCGCGGACGATCGGAGTCTCTTCGGGGCTCTCGGCGGGAGCGAACTCAATGGCGGGCGCCGGCGGAGCGGAACCTATTAGCTCGCCGAGGTGAGTTTGCACGCGGAGCACGGTGCCGTTCGACGGGGCGCGCAGAACGCATTCGTCCTCCGCCTGCTTGGCTGCATTCAGGAGATTAAGCTTGTCGATGACGTCGTGCTTGGCGCGCTCAACGTCAATTTCGGGCTTGGCGAGCTTGAGTGCAGCCAACCTCTCTTGCTGCAGCTTGACGACCGCATCGAGCTTCTCAACTGCCTTCTTATACGCCAGAATCAAGTTCTCGCCCGTTTTCTTGTTTCCATAAAAATCTTCTTCGGCCTTTTGCTTTGCCTTCACTTCGTCGCGCTCCGCCGAGGCAGCTACGATGATGCCCCCTTGCGCTTGCACCTCCTTTTCATGTTTTTCGGGGAGAGATTTGGCCTGCTCGAAAAGTCCTTCGGCCGAATTCAGAGCTGCCTCGGCTCGTACTCGTTGGTATGTTGCCTGGCGTGAATCCAGCTTAATAAGTGGGTCGTTCTTTTTTACGAAAAATCCTTCTTCGACCACCCACTCCACTTTGCCGATTTGGGCGGGGTGGAGCTTGGCAACGCCTGTCTTGGCGTCAACAATTCCGCGGCACATGCTTTGGCTGGGGAGCATGTCGTGCGTTGGGTCGGACGAGATGGTCTGGTGATTCTGAGCGTTTGAATAAAACAAGCCGGCCCCAAGGAGGCTGCCCGCCAGGAGAAGTACTCCAAGTATCCAGGGGATGCGACTCATGGGCAGGACCCTTTGCTGGGGAATCGGGATCACACGCCGGAAACGACCGCCTTGGGTGTGTTGAGGATGGGAACGCGGCGCTTGCCGCTCGTTTCAACGAGAACGCCGTCATCGAGATGGAGCACGCGGTCGACGTGCGGGATCAGGCGCGCGTCATGGCCGACGACCAATATCGTGGCCCCGTTGTCATGGGCGGCGACGCGCAGCAACTCGATCACCTGCTCGCCGTGCTTCCAGTCGAGGGCGGCAGTGGGTTCGTCGGCGAAGCACAGCGTCGGGCTCTTGATCAGCGCCCGGCCGATGGCGACGCGCTGCTTCTCGCCGCCGGAAAGCTGGCCAGGCCTTAAGTCCGCTTTTTTGGTCAGGCCGAGCAGATCGAGGATGTCGTCGGCGCGCAGGCGGGCCTCACGGGCCGAGGCGCCCTGGCCCCAGCGCAACACCATTTCAAGCTGCTGGCGGGCGGTGAGGGCGGGAAACAGGTTGTATCCCTGGAAGATAAAGCCGCAGTTCTTGAGCCGGAAAGCCTCGCGCTCCTTGTCCGTCATGGCCCAAAGGTCTTGATTGAGGGCCATGACCTGTCCGGAATCGGGGCGCAACAGCCCGGAAAGGGCCGCCAGCAACGTCGACTTGCCGCTGCCGGAGGGACCCATGAGCAAGGCCAACTGATACGGAAAGAGTTCGATGTTGACGTCCTGAAGAGCCGTCGTCATCACCTCGCCCGTGCCAAAGCTCTTGGTCAATCCCCAGGCTTGCAGAGTCGGCGGCGTCATGCTGGCGCCATCGCTATACATACTAAAGCCCTTCCGCCTAAAGCCATTCCGATGGTCGAAAACAATCCATGGCCGTTCATTATATTTAGAATCGTCCTTTCCAGGCAGCCATTTTTCATCCAGTCGGCGCTCCTTACCAGCGAAAGCCGGAACAAATCGCCTATCTTAACAGGTTTGCCGGTTCTATCAGACGCAAACTGCGTAAAGCCAGCAATCCAGCTAACAAAGCCGTGGCCATCGTGATGACGAATGCGGAGACGAGCAACTGCCACGGCAGCAACACCTTGACCGCGAAAGAGTTGGTTCCAACTTCCGCTAGTGCAAAGATCACCGGAGTTGCGAGTAAAATGCCGAAAAGGCCGACCCAGAACGACTGTGCCATTACGGTCAGGGCCATCCGCCAGCGCGGAATGCCCAGGGCCCTGAGCACGGCGTATTCTTTGAGCGAAGCAGCGGTGGCGGCATAGAGAGTCTGGTAAGTCACGACCGCGCCGACCAAGAGGCCAAGGCCCGCCGCCAAGCCAAGAGCGATCCCCGCTTTGGTTTTGGTGAGCCAGTGCCATTGGCTTTGGAACGAAAACGCTTCCGCGGTAAAGGGTTCGAGCTTGTTCTCGAATGGCCCCTGGCGAAGGCGGGCCACAACCTTCGGAGCGTCTTCCTTGTTGTGACACTTCGCCAATAGGAACGTCACTTGTCCGGACGGCGGATGCAGCAGTTCACGCGCGGTGTCCAGCGAGCAGAAGACATAAGGACCTGCTAAGCTTCGAAGGCCGCGAACCGTGCCCACGACGCGCACGCGTTTGCCGATGATTTCTGCCGTGTCGCCGACCTTTTTGATGCCGAGGCGGTCGAATTCGCCCTCATCAACCACAACATTTCCGGGTTCGCCCAAGAGGACGCGTTCTTCCGCTGTCAGTTGCTTGATGACGCCTAAGGCGCCTGGCCCGAGCCGTGATCCGATCACCAGACACAACTCCTTGCCTCCGTTGGGTTTGTTCCAATAGCCAAAGCCTTCGAGAAACGGCTCGACGCTCTCAATCTCAGGCATCGCGAGGTAGGACATCCATGCTTCGGGAATCGGACCTCCCAAATCGACGCTCGGAACCTTGGGATGCCCAACCCAAATATCCGCGCGCGACATGTCGATCGGGATTGAGGTAATGGAAAACAGGCCCAAAAGCAAACCGCATTGAAGCGCAATCAACAGAGCGCTGAAGCCGACGGCGAGGATTCCGGGGATGAATCGTTGGCGTTCGTGCCAAAGCGTCGCGAGATGGAAAAAAGCGTGTCGCCGAATTGGACGTAGTAAATGACCGATCCACTTTGCTGCGGCGGAGCCGCCGTCGTCGCCGACGGAAGAATCGTCAGCAGGAGAGCG
>JACPZP010000014.1 GCA_016195405.1 Planctomycetota bacterium | reverse complement strand
GCAACCAGGGCACTGGGTTTCATCCCTGCTCTGAGCTTCCATGCTGCCAGCATAGAAAATCGCCAGCCGCCCAGCTGCGCCAGTTTTTGTGAAAATGCAAGATCAGCGCCGAATGACGAGAGTAGGCGCTAAACAATTACGTCCAGGTTTCCTTTCTTCTTGCCTGCTTTCGCTTTCGTTGTTCCACCAGCCGGTTCTAACTGCTTCTGGCCCACGCTTTCAGACTGCATCGGCGCCGAAGCCAGATATGCAAATTCGGCTGCTCCGAGACAGATACCAAGGAAAAGAAACAATGCCATTGCCACCTGCTTGAGTTTTGTCAACAACATGGCTTTCACTACTCCATCTGTAAGTGCGGCGACCTTGACCGAGATCAAACCGGTCGCCCACTGTCCCGCCGCAACGACACTTGCGGCTTTAACGGTGGTAGCCACTACCGAGTATGGCACTCCTGCAACTGCGGCATTCTGCGCAAGAAGTCCCGCTACAGCGCCGCCCGCCAAGGCAAGACCGCGCCGAGCAAGTCGCTTCGCCAGCATCACTCGGCCTCTCGCCAGTTGAGCCGCAAGCGTCCCTTCGGGACAACCCAGTTGGCGAGCGCCTTCCTTGCGGGTCTTGCCTTCCAGATCGCACAAGACGATGGCAACACGGTACTTGTCGGGCAGACGACTCAACTCTTGATCGAGCAGGGGTTGCAGGTCGTTCCAAAGGTCTTGGTCGGCCACGGCTGGTTCAGGCATCTGCATCACCTGCCTTTCCCTGGTCCTCCTTTTGGCTGTTATCGCCCTCGCTTTCAGAGCGGTCTGATGAGCCACCCCGTAAAGCCAGTTCGAGACCATCTCTCTGGGCATGATCGCCGCAGCCTTGCGAACAAGGACAAGGAAGGTTGCCTGAAATGCGTCCTCGGCGTCGTGGTATTTGCTCAAGACACGGCGGCAGACACCCCAGACCATCGGACCGTGCCGTCGCACCAGGGCAGCGAATGCAGCCGCGTCCCGATGTTCGATGAAGCATTCAAGCAGTTGCCCATCGGTCAACCCGGCCCGGTCTGTCAGGGCCAATGTCCGGCGCACGTGCTGCACGACATCGCTCATGCGGCGGGTCGCCACAGGTTTTCCTCCGCAAGATTATCCTCTGCCTCTTCCTTTCTATTACCCGCACGTTCGTCTTTTGATGCACGTTCTTTCGATATGGCAAACAACAGAGTCGCCGGCCAAATAACTTGACCCGCCCCATCCACGATGAAACAATAGAGTTGCACAAATCCTTACCAATCCGCGCGAGGGCTTGGCCATGACACGCAAAGCGCTGGTGGTCGAGGATGAGAAGGAATTGGGCGAACTCCTGGGCGAGCACCTGCGCCGTTGGGGTTACGTGCCGACGGTTCTTAACGAGGGCAAGGCGGCTGTCTCCTGGGTTCGCGAAAATCAACCCTGTCTCATCCTTCTCGATCTGTTGTTGCCCGACTTGGACGGCTTCTCCATCTGCGAGACGCTCAAGCTCGAGCGCGAAACCAACCTCATCCCCATCATCATGGTGACCGCCCTTTCCGGTCAAGAGGACAAAGTTAAGGGACTACAAGTCGGCGCCAATCGATACCTCACCAAGCCTTTCACGGCCGACGATCTGCACCGGGAAATTCAGGAAGCAATCGCCTGGCTGGAGGATCTGCGCCGCCGCGGCACCGAGGGCGAAATCCGTTTCCAGCTTCAGAGCGACACCCAGGCCCTCGACGAATTGAACCACCTGCTCGGCTCACTGTTTCTGTTCAGCGGCCTGACGCTGGCGCAGGTAAAGCAGCTCACGACGGCGGTCCGCGAGCTGGGGACCAACGCCATTGAATGGGGCCACCAGAAACAGATCGACCGAATCGTCACGGTTGATTACCGCATCGACCCCGAGAAGGTCGCCATCGTCATCAAGGACACCGGGCCCGGCTTCGATCCCAAAAACCTGCCGCACGCCGCCGACCTCGACGATCCCCTCGGCCATTTCATGGTCCGCGAGGCGCTCGGCCTGCGCGAAGGCGGTTTCGGCATTCTGCTTTCACGCGGGCTGGTCGACGATCTCACCTACAACGAAACCGGCAACGAGGTCCGCTTAGTCAAGAGATTCAAAGCGAAAGCGCACCTGGAAATGGACGAGCAAAAACGGGCCGCAATGCAAGGCTGCAACAACTAACACATGTCACGAATCATCGCCATTCTGATCGCCGCCAGCCTCTGCGCCCTTGGGTATTTCTATTTCACGGCCGCGCAGGAGCGCGTCGTCGTCTACTGTGCCCTCGATCGGGAATTCGCCGAAGAGATTCTCAACGACTTCGAGCAAAAGTCCGGAATCAAGGTCGTGGTTCGCTGGGACACCGAAGCGAACAAGTCAGTCGGCCTGTATCAGGATCTGATCCGCGAAAGGGATCGCCCGCGCTGCGACGTCCACTGGAACAATGAGATCTTGGCGACGATTCGGCTCCACCGGCAGGGCTTGCTCGAACCGTACAAGAGCCCTGCCGCCACGACTTTTCTCGCGGCATTCAAAGCGGACGACGGCGCCTGGACCGGGTTCGCCTCCCGCGCGCGTGTGCTCATCGTCAACAAGGAGCTGACGGAAAAGACCGGCTATCCGCGAAGAATCGAAGAGCTGGTCGATCCGAAATGGAAAGGCCGCTTCGCCATGGCCAGGCCGCAGTTCGGCACAACCGCGACCCAGGCCGCGTGTCTGTTCGCGCTCTGGGGCGGCGACCAGGCGAAAGCCTTTTATCGCAAGCTCAAGGAAAATGAGGTGCTGATCCTGCCGGGTAACAAGCAGGTGGCGGAAGCCGTCGGCGACGGCAAGATCGCCATGGGTCTAACGGATACCGACGACGCCTTCGAGGAACTCGACGCTCATAAGTCCGTGGAAATCGTCGTTCTTGATTTTGAGGGCGGCGCGGGCAAGGTGAATTGTCCGCAGCTTATTCCCAACACCGTCGCCGTTATCAAGGGCTGTCCAAATCCTGAATCCGCCCGCAAGCTGGTCGATTACTTGCTGACGCCCGAAGTGGAGGAAAAACTCGCGAAAGCGCAGAGCCGCCAGTTGCCGCTGAATCCCAAGGGCGACACGAAACCGCACTGGCCGAAGGGAACTCTCGAATTTATCAACCGACCGGGACTGGTCTGGCTGGATTTCGGCATCGCGGCCGATCGGTGGGACGAAGCGCAGGGATTCCTTGCCACGCTATTTGCGCCGCGCTGACGCACAGACACGGACCCTGGCGTGGATCTAACCGTCTTCCCACACGAATCCGACATCAACACCTCGCTGTACTGCCTTGACGTCGAGACGCCTGTGGGGCACTACGTGATTTGACAGATTAGTGCGAAGCTTCCACAATGGGTACATGGCACGCAAGCAGCCG
Source organism: Planctomycetota bacterium (assembly GCA_016195405.1). Lineage (GTDB taxonomy): Bacteria > Planctomycetota > Planctomycetia > Gemmatales > Gemmataceae > JACPZP01. The sequence goes on along the minus strand of JACPZP010000014.1, from coordinate 898 downwards.
TATGACCTCAGCTACGACCAAGCGACCAAGAAACACTTGCTTGCCATCGATGCGAAATGGCACTCGCTCATTCGCGACGCAGTCGAGGAGCAGTTGCATTTCGAACCTGGGAAGGAGACCCGTAATCGCAAGCCTCTCCGGCAGCCCGCGCCATTTGAGGCGACCTGGAAACTCCGCTTCGGGCCAGATAACTGTTTCCGTGTGCTTTACGGAATTGATCAGGAGCGTCGAGAAGTCCAAATCACGCCATCGGTGTGAAAGAAGGGAACCGGCTTTTTGTCGGTGGAGAGGAAGTGGAATTGTGAAAGTTGCTTCTCAAGACGAAGTCGCTGCCGATTTTGCTGAGTTTGTGAAGTCCGCGAAGAAAGGACCTGTCGTCGTGACGAACAAAGGCAAACCTGTCGCCGTGTTGCTCCGCGCAGAGGGCGAAGGGGATTTAGAACGCTTGCTAATGGGTCACTCGCCGAAGCTGCAAGCGATTTTGGAAGCTGCCCGGAAGCGCTTTCGAGAGGGACGTGGCATTCCTCATCAAACGTTTTGGCAAGAAGTCGAAGTGGAGAATGCGCGTAAGATTCCAAAACGCACGGGAAAGAACGGCCGATCAAAGCGATGAAGATGACCGGGCCCGCACTGCCGCTTTCCGAGTTCTAAGAGAAGGTATCGGCACCGAGTCAGACCCCTTTTATGCAAAAGGGTCCCAACACCATTGCGTCATCCCATTTTCTGCATGGCTTGATTCACTCGACCTTTTGGAAATGATGCCAGCCAGCACATGAATGAAATTCTGTCTCGGTGGCAGAGTGCGGACATCCAGCGGCGTGATAGCTCGTTCCCTGTCTGGGATCTCGGTCGGCCCGGGCTCTTCGCCCGCCACCGCCGCCAACGACTGCAAGCTGTC
>JACPZP010000024.1 GCA_016195405.1 Planctomycetota bacterium | reverse complement strand
GTTCAAGATGACGTGGCCCGCCGCCAGAAGCAGGACGAGGGCCGCCAGAACGCCGAGGAAAGCGAAGAAGGGGCGGTAGAAGGCTTCGCCGCGGTAGCGTTGCAGTTGGGCCTGGGCATATTTGGCCAGCTGCGTCTCCGCGCGGGCCAGGTTGAACTTTTCGATCAAGTAAGCTTTGACGAGCCGCAGGATCATCAGGCTTTCCTGAATGTACGCGAGTTGATCGGCGGCACGCGCGCCGGCCGCCCTGCCCTGCCTGCGGAAATAAGCCGCGATCTGCCCGCCCACGAGCCAGACCAAGAGCGCGAACAGCAAGAACGCCAGCGCCAGCCAGAATTCGACGAGCAAAGCGAACAGCAAGAGCAGCGCGAACTTGACCGGCTCGCGGAACGAAACCGTCAACCACGCGAACAGGCCGGTATGAACGGCTTCGAGGTGCCTTGTCGACACGCTGACGGCCTCAGTCGGCCCGAGGGCGCGAAAAGCGAGCGTGCCAAGCCGATAGGCGTGCTTGTGCAGCGCGAGCCGCAGCCGCGTGATGGCTTCGACGGTGGCCTGGGCGGCCATGGAATTGTTCAGAAAGAGAAAACAGGCGCGGACGAAAGCCAAGACTAAGGCAGCGGCGAACAAGCCGCGCAGAAAGGCGGCGTTGCCGTCGGCCCACATCCAATCGTTCCAGCGCGCCAGGGGCGCGACCAGCGTGCCTTGCAGGCTGGAGCGGCTACGCACGACCAGGCTAAGCATGCCCAGGTTGGCGAGATTCGTGTGCACGGCGGCGTCGACGCCGAGAGTCTGGATTTGCTCGCGGATTTTGCGTCGTGCAGCCTGGGCCGCTTCCTCGCCGACGGTTGTCCGCAAGATCTCGGGCAGGTCGACGAACCAGAGCATGGCGCGGCGCAACTCGGTTTCACGCGGAGTCAGTGTGCCGGTCTGGTCGGTGGTGGCGAGACTCACGACCGTGTCGCCCTGCACTCCGAGGTTGCGGAGCCCTTCGCTGATATCGCTGATGCGTTTCTTGCGGGCGTCGAAGTCGTCCGGCAGCGGATACTCCTCAGCCGTGTACTGAATCCATTCGCGCGTGGGTAAGTTGGCCAGGCAAGGGATCTCGCCGCGATTGACCATGAGATCGGCGAATAGGGCCAGCACCACGAGGAGCGCGACATACAGGATCGCGGTCACCACGCCAGACACGATCGCCAGCCACTTGGCAAGGGGGCTGTAGTTGAGAAACGATTGGGCGCGAGCGAAAGCGGCGGATTCCATTGGCGGTCCCCGATGGACGGTCCTCGATGCGGAAGTTTCCGACGCGGAGTTTCCGACGCGGAAGTCCAAAAAACGGGCCTGCGGAGACGGGACCCCGCTATTTTACCAAAGTCTTGAATCCGTCCCAGGCGGCAGCAAGAAGAAATCGGCGCAATCCATAGAAGGGGGGAGGTGGGGCCTGACGAAAGCCCTACGGCCGGCAAAGTTTGCCTCTTCATCAGGCCAGATCACGATCCTCGAACAGCACTAACCCGAAGAGAAGCGCGATGGCCGTGTAAGTCAAGGCATAGAGCGAGACATTGCCCGCATAGAGGAGATAGCTGTCCAAAGGCAGAGGGAAATCGCGGCTGATCGACTTGCTGACGTCGAAAAGCTCCAGCCCCGGCAAGATGGTGTCGAACACTTGGGCGACGAAATGCACCAGCGCGAGGTTGCGAGTCGCTTCGGTCATGATTCCTGTGAGGTTCCCGAGGAAATACACAAACAAGCACGCCGGCACGGTGACGACCATCGGCAACCGCGTGGCCAAGGCGACCGCCACCGCTACCAGAACCATGACTTGGCAGAAGCCGATAATCAAGCCGGGGAGGGCTTGCAGGGCGTCATTAATCCAAAAGCCCACGCCTTTGAACAGCTCGACGGACGGCCCGGCCGGGAAGAGTTTATCGATCAGTTCCATGACCCACGCAGGTTCCGCGTAAGCGCTGCCGGGACTGAAAGTGGGGTTCTCATACCATTGTTTGAACAGGATGACCCAAACCAAGCACCAGCCGAGAATGCACGTCATGAAGAGCGCCGCCAGGAGAATGCCGCCGAATTTGCCGAGCAGGAATTGCCGGCGCGAAATCGGCTTGCTCATCAACGTGATCGCGGTGCGGCCTTCGATCTCCTCGCTCACCGACATGGTGGCCGCAATTACGCCGAACGCCGCCGGCGCCAGCATAGCGAACGCATAGCACAGTTCCTTCACCATTTTGAGGTCTTCGCCGAAGGTGAAATACGGAAGGAAAGGCGAGACCATCATGAGAAACACGGCCGCGCCTGCCAAAAGCCAAAACATCGGCTGCCGCAGGCCTTCCTGAAATGCCGCCAAAGAGACCGCGCCGCCTTTAGGCCAAAAGCGCAGGAGCAGAAGGAACACGAGCACGAACAGGTCGGCGGCGATCTGCGATTGGAGCGCCGCCATGTACACTCGGCCCCATCCCTTCAGCGCCTGCGGATCCATGTTGGACCCGAAGTACGCCGCGAGCGCGACGCCGGCAAGAACAGCGACACCAATCGCTTTGGACAAGAAGCGGAATCCCAGCAGCTTCGACCGGCTCATGGGATTCAGCGCCAATAGCCACGGCAGCGCCGCCAATACCTGCAGGACGGCTAGCACGGCGCAGACAACGGCCAGGTTTGCGATCGCACTCGACATCGTTGGATTATTTCCGTTTCTAGCTTCGAATCTCGAAATCGCTCAAATCTTGCGGAGGTTCGTCCTGTATCGTATTTCCCTTGATGAAATCGGCCATGCGCTCGCTTATGGTCTCCAAGAATCGACCGACCTCAGCCGGGTCGCCTTCCGCAAGCAGCTCGACCTGGCCGTCGCGCAGATTACGCACAAACCCCGCAACAGCAAATCCTTGCGCCAAGCGATGGGCGGCATAGCGGAAGCCGACTCCCTGCACCCGGCCCCAATACAAGACTCGCTTGCAGACTCGCATGACCTTCGCCGCGTGCGGCTTCGCGTCCCTTATCTTGATGAATACGCTACGACCCTCGCCCCGGTTCATCGCGATAAACCATCGTCATAGAAGGTCACGGCGTCAAAGTGTCAGGCCGGTAACTCGGCGGGGTTCCCCAATGCAGCTTGTCGCGCAAGGTCTGATAGAACCCGCGCCCGGGGACTTTGACGAGCTGAAACTCGACGGGCGCCCGCCGGACCGTCACTTCTTCCTGGTCGGCAAGCGCGATTGAGTCCTGGCCATCGAGGATCAGGACCGCCGGGTCCGTCATGTTGGCTAGACGAATGGTGAATTCCCGCTCCGCCGACTCCACAAGCGGCCGATAGGTGAGCGTGTGCGGACAGATGGGCGTGACCACGAAGGCGGACAACTCCTGGCCCAGGATCGGCCCGCCCGCGGATAAATTGTGGGCGGTCGAGCCGATCGGCGTGCTGACGATGAGCCCGTCGCCGCTGAATCGGGAGACGGTCACGCCGTCGACGATCACCTCCAAATCCAGCATGTGAAAGGGCGGCACGGTGTGAATGACGATCTCGTTCAAGCCGAGGTATATCGGCCGGGCGGCTTCCCTGCTTTTCGGCAGGCCCACCGAGCATTCATACATGAGGTGGCGCGTCGTGCGGAAGTTGCCTTCGAGCACCTGTGCGAAAGACGCTTGCAACTCCTCGGGATGAATATCCGCGAGAAAGCCGAGCCTACCGAGGTTGATGCCTAGGACGGGCCTCTGGTTATACGCCATTTGCCGAGCGGCGCGCAAAATGGCGCCGTCGCCGCCGAAGACCAACGCCAAGTCCGCGCCCGGTTTGGTGGGAAGCAGGGACTCCTGGCGCAGATCGACGGCCAAAACTTCGGCGTGTTTGCTCAAAAACGGCAGCCAGCGCTCGACCTCTTCGGCGACGCCGGCGCGTTGCGCGTTTCCCAGGACGAGGATTCTCACGTGCGCACCCGCCCGTTCAGCGACAAACCCCTTTGAGAGTTTATAGTCCGCGACGTTTTTTAATCAGCCCCGGATCGCACCGGCCCATGCGAACCGGTGTCTTTCCAGCCACTAACCACTATCCAAAGCTGCTTCTTGCAATGACCGCCGCGCGGAGTACAATCGGGCCGGCGGATCAATCACTTCCGAAGGAGCAGCTCATGAAAAGCCACATCTCTTGCGGTGCGTTCGCCCTCTTCTGCCTTGCAATCGCAAGCGCGATCGGCAGCCCCGTTCTTGCCGGCGACAAGCCGTCTTCGGACCTCGCCTTTATTCCGGCTGATGCGGCCGGGTTCATCCACGTCCGGGTGGCCGACGTCTGGAAAAGCGAATTCACGAAAGAGTGGCGCGAGACGGTCATGAAGGCCGGCGTCAAAGCGCTGGCGGCATACAACGAACGATTCTATCCCAGCCCAGCCAACCTCGAGCGGCTGACGGTCTTCATGGTGCCGCCCGGCGACCAGCATGTCCGCGACGGCGAGCCGATCATGATCCTGGGCTTCGCCAAGGCGATCGACAGAAACGTATTCCTCGATCGCAGCTTGCCCGGCGCCAAAGAGGAGAATTTTGAGGGACGACCCCTCTTGATCGCCGGCAACAACAAGATGGAAATCTTCCTGGTCGATGACCACACGTTGGTCGCCGGTTCCGTTGGGGCGGTTCGAGGCTTGCTGAAGCGGCCCAAGGCACGCAAGGGTGACCTGGCGAGTGCGATCAAGCTGGCCCAGGAAGGCAAGCCCGTCGTCGTTGCCCTGCGAGCCTCGGCCCTTCCGCCGAACTTGTTCCGAGACGTGCCGCCGCCGCTTCTGCCGATTCTCAAGGCCCGCGTCCTGTCGCTCACCTTCGATCCCAAAGGCAACGGACAGATCGACCTCCGCGCGGCTTACGCAGGCGCCCAAGAGGCCGACGCCGCGGAGAAGGCCGCGGACGAGGGCATGCAATTGGCGCACAAGCTTCTCGCCAAGGGGCGCATGGAACTGGAGCAAAAGGTCATTGGCGATGGAAAAGCGGCACGCTTGGACGAATTTCCGGAAGCGACGGCCGCCCTCCTCGGCCTCGGCTGGATCAACCGGGTCGAAGAATATCTTAGCACCGCTCCGATCAAGCGAAAGGATAACGATCTCCATCTCGCCGTGAAGCTGCCGGCGGGCGGACAATACACGTTGACGACGGCCGCGGTCGCCGCGGGTCTCCTGGTGCCCGCAGTCCAGAAGGTGCGCCAGGCAGCTTCGCGCTCGCAGGGACAGAACAATCTCAAGCAGATCGCCCTGGCCATGCACATTCACCATGATTCATATAAGAAGTTTCCCGCAGCCGCCATCTGCGACAAGAACGGCAAACCGCTTTTAAGCTGGCGGGTGACGATCTTGCCCTACATTGAGCAAGACCATCTCTACCAGCAGTTCAAGCTCGACGAACCCTGGGACAGCGAGCACAACAAGAAGCTGATTTCGCAAATGCCGCCCGTCTACGAGGTCCCCGCGGCGCCGGAGAAGAAGCCGGGGGAGACCTATTATCGCGTGCTGGTCGGAGGCGGGGCCGGTTTTGAGTGGTCCAAGGGTCTGTCGTTCCGCGACATCACCGACGGATCCTCGAACACGATCATGGTCGTCGAAGCCGCCCAAAGCGTCCCCTGGACCAAGCCCGACGAGCTTGTCTACGACGCCCAAAAGCCGCTGCCCAAGTTCGGCGACTTCCATGGCCACGGCGGATTCAACGCCGCATTCTTCGACGGCTCGGTGCGGTTTTTCTTGGAGAGCGCGCTGCCGGAGGCGACGCTGCGCGCCTACATCACGCGGGCTGGCGGCGAGAAGGTTCGGCTGGATTGATGCCTGATTCATTTATTGATTCAGTGCTGACACACAGGCAGGTGTTGAAACGGATCTTTCGTTCATGAAATGAATTCCGCTTTCCAAAGGGTCATAGTGGCGTCAGGCGAAAAAAGAATTCTGCAGTTCTAGTCTGTTTAGGCTATTGCAATAGCCGCTGGGCGTGTTTAGATTTTGTTCCGATCCTCGCATTCGGAGGGCATTTCATGTCCGAACTCGTGACAGCGGCCGTCGAGGTGGCGGGTAGCGTGGTAACGCGCTGGCTGGTCAAGCAGGTGCAGAAAATTCTCGATGAGGGCGAAGGCAAGAAACGCCAAGTGTTGGTGCGGCTGAATTCCCCGAATGATCAGGGGTTGGACTTCGTTGAAAAGCTCTCGGACGTGTTCAAGCAGCGGCGTCTGCTTCTCCAGGCACGCAGCTTGCGCCCCGTTCATCTCGATAAGCTCAGGCGAAAGGCCTCGGGAGAACTCGATCCGAAAGCGCGCAATTCGATGCTGCGCATGAAGGGGAGCTTAGTCGGGCAAATGGCATCGATTCGAACGCCCTTCGACAGCGCGGGTCGCACGCCGTTCGACGATGCGGGCGCTCCGGCGCATCTCAAGCACCTGAGGAAATTGGCCAGCGACGTGATCGATCCATTTGTGAAGCACAACTATGTCAAGGCGATCAATGAAAAGAAGCGGCAGAACAACGTGCTTTGGGCGGCCCGCAGCGTCGTCCTTGAGTTGACGAAGGACGAGTTGGCCAAGTTGCCAAGCTCTGTTCCCGATATCGCGGAGATCCATCCAAACCGGCCCGTCAGTCTTCCCTCTGTCTCCGAAGTGCATCAAGAACAACTGCCCGCCGAGATTCGCGATCAACTTGCGTCGGCGTGGGGACTTCAGAAGATCAATGCCATGGCGGCGTGGGGCGCTTACGACGCTCGCGGCAAGGGCAGCACCGTGGCCGTGCTCGACACGGGAGTCGATTTCACCCATCCCGCCCTGTCGGGAAAGCAAGCCGGTTGGGCCGAATTCGACAACGACGGCAAACCGGTGGCCGGCAGCGTAGCGCACGATTCCCATTATCACGGGACCCACTGTGCCGGCACCATTGCCGGAGGCAGCACCGAAGGAAAGCACATCGGCGTCGCGCCTCAAGCCAAGATCGCCGGAGTGCTCGTCCTCAACGGCGAGCGAGGCGGCACCGACGCACAGATCTTAGCCGGCATTGAGTGGGCCATCGAGCAGCATGTCGATGTCATTAGCATGTCCCTGGGCGGGCTTACCCTCACCCCGGAAACGCCGAATACCTACACCCGGGCCATCTTGACCGCACTCATGGCCGGAATTCCCGTCGTGACCTCGATCGGCAACGAAGGAAACCAGACCACGGGCACTCCCGGCAACGATCAACTTGCCTACGCCGTCGGCGCCACCGACCATCGCGACCTGCCTGCCGGATTCAGCGGCGGCCGCACCCACATTATCTACGAAGCGCCGCATTTGCCGCCCGAGGTGTTGCCGTTCACCTACATGAAACCGGAAGTTTCCGCTCCCGGCGTGGCGATCTTCTCCTGCGCGCCTGGCGCTAAGTCGAAACTCTTAAGCGGCACGTCCATGGCCGCTCCGCACGTTGCGGGCAGCATCGCGCTCCTTTTGTCGGCCGCGGCCAAGTTGCGCGAAGTGTCGCCGCGCGATCGCGGCTTCTTGCTGCAAGATTTAATAACGAGTTCCGTGGAAGAGCTGGGAGAAGTGGGCCAGAATCATCGCTACGGCTATGGCCGCATCGACGTCTTGCGAGCGATTGCCTTCGCGCACGAGCAAGGCTACGGATGACCTACCGCCTTAGGGAGTGCCGGCCAACCGGTGCTCACGATTGAGCCAAATGGCCGAGACATGAGGCAGCTCGGCGATTTTCTTCAATTCGTCGCCGCCGACCGTGGCGACAAAGGCGCCCGCGGCTTTGAGCCAATGGGGTGCTTGGCCAAGGATTTCCGTCAACCTTTCCCGAGCTTCGCTCACAATACGGTCCGACTCGCCGGCGTCTTCTAAGGGCGACACGCGCTTCGGAATCTGGACTGGCTTTCCATGACGTATTCCTTTCCGAAACTCGACCTTCGGCATGGGGCGGTCGAGTTCGATCAACACGCTCGCCTTCGAATTGGGAGAATCAATCATCTCCAAGAGACCGCGGCCCTTCAGCTTGTCCTGAAACATTTTCAACTCCACTGCGACGCGGTTCCCATGATTGAGAATCCTGATCCCGCCTTTTATTCATTATCGACCGATGTGCGAAAAAGATCAACGGACAGTCCGGTAAGGGTGAGCTTGTTGCGAAGTCGTGTCGACGGTCCCTCGCCTCTCACCGATTTTCTTGGCGCTTTAGTCTGTTTAGGCTATTGCATTGGCCGCTGAGGGTGTTTAGATTTTGTTCCGGTGAATGTTGAAAAGCGGCTGACCCCGGTCCCCTCTCCCCCCGCTGTTGTGACTGGGACTTTGCAACCGCGTAGCACCGGGGGGAGAGGGGTTGGGGGTGAGGGGAAAAAACCGCCATGGCCAAGCGTCCGAACTATGGAGACTTAGTGTCGCAAGCCGAACAAGCGGTTGCCGCGATCACCGATCCGGAGTTGAAACGGCTTGCGTTTCAACGGGTCCTTGACGACATGCGCGCTTCGCGGTCGACGGCCTTGCTCGAGTCTGTGACAAGACTGATCCAGGTGCTGAGCGTCGTCGCCGGCGTGGTGATCAGCGTCTTGAGCTTCAACGCCGCGCGGCACGCGGAAGCTGAAGCCAAAGCAAAAGAGACCGCTGCCAAGATCGCGGAATTGGAAAAGTATGCACAACAGCGCCAAGACGAGGCCGAGCGCAGGCAGGCGGAGGCCGCCAAGCCGTTCTTGGAACTGAGGCAAAAGCTGTACTTGGAGGTGGTTCAAGCCGCGGCCGTGTTGGCCAACCCTAAGGATCACCCCGAGGAGCATTTGAAGAAAGCCCGCACGAGATTCCGCCAGCTGTACGTCGCGGAGTCGAGCCTGATCGAAGGCATCGGCGTGGAGCAAAAAATGGTCGCCATGGCCAAGGTGGTGGATCCGGATTTGATTCCCCTAAGCGAAGCTCAAAAGGCCGCCTACGAACTCGCCCACGCCCTGCGCGACTCGCTGGCACAGTCGTGGAAGCTGGATGAGAAGGTTGTGGGAAATCCGAATCGATAGCCGCGCGGCCAGGCAAAAGTAGTTGCACTAACCGCAAACTCTCATGACCGATCAGGTGAAAACATTTGGCGACACCGCGAAATCCCTCGCGCGGAATCCGCTTGGCATCATCGCGCTGTTTATCGTGATGGTGTATGGATTTGCCGCAATGGTCACAGCGTTCGCCGGCGCATTCACTGCCGCAGAGCGTCTTCCGCTGATTTATTTCCTCATCATCTTCCCCGTCCTCGTTCTTGGTGTCTTCGCGTGGCTCGTGAGCCGACACAGCGGCAAGCTGTTCGCCCCGAGCGATTTCAGGAATGAAGAGAACTACGTCAAGATGCAGATGGCCGTCGTGGCCTCCCTAACCGCCGCAAGTGCCAAGACTGAGACCCAGGCGGACTTGCACAAGATCGTGGAAGTAGCGCGTGCGGCTTCGCCGGCGCTGGCGCCGACCAAGGAGGACTGGAGAAACCACGTTCTCTGGGTTGACGACAGGCCTGAGAACAACAGGTACGAGCGCCAAGCGTTCGAAGCGATGGGCTTGCGATTTACGTTGGCATTGTCCACGGACGAGGCGTTTGATCGCCTAGAGCGGAATAGATATGCAGCGATAATTTCGGACATGGGCCGTCGCGAGGGACCGCGTGAAGGCTATGTGCTGCTCGACCGACTGCGAAAAGAAGGCAACAAGACGCCGTTGTTCTTCTACGCCAGCTCGAACGCCCCGGAACACAAGCGTGAAACGCGAGAACACGGAGGACAAGGGTGCACGAACGATGGGCAAGAACTGTTCGAGATGGTCATGAGTGAGGTGGTCGGAAGGCAAGCTGCGTGACGGGTGCAATGCCGAGTTGGCACTGCCCTGTGTCGAGGGAGAGCAGAGCCGAATTGAAGAGACTGGCGTGGCGCAACAAATAGTGCCCTGTCCAAGGTGGTCTACGATTCAGCACCTTGCTCCTTTTCCTTTCTTATATTGGTCACCGAAATTGCCACGTTTGCGCCACGGTCGTAAGCTCTTCAGTTGGCTGTCGGAACTAGCCAAAAAGCTGACTCAGCCTTGACTTGTCGCCAATAAAAAAGGAAACTAACTGGAGAGAACGTGCCGATGCGAATACAATCTCTCCACCTCAGGTCATCGCGATTACCTATGCGCTTCGGAGAGATGCAACATGGTACGACTTCCCCTCGGTGCGATACCACTGCTCCTTTTCCCGTTCCTCGTCGAGCCGAAAGAGGCAAACGGCCAGCAACCGAATCCACTTAGAACTGCGCTGTTTGGTCAAGAAAAACCCAATTGGTGTTGGGCGGCCTGTTCTGAAATGATTAGCGATTACAATGGAAAGCGGAAAAAGCAGAAGGATCAGGTAATTGCCAGTTATGGAAGAGAAGCGGATGTGCCAGGTTGGCCTGATTTTGATTGGTGCGGTTTCAAATTCAGGCGACAAGGGAATCCTCTAACGTGGCAAGCACTCAAAGCAGAAATCGACTCGGATCGCCCATTTTGCTACGCGAAGCGCCCCGTCGGCGGTGGAAATGGACACATGCTGGTGGTCGTTGGTTACACCAAGGAGAAAATGTTAATCCTTCTGGACCCATGGCCTGTTAATAGAGGGCAGCGGCGCCGGCTTGCGTTCGAGGAGTATCAAGACGAATCCGACGCTGGCTTTGAACACTGGCAAGTTTTCTTTGAAATTCAAGTGAAACCCTAGCTATTGCAATGAGGACTGCGTATGCGAATTTTGCTCGCAGGTTTTTTGACCGTCACCTTCATTTTTGGCTATTTTGAGGCCCGGCTACTGGAATCAGGCGCAGGTGCGCAGGCACAAGCGGGCGCGGGTACGCAAGCAAAACGAATGACATTAAGCGCGCTTGACCTTGAGGAAAGCCGTCAGGTGATATCACAGGAAACGTTTGACAGAATCGTCCAGGAGATGAAATCAGAAGGTATCAAAGCCGAGAGTGTCAAGCTGGGACCCGCGATGAGACACGTTTGGGTACGTTTGGACGTCTTGAAAAAGTCGGGAAAAGAGCCAGCATTGTGGAGCCTCCCCGAACGGGCCTCGACAAAGGCAATTTACCCCGTTTGCTCGCAGACTGGCACCCCTCTTTTCATGATTGAAACCCAGCAAAAAAAGGGAGTCTGGCAAATAACAGGTTATGGAAGCGCGGAAACGGCCAAACTGTATTTTGGATGTAGAGAAACACATCAGAAAAACAGCAAACGTCCAGTAGAAAACTATGTCGTGCTTGCAGTTCCGGCGCTTCAGTACGAATTCTTGGCATACGCAGAAAAAGATGGCACTCAGGAATGGCTGATGCCATTGATGCCGAACGCCGAAGTGAACGTCAAATACGGCTTGAATTTCAGGCATGGGGAAGCCGTACACGCCGAAGATGCGCTCCGGCAACTGCTCACAGCCGCGGCAAAATACCAAGAGCGAAAAATCGAAGACGGGAAAGAAGGAGGAGAGAGGTGTAACGACAAGAACAAACAGTGAGTATGCTCTATGCCATCACTTTCGAGAAATGCTGGCGCTCGTTTCTGTGTTTGGGTTGTGCAACTGTTTGTCGTGTTCTTGCTGATTTGCACGTACCTGATGGCTACGAAAGCGCTCACGCTTTTTGGCTGGCCAGAATGGGTCAGCGTGCCGGGAATATCTGTGGTGCTCAGCTTCGGCTGGTTTCTCCTCGCCGGAGCAGAAACCAAAGAAGGTCTCTTCCGTCGCATAGGAGTTGCGCTTGC